>JAJNAZ010000007.1 GCA_021155855.1 Solirubrobacterales bacterium
CGACGCCGAGGACCTGCCGCACGTCTTCGATCGCTTCTTTCGCTCCGCGGCCGCGCGGGAGCTGCCGGGCTCGGGGCTCGGGCTGGCGATCGTGCGCCGGGTCGCCGAGGCGCACGGCGGGACCGTGCATGCCGAGGGCCGTGTCGGCGGCGGTGCGCTGCTGCGCCTGCGCCTGCCGGTGGCCGCCGACCGCGTCCCGGCCGCGGTCGGATGAGGCCGCGGGCCGCCTCTTACCCGATTCATAACCGCCTTTCGGCCGGCTCTCACCTCGCCGTGGGTTGATTGCCCACACGGGTGCCGAAGCAGGACGACGGGAGGTGCGAGCGATGAGGGAAAGCGACCGAGGCGGCGGGCGGCGGCTGGTGGTCTGGGTCTGCGCGACCGCGATCTTCGCGGCCTCGGTGGGCGGCATCGCCGCCTTCGAGAGCGCGACGTTTGACCCGGTCTACTTCAAGGACTACTCGAGCTGGGCGTTGAAGGAGGGCGAAAAGTAGCCGGCGCCGCGGCGCCGGGACGAGCGACGGCGGCGAGAAAGCGGCCGCAGAGCGCGCGACCGAGGTCGTTCCAGGCGTTCATCCGCGGCATCGTCGTTCCTCGCAGCGTCTCCGGATCGGGGCCCGCGCGGTCGCGGTCGGCATCGTCGCGGTACTCGTCGATCCAGGCCTCGAGGTCGGCGACCGAAACCTCGGCGTGAAACTGGATGCCCCAGGCGGCCTCGCCGACGCGGAACGCCTGCGCGCAGACCGGGGTGCGCGCGAGCACCGTCGCATGCGCCGGGAGCCCGCACTCGTAGTGGTGCCAATCGAATGCCTCGAACCGCGGTGCCAGCGGCCCGATCAGCGGATCCTCGGCGCCCTCCTCCGTGACCTCGACCTCGAACCAGCCGATCTCCGGCTCGCGGGCGGGGTGCGCGTCTCCGCCGGCGGCCTCGGAGAGCAGTTGCGCGCCGAGGCAGACGCCGAGCAGCGGCATCCCCCGCTCGAGCAGCTGCCGCAAGAGCGCCTTCTCCGCGGCGAGCCAGCCGTGCTCGTCCTCCTGGTCGGCGTGCATCGAGCCGCCGAAGCTGATCACCGCGTCGTAGCTCGCCGGGTCGGCCGGCGGCACGTCAGTCTCGGCGCGAAACCACTGCTCGAGCTCGCCGCCGACGGCGGCGATCGCGTCGGCGAAGATCCCCGGCCCGGCGTCGCGCTGATGGCAGATCGCGAGCACGCGCATCGGCAAGAGTTTGCCGAGGAGCACCGCGGCTCGCGGTGCGGTCGGCCGCGCGATCTGTCAGCGCGCTCGCGCTAGCCGCAGACGGGCCAGTGGCCGGCCCCGTCGCGCTGCTTGAGCAGCACCGCGACCACGGCCTGGGTCCGGTAGGAGTACGCGATCGGGTCGCCTCCAGGGCTCTTCGGCGCGCTCTTCCAGGTCGATTTCATGAATTGGAAGGCGCCACGGTAGCGCCCACCGCCGCCGATCGCATCCGGATCGCGGCCGGACTCGCACTTCGCGGTGCGCCGCGCCCAGCGCCGGTCGCGGCGGTCGACGCGATCCCACAGCCGCTCGTACTTGGCGCTGTTGCGGCTCGCGGAATCGGATTCGCCGCCGACGGCGGAGGTGTCGTCGCCGCCCCCCGCGGTGGCGATGCCGCCGGAGCCCTCGCCCCGCGCCTCGCCGGAAATCATCGATGCAGCGGCGAGGGACGCGAACGCAGCGATCGCGATCACGAAGAGCCTCAGTCGTTTGCTCCTGGATAGGTCAGAGACGCTCACATTCACGCTCCGCTCTCGTCGCTTCCGGGGTTAGCTGACGGGCTCGCGCGGAAAGAGCTAGCGCTACGCGGCCGAAGCGGCCGCGATTCGCCCCAACGTCTGGGTCCCCCGTCCCACGCCTCCGTCCGGCGCGGGCTCAGCAGGAGGCCGGGATACTAGCAACTAGTTAGCGAAGTGTGAGCAGGTCGCGTAGCTCGGTTGGGCGAGGTTTCAGTTATCGGAGCCGGCGCGGTCCCAGACGTAGAGCTCGACCGCCTCCAGCGCCAGCGCCATCAGCCGCGGCCCGGAGAGCCACTCGAGCACCGTCTCGAGCGCCCGCTCCTCGGTGACCCCGCGGTCGACCGCCTCCTCGCCGCGGAAGCCGGCGGCGAGCTTCAGCGCTTCGCGGCGATGCTCTCCGAGGGCGGGGAAGGCGCCCATCAAATAATCGCGGTTGGGAATCGGCGTGCCGACGTCCATCGAGGCGTGCCAGGCGGCGAGCATCGAGATGTCGTGCTCGTCGAGCTCGGAGATCGCCTTCGCGTAGTGGGCCTCGAGCTCGTCGTCCGGGATCTCGTCAACCCATGCCCTCACCGCCTCGCCGAGGAGCTGGCGGCGCGCCTCGCGGCCGATCGAGTCGGCGATCGCGCGCACGGCATCGGCCGGGTCGATGAAGCACAAGGACATCGCCCGGGAAGATAGGTCCGCCCCAGGACGGCAAAACCAGCGCCGGAAATGCCGAAGGAGCGCTGTCGCGCGTCCGATTTCGGTGCCGCGGCGCGACCTATGCTGCGAGCGATGGGGCTGGAGCTGATCATCGGCCCGCCGAACTCCGGGCGGGCGGTCGCGATCCGCGAGCGGATCGAGCGCCTGCTCGATCGCGAGCCGGTGCTCGTCGTCCCCACCGGCGACGACGCGGCACGCTTCGAACGCGACCTGTGCGCCGGCCGCGGGGCCACGCTCGGGGTCGCGATCAGGACCTTCTCGTCGCTGTTCGAGGATGGCGCGCGCGCCACGGCGCTCGACCTGCCGCCGGCACTCAGCGCGACCCAGCGGCTGGCGCTGGTCGGCGCGGCGATCGATGCCACCGAGCTGCGACTGCTGCGACGCTCTTCCGCCCGACCTGGCTTCGCACCCGCCCTCGACGCGCTGATCAGCGAGCTCCAAGGGGCCCTGGTGACCCCTCTCGACCTCGACCTACACGCTCGCGAGCTCGATGACGGCGACTACGAACGTGAGCTGGCGGCGCTGTATGGCACCTACGAGGAGCTGCGCGAGCGCGCCGGTCGCAGCGATGCCGGCTCGCGGGCGCTGGCGACGATCGATGCTCTGCGAGCCCGCCCGCAGGACTGGGGCGCGCGGCCGGTGCTGATCTACGGCTTCGACGACCTGACCCGAGCCCAACTCGAGCTCATCGCCTCCCTGCGAGCGGTCGCCGAGGTCGTGATCGCGGTCAACTACGCGGACCGCGACGCGCTCAGCGCCCACGCCGAGCTCCCGGCGCAGCTCGACCACGAGCTTGGCGTCGATCGCGTGCTCGAGCTCGACCACGACCCGTCCTACACCGATCGCGACAGCCTCCGCCACCTCGACCGCAGCCTGTTCGAGCCCGAGGCCGTTCGGACCGAGATCGACGGCGCGGTGACCCTGCTCGAGTGCGCCGGCGAGCTCGGCGAGGCGGAGGCGATCGCGGCAGAGATCGCGCGGTTGCTCGCCGACGGCGAGCCGCCCGATTCGATCGCGGTCGTGGTCCGCGACCCCGCCCGCCGCGGACCGCTGCTTGGCCGCGTCTTCGGCCGGCTTCGAATTCCCGCCGCGATCGAGGCCTCGGCGCCGCTCGCCGGGACCGCTGTCGGCCGCTCGCTGATCGCTCTCTGCCGCGCACAGGCCTCGGACGATCCGGCCGCGCTGCTCGACCACCTGCGCGCCGATCCATCCACCCCGCCCGGGATTGCCGACCGGCTCGAGCTTGGCATCCGCCGCGAGCGCCCGGAGAGCATCGATCAGGCGATCGGCCGTTGGCAGTCGCCACCTCGCCATCTCGCCGCGGTCCGCGCGGCTGCCCGCGGCGCGGCCCGCATGCAAGCCCTGGCCCGCGTCGCCCGGGCGCTGGCAGAGGCGCCGCACACGCAGGCGGCCCCCCTCGCCGGCGAGGTGGCATCGCCGCCGGGCACGCCGCTCGACCCGGTCGAACAGCGCGCTGCGGTCACCTGCGCCGAGCTCTGCGCCGAGCTGGCCGAGATCGGCGCGCTGCCCGGGTGCGAGGCGCCCGACCTGATCGAAGCATCCGAGGCGATCGAGAGCGCAACCGTGCGCCTCTGGCGCGGTCCGGCCGAGGGGCGCGTACGGATCCTCGGCCCCTACCGGATCCGCGCGGGTCGCGCCCGCCACCTGTTTTGCGCCGGTCTCCAGGAAGGGGAGTTCCCGCGCCGCTCCGCCGGCGATCCGCTGCTCGGCGAGGGCCGTCGCGCACAGCTCGGGATCGAGGCGCTGCGCCGTCGCGACGCGCTCGACGAGGAGCGCTATTTGTTCCACGCCTGCGTCTCACGGCCCACCGAGCATCTCTATCTCTCCTGGCAGGCCGCCGACGACGAGGGTGCCCCGGCGGCTCGGTCGCCATTCGTCGACGAGGTGCTCGACCTGCTCGGCCCGGATCCGGCCACGGCCGAGGCGCAACTGACGCGCCGCCGCGGCCTCGAACGGGTTGTCTTCGGCCCCGACGAGGCCCCGAGCTCACATGAGCTCGCCCGGGCCCAGGCACTCGCCGGGCCTCGGATCGCCGAGCCCAAGCCCGGTCCGTTGGCGGTACCCGAAGTGCTCGCCGAGCTCGAGCGGCGCGAGCTGCTCAGCGCCAGCACGCTCGAGCGCTGGCTCGAATGCCCCTATCGGTGGTTCGTCGACCACGAACTGAGACCCCAGCGCCTTGATCCCGAGAGCGATGCCCTGCTGCTCGGTTCGATCGCCCACGACGCGTTGCACCGGCTCTACTCGGAGCCGCCCGGCGCCGACGCGATCCCCCGGCCGGCAGACCTCGGGCGCTGGCGCGCCAGCCTGCGCGAGCTGCTCGACTCCGCCGCGCGCGCGAACGGGATGCGTCCCGAGCGGCCGCTGGACGCGATCGCGCTCGGCCGCCTGCGCGCGCAGATCGACACCTTCCTCGCCGAGGAGGCGGCGCGCCAGACGCCGCTGCGGCCGCGGACGGACCTGCTCGAGGCCGGGTTCGGCTTCGAGGACGAGGGTGGCGGGCCGCCGGCGCTCGACCTTGGCGCGGCGAAGCTCCGGGGACGGATCGATCGCATCGACGTCGCTCCCGACGGCGCGGCGCTGATTCGCGACTACAAGACCGGTAGCGAGGTCTCTGGCCGCGCCGGCTGGCAGTCACGCGGCAAGCTCCAGCTTCAGCTCTACATCCTCGCCGCGCGCGAGCGGCTCGGCCTCGACCCGATCGGCGGTCTGTACACCGCCCTCGGCGCCCGCGACGACCGTCGCCCGCGCGGGATACTGATCTCCGAGGAGGCGCGGCTCGAGGGCCTGGACACGGTGCGGGGCGACCCCTGCGACCGCGAGCAGTTCGATGCCGAGCTCGAGCGCGCCCGTGAGCAGGCCGCCGGCAAAGCGAAGGCGATGCGCGCGGGCGAGATCGACCGCGACCCGATCGGGGGGCGCTGCCCAAGGTACTGCAGCTTCCAGCCGATCTGCCGCCTCGAGCGCGCCGTCGGGCTCGATGACGACGCCTACGGCAACGGCGGCGGAGGCAACGGCACAGGGAACGGCTCGTGAGCGACCTCTCCCCGACCTTCGAGCAGCAGGCGGCGATCGAGGCCCGCGACCGCGACGTCTTCTGCGAGGCCGGCGCCGGGACCGGCAAGACGCGGGTGCTGGTGGACCGCTACTGCGGCGCGGTCGAGATCGACGAGACCGGGATCGACGCGATCCTCGCCTTCACGTTCACCGAGCGCGCCGCGGCGGAGCTGCGGACCAGGGTTCGCCATGAGCTCAGCGAGCGCGGAGTGGTGGCTCGCGAGCGCGGCGAGCGCCGGCTTGCCGATCGGCTCGCGCGCGCCGCCCGCGAGTCCGAACGCGCCTGGGTGATGACCATCCACGGGTTCTGCCGCCGGCTGCTCGCCACCCATCCGGCCGCGGCCGGGATCGACCCACGCTTCCGGGTGCTCGACGAGGCCGAGGCCTCGCGGCTTCGACGCCGGGCTCGCGACGATGCCCTCGCCGAGGTCGCGGGCGCCAATCGAGACGCGGTCGAGGCGATCGCGGCCTACCGGCCGGACCGCTTCGGCGACATGACGGTGCTCGCCTACGAGCGGCTGCGCAGCCAGGGCATGAACGAGCCGCGCCTGCCGGCGATCACCGAGCCCGTCCGTTCGCGCCACCAGCCGGTCGGCGAATCCGACCCCCTGAGCCCGGTTGAGCACCGCGCCGCGCTCGCCGCTCGCCGCTCGCTCGACCTCGTCCTGGCGGCCTTCGGGCGCCGCTACGAGGAGCTGAAGACGGCTCGCTCGGGGCTCGACTTCGCCGACCTCGAGCTGCGGGCGCTCGAGCTGCTGCGCGAGTCGGCGGCGGTCGGCGCGGCCTGGCGCGGGCGCTTCAACCACGTCATGGTCGACGAGTTCCAGGACACCAACCGCGTGCAGCTCGACCTGGTCGAGGCGCTGCGCGGGCCGCGCACCTCGGTGTTTCGGGTCGGCGACGAGCTGCAGTCGATCTACCGCTTCCGCAACGCCGACCTGGCGGTGTTTCGCGACGAGCGCGAGCGTGCTCGCAGCGACTCGGGTACCGAGCTCAGCCCGCTGAGCGGCAGCTTTCGCGCCCGGCCCGAGCTGATCGCGGCCGTGAACGCGCTCGGCGCGGCGATGCTCGGCGCCGACGCTTACACGCCCTTGGCGTCGGCCCGCGATCCCGCCGAGGGATCGCGGCCGCGGGCCGAGCTGCTGCTGACGCTCGACGAGGGCACGGGCAAGGGGAAGCTCGGCTGGCACGAGTTCGAGCGCGAGCTCGAACCACCCCCCTCCGAGAGCCAGGCGAGGCTGGTCGCCGAGGCGAGGGCGCTGGCGAGCCGGCTGCGCGAGCTCGTCGACGCGGGTGAGGCGACCCCGGCCGGGATCGTCGTGCTGCTGCGCGCCTTCACCCACGTCGACGCCTACGAGGAGGCGCTCGAGCGGGCCGGGCTCGCCCCCTACGTCGTCGGCGGTCGCGGCTATTGGTCCCAGCAGCAGGTCGAGGACCTGCTGCGCCTGGTGGAGGCGGTCGCCAACCCGCTCGATGACGAGATGCTGCTCGGCGCGCTTGCGGGCCCGGCGAACGCCGTCAGCCCCGATGCGCTCTGGTTGCTGCGCCGCGCGACCACGGTCGAGGGCGAGGACCGCGAGCACCGCCGCACCCCCCATCTCTGGCCGTTGATCGAGTGGCGATTCGGCGGCGCCGAGCGCCGTCCCGAGTCGCTCGACGAATCCTGGCTCGACCGGATCCCGGCCGAGGACGCCGCCCGGCTGGAGCGCTTCTGTTCGATCCTTGCCGAGCTGCGCGCTGCGGCGCCGGTGCTGGCGCTCGACGACCTGCTCGAGCGCGCGATGACCGCGTTCGGCTACGACCTCCACCTGCTCGCCCGCGAGCGTGGTCGCGGGCGAATGGCCAATGTGCGCAAGCTGATGCGCCTGGCGCGCGAGTTCGAACAGCACGAGCGCCGCGACCTGCGCGGCTTCCTCGAAGCGGCGCAGGAGCTGACCGAGCGCGACGAGCGCGAGGGCGTCGCCGCGATCCAGGCCGAGGACCACGACGGCGTCCGGATCATGACCGTGCACGCGGCCAAGGGACTCGAGTTCGAAGTCGTCGCCGTGCCCGATCTCGGCCGACCGCTGGCGGGCGGCGAGCGCGGGGGCGACATCGTCGTCGGCCGGCTGCAACTCGGCGGCGACGGCGAGCCCGAGGCCCGCTACGGCCTCCGGCTGGCGCTGCCGGCGGCGCGCTCGTTCGGGGTTTGGGAGCTGAACGAGCTTCACCGCGAGATCCTCGCCGAGGCCGCCGAGGAGGGCGCACGCCTGGTTCACGTCGCGGCCACCCGGGCGCGGGAGCGACTGATCCTGTCGGGGGTGTTCAAGCCGTCCGACACCGACGCCGTCGAGCACGACCCGAGGCAGAGCGCGATCCGCCGCCTGCTGCCGACGCTCGTCGACCGCGGCTGGGACCCGGTATCGCATGCCGCCGAGGTCGAGCTCGCGCCGCCGCAGCCCGCGGCCGGAGCGCGAATACTCGAGCGCCCGGCACGGCTCGCCGTGCGAGTGGAGATTCCGAGCGCGGCGCGGGCCGGCGAGCTGGCGCGCCGACTCGCGGCCGTATCGGTCAAGCGCGCCACCGGCACCGGGTCCGCCGACCCGCCGCTGGCGCGCCCCGAGACGCCACTGCCGGTCGGGCACCTCTCCTACTCGGCGCTCGCGGAGTACGAGCGTTGCGGCTACCGGTTCTACGTCGAGCGCATGCTCGGTCTGGTCGAGCCCCCCGGGCCGCTTCACCCCGCCGCCGGCATCGACGCGAATGGCCGGGCAAGTGACGACTCCCCGGCGCTCGCGGTCGACGTCCGCTCGCACAGCCTCGGCTTCGGCAACGCCGTCCATGGGGCGCTCGAGTGGAGCGCCCGGCAACGATGGCGCCGCCCCGACGACGGGCGCCTCGCCGACCTGCTGGCGGGCGAGGGCCTCGAGGACGACCGCGAGCTCGAGCGGGCGCGGGCGATGATCGATGGCTGGCTCGCCTCACCGCTGCTGGCGGAGCTCGCCGAGACGGAATCCCGCGCCGAGGTGCCGTTTGCGCTCCGGTTGGGCGAAGCGGTCGTCCGCGGCCAGATCGACCTGCTCGTTCGCGGCGCCGCGGCGTCGGCGAGCGGTCAGCTCGAGCTGATCGGCAGCGTCGAGCCGGCGCCCGGCGGGGCGGCGACCGTGGTCGACTTCAAGACCGACGCGCTCGGCGAGGACGGCGCCGCCGCACTGGGCGAGCGCTATTCGGTCCAGCGCCAGCTCTACGCGCTCGCGATCGCCTCGGCGAACGGCAACGGCCCGGCGCCCGAACGGGTGCGCGCGATCCACGTCTTCCTCGAGGCACCGGCCGAGCCCGTAACCGAAACCTTCGACGCCGCCGGACTCGCCGCGGCACGCGCGCGGCTCGAGCGTCGGATTGCAGAGATACGCGCCGGCGGCAGCGGCTTCCGGCCGACCGACGAGCCCAGCCACGCCGTCTGCTTCGGCTGCCCCGCCGCCGAACGCCTCTGCCCGCATCCGAAGTGGAAGCCGGGCTGGTGAGCAGCGTCGCCCTATTCGCCTACGGGTCGCTCGTCAGCCGGCGCAGCGCCGCCGAGACCCTCGGCCGCCCGGTCGAGAACATGATCCCGGCCCGGCTCGAGGGATTCGCCCGCAACTGGACGCTCGGTCGCGACAACCTCACCTCGGAGAAGACCTTCGCCCGCGCCGACGGCTCGCTGCCGCGCTTTTGCCTCGGCGTAGCGATCGATCCGAACGCGACGGCACCGGCCCCCAACGGCGCTCTGGTGGAGCTCAGCGAGGAGGAGCTCGACCGCCTCGACCTCCGCGAGATGCGCTACCGACGCCTCGAGGTCACCGGGGCGATCCGGATCGGCGAGACCGAATCCGCGGCGCACGGCTTCGATCGCGTCGTCGCCTACCGCCCCCGCCCGCAGAACCACATGCCCGAGCCACCCGGGGAGACGATCATCGTCGCCAACTACTTAGCCACCGTCGAGGCCGCATTCGACGAGCTCGGCCCCGGGCAGCTCGAACTCTTCCGCGCGACCACCGCCGAACCCCCGGTCGAGGTCGTCGAGGCCACACTGGTTCGCGACCGGATCCCGAAGGGCAATCCACGGGGGTGGTGAGTAAACGAAACGTGGCGAGTTTTCGGCGCCAGGGCGCCGAGAACTCGCCCATTCGTGATCACGAGCGCGATTCGTAGTTGCGGACGAAGTCGATGAAAGCGTTCGCGGCCACGGATCGGTGGCGGTCTCGGCGCCAGATCAAATACACGCCCAGCCGGATCGACGGCCGCAGCGGGCGGGTCTCCACCGGCGGGCCGTCGCGGCGCGCGAGCGACTCCGGCAGCAGCGCGGCGCCGAAGCCGTCGGAGACCAGGCATCGGATCAGGTAGGGATCGCCGCTTTCGAGCGAGACGTTGAACTGCTTGCCGGCGCGGGCGAAGAAGTCGTCGGCGACCGACTTGATCGCCGAGCCCGAGCGCGGGGTGGCCAGCGGGACGCCGGCCAGATCGCCGGCGCTGACCCGTTCGGCGTCGGGCGCGGTCCCCGGCGGATAGGCCGCGACCACCTGCTCCTCGCTCACCCGCAGGGTCTCGACGCCCTCCGGGATATCCCCGGCGAGCAGTGAGAACGCCGCGTCGAGCTCGTCGGCTGTGAGCAGGTCGAGCATGTCGGCCGCGGTCCCCTCGCGCAGGCCGACCTCGATCCCGGGGAACGAGTGGCGGAAGCGCGCCAGCAGCGTGGTCACCTCGACTCCGCCGGCGGGGAGCAGCGCCCCGATCGAGATCCGACCGCGGACCAGGCCGCGGAGCTCGTCGAGCTCGCCGCGTACCCCGTCGATCTCGGCGAGCACCCGACGCGCCCGGGTCGCCACCGCCTCGCCGGCCTCGGTGGGCACGACACGGCGGCTGGTGCGCTCGAACAGCTCCGTGCCGAGCTCGGCCTCGAGCCGCCGGATCTGGTGCGAGAGCGCCGACTGGGCGACATGGAGCTCGTCGGCCGCGCGGGTGAAGTGGCGGTGGCGGGCGACCGCCTCGGCATACAAGAGCTGGCGCAACTCCACGCGATTCATCGTAAATCACGATTGATCTAGTGACAACAACATCTTGCTCCGATTGATCGTCGGAGCGACAATGATGCGCATGAGCCTCCCGAACCGACGTCGCAGACCCGACCCCCCGCGCGAGGACGCGTTGCTGGTCCCGGTGACGATCCGCCTGGCGACCGCCGGCGACGACGAAGCCGCGATCACCCGGGTCGCCGGTCGCGACTCCCGCCAGGTGCCCGCCGGACCGTGGCTGGTCGCCGAACGCGCCGGCACGATCGAGGCGGTGCTCTCGCTGGCGAGCGGCGAGATCGTCGCCGACCCGTTCCGGCGCACCCTCGAGCTGGTCGAGCTACTGCGCTGCCGCGCCGCGGCTGGACAGGCGTTCGACCCCGGCGACCGGCGGGACCGGAGCCGCGGCCGGCCCGCAGCCGGCCGCCTCGACCTCGGGCTCGCCGGCGCCGGTGGCTGTGCGTGAGCGGCGCGCCGA
The DNA here is from genome assembly GCA_021155855.1 of Solirubrobacterales bacterium. GTDB lineage: Bacteria > Actinomycetota > Thermoleophilia > Solirubrobacterales > 70-9 > WHSW01. The sequence goes on from JAJNAZ010000007.1 coordinate 11,040, forward strand.
CCATCCGCCGCGAGCTCCGTCCCGGCGACCTCGGAGCGATCATCGCCCATCATGGCGCGCTCTACGCGCGCGAGCACGGCGTCGACGCGGACTTCGAGGCGCACGTCGCCGCCAGCGTCTCGGCGGCCGCGGCCCAGCGCGGCTGGCCGGCCGCGAACGAGGCGGTGTGGATCGTCGAGCGCGGGGGTGAGCACGCAGGCAGCCTGGCGCTCACCGACGAGGGCGCCGGCCTCGCCGCGCTGCGCTGGTTCGTGCTCGATCCGGAGCTGCGCGGCCTCGGCCTCGGCACCAGGCTGGTCGCCGAGCTGCTCGAGCTCGCCAAGCGCGCCGGCTACGAGCGCGTCGGGCTGGAGACGTTCAGCGACCTGCGCGCCGCCGCGCACATCTATCGCCGGGCCGGCTTCGAGCTTCAGTGGGCGAAGACCGGGCCGCGCTGGGGTCGCGCCCGGATCACCTACCAACGCTACGAGCTCAGCTTCCAGCGCCGAGCCCAGTCCTTGAGCTCGGAGAGCGCCGGGCCGAGGGCGCGGCCCTTCTCGGTCAGCGCATAGGAGACCCGGGCAGGGCTCCCGTCGTGGACTGAGCGCTCGACGAGGCCGGCGGCCTCGAGCTCGCGCAGGCGCCGCGAGAGCAAGCGGTCCGACAATCCCGGGACGCTCGCGGTCAACTCGGCGAAGTAGTGCGGGCGCTCGGCCAGGGTCGAGAGGATCGCCCCGGCCCAGCGGCGGCCGATCAGCTCGATCGCGGCGTGGAAATCGGGGCACACCTGCGCGGAACGCGCGTTGGCACGCGTGGCGCTCCGCGCGCGAGGCTGTTCACCCGCGGTCTCCACCCTGGCTGACGATAGCGAACGCACCTCCCGGGCTTCACGCGGCGCAGGGACCGGTGTCCGCGGGTTGCAGATTGCCGGCGAGCGCCTCGGCGACGACCTCGTTCGGGACCCCGAGACCGTTGCTCGGCCCGTCGCCGGTCGAGGCCGCGAACACGGTCGCGGCCACGTCGCCGGCGGTATCGACCACCGGTCCACCGGAGTTGCCGCTTCGAATCGCGGCACGGAACGGGGTCATCCGGCGCTGGATCGGCCCGCGACCGTAGGAATCCTGGCTGGTCACGGTGCCGGTGCGCCCGAGGCGTGCCGGCGTGAAAGTCAGCGGTCCGTTGTTCGGGTAGCCGATCACCGCGGCCTCGGTCCCGGTGGGGACCTGCGAGGCGAGCGGGAGGCTCGGCGCGTCCAGCCCCGGCGCCTCGAGCAGCGCGAGATCGTTGCCGGGGTCGTAGTGCACCGCGTTGGCGTCGATGTCCGCACCGTTTTCGGCCCGTACGGTGGTGTCGTCGGCGCCGGCGACCACGTGCGCGTTGGTGACCACGATCCCGGGCGCCGCGACCCAGCCTGAGCCGGCGACGCCGAGGCCGCAGGCAGTGCCGAGTACCCTCACGGTCGCCGCGCCGGCGGTGCGGATCTCCGGATCGTCGACGACCCCTTGGTTGGCTGCCGCTACGTCGGCGTCGGGGCCGCGGACGGGGGGTGTCGGGTCGATCCGGCGGAGCACGTTGAGCAGCGGCCCCGACGGCGGCAGCAGGTCGTTGAGCGCGCCGAGGACCGCGGACTGCTGAACCGCCTCGCGGAGCTTGCGCGTGTCGGAACCGCCGGCGTGCAATGCCACCGCGCCGAAGCCCCAGCTGATCAACAGCGCCAACAGCGCCAGCAGCAGCGCCCCGCCGATCCCGTCCAGCGCGCCGACCCCGCCGCCGAGGATCCGCCCGCGGATCGCCTTGCCGACGCCTTCGAGCGCCACCGCCACGAAGGCGCCGACGAGGATCCCGGTCACCACCGCGACCAGCGGTGCGTACTCGGACTCCGAGCCGCCGGAGAGCAGCGCCGGCCCGAGGCGGGCGCCGAGCGCGGCGCCGCCGATGAACCCGGCGAGCGGAAGCGCGCTGGCGATCAAGCCACGCTCGTAGCCGACAGCGGCCAGCGCGAGCGCGAGCAGGATGATGCCGACGTCGAGGAGTGTCGCGTTCATCGAGTCGGCTCCGGCGCGGGGTTCATCGTTCAGGCCCGGCGCAGCGACTACCCTTCGCGGCGTGGATCACGGGTCGCACACGCGGCGCGGCGGGACTCGCAAAGCTACCGAAGGGATCGAGCGGGATTGAGCACCCAGCGCGCGACGGAACGCCGCCGGCGCATCCTCACACGGGCCATTCCCCTAGTCGTCCTTGCCTCGACGGCATTCGCCGTCGGGGCGGTCGTGGCCGCGGAACCGGTCGCTCCGGCGGCCCAGCGGCTGCTGGACGCGTGGGAGCGCGACGACTACGCCGCGATGCACGCCGAGCTCACCCCGGAGGCCCGCGAGGAGTACCCGTTGAAGCGCTTCGAGCGCATCTACACCGACGCCGCCGAGGCCGCCACCACCGACGTCATCACGGTGGACGAGGTTCGCGAGGGCGACGACACGGCGCTCGCCCCGGTGAGCATCGCAACCCACGCCTTCGGCAACCTGCGCGGCGAGCTCGCGCTGCCGATCGCCGACGGGCAGGTGGCCTGGACCCCTAACCTCGTCTACCCGGGCCTCGCCCCGGAGGAGCGGCTCAGTCGCCGCACGCGCGCGCCGCAGCGGGCCCCGATTCTGGCCGCCGATCGAACCCCGCTCGCCGAGGGCTCGGCCGCCGCGCGCACGCTCGACGCCGCCGCCGTCGCCGTGGTCGGCGAGACCGGGACCCCGACCCGTGCCCAGGCCCGCAAGCTCGCGTCGCTGGGCTTCCCGCCGGGCTCGCTGACGGGCACGTCCGGGCTCGAGCTCGCCTGGAACGAACGCCTCTCGGGCCAGCCCGGCGGTCAGCTCGTCGCGGTCTCGACGGAGGCGGAGAGTGAGGTCGGAGGGGGTCGCGTGCTCGCCTCGAGCCAGCCGGTACCCGGCGAGCCGGTGAGGACGACGATCGACCCCGCCCTCCAGCGGGCGGCGGTTACGGCGCTCGGCAGCCTGTTCGGCGGCGTCGCCGTGCTCGACACGCAAAGCGGTGACGTGCTCGCCCTCTCGGGGGTCGCCTACTCGGCGCCGCAGCCACCCGGTTCCACTTTCAAGGTGATCACCACGACGGGTGCGCTCGACGCCGGCATCGTCTCGCTCGAGGACGAATTCCCGGTCGAGAGCTCGAACTCGGAGATCGGTCGTGAGATCGCGAACTCCCACGACGCTCCCTGCGGCGGCACCTTCGCGCAGACCTTCGCCAACTCCTGCAACACGGTCTTCGCGCCGCTGGGCGCCGAGCTCGGCGGCGAGAAGCTGGTCGCGACGTCCGAGCTGTTCGGCTTCAACTCGCCGCCCGCGCTGTTCGACGCGGACGCGACCGCCGTGATCGAGCCACCCCAGAGCACGATCCCCGAGGACCTCTCGTCCAGCGTCGAGGTGGGGGAGTCGGCGATCGGCCAGGGTCAGGTGCTGGCGACGCCGCTGCAGCTGGCCACGATCTCGCAGACGATCGCGAACCGCGGGGTGAGGCTGCCGACCCCAATCGCCCGCACCGCCGAGCTCCGTCCCGACGCCGAGCCGGTCGAGGTGACCTCGAAGGAGACCGCGGCCACGGTCCGTGACCTGATGGTCGGCGTGGTCGAGAACGGCACCGGGGTCGCCGCCGCGCTGCCGGGCGTGCAGGTCGCCGGCAAGACGGGCACCGCCGAGCTCGGCCCGGCGGCGCTCGCCCCCGGCGAGGCGCTCGGAGCCGGGGAGGAGGCGCCGCAGGAGCTCGATGCCTGGTTCACCTCGTTCGCGCCCGCGAACGACCCGAGGCTCGCCGTGGCCGTGATGGTGGTCGACGCCGCGGGCGACGGCGGCGAGATCGCCGCCCCGATCGCCCGCGAGGTGCTCGCCGCGGGCCTCGGCACGGGCTAGCGCCGACAGCGAAAGCACGGCCCCGCCGGCGACCAGGACCACGCAGAGTCAAGCCGAGGCCGGGTCAGATGTCGAGGACGACCTCGCCGCTTGTCTCGGAGCTCTCCACGGCGAGCTTCAGGGGGCGGTTCTCGCTCACGGACTCATCGAGGAGGAAGATCAGCAGGGCGCCCTGATTGGGGCCGGTGGCGGCCGTCGAGTTCGGCAGCGGCTGCTCGCCCTCCGCCGGCACCTCGGTCCCGATTTCGAGCGCGTAGGGACTCTCTGAGTCCACCGTTTCGTACGCGGTGTCGAGCGTGTCGTGCACGGTGTATGCGTCGGCCGACAACAGCGGGTCCTCGGTCGGGTTCTCGATCGTCAAGAACACCCCCAGGTATGCCGTTCTCGGCTCCGGCGGCGGTAGCCCGACCAGATACTCGGAATCCTCGTTGTCGTCGGGGTTGAGGAAGCGGGTAAGCCCGACGTTGTATTCCAGCTCACCGACCTCCACCGGCTCGCCCTCGACGACCTCGGTCTCCTCCTCCTCGCCGCACCCCGAGACGGCACTCGCAAGCGCGAGCGCCGCGAACAGGAACACGAGCACGGCGACGGGGCGACGCATCGAGGGCGGAAGCATATGCGACCGGATCGGCCGAGTCGCGCCGTCCATCTAGTGGTCGAACGACGGCAGGCGGTCGCCGCCGGCGAGTGCGATCCTCTGTACTTGCCGATCGGACTCGACCACCCGCTTGAGGCGGGTGAGCGCCCGGCGCCAACCACGCCGGAGGATTCGCGCGCCGCCGAGCATCTCGCGGACACGGTCGGTCGGGTTCGCCGGCTCGGTCCAGAAGGTCAGGGTCAGCTCGCAGCCACTCGCCGGCCCCTCGGCCAGCTCCCACACGGTCACCGTCCGGACCCGGTTGGAGCGCCCGCCGCGCCCGTGCTCGCGCACCAGGTGGGGTCGCTCGACGCGCTCGATCACGGTGTCGAACCAGACGTCGGAGTCGCCGACCCGGAACCGTGCCGAGGCGCCCGGGCCGACCGGATCGACCCGCGCGAGGCGGAAATCGGTAAGGAAATGGTCGGTGAACGCGGGTCGGCCGGCGAGGTCGCAGAGCAGGTCGAAGACGCGCTCTCGCGAGGCGTCGATCGTGATCTTGGCCGAGACCGGTCGCACGCGGCGGCGATTCTAGTCGGGAACGGGGTCGCGTCGAGCCCGCAAATTCCGTCTAAATCAAAGCCGAGTAGCTGGACATTGCGGCCAATCGCGTTAACATCGCCACCTAGCTGGCATTCATGTCCATGCTGGTCCAGAACTCCCCCTCCGCGCCCGAAATCCGCCGGTCCGGTGAGCAGATCACCGAGGCGCAGCCGGGCTCGCTCGTCTGTGTCCGCTGCGGGTTCGGCTTCTCGCTGGCCTCGACCGGGTCGCTGCCGAGGTGTCCGAACTGCGACGGGGCGCGCTTCCGCCGCGCGTCGCTGTTCCACGTTCCGGCGATGGACGCCGACGCGGTCGAGATGCCCGAGACGGCGCCGGAGTGGCTACTCGAGGCGCGCGCGGAGCTCGACGAGCCCGGTCATTACCTTGCCTTCGAGGAGGGCGGCGGCGATCGTGCCGTGGTCCGGCTGGAGCCCGGCTGGACCCGGATCGGGCGCAGCGGCGCCGCCGATGTGCGCCTCGACGACCCGACGGTCTCCCGCCGCCACGCTCTCGTCGTGCTCACCGACGACGGTGATCTGCGCGCGCTCGACGACCGCAGCCTCAACGGCCTGCTCGTCAACGGCGAGTCGGTCGAGTGGGCGCCCCTCAGCGACGGCGACGAGCTCGAGATCGGCCGCTACCGGCTGCACGTGCTCGAGGCCTGAGGCGCCGGCCGCCGCAAGCCGCCGAGACCGGAAGCGAAGCTGAGGATCTCGGCAAAGTTGTTCCTCACTCCGTGGAGATGTTCGGATCCGCCTGCACCCTGTGCGGGACGACCATGAGGAAGTTCTGGGCGGCGTCCGCGGCGAGCCCGAGTATTCGCTGGGCCTCGTCGTCCTGATCGGTGGCCCGCAGCTCCTCGGCGTAGTGGCCGAGGAGCTCTTGCACGTCGAGGACGCCCTCGGCGTCGAGCTCGGCCAGCGTCACCTTGGCGGCCTCACCGAGCCGGCTGTGGATCGCCTCACGGTCGAGGCTCCATTCCGGGTTGACGCGCGCGTAGACGCGCCCGCCGGTCATCCCCGCGCAGGCCCAGGGGCCGATGTCGCCAAGCACGATCGCGCGGCCCGAGGTCATGTACTCGAAGGCGAACCCCTTGGCGTTGGCCCGGTCGACCACGCAGCCGCGTGAGTCGTCGAGCGGCTCGGCGGGCTCACCGCCGAGGACGACGTCGGCGCCCGAGAGGCGGATGCAGAAGCGCGAGTCGGCCGAACCCTGGACGAACAGCCGCCCGCGCTGAGCGCCGTAGGCGAACGACTTGCCGACCGAGCCGTTGACGCGCTTGCCCTCGCGGTTGGTGCCCTTCATGATCGAAACGGTCCCGCCAAGCATCGTCTTGCCGACGCCGTCCTGGGCGCCGCCCTCGACCCGGACAACCAGTCCCCAGGCATTGAAGGCGCCGAACCCCTGCCCGGCGACCGAGCCGCCGTTGAATTCAAGCTCGGCGAGCGTGTCCCACGACCCCTCGGGGGCGCCCCCGTAGATCCGTGCGCGCGAGATCGCCCCGGCGAGCTCGGCACCGAGCACGCGGTCGTTGGCGTCGGTCGCCCGCGGGAACTCGAGCCGCACGCCCGGACTCTCCCCGACCCGGTCGGCGAGCTCGGCGATCTGCACCGAGGCCTGCTTCGGCTGCATGCGGATCGGGCGCGCCCGCACCAGCCCGGCCTCGGCCCGCGCCTCGACCAGCTCCTCATCGGCGACCGGCATGTCGATCGGCTCCAGGTCGAGGTACTCCTCCAACGGCGTGATCAGCTCGGTGAGGTCGATCCGGTCGCGGTGGGCGATCTGCTCGAGCAGGTCGTAGCGGCCGACCAGCTCCTGGGTGCGCTCGTAGCCGAGCTCGGCGGTCAGGCGGCGGACCTCCTCGCCCATCTCGGAGAAGAAGCGGGCGCAGCTGTCGGCGGCGGTGCCGATCTCCTGCGGAGTGAACTTCTTCAGCCCGTGCTCGGTCGCCTCCGCGGTGGTCTCGATCTGGGTCGCGATGCCGACGTGGCAGGTGTCGAGCTGGCAGCCGCGGCAGATCGTGCAGCCGAGCGAGACCATCGCCAGGGTGCCGAAGGCGACCCGGTTGGCGCCCATGCAGACGAGCTTGATCACGTCATGGGCATGGCGGTAGCCGCCGTCGGCCCAGATCTCGACCCGGTTGCGGATCCCCGCCTCCATCAGCGCCCGGTGCACCAGCCGGGTGCCGATGTCCGATGGCAGTCCGACGTGGCGCAGGGCGTGCTGGCGCGCGGCGCCAGTCCCGCCCTCGAATCCCGACAGGGTGATGATGTCGGCGCCCGCCTTGGCGATCCCGAGCCCGATCGTGCCGACGTTCGGCACCACCGGCACCTTGACCGAGACCCGCAGGTCCGGGTTCACCGTCTTCAGCTCGTCGATCAGCTCCGCGAGGTCCTCGATCGAGTAGAGGTCGTGGTTGTTGGAGGGCGAGATCAGGTCGGTGCCGGGCGAGGCGTTGCGCGCCGCGGCGACCTTTTCGGAGACCTTCTTGCCCGGCAGGTGCCCGCCCTCGCCCGGCTTGGCGCCCTGGCCGATCTTGATCTCTGCAACGTACGAGGAGTTCAGCATCTCGGCCGAGACCCCGAACCGGCCCGAGGCGACCTGCTGGCCGCGCCACTTGCGATAACGCCCGTACATGTCGCGGATCTCGCCGCCCTCGCCGTTGATGCAGAGGATGTTGATCGCCTTCGCCGCCTCCGCGTAGGCGCGGAATGCCGGCTCGGATTGCGAGCCAAAGCTCATCGACGAGATCACCAGCGGATAGTCGTGGTGGCCGACGCCGGCGTCGACGCCGGTCGGGTCGATCGGCTCGCGATCCGGGCGCAGGCCGATGATGTGACGCATCGAGATCGGGCTCTGGGACTCGAGCCCGCGCACCTTCTCCGAGTAGTCCTCGTAGCTGGCGGTGCCGTTCGCCGCCGCGATCGCGGCCTTGTAGACCTTCGGGTAGAAGCGGAACGTCTTCGCCGGCTTCGCACCCTCCTCCTCGTCGCGGACGATGCGGAAGCGCTGATCGGTGTCGGCGTCGAGCTCGGCGAAGCCGATGCCGCCGCCGGCCGACGCGACGAAGGCCTCGGTCTGGAAGATCTCGGCGAGCTCGGGCTTGACCCCGATCGAGGAGAACTGGCGCGCGTAACCGCGCACCTCGTGGATCCCGATCGTCGAGATCACCTTCTCGATCCCCTTCGAGAGCGCCGCGCAGATGTTGGCGACGTCCTGCGCGTAATCATCGACGCAGACGACCTCGAGCAGCACGTAGGGGTTCACGCCGTTGGCGCCGAGTCCGAGTGCGAGCACGACGTCGTGAACGTTGCGGATCGCTGCCGAGCGGAGCACGATCGAGCAGCGCCGGCGCAGGTTGACGCCGCCGGGCTCGACCCGGAAGTGCTTCAGCGCCTGGTCGATCGCCGAGGTCGCCAGGTGGGGGTCGAGGTAGCGGCGTTCGCCGTCACAGACCGTGCGGTCGGTGAGCACCACGAGCTCGGCGCCGTCGCGGACGCGCTTCACCGCCTCCTGCTTGAGCCGCTCGACCGCGCCGGCGGAGGTCTCGGACTCGAGCAGGGCGGTGTCGATCGCTGCGGCGCGGCCGCGGAACTGCTCCCACAGGTCCTCCATCAACCAGGTCTGGTGGTCACGGGCGATCCGGCGGTAGGTCGAGTCCGAGAGCGGCGCCAGGTCGTGATGGCCGCCGAGGATGACGGGAAACGAGGTCTGGACGGTGCGGGTGTCGGTGGCGGGATCGTGCGGCGATGGGCGGCGGCCGAACACGGCGCGGGTCGAGAAGTGCTCCATCTCGCGCTCGCGGTCGATCGCCGGGTTGGTGACCACGGCGACCGTCTCCTTGAAGTAGTCGGCGAGGTTCTGGCGCTCGGGCGAGAGCGCCGCCAGCGGGCCGTCGTAGCCGAGCGAGCCGATCGGCTCGGCTCCGTTGGAGGCCATCTGCTGGCAGAGCTTGACGTCGTCGCGCTGCCAGCCGAAGCCGGCGAGCAGCCGCTCTGACACCTTCACCGGCTCGGCGGGGCCGGCCGAGGTGTAGCCGGGAATGTCGGTGCCCTCGAGCGGGCCACCGGTCTCGAGCGCCCGGTCGTAGGCACCAGCCTCCTCGGCCCCGGTCCGCTCGAGCCAGCGGCGAGCGACCTCGCGCTGCATCTCGGCGTGCTCCCAAACCCGCGAGCGGCGCTTGGAGGCTTCGATCGTGACCAAGAACTTCTCCCCGGGGCCGAGAGGCAAGGGCTCGGAGACCATCTCCTCGATGCCGACGACACCGGGCTCGGAGCTGAAGATGAAGTCGTCGGGCGTCTCCAGCTTCCACAGCGGCCGCAGGCCGAGCGCATCGGCGGAGAACACGCACTCGGAGTCGTGGCGGGCGATCAGCGCCACCGGGCCCTGCGCGAACGGGCCCATCGTCTCGCGCAGGTACATGTAGAACGGGTGCAGGCCGGCGGGCAGCGAGCGGATCTCGTTGACGACCGGGGGAACGACCATCTCCATCGCCTCCGCCAGCGACAGCCCCTCGACCCGGATCAGGTGGTCGATGGTGCGGTTCAGATCCTGGGAGTCCGAGCCCCCCGCGGGCACCTCGACGCCCAGCATCCTCGCCTCCTGGCGGAGCTGCTCGATGGTGTTGATCTCGCCGTTGTGGCCGAGGACCGAGAACGGCTGCACGCGCTTGAACGAGGGCCAGGTGTTGGTCGAATAACGGTTGTGGCCGAAGCAGCCGACGGTCTCGAAGCGCTCGTCGAGCAGGTCCGGGTAGTACTCGCCGAGCACGCTCGGAGCGCCCATCACCTTGTAGACGCAGGTGGTGGCCGAAAACGACGGGATGTGGAAGCCGAGCTGCGTCTCCAGCTCCAGCATCAGCTCGTAGAGGTCACGGTCGCGGTTCTCCGCTCCCGCGAGCAGCCCGCCGACCTGCCAGAAGTGCGGCTCCTCCTCGCGCGCGGTGGCTCCCAGCGCCTGCGACTCGACCACGCCGAGCCGCTCGGCCAGGATGCGAAATCCCGCCCGGCCGAGCAGTTCCCGGGCATCGTGGCGCGCGCGCTCGACGTCATGCGAGCGCTCGATGAAGACATGGGAGACGGCGAAGGCGTCGTCGTGCACGAGCGCCGGGTTGTGGCCGCCGGAGCGGATCTCCTCTGCCCAGATCCGGCGCGGGATGTCGACGAGGATTCCGCACCCGTCGCCCTCGCCGTCGACGTTACCCGCGCGGTGGAGCATCTTCTGGAGGTTCGACAGCGCGAGGCCCACCGGCTCGCGGCTCGCGGTCGCGTCCTTTCGCACCGAGGCGTAGATCGCGCACGCGTCGCGGTCCTCGACCGAGGCCGGTGCGACCTTCGGTCGCCAGGCGAGGTGAGGGGAGTAACGCAACGTTGCGGCCGGTTCAGGCCCCCCAGGGCGGGTGACGGAAGAGCGCTGCAATTGAACCTCCCGGGTTCCGCGCCTTCTTCGAGCGGGCGCGCGACGGGAACAAGGGGACGGGCATTATACGGTTGCGACCAGCGGGTGTATTGATCCCGCATGCACGATCTAGGCCGACGCCAGCGATCTCCTCGACGCCGAACGGCTGATCGCGTGCCCGCCGGGCGATCGCCTCGTCCGCGGGCGTCTGCGATGACCTCGACCTCGCCGGCCTGTGTCCCGGCGATCGAGAGCGTCTCCCTGGTCGCGCGCAAGCCGGCGTAGCGAGCGGGCCGGCCGCGCATATAGTTGCCCGATGGCGACGACGATCGCGATCCTCTCGCAGAAGGGGGGCACCGGAAAGACGACGATGACGCGCACGCTCAGCGACGTCTTCGGCCGACTCGGCCTCGACGTGCTCGCGATCGACGCCGACCCGCAGGGCAACCTCTCCGACTACTTCGACACCGACCCCGGAGTCCACCCGACCCTGGCCGAGGTGCTCCGGGGACAGGTGCGGGCGGCCGAGGCGGTGCACGGGGCGGTGATCCCGGCGAACATGCGGCTCGCCGAGGCGGAGCTGATGCTGGCGGGCAAGATCGGCCGCGAGGTCACCCTGCGCAACGCGCTGCGCGACCTGAAGCGAAACCAGGACCTGATCCTGATCGACTGCCCGCCGACGCTCGGTCTTTTGACCGTCAACGCCCTGGTCGCCGCCGACCGCGCGATCCTCTCCACCGAGGCACAGTACTTCTCGCTTCAGGGCGTCGAGCAGGCGATGGAGGTGGTCGACCTCGCCCGCGACTCGCTCAACCCCGAGCTCGACCTGCTCGCCGTCGTGCTCAACATCGTCAACATGCGAACCAGGCACGCTCGACAGACCCTTGACGCCCTCCGCGAGCGCTTCGGAGACCGCGTCTGCCGCACCGTGATCCGGCAGTCGATCGCCTACGCGGAGTCGGCGGAGCGTGCGATCCCGATCCTCGACTACCGCCCCGACCGCGGCGTGGACTACCTCTCGCTCGCCGGGGAGCTGCTGCGGCGCCTCGGGCGCCAGGACCTGCTCGAGGCCCTGGACGAGCTTTCGACCGCGGTCGTGCCCGCCGGGGCACGGGCCTGATCGGTGGCCGATCCCGGCGCGCTGCGCGAGGAGATGGGCGACGCCCTGGCGCCGCTCGCGCGCGAGGCGGAGGCCTACGCCGGTGGGCTCGGCGACGAGCCGTCGCCGGCGCTGGAGCTCGTCGCTGCCGGAGCAGGGCGCCGGCACCGAGGCCGCGCTCGGCGCGCCCGGCCAGCAGCGACGCGCTCGAGCGGCTGGTCGACGTCCGGTGCGAGCCATCCAGAGGAGGCGAGATGACTGTCCCCGATTCCCCCGAGGCGCTCGAGGCGGCGATCGCGCGATACAACGAGGCCTGGAACGCCCACGACCTCGAGGCGATCATGTCGATGCACACGCCCGACATGGTGTTCGAGAACCACACCGCGGGCGAGCGCGCCGAGGGCGACACGGTCCGCGCGCACATCGCCTCGATCTTCGAGACCTGGCCCGACATCCGCTTCGACTCCCGGCGCACCTACGTCCGCGACGGCCTCGTGGTCCAAGAGTGGACGGCGACCGCAACCCATGCGAACGAGATGCGCCGCGGCGATCTCGTCGCCGAGCCGACCGGCAGAAAGGTGACCTGGGATGGCCTCGACGTGATCCCGTTCGCCGGCGGGCTGGTCAAGCGCAAGGACGTCTACTCGGACTCGGTCACCATCCTGAGCGCGCTCGGGCTGATCTGACCGACTAGAGCTCCGGGACGTCCGCGCCCAGCGGGCTGAACGGCACCCGGCGGACCGCGGCCCAGCCGGCGGTGGCGGCGGTCGCCGCCTTGACCACCTTGCCCGTGTCCTGCCAGAAGGACCACAGAATCACCGAGGGTCCGGCGCCCGAGATCGTGGCGCCGATCGCACCCAACTCGCGCGCCCGCCCGAGCAGCTCCATCGAGCGCTCATAGAGCGGGCGGCGGGCGGGCTGGTGGAGGCGGTCGGCGAGCCCACGGCCGAGCAGCGCGAGGTCGGAGCGCTCGATCCCGAGAACCAGTTGGCTCACGGAGGCGACGTTGGCAACCGCGTCGGTGAGCGGGACGGCGGGCGGTAGCGCCGCGCGCGCATCGGCGGTCGGCACGGTGTCGGCCGGCAGGACCAGCACCGCCTCGACACCTTCGGGAGGCTCCAGCCGCACCGGTGCGGGCGGTGCCTCCCCGTCGCTCGCCTGCGGGCAGAGTACGAAGCCCCCGTACAGCGCTGCGGCGACGTTGTCGGGATGACCCTCGAGCGCGACCGCGTGGGCGTAGAGCGCCTCGCGCTCCAGTCCGAGCTCGAACATGTGGTCCGCGGCGACCAGTCCGGCGACGATCGCCGCGGCGCTGGAGCCGAGGCCGCGGGCGAGCGGGATCTCGCTGCGGATCTCGAACCGCAGGCCGTCGGCCGTGTGCAGGCGCTCGAAGGCTCGCACGCAGAGGTTCGAGCGGTCGGCGGGCAGGTCTGTCCCCGCGTCGACCGCGAACTCCCCGGCCTCGGTTACGTCGAGCTCGAGCGAGAGCGAGAGCGCCGCCGCGAGCACGTCATAGCCGGGCCCGAGATTCGCCGAGGAGGCCGGGACGCGGACCAGCCGGCGCCGCGCGGTCACCGGCTCAGGTCTCTTTCCACTTGATCGAGCAGCCGACCGGCTCGGTGCTCGCCGGCGGCTCGGCTCCGGCCAAGACCGCGTCGAGCGCCCGGCGAAGCCACTCCGCCCGCAGCGCGGGATCCCGGTGGTCGGCGTCGGGGGCGCCCTGGTAGCGCAGCCGGAGCTCGGCGTCGAGGACGAAGAGGTGCGGGGTCACCAGGGCCCCCCACTCGCGCGCCGCCGTCTGGTCCTCGTCCCAGAGATAGGGAAACGGCCAGCGCTCGCGCTCCACCCGCTCGCGCATCGCCTCCGGCGAGTCGGCGGGGTAACGCGCGGAGTCGTTGGAGTTGACGGCCAAAAAGCGCACGCCGCGCTCCGCGTACTCGCCGGCGACCTCGACGATGCGACCGTGCCACGCGAGCGCGTACGGGCAGTGGTTGCAGGTCCAGAACACGACCGTGGCCGGCGCCTGCGCCGGCCCGGCGGGCAGGCCGTGGCGCTCGCCCGAGGTGTCGGGCAGCTCGAGCGCCGGCGCCGGGGCGCCGAGCGCCGCTTGCTCAGCCTCGTTCATGCTCGCTTTCCTGGTTCGATCGCGGCCCTGAGCGCCGCGCTCACCTCGGCTCGGTCGGGAAGCGCCGAGACGCGTCCGTCTCGCAGCCGGTAGACGCGGCAGGTTAGCCCCACCGGCTCGTCGCCCGGTCCCTGGATGTCGCGGCCGTCGACGCGGATCGTCGGCGAGCCGACGAAACGGTTGCGCTCGGCATCGGCGTGGTCGCGCACCTCGCGCACCGCGAGTTGCTGCGGCTCGAGCCCGAGGCGCCCCATCTCCTCGCGCACGAGCTCGATCGCCTGCTCGGTGGAGGGGCAGCCGTGCCACCACAGCACCTCGACCTGGGGAAGGGACGTCACGCCCCTAGCGTACGAGCCGGGTCACCTCGCCGAGCAGCTCGTCCACCTCGAACGGCTTCTTCATGAACGCGTCCGGCTCGACGCCGTGGCGGCGGATCTCCCGTTCCTCGTCCACTGTCGCGGTCAGGATCAGGACCCGGATCGCCGCGGTCGCCGGCTCCGAGCGGATCGCGTGCAGGATCTCGAAGCCCGCGAGGCCGGGCATCGTCCCGTCGAGGATGCAGAGCACCGGGACGCGCTCGTGGGCGAGCTCGAGCGCACGCCTGCCATCCGCTGCGCTGATCACCGCATAGCCACCCCGCTCGAGCACGATCGTCACCAGGTCGACGATGTCGCCCTCGTCGTCGGCGACCAGGATCAGCGGCCGCGCGCCGTTGCCGTCAACCACGCTCGCTCACCCGCCCGCCGGGCTGCCGGCCGTGCGCCGGGCGCTGGTCGCGCCCGGAGCGTTCGCCCGCGGTGGCGGGCGCGCGCCTCGGCAGCGTGATCCGAAAGGTCGTCCCCTCGCCGGGCTCGCTCTCGACCTCGATCGTGGCCTCGTGCGCGTCGACGATCGCCTTCACGATCGTCAACCCGAGCCCGGTGCCCTGGATGTGCCGGCGCTCCGCGTCCTCGGCGCGATAGAGGCGGTCGAAGAGACGCCCGAGATCGGCCGCGGCGACACCGATCCCATTGTCGGTGACCCGAAACGCCACCCCCTCACCCGCGGGTGCAACCTCGACCTCGACGCGGCCGCCCTCGGGGGTGAACTTGACCGCGTTCGAGACCAGGTTCTCGAGCACCTGGCGCAGCCGGTGCGGGTCGCCCTCGGCGACCAGCCCCTCGGGCGCCTCGAGCGCCAGTTCGATCCCCGCCTGCTCGGCCGACGGCCGCGCCGCCTCGACCGTGGTGGCGGCGATCTCGCCGATGTCGGCGCGTCCGAGCTCGATCTCGAAGGTCCCGGCGGTGATTCGGGTGAGCAGCAACAAATCAGCGACCAGGCTCAGCTCGCGGCGCGAGTTGCGCTCGATCACCTCGAGAAAGCGCCTTCCCTGCTCGCTGAGGTTCTGCGCCTCGATCTCCGCGAGCAGCTCGACGTAGCCGATGATCGAGGTCAGCGGCGTGCGCAGCTCGTGCGAGATCAGGCCGAAGAACTCCTCCTTGAGCCGGTCAGCGTCACGCTCGGCGGTGACGTCGCGGCTGACGCCCATCAGCCTTCGTGAGCCACCCGCACCCACCACCATCCGCGCCTGCGCCTCGATCGTCCGGGTTTCGCCACTCGGGGTGACGATCCGGTACTCGAAGGTCGTTTCGCCCGCGTCGGCGTAGACGTCCGCGAGCTGCGCGTCGAACTCGGCGCGGTCATCCGGATGGACGCGCTCGCGAATCTGCTCCAGTGACGGCACCGGGCCGTCGGGGTCGAAGCCCAGGTTGCGGAACTGCTGCGCGGACCAGTGGCGCCCGTCGGTCGCGGGATCGACCTCGAAGCTGCCGATGCTGGCGATCTCTTGGGCGTCGGCAAGCTGCTGGCGCTCACGCTTCAGCGCCAGCTCGGCCTCGACGCGCTCGGTGATGTCGCGGCCGCTGGCGTAGATGAGGCCGTCCGCTATCTCCGGCATCGCCGACCACTCCGTCCACCGCCAGCCGCCGTCCTTGGTCACCAGGCGGATCCGGAACTGGATCGATTCCCGCTCTTCGGCAAGCCTGGCGAATCGGTCGGCGACCGCGTCCCGATCGTCGGGATGGACGATCGCGATGAACGGATCCGGCAAGAGGTCGGCGTGCGACCAGCCAAGGATCGGCTCCCAGGCGCCGTTGAGCTGCCTGAAGTAGCCGTCGAAACCGCAGGTCGCGATCAGGTCGTGCGTGAGCTCGAAGTGCCGGGAGCTCTCGGCCAGCCTGCGTTCGGCGGCCTTTTGGGCGGTGATGTCGCGGGCGACCGTCGAGGCGCCGATCACGGTGCCCCCGCCGTCGCGAATCGGCGTGATCGTCATCGCGACGTCTATGCGCCGCCGGTCCTTTCGCATCCGGATCGTCTCGAGGCTCTCGATCCGTTCTCCGGCCCGGATCCGTTCCAGGATTTCGGAGAGCTCGCTGCGACGGCTGGGAGGCACCAACACGTCGCTGGAGCGGCCGATCATCTCCTCGGCCGCGTAGCCGTAGATCCGCTCGGCGCCCGGGTTCCAGGTCCTCACCACCCCCTCCAGGTCCTTGACGACGATCGCGTCGGCCGACGAGTCGACGATCGCGGCGAGCTCGCGAGCGGCACGCTCGGCGGCAAACCGCTCGGTGACGTCGGTGATCGTCCCGGCGAAGCCGATGGCGCTACCCCGGGCATCGGTCATCCGTCGCAACGCGGTGTCGGCCCAGCGCAGTTCGCCGTCCGCCCCGCGGTAGCGGTGCAGGCACCGAACCGCCTCGCGGCCGTCGTCGAGCAGCGACTCTAGCGCCCGTTTCACCGCGCTCCGATCCTCCTCGGCGATCGTCTCCAGCAACGACTCGCCCAGCGCATCGGAGACCGAGCGCCCGGTGTGCGCGCTCCAAGCGAGATTGAGGAAGGTCCACCGGGCGCCGAGGTCGGTACGAAAGACGATGTCCTCCATCGCGTCGAGCGTCGTCCTGTGACGCTCCTCGCTCGCCTCGAGCTCCGCCTCGAAGCGCCTGCGGTCGGTGATGTCGACGACGGTGCCGAGGTAGGCGAGCACCTCGCCGTCGCGGTCGCGAACGGCGACCGCCCGTCCGGCAACCCAGACGACGTCGCCGTTCGGCTTCCGGAATCGGTACTCGAGCGCGAACTCGCGCCCCTGATCCGAGGCGGCCGTCCACTCCGCGATCACCGTCTCAAGGTCGGCGGGATGGATCACGGCCTCCCATCCGCGCCCCATGGCGACCTCGGCGTCGACGCCGGCAAGCTCACACCAGTGCTCGTTGACGAACACGCAATCGCCGGATCCGTCGATCTCGTAGATCCCGACCGGCGCACTCGTCGCGAGCGCGCCGAAGCGCGGTTCGGGCCCCGTGGGCTGACCGTTCACGAAACTTGCCTCAAGGTACCCGACCCCTTTCATCTCTACCGTCAAGGATGGTCCACGGCGCGGGTCCGATTCGTCCGTTGAACCCCGCAGAGACGTGCGGGTTTCCCGCAGACACGGGTGACTCTCAGCCGAGCGCCCCGACCGACCCCGCGATCGCCCCCGCCAGCAGCCCACCGGCCGGCACCTCGGCGCCCGCCAGGAGCACGCTCTCTCGCACCCGGGCGCCGGAACCGACGATCGACTCGGGTCCGAGGACCACCGGCCCGTCGAGCCGCGCGGACGCGGCGATCCGGGCGCCATCGCCGACGAGCACCCGGCCGCTCTGTTCGACGTCGGCGCCCAGCGATCCGCCCGCATCGGCGTCGACCAGCTCCCCCGCCGGGTCGACCTCGACCGCCCCCGCCAACACGTCGAGGTTGCCCTGAAGGTACTCGGGCAGCGAGCCGACGTCGTTCCAGTATGCGTCGGCGACGTGGACGCCGAAGGGGACGTCGTGCTCGAGCAGGGCGGGGAAGACATCGAGCGCGAAGTCGACCTCCCGCTGCGCCGGGAAGTAGTCGAAGACCTGGGGCTCGAGCACGTAGATCATGCAGTTGGCCAGGTCCGAGAGCGCCTCGGCCGCCTCCGGCTTCTCCTGAAAGCCCTGCACGCGCCCGTCCGAGCCGGTGACCACGACCCCGTACTCGCTCACGTTCGGGACCCGCTTCGTCGCCAGCGTGGCGATCCAGCCACTGTCGCGGTGAGCGCGCGCGAGAGCGCCGAGGTCGATGTCGGTGAGCGCGTCGGCCGCCATCACGCAGAAGGCCTCTGAGCCGAAGAACTCGCTCACGTTTCGCACCCCGCCGGCGGTTCCCAGCAGCTCCTGCTCGTAGGAGTAGGTGAGCTCGACCCCGAGCCGGGAGCCGTCGCCGAAGTGGTCGGTGATCGTCTCAGGGAACCAGTGCAGGTTGGCGACCAGCTCGCCGAGATCGTGCCTGGCGAGAAGCGCAAGGATGTGCTCCATGATCGGCCGATTCGCGACCGGCACCATCGGCTTCGGGATGTCGTAGGTGAGTGGTTGCAGGCGCGTGCCCAACCCCGCCGCCATTACCATGGCCCTCATCACCGTCAGGCTATAGAGCGCAGGAGGAGCATGACCACAGTCACCGCGCAGGACTACAAGGTTGCCGACATCGGACTCGCCGAGTTCGGCCGCAAGGAGATCACCCTCGCCGAGCACGAGATGCCGGGCCTGATGCGCACGCGCGAGGAGTACGTGGAGTCGCAGCCGCTCGCCGGGGCTCGGATCACCGGCTCATTGCACATGACCGTGCAGACCGCGGTTCTGATCGAGACGCTGGTCGAGCTCGGGGCCCAGGTGCGATGGGCGTCGTGCAACATCTTCTCGACCCAGGACCACGCGGCCGCGGCGATCGCCGCCGCCGGCGTTCCTGTGTTCGCCTGGAAGGGCGAGACGCTGCAGCAGTACTGGTGGTGCACCGAGCAGGCGCTCAGCTGGCCCGACGGCGAGGGCCCGAACATGATTCTCGACGATGGCGGCGATGCCACCCTGCTCGTCCACAGGGGCGTCGAGTTCGAGCGCGCCGGCGAGGTCCCGGACCCGGAGTCGGCCGACTCGGAGGAGTTCAGAATCGTCCTCGAGCTGCTGCGGCGATCCCTCGATGCCGACCGCGAGCGCTGGACCCGCCTCGCGGCCGGGGTCAAGGGCGTGACCGAGGAGACGACGACCGGTGTCCACCGCCTGTACCAGTTCGCCGTTGCCGGCCAGCTGCTCTTCCCGGCGATCGACGTGAACAACTCGGTCACCAAGTCCAAGTTCGACAACCTCTACGGCTGCCGGCACTCGCTCGTCGACGGGATCAATCGCGGCACCGACGTGATGATCGGTGGCAAGGTCGTGGTGATCTGCGGCTTCGGCGACGTCGGCAAGGGTTGCGCGGCCTCGCTGCGCGGCCAAGGGGCCCGGGTGATCGTCACCGAGATCGATCCGATCTGCGCCCTGCAGGCGGCGATGGAGGGTTACGAGGTGCGTACCCTCGACGACGTCGTCTCCACGGCTGACATCTTCGTCACCGCAACCGGCAACCGGGACGTGATCACCGCCGAGGACATGGCGCGGATGAAGCACCAGGCGATCGTCGGCAACATCGGCCACTTCGACAACGAGATCGACGTGGCCGGGCTAGAGCGGGTGCCGGGGATCGAGCGGGTCAACATCAAGCCGCAGGTGGACGAGTGGGTCTTCTCCGACGGCCACTCGATCATCGTGCTCTCGGAGGGGCGGCTGCTCAACCTCGGCAACGCGACCGGCCACCCGTCGTTCGTGATGTCGAACTCGTTCACCAACCAGACGATTGCCCAGATCGAGCTGTTCTCGAAGAACGAGGACTACGAGAAGCGCGTCTACGTGCTGCCAAAGCACCTGGACGAGAAGGTGGCGCGGCTGCACCTCGACGCGCTCGGCGTCGGCCTCACGGAGCTCACCGCCGAGCAGGCCGCCTACATCGGGGTCCCGGTCGAGGGGCCGTACAAGTCGGACCAGTACCGGTACTGAGGAACAACTCGCGCCACGTCCTCCGCTCTCGCTCGAACACCTTGTCCGCGGCTACGCCGCGGACATCTGGTGCTGCTCCGCGTCCGGGCGTGCGCGGCCCCACCCGAGCTCATGGTTGAGATTCCAGCGAGCGAGATCGAGCTGCGCGCGAGCCGCTCCTCCGGGCCGGGCGGCCAGCACGCCAACGTCACTGCCTCACGGATCGAGGCCGTGTTCGAGATCGATGGCTCGCGGACGCTCACCGAGGAGGAGAAGCGGCGGCTGCGGGCACGCTTCGGGCCCCGGGTGACCGCGATCGCCCAGGACACCCGCGGCCAGGCCCGCAATCGCGAGCTCGCGGTCGAGCGGCTGCGCGAGCGGGTGGCGGCGGCCCTGCGGCCACGCAAGCGCAGGCGCGCGACTCGGGCGACCGCCGCCTCCCGCGAGCGGCGCCTGGCCGCCAAGCGGCGGCGCTCGGAGACCAAGCGCGGGCGCGGACGGGTGGACGTCGACGACTAGACCTTCACCGCCGCGCCGCCGACCCCGCCGTGGCTACGGGCGCTCGAGCTCGGCCTTGAGTCGCTCGATCGCCTCCACCGGCTCGGGGTCGACGCCGTTGCGAGCGGCGAGCTGAAGCGAGACCAGGTCGCCGAGCAACACCGCCCACAGCAGCCGCTCGACCCGCGTCCGGCCCTCGGTCTCGATTTGGATCACCGCCGAGCCGGAGGACTCGATCAGCTTCGCGGTCGATTCGGCGCGCTCGCGCTGGCGCGGATGCTGGTCCGAGTCGGTGAGGAGGATCGCGGCGAAGCCGTCGCCGTCGCCACTCCAGCCGACGATCTCGTTGTGGTCGAGCTCGGGCAGCTGGTTCTGGAACGCGTGCTGCTTTGCGTTCTCGTTGATCTGGGTCTTCCACCGGTAGGCAACCGGCACCGTGAGGTCGCACCCGTATATCAGCGGGACCTTGCCGGCGAGCCGGTCGGCGATCTCGCCGGCCCGGCCGGCTAGCACCTCGGCGCCGTGCTCGTCGAGGTAGACAGCGGCGGTGTCGATCTCGGTCCGCAATCCCGGCGCGATGCCGACCAGGGCGGCGATCTCGCAGGCAACCGTGAACCCGTAGCCGATGCTGTGGCGGGGCTGGAGCCCAGCCGGCAGGCCGACCACGGGCACCTTGGCGCGCCGCGCCACCTCGGCGAGCGCGCCACCCGTGGTCGCGACGTAGCGGATCGCGCCGATCGCCTCGGCGGCCTCGAAGCAGGCGAGAGTCTCCTCGGTGTCGCCGGAGTAGCTCGAGCAGAGCACCGCCCGCTCCGGCGAGGTCCACGGGGGGAGCTCATAGTCGCGAAAGACCAGCATCGGGCGCGCGAGCGAGTCCCCGAGCGCCGCGCGCGCGAGCAGGCCTCCGATCGCCGAGCCCCCCATCCCGCAAACGATCATCCCTCGCGCCTCGGCCGGCTCCAGCCCCGCCGACTCGACCCGCCAGAGCGCGTCGCGAAGCTGCTCGGGAAGGGCGAGGACGTCGTCGAGCTGCCCGCTCGGGTCGATCTCGCGGATCCGGGCGAGTGGATCGCTCATACCGCGGTCACCTCCCCCTCGATCACCTCGTCGGGCTGCACGCGTGCGCCCTCGGAAAGCGCAACTCGCGGTGCGATCCTCGCCCCGCGCCCGACCACCGCCCCGGGACCGACCGTCGCGCGCTCGCCGATCTCGGCCCGCGGTCCGAGGATCGACCCGCGCACCCGCGCGCCGGCGCCCACTCGGCAGCCCTCGAGCAACACCGACTCGGCGATCGCCGCGCCCGCGCCGACCCGGGACCCGGCGCGCAACACCGCGCGGGGCTCGATCGTCGCGGTCGCGGCAACCTCGGCATCGTCGTCGACGTACGGCCCCCCGGTGTGGTCGAAGTCCGTCCGCACCGTCCCCTCGAGGATGTCCCAGCTCGCCTGCAGGTAGCGCTCGGGTGTGCCGATGTCCATCCAGTAGCCGTCGAGGCGGCGACCGTACAGGCCATGGCCGACCAGCCGCGGGAAGACCTCGCGCTCGATCGACACCGCGCGGCCGAGTGGGATCAGATCGAGGGCCGAGCGCTCGACCACGTAGGCGCCGGCGCTGATCTCGTCGGTGTCGATCTGCCCGGGCTCGGGCTTCTCGAGGAACCCGAGCACCCGGTCGCTGGTCCGGTCGCGGCGCACGAGCCCGTACGACGACGGGTCCTCGACCGGGTAGAGCGCCAGCGTGATCACCGCCCCTGTCTCGGCGTGCGCGCGCTGAAGCGCGGTCAGGTCGAGGTCGGAGAGCACGTCACCGTTGAGGACCAGGAACCGTTCGCCGAGCAGCCCCTGCTCGGCGACCAGCCGTACGGGCCCGGCGGTCCCGAGCGGCTCGGGTTCCTCGATGTATCGGATCGAGGGACCGCCGGGGACCTCGTCGCCAAGCGCCGCGCGCAGGTCCTCGGCGCGAAAGCCGCAGGCCATCACCACCTCGCCGACGCCATGGTGGCCGAGCCAGTCGACCATGTAACGGATGAACGGGCGATCGACGAGCGCCATCGCCGGTTTCGGCTGCGTCAGGGTGAGGGGTCGCAGCCGCGTTCCCTTGCCGCCGACCAGGACCACGGCCTGCATCAGGCGTCCGATTGCGGGGGGCCGCCGTTCGACGGTCGGCCGATGCCCTCGTAGCTGAAGCCGGCCCTGCGCAGACGAGCGGGATCGAGGAAGTTTCGGCCATCCACCAGCAGCGGGTTCGCCATCCGCTGCGCCATCTCCTCCCAATCGAGCTCGGCGAACTCCGGCCATTCGGTGACCAGGATCACGGCGTCGGCGCCCTCGAGCGCTGCTGCGGCGGAGAGGGCGAAGTCGACGCTGGGCAAGAGGTCGCCGGCGTGCGAGTCGGCGACCGGGTCGTACGCGACCACCCTCGCTCCCTCGCCCTGCAGCCGCGCCGACAGGACCAGACTCGAGGCCTCCCGCATGTCGTCGGTGTTCGGCTTGAAGGCGAGGCCGAGCAGCGCAATTCGCTTGCCGACGAGAGAGCCGAGGTGCTTGGTCAGCTTCGAGATCACCCGTCGTTTCTGCAGCTCGTTGACCTCGATCACCGAGTTCAGAAGCTGGAAGTGGTAGCCGGTGTTGCCGGCGAGCATCTTCAGCGCGGAGACGTCCTTCGGAAAGCATGAGCCGCCATAGCCGATCCCCGCGTGCAGGAACTTCGGCCCGATGCGCTCGTCGAGGCCCATACCGCGGGCGACCTCGGTCACATCGGCACCGACGCCTTCGCACACGTTCGCGATCTCGTTGATGAACGAGATCTTGGTCGCGAGGAAGGCGTTCGAGGCGAGCTTGATCATCTCGGCCGAGGCGACGTCGGAGCGCACCAGCTCTCTGTCAAGCGGGGCATAGACCTCGGCCACCGCGTCCGCTGCCCATTCGGCGCCGGGGCCGGCGCCGATCACAACCCGGTCGGGCTCGAGGAAGTCGTGCACCGCCGAGCCCTCCTTGAGGAACTCGGGGCAGGAAACGTAGGCAAGATCGGGCCTCTGACGCAGGATCGCTGCGCCGGTGCCGGCCGGGACGGTGCTCTTCATCACCAGCGCGTGCCAGCCCCCCTTGGGGATCTGCGAGACGACCGCCGCCACCCGCGAGAGGTCGGCATCGCCGGAGTAGGTCGGCGGCGTGTCGACGCAGCAGAAGAGCAGGCGGCAGCCGTCGAGCAACTCGGCGATCTCGGTCGTGAACCGCAGGCGCTCGCGGTTGCGCTCGACCACTTCGGGAAGGCCGGGCTCGTGCATCGGCAGCGCCCCGCCCGAGCGCAGCGTCTCGACCTTGCCCTCGTCGACGTCCATCGCCACCACCCGGTGATCGAGCCCCGCGAAGCAGGCGGCCGTCACCAGGCCGACCCAGCCGACCCCGACGACGCCGATCGCCGGCTTCTCTGCGTTCGCGCTCACGGGTCGGGAACGCTAGATGATTGCTAGTCGCCGTACTCCCGCATCGAGGTCGCGACCGAGAGCATCTGGCCCTCGTCGAGCGACTGAAGCAGCGTGTTGTTGACCCAGTAGGCGGCGTTTTTCGTCTTGAACCCGACCAGCCGCAGCCGGTCGCCGTCGTAGAAGAGCAGGTAGTTGCGGCCGTCGATCGTCCGCGTCTCGTTCGGGTTGTCGAGGATCGGGGGGTCGACCCAGTCGGTGCCGGAGACGCCGTAGTACTCGCTGAACAGGCCGCTACCGAAGGTCTGTCCGGGGACGTCGACGACCATCTTGTAGCCCCTATAGGCCTCCTTGTCCGGGCCGTCGATCGGGAACGCCCGGCTCGCGTCGTCGATGGTCGAGCCGGGCACGAGCCGCGTCGGGTAGTAGATGTCGAACTTGACCATCGGATCCCCGCCGCCGGTCTTCACGGCGGCGATCCGCCGCGCGTAGTCCTGGCCCTGGGCGGTGGAGTCGTCCATCGGCGGCCCGACGAAGTCCTGCTTCGGCTCGTCGTCGGACTTCCGATTGCCGCCGCGGTCGTCCGGCTTCTGCTTGTCCTCCTCCGGCGGAGGCTGGTCCGCGTCGCCGCCCGGCCTCGCACCGGGTGTCCCCCCAACGCCGAGGAACTGCTCGACCGCCTTCTTGATCGCCTTCTCGGAGGCGGTCACGTAGGCGCTGGTGCCGTCACCGAGATCGGCCGGGAAGTGGACCTCGCGCACCGGCGCCGACTGGACGGCGAGGAAGGTCTTCAGCAGCTCGAGCAGGGTGACCCCGTCACTGATGTCCGAGGTCGTGTACTCGGTGAAGATGTCGAGCAGTTCGTTGCGGTCGTTGACCAGCGTCCCGACCGAGAGCTTCTGGCGCGCCTCGCGCATGAAGTCCTGCTGGCGCGCCGAACGCACGAGGTCGTTGTCGTCGTGGCGGAAGCGCACGTACTGGAGCGCCTTGAGGCCACAGAGGCGCTGATAGCCGGCCTCGATGTCGATCTCCGCGGTCCCCGACTCGGGCGGGATGAAGTAGCGGCGGTCGACGTCGATGTAGACGCAGCCGATCGCGTTTACGGCGTCGGCGAAGCCGGTGAAGTTGATGTTGACGACGTGGTTGATGTCGAGGTCGGTGAGCCGCTCGACCACCTCCAGGGTGAGGTCCGGCCCGCCCACTGTGTAGGCCTCGTTGAACTTGGCCACGCCGAGCTTCGGGACCGAGACCCGGAGGTCGCGCGGGATCGAGAGCAGGGCGATCGCGTCCTGCTCGGGGTCGACTCGGAGCAGGATCGTCGTGTCCGAGCGCCCGGGATCGCCCCTGGTGTCGAGGCGCTTGTCGGAGCCGAGGATGAGGATCGTCTGGGGGTCGCCGCCGTCGACCTCGGTGAGCTGCTCGCGGAGTGAGGCCAGCTTGTCGTTGTCGCTCAATCCCTCAGCGATGTCGGTGAGGTAGACGAGCAGGCTGATCGCGGTCGCCGCGGCCATCGAGACGACGATCACCAGCGAGGCGGCCAAGAATCGCGCCCACAACGGCTTCGCCCGCGGGGCCTTGCCGTCTTCGGCCAGGGGGCTCGGCGTCTCCGGGGGCGTTTCGGGCGCCGGCTCGGGCCCCTCCTCGACCTCATGGTCGGCGGTGCGCGCCCGCAGGCCCGCCATCGCGGCCTCCTCCGCCTGCTCGCGGTCGGCGAGCGCCAGCGTCTCGGCCTCGACCGTCTCCTGGCCCTCGGCGTCCTCGGCCTCGTTGGGCGCCTCGGGCTGCTCGGGCTCCGAGTCGTCGAGGTCGTCGGCGAGGGCGTCGCGACGCTGATCGGTGTCGTCACCGGGCTGCGACTCGGCGGCGGGCTCGGGCTCGGGCTCGTCGGCGGGCTGCGACTCGGCGGCGGGCTCGGGCTCGGGCTCGTCGGCGGGCTGCGACTCGGACTCGGGCTCGTCGCCGGACTCGGGCTCGGGCTCGTCGTTCGCCCGCTCGGCTCGCCGGCGCCCGGCCCAGGTCGCGGGCTGTGGGGGTTCGTGCTCACCGGCGTCGTCGCTCGGCGGAACGTCGGGAGTCTCGTCCTCCGGTCTCAACCCGTCGCTCCCCCGTCGGCACTCGCGAGCCGCCGCGGCAAGCCCTCGACAAAGTCGACGACCGCGTGCCGGTAGCTGCCCAGCGAGCCGACCGAGACCCACTCCTCGGGGCCGTGGTGGCCGCCGCCGAGCGGGCCGAACTCGACCGCGGGGATGCCGGCCCGCAGGAAGGAGACGGCGTCGGATGCACCGTCGCGCCCGACGCTGGTCGTCTCACCGTCGGTGTACGGAGCGGTCGCCTCGCAGAGCGCGCGCACGAACGGCAGCTCGGGGTCGACTTGCGCCGGCGGGCGCTTGAAGGTCGAGACCACGGTCGCGCCCGCGATCCCGCGCACCTCGTCGAGGATCATCTCCGGGTCCTGCTCCGGCAGGTGACGCACATCCACGTCGATGAAGCAAGTGTCGGGTACTTTGTTCAGGGCGTCCCCACCGAGGATCCGGCCGAGATTGATCGAGGGCCGGTCGAACAGCTCCGAGCTCTGGGACGCAAACGGTAGCGACTGGATCGCGCGGAATACGTCAACCGCCCTCAGGATCGCGTTCTCGCCCAGCCACGGAGTCGCGCCGTGCGCCGCCAGCCCGTCGACTCGCAGGCGCATCGCGACCACGCCCTTGGCGGCGACACCGACGAGCATGTCGGTGGGCTCACCCGTGATCGCGAAGTCCCCGACGAAGCCCTCTTCGACGAGCAGATCGCCCCCGCGCTCGACCTCCTCCTCGGACTCCTCGTCGGGGACGATCCCCAATCGCACCCGAACCCCTGCCTGCTCGCGCAGGTCGACGATCGCGAGCAGTAGGCAGGCCAGCGCGCCCTTCATGTCGTACGCGCCCCGGCCGAGCAGGCGATCCCCCTCGAGCCGCGGCTCGAACTGCTCCGCGCGCCCGGGGACCACGTCGACATGACCATGCAAGAGGACCGTCGTTGCGGCCGTCTCGGGGCCGACCTCGGCCAGGGTCACAGGCAGGTCCCGGCAGGCGATCTGCCGGCTCTCGATGTCACGCGCGTCGAGCCAGCCCTTGATGAACCCGGCGCAGAGCTTGATCCCCTCCGGCAACGAGGTGTCATAACCGATCAGCTTCTCTGTCAGTACGCGCTCATCCATCGGGATCAGTATGCAGACCGCGGACGCGATATCCGCGGTCCGGTGCAGTCGGTGGCCTGAGGACTAGCCGCCCTCGGCGATCTGGATGAAGGCCTCGGCGCGGGCGCGTTCGCGCTCGGCCTGCTCGGCCGCCGCGGAGCCCTCCTCCGCCTCGTTCAGCCGTCGCTCGGCGTCGTCGAGGCGGCTGCGCAGGTCCGACACGTCGAGGTCCCCGGGGGGAATCGCCTCGGCGATCAGCACCCGGGCGCGGTTGGCGAACACCTCGAGCCAACCCTCGCCCTGGGCGTAGGTCTCGACCTCCGAGTCCGACTTGTGCAGCCGCAGCTCGGCCGGCACCAGTCGGGCGACCATCGGGATGTGCTCGGCAAGGATTCCGACCTCGCCGACCGCGGTCCGGGTCGAGAGCATCTGCAGCTCCCCCTTGAAGACCTCGCCCTCCGGGGTCAGGACCTCGGCCTCGAGCTTGCGCTCCGTGGCCATCAGCGGCTGCGACCCGCGGCCCTCGGTCTCAAGCGCCTTCCTCCTCGGCCTCGCGCTCCTTTTCCTTGCGCTCCTCCGCCTCGGCGGCCTCGCGCTCGACGCCCTCGTCCGTCTCGCCCTTCTCCTCGGTGCCGGTGACCTGGTCGATCGAGCCCTTCATGTAGAAGGCGGACTCGGGCAAATCGTCGTAGCGGCCCTCGAGAATCTCCCGGAAGCTACGCACCGTGTCGGCGACGGGCACATACTCGCCGGAGCGGCCGGTGAACGCCTCGGCGACGAAGAACGGCTGCGAGAGGAAGCGCTCGAGCTTGCGAGCCCGGTTCACGGCGACCTTGTCCTCGTCGGAGAGCTCGTCGATGCCGAGGATCGCGATGATGTCCTGGAGCTCCTTGTAGCGCTGCAGATTCTCCTGCACCTCGGTCGCGGTCCTGTAGTGCTCCTCGCCGAGGATGTCGGGCTTGAGGATGGTCGAGGTCGAATCGAGCGGGTCGACGGCGGGATAGATCCCCTTCTCGGAGATCCCGCGCGAGAGCACTGTGGTGGCGTTCAGATGCGCGAACACCGACGCCGGCGCCGGGTCGGTGAGGTCGTCGGCGGGCACGTAGACCGCCTGGATCGAGGTCACCGAGCCCTGCTTGGTCGAGGTGATCCGCTCCTGCAGGCCGCCCATCTCCGTCTCCAGAGTCGGCTGGTAGCCCACCGCCGAGGGCATCCGCCCTAGCAGCGCCGAGACCTCGGAGCCGGCTTGGACGAAGCGGAAGATGTTGTCGATGAACAGCAGCACGTCCTTGCCCCCCTGCTCGCGGAAGTACTCGGCCATCGTCAGCCCCGAGAGCCCGACCCGCAGACGCGCGCCGGGCGGCTCGTTCATCTGGCCGAAGACGAGGATCGTCCGCTCGAGCACGCCCGACTCCTTCATCTCCAGCCAGAGGTCGTTGCCCTCGCGCGAGCGCTCGCCGACGCCGCAGAAGGCCGATAGCCCCTCGTGCTCCTCGGCGATGTTGCGGATCAGCTCCTGGATCAGGACCGTCTTGCCGACCCCGGCGCCGCCGAACAGCCCGACCTTGCCGCCCTTGGCGTAGGGGGCGAGCAGGTCGACAACCTTGATCCCGGTCTCGAGGATCTCCTGGGAGGGCGTCAGGTCCTCGACCTCCGGTGCCGGGCGGTGAATCGGCCAGCGCTCCTCACCCTCGACCGCCTCGCCGTTGTCGATCGGCTCGCCGAGCAGGTTGAAGATCCGGCCCAGCGTGGCGTCGCCGACGGGGACCGTGATCGGTCCGCCGGTGTCGATCACCTCGTCGCCGCGCTGCAGGCCGTCGGTGGCGTCCATCGCCACCGCGCGCACGCGATCGTCCCCGAGGTGCTGCTGGACCTCGCACACGAGGTCCATCTCGGGCCGGTTGCCAGCCTCGGGCATCTTCACCTCCAGCGCCGAGTAGATCTCCGGCAGCTGATCCTCGAACACGACGTCGATGACGACGCCGGTCACCTGCTCGATGCGGCCCTTGTTGTTTGCGTTTCCGTTGCTGTCAGCCACTTTGCTCCTTAGGTTCAGCCCAGCGCCTCGGCGCCGCCGACTACTTCGAGAATTTCCTGCGTGATCTCCGCCTGGCGAACCCGGTTCGCCTCCAGTGTCAGCTCCCCGATCATGTCCTGTGCGTTCTCGGCCGCGCTTCGCATCGCGGTCATTCGTGCGCCGAGCTCGGATGCCGACGATTCCAGCAGCGCCCGGTAGACCGATAGGTCCACGTACTCCTCGAACAGCATCGGCAACAACAGCTCGGGGTCGGGCTCGTAGTCCCAATAGGCCTTCTCGTGCGCCTCGGCGAGCTCCGGGTCGGCCGGCTGCTCCGGCTCGGGAATCCCCTCGCCGAAGACCTCGGCCTGCTGCAGCGGCAGCAGCGTCTGCCGGCGAACGTACTGGGTAAGCGGCGAGACGTAACGGTTGTAGACGAGCTCGACGCGGTCGAGGTTCTCGTCGACGTAGGCCGAGGTGACATCGCGCGAGATCTCGCGGGCATCGGTGAACGCCGGGCGATCGGTGAAGCCGACGTAGACGTTGGCGATCGCCTCGCCGCGAAAGGTCAGGGTCGAGTTGCCGCGCCGGCCGACGACCGCGAACGAGACGTCTGCGCCGTCGGCGGTGAACTCGCGCTTCAACCGCAAGCCCTCGCGGATGATGTTGGTGTTGAAGGCGCCGGCGAGCCCGCGGTCGCCGGTGACGAGGATGATCCCGACCCGAGTGACGTTCCCGCGCTCCTCGAGCAGCGCGATCCGGGGGATGCCGGCGGCGGCCTCGGAGACCCGCTGAGTCATCTTGCGGATCGCCTGCGCGTAGGGGCGCATCGCATCGATCCGTTGCTCGGCCCGGCGCAGGCGCGCCGCCGCGACCATCTCCATCGCCCGCGTGATCTTGTGAATGTTCTTCACGCTGGCGATGCGGTTCTTTACTTCCTTCTGCGTGGCCATTGAAAGTCCGGACCGCTCGGTGCTCGGTCGCGAGGACCGAAAGCGGAGCTAGGCCCTCACCTCCTCGGCCTCCTCGACGGCCTCCTCGGCCTCCTCGCGCTCCTTCTCCGCCTCGGCCTCCTTGTCGGCTTCCTCCGCCGTACGGGCTGGGCGCTCGCGCTCGTGCTCGGCCTTGATCCGGTCCGACTCGCCCTCCGCGATCGGCTGGCCCTCCTCGTCGAAGTCCGGGCCGAAGTCGTCGACCATCTCCGCGATCGCCTCTCCCAGTGCCTGCTCGTCCTCGTCGGACAGCAGCCCGTCGTTGATCCGGCCGATCAGGTCCTGGTTCTCCGCTTTCAGGCGACCGAGCAGATCGGAGAGGAAGTCCTGGACCCGATCGACCTTGATCCGGTCGAGGTAGCCGCCGGTGCCGGCGTACATCGAGGCCACCTGCTCGGCGACCGACAGCGGGCTGCGCTCGTTCTGGTTCAGCATCTCCACCAGGCGCTCGCCGCGGGCGAGCTGCTTCTGCGTCTCGGGGTCGAGCTCGGAGCCGAACTGGGCGAACGCCTCCAGGTCGCGGTACTGCGACAGGTCGAGCTTCAGCTTCCCGGCAACCTTCCTGATCGCCTTCGTCTGCGCGTTTCCTCCCACCCGCGAGACGGAGATGCCGACGTTGATCGCCGGGCGCACACCGGAGAAGAAGAGGTCCGACTCGAGGAAGATCTGGCCGTCGGTGATCGAGATCACGTTGGTCGGGATGTAGGCGGAGACGTCGTTGGCCTGCGTCTCGATCACCGGCAGAGCCGTCAGCGAGCCGCCGCCGAGGTCGTCATTGAGGCGCACCGCTCGCTCGAGCAGGCGCGAGTGCAGATAGAACACGTCGCCGGGGTACGCCTCGCGGCCCGGTGGGCGGCGCAGTAGCAGCGACATCTGGCGATAGGCCGAAGCGTGCTTGGTGAGGTCGTCGTAGACGCAGAGCGCGTCCCTGCCGCCGTAGAGAAAGTGCTCGGCCATCGCGCAGCCGGCGTAGGGCGCCATGAACTTGATCGGCGCCGCCTCGTCGGCCGGCGCGGCGACGATGATCGTGTTGTCGAGCGCCCCGTTCTCATCGAGAACGCCGGCGACCTGGACCACGGTCGACATCCGCTGGCCGATCGCGACGTAGACGCAGACCAGATCCTTGTCCTTGTTGTTGATGATCGTGTCGATCGCGATCGCCGTCTTGCCCGTCTGGCGATCGCCGATGATCAGCTCGCGCTGGCCACGACCGATCGGGATCATCCCGTCGATCGCCTTCAGCCCCGTCTGCACCGGCGTGTTGACAGGCTGGCGCTCGACCACGCCCGGCGCCTTGAATTCCGCCGGCCTGCTCTCGGTCGTGTTGACCTCGCCTTTGTCGTCGATCGGGCGGCCGAGCGGGTCGACGATCCGTCCCAGCAGCTGCTCGCCGACCGGGATCTCGAGCAGGCGCCCGGTGCGCTTCACCGTGTCGCCCTCGACGATCTGGTCCCACTCGCCGAACAGCACCACACCGACGTTGTCGGCCTCGAGGTTGAGCGCCAGTCCGGTGACGTCGTGCGGGAGCTCCAGCATCTCGAGCGACATGCAGTTGTCGAGCCCATGCACACGGGCGATGCCATCGGCGACCGAGAGCACGGTGCCGACCTCCGAGAGGTCGGCGGCGTCGGCCTCGAGCCCCTCGATCCGCTGCCTGAGGATCTTTGAAATCTCGTCGGGCTTGATCTCCACGCTTCGAATGCTCCTTTGTTGAATCTCTTTGCGGCCGCCAGGGCGGCCTTACACGATTCCTTCGGGGCTAAAGCCCCTCATTCACAACTCAGGCCGCCGAGGCGACTTCCTTTCTCAGTTTCTCCAATTTGCTGCGCAGGCTCGCGTCGAGCACCATGTTGCCGACCCGCAGCACGAGCCCGCCGAGGATGTCCGGATCGACCTCGCTGGTGAGGTCGATGCTGCGGTCGGTCTGTTGCTCGACGGCCTCGCCGACCTGGTCGACGACTCCCTGGTCGAGCTCGACGGCGCTGGTCAGGGTGACCTCGAGCCGCCGCTTCGCCTTCGCCCAGAGCTCGTCGAAGCGCCGCCGGATCCGAAAGATCACCGGCATCCGATGCTTCTCGGCGAGCAGCTCGAGGAAATTGACGAGCTCATGGTCGGCGCCGGAGATCGACTTCGCAATCCCGTCGCGCTTCTCGGCGGAGGAGAAGTAGGGGCTGAAGAAGAACACCTGGAGGTCGCGGTTCGCGGCCAGCGCGTCGGCGAACTCGCCCAGCTGGTCGTGGATCTGATCCAGTCGATCCTTATCCTTGGCCGCCTCGAACAGGGCGTCGGCATAGACCCGCGCGATCTCCTCCATGCCTAGGCCTTGTCCTCCGTGCCGTTACCCGCCAGAGCCGAGAAGTCGACCTCGGCGAGCGCCTCCTGAACTAGTCGCTTCTGGTCGGCGTCGTCGAGGCTCTTACGGGTCACCTTCTCGGTTGCGAGCACGGTCAGGTCGGCGACCTCGCTGCGGATCCGCTCGAGCGAACGCCGGGTCTCGGCCTCGATGTCCTTGCGGGCCGCCGCGACCAGCTCCTCACGCTTGGCCTTGCCCTCCGAGGCCGCCTCGGCGATCGCCGTCTCCGACGCCTTGCGGGCCCGGACGACGATGTCCTCCGCCTGCTCGCGCGCCTCGCGCAGCCGCTGGCGGTACTCGTCGAGCAGCTGCTCCGCCTCCTGGCGTCGGCGCTCGGAGGCCTCGATGTTCTCCTTGATCGCGCTGGCACGCTTCTCCAGCGCGTCGCCGATCCGCGGGAAGGCGACCTTGCTCAGCACCCAGAGCGTGATCCCGAACAAGAGCAGGGTCCAGATCATCAGCCCGAGCCCGGGCGAGACGAGGAAGCTGCCGCCCTCCTCCTCGGCGCCCTCGGCCTGAGCGAGCAGGAAGGCACCCATGTCTGCGAACAGGTCCATCCTCTAGAGGAAGAAGGCGATCAGGCCGAAGATGAAGGTGTAGAAGGCGACCGCCTCGGTGAGTGCGAAGCCGAGCCAGCGGATCGCCTGCAGCTCGTCCTTCATCTCCGGCTGGCGGGCGACGGATTCGATCTCCTTGCCGAAGATGATCCCGATGCCGATCCCCGCGCCGATCGATCCGAGGCCGGCGCCGACGCCGAGCGCGATCGCCTTGCCGGCGTCGACCACGGGCTCGAGGTCGACGGCCTGCGCGGCCTGCGCGAGCGGAATCAAGACGTCCATTGAGTTAGCTCCTTTTCTAGTGTGTCTCGGCGGTCGCCCCGCCGAGGTAGATCGCGGTCAAGGTCGAGAAGATGAATGCCTGCAGGGTGGCGATCAGGCCCACCTCGAGGATGAAGAAGAAGAATGCGAGCGGGAACGTGAGCAGCCCCAGGGCAGCCACGCCGAGCAGCACCGCGAGCCCGCCGCCCATGAACAGCAGCAGCAGGTGGCCGGCGAGGATGTTCGCGAAGAGCCGCACCGAGAGCGAGATCAGACGCGCGAACTGGGAGACCGCCTCGATCACGAAGATGAACGCCTTCGCGGCCGGGTTCATGCTCTCCAGGCCCGGGGGCAGCCATGACTTCAAATAGCCGATGAAGCCCTTCGCCCGGATCCCCTCGACGTGGTAGGAGAACCAGACCACGAGCGTCAGCACGAGCGGGATCGAGAGGTTCGCCGTCGCGGCGTAGAGGGCCAGGGACGGCACCTCCAGGCCGAAGATGTCGATCTTGTGCTCGGTGTTGATCGGCAGCGGCAGAAAGCCGATCATGTTCGAGAACCAGATGAAGAAGAACAACGTCGCCAGGAACGGAAACCAGCGCTGCGCCAGTCGCTCGTCGGGGATGTTGCCGCGGGTGATGTTGTTGCGGGTCAGGTCGTAGGCGAGCTCCACCGCCATCTGGATCTTGTTCGGCTCGCGCTGCATCCGGCTGGCGATGAACGTCATCGCGCCGATCGTCAGCCCGCAGGCCAACAGCAGGTAGAGCACCGCCTTGTTGATGCTGAGGTCGATGCCGGCGATCTCGATCGAGATCCACGGGTCGAGCTTGAACTCGTTCTGCGGCTGGAAGGATTCGTTCTTGCCCTCGTTGCCGAGGACGACCAGGAGCAGGATCAGGATCGCGAAGTAGATCCCCACCCCGAGGAAGATCTTCGCCTTTCTGGTCACGCGTCCGCCCGCTCGGGGTGAAGCAGTTTCGTCAGCGCCAGGGAACCGAGGTGGACGGTGACCAGCGCCAGGGTGAGGACCGCCGCCGCGAGGCCGTCCTCGCGTTCGCCGAGCAGGCCGACGAGCAGGATGGCGAGCGCCACCAGCCAGACCCGACCGAGGGTCGAGGCGCCGACCAGGCCGAGCGCGGTGCGGCGGTCGCCGCGGGCGAGCGCGGCGGCCGCGCGGCGCTCGGCGAAGGCGAGGATCGCATGCTGGGCGAGCCAGGCCGCTGCGGCGGCGGCGTAGCCGAGCAGCGGCAGGTCCGCGAGCACGAATACCGGAAGCGCGATCGCGAGCAGGCCGAGGTCGGCGTACCGAAGCAGGGCGCTCGGACGACCACCGTCGGCGGCCTCAGAGCCTTCTAAAGCGAGCGTAGACAAGAGCAAGACCGGCGACGAGACCCGCGAACAGCCCAGCGAGGCCGAACGGGATCGCAAGGTCCACCAGCGACCCGAGCCCGTACCCGGCCGCCGCCCCGGCGATCATCGCTCCGACCACGGACACGCCCGCCGTGGCGGCGTCCGCCCTCGTCGGAGGGCCCTCTGTCATCCGAAAAGCTGAAGCTGCGGCCAGGCAATGACGGTCGCTAAGTCCGATCGATCCCAGGGAAAAGAAGAGCCGCCAGGCACCGGCGGGCCGGCAACCGGGCGGGGCCGCGACTATAGCCGAACCAGGCCACCTTCGGCGCCAGCTTGTAACAAGTTTGTGACAGCCGCTACCGCGGATCCTCGACCGTCTCGAACTCCCCGGTCTCGGGCTCGATCTCCGCCCACTCCCCGGTCTCGGGATCGACGGTGGCGAAGCTCCCGGTCTCCAGCTCGCGCGCCACTCCCTCGTCGACCTCCGCGTCGGCGACCGGGGCGCCGCGGGCGTCGGCAAGGTCGCGCGAGCGCTTGCGCCGGAGCTTCAGGATCTCGAGCGTGATCACGAGGTAGACGCTCGCCGCCGCGGCGAGCAGCAGGCAGCCGATCATCACCGCGGCCCAGGCGGCGTCGAAGTTGCCTCGGTCGTCGGAGTAGGGGACGAAGCGCAGCGCCAGCGCCAGACCGGCCATCACCAACGCCCAGCCGTAGAGGTAGGCCAGGGTGCGCCGTTGCGAGAAGCCGATGTCGGCCATCCGGTGGTGCAGGTGCCAGCGGTCGGCGCGGTAGATCGGGCGCCGGTACTTGATTCGCTTCGCGATCACGAAGCCGGTGTCGAAGATCGGCACGGCGAGGATCACCAGGGGGAAGAACAGGGCGACGACGGCGTTCGTCTTCAGCGCGCCCTGGACTGCGATCGCTCCGAGCAGGTAGCCGAGCAGATTGGAGCCGGTATCGCCCATGAAGCTGGACGCCGGCGGAAAGCCGTGGCGCAGAAACCCGAGCGCTCCTCCCGCGGTGAGGGCGGCGATAACCGCGGCGCTCGTGCGCGATAGCGACAACGCCACCACGGCGAGCGTGGTGGCACAGATCACGCAGACTCCGGCGGCAAGGCCGTCGACACCGTCGATCAGGTTGATGATGTTGATCACCGCGACGATGCCCGCGATCGTCAGCAGGTGGCTGAGCCTGACGTTGCCGGCGAACGGCGCGCTGAGCAGATCGACCGACGCGAGATCTATGCGCCCGAGAAATGGCAGCGCGAAGCTCGCGACCTGCACGCCGCTGAAGACGGGGATCGCGGCCGCTGCCGCTTGTCCGAGCAGCTTCGGTGCGGCCGACAGGTCCCAGATGTCGTCCGCAACTCCGACCAGGGCGATTGCGATCGCGCCGCCGAGGATGGCGCGAGTCAGCGGGACCCAGGGCAAAAACAGCGTCCCGCCGATCACGACCGCGATCAGGATCGCCAGGCCGCTCAGCTTCGGCGTGGGGACCGTGTGCAGACTGCGCTCGTTGGGGTAGTCGATCGCACCTATTCGGCGCGCAATCCCCTCGGCGGTGGGGACCATCAACCAGGCGAGCGCTGCCGCTACGACGAACGCGATCAGGGCGAAGATGGGCTCCGGGCGCCCGTCGACGAGCATCGCCGCGGCTCAGGCTATCCGGTGCACGCCCCGAGGACGCCCTCGACGAGGATGCGCGGGTCACGGGGATGGCGAGGGCCCGGCTCGGTGGTTCGTTTTCGCAACTCGAGCTGCTTCGGGTCGGCCAGACGCCGCAGGCGTCCCGCGGCGATCAACTTTTCGTCCACGGCGCCCATCCGGCCGCCGAAGATCGTGTAGGCCGGCGTCCCCAGCGCGACGGCCTCGCGGTTCATGGTGCCGCCCCCGCTGACGACGAGGTCGGCGTAGGCAACCAGGCTCTGGGCATCGATCACGCGATCGGGGACGATGAGCGAATCGCCGGCACGCATTCGCGCGTCGCGGCGCTGATCCTCGCTGCGCGGGAGCACCACCGCGACCGTGCGCGGATCGGCGGCCAGTCGATCGAGCACCGCCTCATAGAGCCGGTTTCGCGAGCGGTACTCCGAGGTGTCGTCGGGTGGGCGGACGACGGCCAGGATCCGCTTGCGGTCGATCCCCAACCCGCTGAGCACATCCGGGTTGGGCTCGAAGTCGGACAGGTAGTAGTCCTCCTTGAGGCCGGGATAGCGGCAGAGGTTCGACGGCGATGCGCCGATCCGACTCAACCGATCGACTGGGATCGCGTCCGGGACCAGCACCCGGCGCGCGGCTCTGAAGCTGATTCTGCGCTGCAAGCCGGCGAACTCGTAATCCTGCATCTGCACGGCCGGCAGGCGCAGGATCGCGCAGACGACGGCGAGGTCGACCGAGCCGTGGGCAAGCGCGAGGTCGAACCGTCGCCGGCGCGCCCAGAAACAGAGCCGCGCGCTGCGGCGCGCCAAGGCGCCGGCCTTCCCCACGGCCGAGGCTCCCCCGTGGCGGTCTATGACCTCGTGGGCGATCCCGAGCCGATCAAGCATCGCCTCGGTCTGGCCGAACCGGCGCGTGGTCACGAGCACCTCGTGCGCCGACGCCCGCAGCAAGGCAATGATCGGCCGTAGCACCAGAGGATGGGGCGGGGACGTCATGTCCACCCAGATGCGCATCGCTGTTCTAGCGGTGAGCGGTGAGCGCCCGCTCCAGAGGTTCCTCCCCGTCCTCCTCGGTGAGCTCCGAGGCGCCGTCGACGGGCGGAGCGAAGCGGCGAAGACCGAGCGCCTCGAGGTGTCGCGCCTTGATGATCTCAAGGTTGTAGACCATCCAGACCGAGGTCAGCAGCACCGCGAGCGCGCCCGCGGCGGCGATCGCCGCGTTGGAGACATCGATCTCACCACCCGGCCGCGGGGGCAGGAAGCGAAGCAGGAGCGCGTAGGCGGCGACCAGCCCTGCCCAGACGTGCAGGTAGGCGGCGGTTCGGCGCTGCGAGTACCCGATTCGCATGAAGCGATGGTAGAAGTGGTTGTGATCGGCGCCCCAGGCCGGACGCCGGTATTTCAACCGCTTCAGGACTACGAATGAGGTGTCGAGAATGGGCACGGCGATCACCAGCATGGGCGCAACCAGGGCGATCGTCGCCGCGGTCTTGAGCACACCCTCGACCGAGACCGTCGCTAACAAGAACCCCAGCGCGAGCGCCCCGGAATCGCCCATGAAGATCTTCGCCGGGTGATAGTTGTGCCACAGGAAGGCGAGCGTGGCCGCGCAAATGATCCCGGCAAGCACGGCGGCATCGGCGCGACCCCAGGATGCCGCGAGGAGCGCGAAAGACGCGGACGCGATCGCCACGATGCCGGCGGCAAGCGAGTCCATCCCGTCGATTAGGTTGATCAGGTTCGCGACCAAGACGATCCAGAGAACCGTCAGCGGGTATCCGATCCAACCCACGTCGTGATCGCCAATCAGCGGCAGGGTGATGTGGCGGAAAGTGAGGTCCGCCCCGATCACGGGGATCAACGAGACCGCAACCACCGCCGCGAGCTTCGCCCAGGGGCTGATTCCCCAGATGTCATCCGCCACGCCGACAACGGCGATCGCCCCGGTGCCGATCAGGATCGCCGGATACGGGCCCTCGAGGTCGATGACGAGGAGGGCCGAGATGATGATCCCGAGCACGATCGCGATCCCGCCGATGCGGGGGATCGCGTGCGTGTGGATGCGCGGGCGGTCGTCGCCGAGGTCGAGTCCGCCGATCCGCGGGGCCAGCCATCCGACCAGCGGAGTCAGCACGAGCACGATGGCGGCCGCACACACGAAGCCCCAGAGGAACGCTTCGTTGCTTGCCAGCGCGTCCACGGCATCCGTGAACGACATGCGGGTGGTTATACAGCACGCGCGGGACCGTTCGGGCGGCACGGCGCACGGCGGGCTACTATCCGCAGCTTGACCCAGGCTCTGCGACCGGCCGCGGTCTTTGAGGACCGCATTGCGACCCGCGAGGCAACGCTCGGGGTCGTCGGCCTCGGATACGCGGGGCTGCCGCTCGCGGTCGCCCAAGCGGAGGCCGGCTTCGACGTAGTCGGCATCGACCTCGACGAAGCCCGGGTTGACGCGGTGAGCGAGCGTCGCTCGTACCTGATCGACGTGCCGGCACAACGGTACGACGAACTCGACGGGCGCCTGCGGGCGACCAGCGACTACTCGGCGGTCGCCGAGCTCGACGCGGTGACGATCTGCGTCCCGACACCGCTGTCGAAGACCCGCACGCCCGATATCTCCCACGTCGTCTCCGCGGCCGAGGCCGTGGCCGAGAATCTGCGCCCAGATCAGCTCGTCGTGCTGCAGTCGACAACCTACCCCGGCACCACCGAGGAGATCGTGCTGCCGATCCTCGAGCGCACCGGGAAGGTGGTGGGAGAGGGCGTTTTCTTGGGCTACGCGCCCGAGCGGGTCGATCCCGGTAACGCCACATACAACCTCCGCAACACGCCGAAGCTGGTCGCGGGCGTGACCGACGAGTGCCTCAAGCGCACCGAGCTCCTCTTCCGCCAGTTCGTCGAAACGGTGATTCCGGTGAGTCGACCGATGGTCGCCGAGACCGCGAAGCTGCATGAGAACACGTTTCGCTCGGTCAACATCGCGCTGGCCAATGAGCTGGCATTGATGTGCGACCGGCTCGGAATCTCGGTCTGGGAGGTGATCGACGCCGCGGCCACGAAGCCGTTCGGATTTTTGTCCCACTACCCCGGCCCCGGCCTCGGCGGAGACTGCATCCCCGTCGTGCCTCACTTCCTCGCCTGGCGCCTGCGCGAGTACGGGTACTCGGCGCAGCTCATCGACGCCGCCCACGAGATCAACGCGCAGATGCCGATCTACGTCGTGCAGAAGATTGCCGACGCGCTCAACGACTCCGGCCTGCCGATCAAGGGCTCGCGGCTTCTGCTGCTCGGCATGGCCTACAAGCCCGACGTCCACGATACGCGCGAGTCCCCGAGCCTCGAGGTGATGCGACAGCTGATCGCACGCGGCGGCGACGTCCGCTATTGCGACCCGTGGGTCCAGGAGGTGGAGCTCGAGGGCACCCGCCACCGCGGCGTCGAGTGGTCAGCGGCGGTCGTGGCGGACGCCGACTGCGTCGTCGTGCTCACGGCTCACCGCCGCTTCCTCGACGAACCACATTGGCGTGACGCGAAGCTGATCGTCGACACCCGCAACGTGGCGCCCCCGGCACCCAATCTCACGCAGCTTTAGTTTGGCATCCCTGCTCGTCCTCGGTGCCGGGTATCTCGGCGCGGCTCTCGCCGAGGCGGCCCTCGACGAGGGCGACCAGGTAACTCTCGCGGACAACTGGTACGCGACCGAGCGCGATCAGCTCCTGCCCCTCGAACGCCGCGGCGCCCGGGTCGAGAACGCCGACATCCGCGAGCGCGATGCGATGCGCCGGCTGCTCTCCGACGGCCACGACCGCGTCTACCTGCTCGCGGCCCAGGCGAGCCGGCCACTCGCCTTCGCCGACCCCGATTACACGGAGCAGACGAACCTCGTCGGGCCGCGCGTCGTAGCCGAGGAGCTGGGAGCCGGTGCGGGCACGGCGCTCGTCTTCGCCAGCTCCCTGCGCGTCTACGGACCGGCGCCGGCCGGCGACGTCGGACCCGACCACGGATACGGCTCCCAGGGCGATCTCGCCCACCTGTCGAAACTCTATGCCGAGATGCTGTTGCGCATGCATGCCGCGCAGGCCGGATTCGACCTCGCGATCCTGCGCCTCGGAATCGCCTACGGCCCGAGCCCGGTGGAGCACTCGCGGCCCGAGTCGCAAACGGTGGTCGACAAGTTCCGTCGCCTGGCCGCATCGGGATCGCCCCTGCCACTCGATCGCGGCGGGGAGGCAACGATCGGAGTCGTGCACGTCTCCGACGCTGCTCGCATTCTTCGCGCGGCGCCGACGGAAAGGGGCATTTCGGTTGCCAACGTCGCTGCGGAATCGACGACGGTCGCAGCGGTGGCGGCCATGGCCGAGGGCCGCGAGCCGGCCGCAGGGCCGGCATGCCGCTTCGTGACCCCGTTCGATTACAGGCACCGGCTCGCCGACTACCTAGGATGAGGGTCCGAGGCCGCGGACCGCAGCGAGATCGATGAGACTCGTCGTCACAGGCGCGACCGGTTTTTTGGGTTGGCGCGCGGCGACCCTGCTCGCTGAAGCGGGACACGACGTCCTCGCCGTCGCCAAGCCGCGCGGCGCGAAACGCGTGCACGCCACCGACCTGGTCACAACCGAGCTCGATGCCGGCGCCCCCGCGGCACGCGACCTGATCTCCGGCCGCGACGCCATCCTTCACTTCGCAGGAATTCCCGATCCCGCCCGTGCCCGGGCCGATCCCGCGCAGGCCGTGCGCGAGAACGTGGGCACGACCTTGAATCTGCTCGCTGGGTGCCTCGAGCACGGTGCGGCACTGCTGTACCCGTCCACCGTGAGGGCCGCTGTCGAGCCGCCCCCGGACGTCTATGCCCTCTCCAAGTGGCTCGGCGAACAGGTGTGTCGCGAGCACCCGGCGCCGGCGACCGTGATGCGCATCAGCTCCGCATACGGGCCTGGTCAGGTCGCCTGGGAGGGGGCGACGGGCGCGATTGCGGCCTTCACGGCCCGCGCGCTGGAGGGCGCCCCGATCGTGATCGAAGGCGATCCCGACCGCACGCGAGACTTCGTCTACGTCGACGATGTCGTCGCCGCGCTGGAAGCGTTCATTAGCGCGGGTCGATGGAACCAGACGATCACGCTCGCGAGCGGGGTCGCCACCTCGCTGCGGCAGGCGGCCGAGCTCGTGCGCGAGGCGACCGGCTCGGAGTCCGAGATCCAAACGCGGGCCGGAGAGCTGGCCGAGGGGGAGGACATCAGCTACCCGGTCGCACCCACGGCCCTAGAGCTAGGCTTTCGATCGCGCCCGCTCGCCGAGGGCATCGCCTCGTATGTCGCCTGGATCCAACCCCATCCCGCTGCTCAAGGCCGCGCCCGAGCCTGAGCAGATCGCCGACCGGCTGGCTGGAGGCCCCCCGCAGGGGCTCGAGCTCTGCCTCGCGGGCGATCACATTGCCGACGAGGATTCGCTGCGCCGCGCAATTCGGGCATGCGATGGTCTCAGCAAGCAAGGCCTGAAGCTCACAGCCGAGGCCCCGGTGAGTTGGCCGAGTGGCGCTTTCGTGCGCGTCGATCGGCTCGATACCGAGGCAGAGTCGGGGATCGAACGGAGCGCCGAGTTCGCGCGGGCCATCGGATCGCCGGTTCTCACCATTCATTTGTTCATCCCGCTCGACCCGGCGGAGTTTCGAGTCGCCGGCCCGGTGGACCGCGAATCGGTCGAGCGCTTCCTGCGCTTTTACGTCGAGGCCTGCACCAGTCGGGGCATCACGCCGCTGATCGAGAACGTCCCCCCGGTGCTCCGCATGCGCACGGGCGGTATCTACCTCTCCCAGGTCGGGGGTCACTGGCGTGACCTGAACGAGTGGCGCGGACGGATTCCGGAGCTCGCGTTCACGCTGGATACCTCCCACGCCGCCCTTTTCCGTTCGTTCGCCAGGGCGTATCCGGCGCTCTTTAAGGTCGAGTGCCCGGAGGAGCTCGCGCTCGAGCGCTACGTCGCCGAGCTCGGCGCGGCGACCCGGGTGGCACACGTATCGAATGCCCGCGGTCTGCTCGGCGAGGGCCTTCCCTACGGAGCGGGAGAGCTCGACCTCGACCCTATCGTCAGGCGCCTCGGTGAGCTCGTCCCCTACATCGTCGCCGAGATCAACGAGCCCGACCCGGCTCGCTCGGTGGAGATGAAGGAGGGGTACGCGGCGATCGAGTCCGCTCTGGCAGCGG
This sequence comes from Solirubrobacterales bacterium, assembly GCA_021155855.1. Lineage (GTDB taxonomy): Bacteria > Actinomycetota > Thermoleophilia > Solirubrobacterales > 70-9 > WHSW01. The sequence goes on from JAJNAZ010000007.1 coordinate 53,103, forward strand.
AGCACAACCCGGCGCCTTTAGCTCGGCAACCGACGCTCGGCGCCCGCGACCGGTTCGACTGGCAGGCGGTGCTGCGACGACGGGACCCGGTCCCATCGATGCTCGAGCTCGAACAGCTCTTCGGCGGGCGGCGCGTACTGATCACAGGGGGCGGCGGCTCGATCGGCCGAGCGCTTGCCACCTTCTTGCTCGGCTTCCGACCGGAGCGCATCGTGCTCCTGGACGCGCACGAGCCGTCGCTCGCAACCGACCGCCGCGCTCGTGATCCCGCCGACCTCGAACGCGTCTCGCACCTGCTTGGCGACGTGCGCAATGGGGAGCGACTCGAGTCCACGCTTGCCGCCGAGAAACCCGAGGTCGTCTTTCACCTCGCCGCGTACAAGCACGTCGACTGGGCCGAGCGGTTCCCGGCGGAGTTCGTCGACACCAACCTGCGAGGGAGCTGGAACGTGCTGCGAGCCGCTGAGGCAAGCGCGGTTCAGACGGTGGTCGTGGCCTCGACCGACAAGGCGGCGCTGGCAGGCAGCCTCTATGCCCGCACCAAACGCTTGATGGAGCAGCTCACCGCCGACGCCGGGGACGGGCGACTCGCGGTGCGCTTCGTCAACGTGCTCGCCAGCGCCGGCAGCGCCTCGGAGCTTTTCTTGCGCCAAGCCCGCGGCGGGGTCCCGCTCACGATCACCGACGCGGGCATGGTCCGCTACTGGATCACGATGGGTCATGCGACTTGCCTTGCGGCACACGCGGCACTCCTGGCCACGGCCGGCAAGGGGCTCGCGGCTCCGGCAGACCCGGTCATGATGACGGTCGGCGAGCTGGCCGCGCGAATCTGGCGCGAGTGCGGGCGCGATGGTACGCCGGAGATCACCGCGATCGGCATTCGCGGCGGGGAGACGATGACCGAGGTATTGACCGGCCCCGGCGAGCACCTGACCGATGAAGCTCAAGCTCACCAGGGGGTGGCCGCCATCTCGGGCGGGCCTGGAAGATCTTGCGCCGCCTGGGTCGCCGAGCGACTCAAGGAGCGAGGCGTACGCACGCGGGACGCTAACGCGGTGTGGCTCGAGGCGCTCGGCCGTCCCGACTTGCTCGAGGCCCAGACGGTGTCGAACTCGGCTTAGCGCCGCTCGGCGATCGCCCGTTCGAGCACGGCTGCCATGCGCGCGGCCTGGCGGCGGACGTCATGCTCGGCTGCCGCCTTGCGCGCGGCTGGATTGGGCGCCGGCAGCGTCGCGGCGCGCTCCAGGGCCGCGGCGAGGCCGGCCGTGTCGTTGGGATCGGCAAGCACGCCAGTTTCCGGGGTAACGAACTCGGGCGGCCCGCCGACGGTGGTGGCGACGACGCTTCGCTCCATCGCCATCCCCTCGAGCGTCGCTTGGCCGAAGGGCTCGATCTGCGACGGCTGACAGAGGACGTCGCAGGCGGCGATCCAGCGCGGGACCTCGGCCTGCGGGATGCGGCCGGTGATCCGCACCCCGGTGCGGCCCTCGAGCTCGGGGCGCAGGGGACCGTCGCCGACGAAAGTGAGCCGGCCCCGGCCGAGGCGCGCGAACGCGACGGCGAGCCGAACGACGTTCTTGCGCTCGATCAGCGAGCCGACGCACAAAAACGCCGGGCCCTCACCCTCCCAGCCGAGCTCGCGGCGTGCCGCGGCGGCAGGTCGTGGGGCGAACGCGTCCAGGTCGACCCCGCAGTCGGCGATCGTGAGCTTCGACCGCGCCGCCGGGATCCGCTCGGCGAGACGGTCGGCAAGCCATTGCGAGTTGGCGATCACCGCGGCCGACCGGCACAGCACCGAACGGGTCGCGAGCGTCACGCCGCGAACGCGGCCGAGGTTGGCGACGTCCTGACCGTGGGCCATGACCACCAACGGCTTCCGAGCGGCTCTTGCCGCGATTGCGCCGGCGGCGCCGGTGGGAAAGAGAAAGTGCGCGAAGATGACGTCGGGGCGCGCGCGCCGCGCTCTGGCCGCGGCGTCGCGGGCCAGGCGGGCATACTCCGAGCGGGGCCCGCCTCGGCGGCTGATCGCGACGACCTCGACCTCGTTTCCGAGTTCCTCCAACTCCCGAGCCAGCGGCACCAAGAAGCTGCCGAGGTCGGGGTGCGCGGGGCTCGGCCACATCTGGGTGACGAGCAGGATCCGCACTCGGCGAAACTTACGCGGCGGCGCTAGGTTAGGACGAGCGGGGGCAAATTCGAGCTCCGACATAGGGAGGTATCCGTGATGGAGCAAAGGAGAGGTTGGTTGCCGTCGCCGGCGATGCTGGTCGCGTTCATCGCGCTGGTGGCCGCGCTGACCGGTTCGGCCGTCGCCCTGCAGGGCAAGAACTCGGTGAAGTCGAACGACATCGCCCCGGGGGCCGTCAAAGGCAAGGACATCCACACGGAGGCGGTCAAACCACCGAAGCTCAACCTGATCAAGGTCGACGGCGAGGCCGGGCCGCTGCCCACGGCATCGGTAGCGGCAACGGATCTCGGCGGGCCCTCGGTTACGGTCAATGTCCCCGAAACCGGACTGGTTGCGATCTACGCCCGCGGCACCGGTGAGATCGACCCCGGAGGCAACGGCAGGCGTGCGCAAGTGCATCTGTTCGAACCGAAGCTGTTCCCCTCGGCGCCCAAGATCATCGAGTTCGCATCCTCGGAGCCACAGCTTCGGATCAGCACTCCCGGATCAGGTGACCCCGACGGCGCGGTGAACCTCGCCCGCGGTGGCTGGATCGTGTTTCCCGCCGACGAGGGCCGGTACACGTTCACGCTGTTCTACAGCGTCGCAGGCGGCGGAACTGCGACGTTCACGAACACCGGTCTCTGGGCCGGCGTCGTCGGCTAGCTAGACCGGCGTCGCGGAGAGCTGGGGATAGAGCGGATACCGCTCCATCAAGGAGTGGGTCCGCTCGCCCAGCGCCTCGCGCTCCGGCTCGAAGCGGTCGGAGAGCGCGATCGAGATCACCTCGGCGATCTCACGCATCTCGGGCGGGCCGAGCCCGCGGGTGGTGAGCGCGGGAGTCCCGATGCGCAGGCCCGACGGGTTCATCGGCGGGCGCTCGTCGAACGGGATCGCGTTGCGGTTGACGGTGATCCCGACCTGCTCCAGGCGCTGCTCGGCGGTCTTGCCGTCGAGCCCCGTCGGCCCGAGATCGACGAGCACCAGGTGGACGTCGGTGCCGCCGGTGAGCACCTCGACCCCGTTGGCGATCAGCCCGTCGGCGAAGGCGTGCGCGTTGGCCACCGTCTGGCGCTGCCGGGCGCGGAAGGGCTCCGACTGCGCGATCCCGAGCGCCACCGCCTTGGCGGCGATGATGTGCATCAGGGGCCCGCCCTGCTGGCCGGGAAAGACGGAGCGGTCGATGTCCTTGGCGAGCTCCTCGCGACAGAGGATCATTCCGCTGCGGGGCCCGCAGAGCGTCTTGTGGATCGTGGTTGTGACGATGTCCGCGTGCGGTACCGGGTTCGGGTGCTCGTCGGCGGCGACGAGCCCGGCGAAGTGCGCCATGTCGACCATCAGCTTCGCGTCGACCGAGTCGGCGATCTCGCGAAAGGCGGCGAAGTCGAGCTGGCGCGGATAGGCCGACCAGCCGGCGACGATCACCTTCGGCCGATGCTCGTGGGCGAGGCGTTCGACCTCCTCCATGTCACAGCGATAGTCGTCGCGGCGGACGTGGTAGGCGACGACCTCGTAGAGCTTGCCGGAGAGGTTGAGCTTCATCCCATGAGTCAGGTGGCCGCCGTGGTCGAGGGCCATGCCCATGATCGTGTCGCCGGGCTCGAGGAAAGCCATGTAGGCCGCGTTGTTCGCCTGCGCGCCCGCGTGTGGCTGCACGTTCGCGTGCTCGGCGCCGAACAGCTCCAGCGCCCGGTCGATCGCCAGCTGCTCGGCGACGTCGACCTCCTCGCAGCCGCCGTAGTAGCGGCGCCCCGGATAGCCCTCGGCGTACTTGTTGGTGAGCACGGAACCCGCCGCGTCGAGCACCGCCTGGGGGACGAAGTTCTCCGAGGCGATCATCTCCAGGGTGCCCTGCTGACGCTCGAGCTCGCGCCGTAGCACCTCGGCGATCTGTGGATCCACCTCGGCCAGGGGCGCGGTCTGGAAGTCGTCGGGCAGGTCGGTCAAGTCGGCTCCTCGCTGTCGTTCGGATTCAGGTTGACAGACGCCGCGGCGATCGGCCCAAAGCGGCGTCCTCCGGCCGCAGCGCCGATACTGCACCGGTGGGGCAGGACGATGTCGAACTGGTCAGCGAGGCGTTCGGGCTGCTCGACTCGGATCGTTACGAGGAGGTGCTGCCGCTCGTCGCCGAGGGCTTCGAGATGGTCACGACCAGCGAGGTCGCGAGCGAACCCGACACCTACCGCGGGCGCGCCGGCGTGCGGCGCTGGTTCGAGTCGTTCCTCGAGGCGATGGACTCCGTGCAGGTCGAGGCCCGCCGCCTGCACCCGGCCGGACGGATACGGGCCTGGTGATCGCCGAGTTCGTGATCCGTGCCCGCGGCCAGCGCAGCGGGATCGAGGCCGAGCAGGCGGCGATCGCGCTGGTCACGGTGGTGGACGGTCAACTGCTGCGGCTCGAGTTCTTCACCGGCCTCGAGAAGGCGCGAGCCGCCGCGCGAGCTCGCTCGAGCTGAGCACGCCGGGGCGCAGGACCGCCCAGCCCCCTCCCGCCTCGATCTCGGTCAGGTCGATGACCATCGAGGGCGATCCGGACAGCTCGCCGCCGTCGATCGCGAGGTCGGCGCCGGTGAGGATCGCCGAGGCGACCGCGTCGAGGCGGTTCGCCGGCCGCTCGCCGGCGGGGTTGGCCGAGGTCTGAAAGACCGCGACACCGGCGCCCGCCAGCGGCCCCTCGATCAACCTCAGTCCGAGCCGGCCGGGATCCTCGCCGCAGGCGAGCGGGTAGAGGCGCTCAGGGTTGTCGACGACCAGGGTCACCGGGCCCGGGAGCAGCGCCGCGAGCGCGTCGCGGGTGCGCGGGCCGAGGGTCGAGATCAGCTCGCGCATCGCCAGCGGAACGAAGAACATCACCGCCGAGGGCTTGCCCGCCTCGCGGCCCTTGAGCGCGTGGATGCGCTCGATCGCCTCCGCCCGACCCGGATCGCAGGCGAGCCCGTAGACCCCGTCGGCGGGAAACACCACAACGCCGCCGGCGCGGACGACGCGCTCAAGCCCCGCCCGCGCAGCCGCGGCGCCGTCGCGCGGAACCGAGATCATCTCCGTCACGATCGACGCCTTCCTCGCCCTGGGGACGGAGCGTCAGCCATCACCGTCCCAGCACCACGCGCTCGATCCCCGCCAGGTCGCGGCGCGTCTCGACCGAATCGAAACCGGCGCGGCGCACCAGCTGGGCGACCGTCGGAGCCTGACCGACGGCGACCTCGAGCGCAACCGCCCGCGTGCGCAGCCGACCGGTCGCCAACGCTGCGAGCAGGTCCTCGATCGCGTCGAGCCCCGCGACTCCCGCCACCAACGCCCGGCGGGGCTCGAACCGCGTCAGCTCGGGCGCCAGCCCCTCCCACTCCCCCTCGCTGACGTACGGAAGGTTGGCGAGCAGGAGGTCGAAGCGCTCGTCGGCCGCGATCGGGCCTTGCGCGAGCCGCACGCGCTCGCCGAGTCCGAGCCGGTCGCGGTTCGCCTTCGCCACCTCGAGCGCCTCGAGCGACGTGTCGGTGGCGACGACGTCGGTCTGCGGCAGCTCGTCGGCGACCGCCAGCGCCACGGCGCCCGAGCCGGTGCCGACGTCGAGCGCCCGACGGGGCGCGAGCTCGAGCGCGACCTCGACCAGGAGCTCGGTCTCCGGGCGCGGAATCAGCACTCGCGGATCGACGGCGAGCTCGATCCGCCGAAAGCCCTTGCGGCCGAGGATGTAGGCCACGGGCTCGCGGGCCACCCGCCGCCTGACCATGGCGCCGAAGCGACGCGCGGCGGCGGGCTCGACGCCCGCCTCGGGGGCCGCCGTCAGCTCCGCACGGTCACGACCCGTGGCCTCCGCCAGCAGCAGCTCGGCGTCCAGCCGCGGCGTCTCGACCCCGGCCGCCTTGAGCGCGTCGACGGCAGCGCCGAGCGCATCACGAACGGTGGCCGCCGTGGCCGCGGGCACGCTCAGCCCGCCGGGCCCGCGGACGCACGGGCATCGCCCTCGTCGCCGGCGGCCATCACGCGAGCTCGGTCTGCGCCTCGAGCCGGGCGCGCTTCTCCTCGGCGGCGAGCGCCGAGGTGAACTCGCTCAGATCGCCGGTGAGGACCTCGTCGAGGTTGTGGGCGGTGAGTTTGATCCGGTGGTCGGTGACCCGGCCCTGGGGGAAGTTGTAGGTGCGGATCTTCTCCGAGCGCTCGCCGGTGCCCACCTGCGAGCGGCGATCGGCGGCGATCTCGGCTCGCTGCTGCGCCAGGGCTTGCTCGTAAAGGCGCGCCCGCATCACCCGCATCGCCTTGTCGCGGTTCTGCAACTGGGACTTCTCGTCCTGCATCGAGACGACGATGCCGCTCGGCCTATGGGTCAGGCGGACCGCCGAGTCGGTGGTGTTGACCGACTGCCCGCCGGGCCCGGAGGAGCGGTAGACGTCGACCTGAAGGTCCTCGGGGGCGATCTCCACCTCCACCTCCTCGGCCTCCGGAAGCACCGCAACGGTCGCGGTCGAGGTGTGGATGCGGCCCTGGGACTCGGTCTTCGGCACCCGCTGGACGCGGTGGGTACCGCCCTCGAACTTGAACACCGAGTAGGCGCCCTGGCCGCGAATCTCGAAGGTGACCTCCTTGAACCCGCCGACCTCGGCCGCCGACTGGGAGAGCACCTCGGTGGCGAAGCCGCGCTCCTCGGCGTAGCGGGTGAGCATCTTGAACAGATCACCCGCGAACAGCCCCGCCTCGTCCCCGCCGGCGCCGGCACGAATCTCGATGATCACGTTCTTTTCGTCATTGGGATCGCGCTCGACCATCGCCAGGCGGACCTCGTCCTCGAGCTCACGCAACCTCTCCGGCGCGTCCGCAACGAGGCGGCGAAGCTCCTCGTCGTCGCCGCCGTCCTCGGCGAGCAACTCGCGTGCGCCCTCGAGGTCGCCCCGGAGCTGCCGCCACCGAGCCGCCAGCTCGCGCGCCGGCTCGAGCTCGCGGTACTCGCGGCCGACCTCGGCGTAGCGCTCGCGGTCGCCGATCACGTCGGGATCGGACATCAGGCGCTCGAGCTCGGCGAAGCGCTCCTCGACCTGCTCTACGAGCTTCTCGATCATGCGTTGAGGCTACCGCCGCCACCTCCACCCCAGCCGTGCGCAATGGCCGAGTTTTCGGCGCCCCGGCGCCCACATCTCCCCCATGGGCATGCGAGAATCGCCTCACGGCCACCGACGAGACCCGGACCCGCACCGAGCTGCCTGGCGTCGAGACGTCGGAGCAGATCACGCCCGCCGAGCTGCGACTGGCGACGCGCAATCACGGTTTTCCGCTCGAGGCGCTGTCGTACGACCTGACGCCGGCCGGCCTCCACTACCTGCTCGTCCACTACGACATTCCGGTCGTCGACGGGGAGAGCTGGCGGCTGAGGATCGGCGGCAGCGTCGCGAACGAGCTCTCGCTCTCGCTCGAGGAGCTCCGAGCGCGCCCCGAGGTGACGCTCGCGGTGACGCTCGAGTGTGCCGGGAACGGTCGCGCCCAGCTCTCGCCGCGACCCGTGAGCCAGCCGTGGCTGCTCGAGGCGGTGGGCACCGCCGAGTGGACCGGCACCCCTCTCCGCGGCCTGCTCGACGAGGCCGGCGTCGACGGCTGTGGGGTCGAGGTGCTCTTCCGCGGGCTCGACCGCGGGGTGGAGGGAGGCCGGCAGCAGCAATTCGAGCGCAGCTTGCCGCTCGCCGAGGCGACGCGGGAGGAGGTGCTGCTCGCCTACGCGATGAACGGTCGGCCGCTGCCGCCCCAGCACGGCTTTCCGCTCCGGCTCGTGGTCCCCGGCTGGTACGGGATGGCGAGCGTCAAGTGGCTCGAGCGGATCATCGTCCTCGACCGGCCGTTCGAGGGCTATCAGCAGGCACGCGGCTACCGCCTGCGCCAGACGCCCGACGAGCCGGGCGTGCCGGTCTCGCGGATGATGCCGCGCTCGCTGATGGCGCCGCCCGGGATCCCGGACTTCGCCACCCGCGAACGCATGCTCGAGCTCCGCCCGTGCACGGTCCAGGGGCGCGCCTGGTCGGGCTTCGGGCCGATCGAGCGGGTCGAGGTGAGCGCCGACGGCGGCGCCGGTTGGGGCGAGGCGCGGCTCGGCCCGCAGCCGTCGGCCTGGGCGTGGCGATCCTGGCAATGGGTGTGGGAGCCTCCAGGGACGGGTGTCTACGAGCTCTGCTGCCGGGCGACCGACAGCGCCGGCAACGTGCAACCGCTGCGGGCGCCGTGGAACCTCGGCGGCTACGCCAACAACCAGGTCCAGCGGGTCCCGGTGGTGGTCGAGCCGGCCGCCTGAGGGGCGCCGACAACTAGGCGACGATCTCGATCGCATCGGCGTCGCGTGCGGACTCATCGGGGGGGCTCTCGACCGCGAGCACGGCCTCGAGCGCAGCGATCGCGACCGCAAGCTGGTCGCGGTGGGGCTCGCGCGTGGTCAGGTTCTGGAGCATCAGCCCGGGCCAGATCAGCGCCCAGACCCAGCGCTTGCCGCGATTACGGCCCGCCCACTTGATCACCTCGTAGGAGAGGCCGGCGAGTAGTGGGATGCCGAGGATCCGAGAGAGCACGAGCCAGTACCACTCGGGGAGCCCGATCGGGGCGAAGACGAAGATCGCGAGCACCATCACGATCAGCAGGAAGCTGGTCCCGCATCGCGGGTGCAGGCGCGAGTAGATCTCCGCCCGCGCCGGTAGGAGCCGGTCGCCCGCCTCATAGCAGGAGATCGTCTTGTGCTCGGCGCCGTGGTACTCGAATACGCGCCGCAGGTCGGGCAGGCGGCTGATCGCGACGATGTAGCCGATGAAGATCGCCGTGCGCAAAATGCCCTCGACGAGCCAGAACAGGAACGCCGAGCCGAGCTCGTCCTTGAACAGGCTGGTGGCGCCGACCGGGACGACGAAGAAGAGCCCGATTGCGAGCGCCATCGAGAGCGCGATCGTCACCCCCCACATCCAGCCGCCGATCTCCTGTTTCTGGCCCTCGTCGTCCTCCTCGAGCTGCGCGTTGGCGGAGATCGCGAGGGCGCGGAAGCCGATCTTCAACGACTCGCCGAGGGCGACCACGCCGCGGACCACCGGCAAGCGCAGGATCCGGTGGCGCTTCGCCCACGAGACGAGCGGCTCGGAGGTGACCTCGATCTCGCCCTCCGGCTTGCGCACCGCGACCGCCCAGGTCGAGACGCCGCGCATCATCACGCCCTCGAGCACCGCCTGACCGCCGACCGGCGCGTCGCGTGAGGCGACCGGCATCCCGTCCGGCATCCGCGTGCGGTCGACCGCGGTGCCCTCCGAGCCGTGGGTGCTCACGGCACCGGCTAGCGGCGCTTGCTGCGGGCCGCCCTACGCTTGAATCGCTCCACCCGTCCGCCGGTGTCGACCAGCTTCTGCTTCCCGGTGTAGAAGGGATGGCAGGCGGAGCAGATCTCGACGTGGAGCTCGGGCTTGGTCGAGCGGGTGTAGAACTCGTTGCCGCACGAGCAGCGCACGTGCGCGAGCTGGTACTCGGGGTGGATCCCGGTCTTCATCGCATCCGAGTCTAGCGGCGCACGGTGCGGGCCTTCGGCGGGCCGGCACCATAATCTGGCGCTCGATGTATCGACGAATTCTGATCGGCTACGACGGCAGCGAGGGCGGCCGCGACGCGCTGGCGCTGGCGCGCGGCCTGGCCGCGATCGAGGGCGCCGAGCTGGTCCTCGTCGCGGCGCTCGAGTACGACCCGCTGGCGACGCCGGCCGACGCCTACGAGCGCGCGGTTGCCGAGGCCGAAGAGCGGCTCTCCGCCTCCGCCCGCGGGATCCTCGGCGAGACGCCGTTCGCGCTGCGCACGTTCGGCGGCGCCCCGGCACCGCTGGTACTGACCGAGTTCGCCGAGCGCGAGCGCGCGGACGTGATCGTGCTCGGCTCGACACACCGCGAGGGACTCGGCCGGGTGCTCCCGGGCAGCGTCGGCGAGCGCGTACTGCATGACGGTCCCCGCTGTGCCGTGTTGGTGGCCCCGAGCGGGTTCGCCGCGCGCGAGCGGCTCGAGATCGCGACGATCGCGGTCGGCTACGACGGCCGCAACGAGGCCGGGCATGCGCGCGAGGTCGCCACCGCCCTAGCCGCGGACCTGGGGGCGTCGGTGGAGACGATCACCGTCGCCGAGGGCGAGGGCGATCCGGCCACCGTGCTCGCGACCCGCTCGCGCGAGTTCGACCTGCTGGTCGTCGGCTCGAGGGGCTACGGACCGGTCCGCCAGGTCTTGATCGGTGGGGTCTCGGCGGAGCTGATGAGGAGGGCCGGCTGCCCGGTGCTGATCGTCCCCCGCTCTGCCGAGGGGTAGCGGACCCGCGGCTTTCACTCGCCCTGTCCAGGCTCGTGCAGGGGCGGCGCGGAGCACGGCGACGGAGTGCCGGAGTAGGGCACCGTCCAGGGCGGCATCTCGGCCGGACCCGGAGCACCGTCGACGCAGGGGTCGTAGACGCCCTGGCCGAGCAGGAACGGCATCGCGCTCTGCTGCGCCGCCGGGCTCGTCGCCGCCGACTCGTGCGGGTCGAGCCCGTCGTCCGCGGCGCTCGGGCCGGCGTCGACCGGGGCGATGTTCCAGTCGGGGTTCGGGAGCGTGCCGACCGTACGTCCGCCCTGGGAGCGGAGCGGGCCGGTGTCGATCGTGAACGCGACCGCGTCGGCGGCGTCCATGGCCAGCCCGCCGGGCCGGTTGAACGCTGCCGATTCGACCAGCTCCTGGCCTGGCGCGTAGAACGGCTCGGCCACGGACGAGAACAGGTACGGGCGTGACTCCGGACGGCCCCCGGCGACCGTCGGCACCCGCACCTCGGCGCCCAGCGTCCTGGCGAGGGTCTCGGTTTGCACGTTGGCGACCTGGTGGTCCCCGAACGCCTCGTGGATCATCACCTGGTGCTCGGGGGTGCCGTAGCGGCCGTCGAGGATCCCGTGCGCATAGGCGCTGGGCTCGCCGCGATCCCAATAGAGCTGCAGAATCGAGGTCCCGAGCTGGCGTGCGAGCGGATCCGGGTACGCGTCGTAGATCAACGGCAAGAACCGATTGAACTGGGTCGAGCGGGTGAGCAGGGTGGTGAAGCCGATCCCCGGGACGCCGAGCACGGCCCGGCTCCAGTCGGGCGCGACCGAGGTCGTAGCCGCCCCGTGGATGCCGCCGAGCGAAACCCCGTAGTAGGCGAGGTCGGCGGTCACGTCGTCGGGATCGATGCCGAGCGCGGAGGCCCCTCCGTCGGCGAACTCGGGCTGCTCGGCGAAGCCGCCCGGATGCGCCATCGCCCGGGCGAGGTAGAGCGTGTTCACGTACCCCTGCTGGCTGCGATCGGGCAACGCCGCGAACAGCGACAGGTCCTGCTTGGCCGCGATCATGTTCGCCAGGTGGCCGAGCAGGTCGCCGTGCGGGAGCAGGTCGCCGGAGACCGGGTCGATCGCCGAGAGCCCGATCCAGTCGGTGCCGCAGGCGACGCCCTCGAGCGCCGCCGGAAACAGCCCCAGCTGCTCGACCACGCGGTGGTTCTGGAACAGGCCGTGGCCGAAGACCACGCCGGGCTTGCCGGTTGCCATCGTCGGGGCCCCACGGGCGGAGCGGGGGATGACGCAGGTGAACGGCGCCCTCCAGGTCACCGGGCCGCTTCCATCACGCGGCTGGCTCGGCGTCTGCGCGCCGGGTTCGAAGTGAAGCCGGGAGCCCGAGGCGCAGGGCGTGCTCGGGTCGATCGGGTTGTACTCGGGGCCGGGTGCGTCCATGTAACACGGCACCTCGATCTCCCCGGTGACCTTCTTGAACACGTAGTCCGACTGCGGGGTCTCGCCGGCGGGCACGTCGAGCTCGCACTGCGGCGTCCCGTCGGAATCGCAGAGCGCGTACTCGATCTGCTCGTCGATGGTGATCTCCGAAGCGCGGCCATCGACGTCCCCGCCGTCGTCGAGCTCGCTCTCGGAGAGCTGGGCGAAGGCATCGTCGCGCATCGCGACCAGGCCGCCGGTCAGGTTGCGTTCGCTGGCGACGGTGAAGTCCCAGGCGAGATAGAGGCTCTCGCGCGCGATCCCGGCGGCCTGAAGCTCGTCGAAGATCCGCTTCATCGCCGGCAGGCGGGCATCGATCGCCTCGATCCCGGTCTTGCGGCCCTTGCGGTAGGCCTCGAACACCGGATTCGGCTCCAGTGGCTGACCGCCCAGGTCGTGCAGGTCGCGCAGGGCGACGAGGTAACGGGTGCCGTAATCCAGCGCCACCGCGGGGTGGATCATCAACATGCGGTCGTCGTCCGTCCCCTGGACCTGGTTGCCGTCGTGAGGGTTGGGGGTTCCGGGCACCATGTCGACCTCGGTCCAGATCGGCTGTCGCTCGCCGGTCGCAGCGTTGATCAACACGACCCGCTGGTCGGGATCCGCGTAGGCGCCGATGTCCATCTGCGGCACGAGGCCGTTGGCCCGCAGCGCCTGCGGCGTCTCGATGCCCGGCACCCTGGCCAGGATCACATTGGTTGGCGAGAAGCCGTCGTTGCGGTTGAGCGCCGGGTCGAAGGCCGGCGTTCCGTTCAGGTTCGTCGGCATCGACTCGCTGCTCAGATTCAGCCGCAGCCCGGTCGGGCTCGCGCCGTCGGCGACCGTGAAGTAGTTGTTCGGGTATGGGAGCAGGCAGTGCGCGCTGTCGATCGGATCGCAGCGGTCGAGGTTCTCGACGCAGCGGACCGGGTCCTGGGCGAGTGTGCGTTTGCGCTTCGCCACGCCCTTGCGACCAAGCCGGTAGCGAGCCCTGACCACCACCCGCTGCTCCCCACAGGCCCCGAGCCTACGGCGCCCCTTGGCGGTCAGCTTCAGGCCGACCCGTCTCTTGCCGGCGCGCTTGAAGATCACCGTCCGCCTCTCGGTCAGCCGCCTCGCCTTCCCCCGGCGGGCGTCGAGCCTGACCTTGCCACGGGTCGCCGAGCGCACTCGGACCTTCAGCTTCCCGGCGTCGAACAGAGCGGCCTGGCCCTTCGTCTTCAGCTTGACCGCGACCGGCGACTCCTTCGCCACCGCCACCCCGGCACCCGCGGCCATGGCGACCGCGAGCAGGCTCACGATCAGCGTGACGACGACCGCCACCGGTGCGGGGGTTCGGGTCGCGACGCGGATCGAGCCCTCCATGCCTTGGGTCCTGCCGCGCCGGACCCTATTGCGCGGGCGGCTCAGGTGTGTTGCGATCAGGCGCGCAGCGCCTCGACCAGCAGCGCCAGCGTCTCGCCGGCCTCGGCGCGCGCCGCCCGTGGGTGCTCGGCGCGGGCGACCAGCATCGCGACCTCGTCCAGGGCCCCGAGCAACGCGTGGGCGAGCGGATCGACGGGTTGCCGGCGGATCTCACCCGCCTCGATGCCGGCGGTGAGCAGGCCCGCGATCAGCCCGAGCCCGTAGCGGGCGCCGATCGCCCGCCACTGCTCCCACCCCAGCACCGCCGGGGCGTCGAGCAGCGCGATCCGCTGCACCTCGGGCTCGAGGCAGTGTTCGAGGAAACGATCGGCGCCCGAGCGCAGGGTCTCGAGCACGCTCGCCCCGGGCACGGCGCGCTCGGCGAGATCCTCCGCGATCTCGCTCTCGAGCTGCTCATAGACGGCCCGCAGCAGGTCGCGCTTGCCGTCGAAGTGGTGATATAGGGCGCCGCGCGTGACCCCGGCCTCGCGCACGATCTCCTCGGTGCCGACGCCCGCGTACCCGCGTTCGGCGAACAAGCGCCGCGCGACCTTCAGCAGCGCCGCTCGGGTCGCCTCGGAGCGCTCGGCCTGGGTGCGCTTCTGGCTTCCGGTTGGCATTCAGACTGCATGTATGTTACAAACCTACTGTCTGTATGTAAGTGCGCAACCCCCGAGCTGCTCAGGAGGGCTCGATGAACGAGACACGCAGAGACGAAACGAAGACCGTCGCGCTCCCCCAGGGGACGATCTCCTACCGCGATCTCGGCGACGGCGAGCCGATCATCTTCGTCCACGGGCTGCTCGTCGACGGCCGCCTTTGGACCGGGGTCGCCGAGCGCCTCGCGAGCGACTTCCGCTGCCTGGTGTGCGACTGGCCGATGGGCTCGCACCGGGTCGCGATGGAGCCCGACGCCGACCTGTCTCCGCCCGGAATGGCGGAGACGATCGTCGCCTTCATCGACGCGCTCGGGATCGAGCGCGCGACGCTGGTGGGCAACGACACCGGTGGCGCGATCTCCCAGATCCTGACCGCCAGCCACCCCGAACGCGTCGAGCGGCTGGTGCTCACCAACTGCGACCTGCTGGATCGCTTCCCTCCGTTTCCGTTCAACCTGATGCCGCCGATCGCCCGCCTGCCGGGGGGAATGACGGTGCTCGCGGCCCCGTTCCGGATCGCGGCGGTTCGCCGCGCCACCTACGGGCTGCTCGCAAAGCACCCGATCCCACCTGAGCTGGCCGACGACTGGCTCGCCCCCTCACTCGCCGACGCCGGAGTGCTGCGCGACGCGCGCAAGCTGACCGCGGGCGCGCACAAGCGTCACACTCTCGCCGCCGCGGAGTCACTGCGGCGCTTCGAGCGCCCGGTGCGCTTCGCCTGGGCGCCTGAGGACCGCTTCTTCCGGCTCGCCGACGCCGAGCGGCTGGCGGCGATGGTCCCCGACGGGCGGATCGAGCACGTGGCTGATGCAAAGACGTTCGTCTCGCTGGACCAACCGCAGCGAGTCGCCGAGTTGATCGCGTCGTTCGCCCGCGAGGCCCGCGGCGCAACGGCTCGGGCCTCCTAGCTCGCCTCTCGGATCTCGTTGGGCGAAGTGCGCGGCGCCTTTCCGGTCGATACACCCACAAAGCGCCAGCGCTCCTAGTCCTCCGAGCTCGCCCGGTCCTGGCGAATCCCCCACGGGGGCGTCGCCAGCTCGACCGTGCCGCCGGCGACCACTCGCAGGACGCCCGCCATGTGCTGGCCGATGCCGCGCTTCGGGATCGCGACCTCGACCTCGACCGTGCCCGCGTCGCGCGAGATCACCTTCGCCGGGCCGAGCGATGCGAGCACGTCGTGCATCTGCTCGTTGGTGGCGAGCAGATACGCCCGGAAGCGGTCGATCCCCTCGCCGCGGGCGCGCTCGGCGAGCAGCTGGGTGAGCGCCGTGCCCAGCCCCCGGCCCTGCCAGCCGTCGACCACGGTCACAGCCGCCTCGGCGCTGACGCCGTCGTCGAGGCGCACGAAGCGACCGACCCCGACGCCGGCACCGGTCTCGGGGTCGAAGGCGATCAGCGCCTCGTGGTCGTGATGGTCGACCTCGGTCAGGTAGCGCAGCTGCGATTCGGTGAGCTCTCGGATCGAGCTCAGAAAGCGCTGGTATCGCGACCGCTCGCTGAGCCGGGCGAAGGCGTCGTCGAGCGCACCCTTGTCGTCCGGCCCGATCGGGCGCACGACGACGCTCGAGCCGTCGCGCAGCCGGATCTCGAGTTCGGCCGAGGCCGTGGCGCTCAGGTCTCCTGGTACAGGGGGCCGTCGCCGCCCTCGGGCATCGTCAAGCGACCGCCCTTGGCGTTGATCGCGCCGCACTGGACGCAGTTGGAGGCGGTGACGTGGACATCGACCTCGGGGGCGCCGTTGTCGAGCTGATCCTCGGGGATCTCGTAGACCTGTGCCGGGCAGAGGTTGACCCATGACTTCGCCAGCTCGCGCGGGACGTGGCTCTGGATTTGGATGTGATTGGGGGCGTCGTCTCGGGTCGCGTTGCCGGAGAGGAAGACCGAGTCGAGCTTGTTGAAGGTGAGCTCGTTGTCGGGGTCCGGATATCGGGCCGAGGCGCCGCCGTCAGCCATCTCGATCTCGGTATCGGGCTCGTACTTCCACTTGCCGCCGGGGAAGAGGCCCTTGGTGATCGTCATCGCGCTGGCGACCGCGCCGCCGACGAAGAACCCCTTCGAGAACGGCTGGCGCATGTTGCGCGACTCGAACAGGTCGTTGCCGATCTCCGAGTTGCGCACCCGCTCGTCGTAGGCATCGAGGCTGAGCGAGTCCCGCCTCAATGCCTCGACGATCGCCTCGGCCGCGTAGATGCCGGCGCGGATCGCGTAGTGGACACCCTTGAGCGTCGGGATGTTGACCATGCTGGCTCCGTCCCCGGCGATCGCCATCCCAGGGACGGCGAGGCTGCGGGGCATCGCGAAGTAGCCGCCGGAGGGGATCGTCTTTGCGCCCCATGCGACGCGCTTGCCGCCGGTGAGCAGCTTCTTCACGAAGGGGTGGGTCTTCAGCTCCTGGAGGAGGTCGTGGCAGGAGAGGGTCGAGTCGGTGTAGTCGAGCCCGATCACGAGCCCGAGGCAGAGCTTGTCCTCCCCCATCGGGTAGATGAAGCTGCCGCCGAACTCGTTCCACTTGGCGCGCTTTCGAAGCGGCCAGCCCATCGTATGGATCACCCGGTCGAGCGGCTCGGTGACCTCCCAGACCTCCTTGACCCCGATCTCCCAGCGCACCGGAAGCGATCCCTCGAGGTCGAAGTAATCGACCGCCGCCTGGGTCAGGTGCCCGAGCGTGCCCTCGGCGAGCACCGTCATCTTCGCGACCACGTCCGAGCCGGGCTCGAAGTTGCCGAGCGGCTCGCCGTCCCTGCCGCGGCCGCGGTCTCCGGAGCGCACGCCGCGGACGATCCGGTCGGAGACCAACAGCTTGTCGGCGACCGTCTCGGTGAGGATGTATGCCCCCTTCTCCTCCGCCTGCTCGGAGAGGAAGCGGGCCAGCTTCGAGACCGAGATCACGTAGTTGCCGTGGTTGCGGAAATTGGGCGGCATCGGCTTCAGCGGCAGAGCCGCCCGCTTGGTCAGCAGGTAGACGGCGTCCTTGGTCACCTCCTGGTAGGCGAACGGCCAGTCCTCGGGCTCGAGGTCCGGGAACAATTCCCGCATCGCCGCCGGCTTCAGGTTCGCCCCCGAGAGCTCGTGCGCGCCCGCGACCTTGCCCTTCTCGAGCACCGCCACGGGTACCTCGCCGAGCTTCTCGCTGAGCTCGGGCTCGTCGGTGAGCAGGTCGAGGAGCCTGTTCGCGCAGGCGAGGCCGGCGGGGCCGCCGCCGGCGATCGCGATCCCGACCTCGATCCGCTCGTCCTCCGGATCGGTCGGCTGGACGATCAGCTCGGAGTCGTCGAAGGGCGGTGGGTAATCCGCCGGGCGAGGCGCCTGTGCCATGCGCCGCTCAGCCGCCCTTCTTCGCCTTCACCGCCTCGGTCAGCTTCGGCAGGATCTTGTGCAGATCGCCGACCACGCCGAGGTCGCAGAACTCGAAGATCGGTGCGTTCGGGTCCTTGTTGACGGCGAGGATGTTCTCGGAGCTCTGCATCCCGACCTTGTGCTGGATCGCGCCCGAGATTCCCGCCGCCAAGTAGAGCTTCGGCGCCACGGTCTTGCCCGTCTGGCCGATTTGGGCGGCGTACGGGTACCAGCCCGCGTCGACGACGGCGCGGGTGGCGGCGACCGCGCCGCCGAGCGCCTCGGCGAGCTCCTCGGCGAGCTTGAAGTTGTCCTTCTCGCCCAGGCCGCGTCCGCCCCCGACGAGGACGTCGGCATCCTCGATGTTGACATCGGCGCCCCGCTGCTCGCCGCGCTGACGCATGCGCGCCCTGCTCGACCATTCCGAGAGCTCGACCTCGACGTCGACGACCTCGGCCCGCCCCTCCCCGGGCTCTGAGACGTTGAACGCGTTCAGCCGGCCGATGATGATCCCGGGCTCCGAGACGTAGCCGACGTCGACGATGGCCGAGTCCTGGAGCACGGGACGCTCGGCGACCAGCTTGCCGTCGGCGGCCTTGACCGCGGTCACCTCCATCGTCACGCCGGCGTTCAGGCGTGCGGTCAGCCCGGCGCCGATCTCGAAGCCCAACAGCCCGCCGCCGAACAGCGCATAGGAATGGCCCTCGTCGGCGATCACCTTTGCCATCACGTCGACGATCGGCTGCGCGAGGCCCTCCGGGACCTGCTTGGCTCGATAGACCTTCTTCGCGCCGTAGGCGCCGAGCCCCGCACAGGCATCGTCGGCGACGTCGCCGACGACCACCACAGCCGCCTCGGAGCCGAGCTCGCCGGCGAGCTTCGCCGCCTCCGAGATCGCCCCGAGTGAGTTGTTGTTGAACTTGCCCTCGTCGTCGTGGAGGGCGTAGACCAGAATGCCGGCCATCAGAGAAGCTTCCTTTCGTCCATCCACGCGACGATCCTCGAGACCGTCTCGTTCGTGTCCTCGTCCTCGAACACCTCGCCGGCCTCCTTGGTCGGCGGCGGGTTGATCTCGAGCACCTGCGTCTTCGAGCCGCTCTCCCCGACCTGGTCGGCCTCGATTCCGACCTCGCCGGTGGCCTTGGTGTCGAGCGGCTTCTTCTTCGCCCCCATGATCGCCTTCAGCGACGGGTAGCGGGGCTCGTTGATCGCGTCGCCGACCGAGATCACCGCCGGGAGGTCAACCTCGACCGTGTCGTAGCCGTACTCGGCCTGACGCTCGCAGACGAGCTTTCCGTCCTCGACCTCGATCTTGATCACCTGCGTCAGCGAGGGCATCTTCAGGTGGTCGGCGACGACGGCGCCGATCGTGTAGCACTCGCCGTCGTCGGACTGCTGGCCGAGCAGCACGAGGTCGGGCTGCTCGGGCTCGAGCACCTTGGCGAGCGCGTAACCGGTCGCGCAGACATCGCAGCCCTCGAGTGCCGCGTCGGTCAGGTGGACCGAGCGGTCAGCGCCGAGCGCGACCGCCTTGTGCAGCGCCCGCACCGCGCTCTCGGGGCCCATGGTGACGGCGATTATCTCGTCCACCTGGACCGCGTCGCCCTCGCGGATCTGCATCGCAGCCTCGATGCCATGGGTGTCGAACGGGTTGAGGTTCTTCTCGCCGGAGCGGTCGAGCCGCTTGGTCGCGGGGTCGATCCGCTTCTGCACCGCGGCGTCCGGAACCTCCTTGACGAGACAGCAAATCTTCAAGTCGAGGCCTCCTTAGGAATGAGCGGCGGGCATGTTACCGATTTGACTGACGAGTCAATCGGGTCCCCGCCAACGGCTGCTCACGCGCTGGGCTGGGCGACGGCGCCGCGGATGAAGTCGACGATCGAGTCGGTCGGGGCCCCCGGGGTGAACACCTCGGCCACCCCGAGCTGCTTCAGCTCGCCGACGTCATCGGCGGGGATCGTGCCCCCGACCGTGACCACGACATCGCCCGCGTCCTGGTCGCGCAGCAGCTCGACCACCCTCGGCACCAGGGTCATGTGGGCGCCCGAGAGGATCGAGAGCCCGACCGCGTCGGCATCCTCCTGGATCACGGTGGCGGCGATCTGCTCGGGCGTCTGGTGCAGGCCCGTGTAGATCACCTCCATGCCCGCGTCGCGCAGTGCCCGGGCGATGATCTTCGCCCCGCGATCGTGCCCATCGAGACCCGGCTTGGCGACCACCACGCGGATCTTGTGGCCATCGTTCATCGTCCCGCAGCCTAGACGAGCTAGGCGCGGTCGAGCACAGCCGCGATCCGTTCGAGCAGCTCCCCGGGGGAGAACGGCTTTTTGATGTAGTCGCTGGCGCCGGCGTCGAAGCCGCGGTTGACGGCGGCCTCCTGGACGCTCGCGGTCAGCAGCACGATCGGCACCGCTGCCAGCGCCGGCGCCGCGCGCAGCCGCTCTGTCACCTCGTAGCCGTCGAGCTTCGGCATCATCACGTCGATCACGCAGACATCGGGCCTGCGCTCGAGCGCCACCTCAACCGCCTCCTCTCCGTCGGCGGCGGTGACCACCCGATAGCCGGCGCGCTCGAGGCGGAAGACGACCAGTTCGCGAACGTCGGCGTCGTCATCGGCGACGAGGATCAGCTCTCCCTCCGCGCCCGTCATTGCCGCGGCTGAGCGTAACCAGAACCGAGGCCGACCGGCGTGGAGGTAGGGCCGATCGGCGGCCTAGAACTGAGGCTGCTCGGTATAGGTGCCGAAGACCTCCTGCAGGGCCGCGACCATCTCGCCCTCGGCGGCGCGGGCGCGGGCGGCCTCGATCATCGACGGCATCAGGTTGGCGCCCGAGGCGGCCCGCTCGCGAAGCGCGCCGAGGGCGGCTTCTACGGCGCCGGAGTCGCGCGCGGCCTTGGTCCGCTCGAGGCGCTCGCGCTGGCGGCGCTCGGCCGCGGGGTCCGGGCGGTGGATCTCGGTCAGCTCGTCGTCGGCGACCCGGTAGTCGTTGACCCCGACGACGATCCGCTGCTTCGAATCGACTTCGCGCTGGTAGGTGAACGCGGCATCGGCGATCTCGCGCTGAGGGAAGCCGGTCTTGATCGCCTCGACCATGCCGCCGAGCTCGTCGATGCGCTCGAAGTAGTCGTAGGCGGCCGCCTCGAGCTCGTCGGTCAGCCGCTCGACGAAGTAGGAGCCACCGAGCGGGTCGGCGGTGCTGGTGACCCCGGACTCGTGCGCGATCACCTGCTGGGTGCGCAGGGCGATCCGCACCGCTTCGGCGGTGGGCAGCGCCAGCGCCTCGTCGAAGGAGTTGGTGTGCAGCGACTGGGTCCCGCCAAGGACGCCGGCGAGCGCCTCGATCGTCGTCCGCACGATGTTGACCAGCGGCTGCTGGGCGGTCAGCGAGACCCCGGCGGTCTGGGTGTGGAAGCGCATCATCTGCGAGCGCTCTTCGCGGGCGCCGTAGGTGTCACGGAGCTCGCGGGCCCAGATCCGCCGCGCGGCACGGTACTTGGCGATCTCCTCGAAGAAGTCGATGTGGGCGTTGAAGAAGAACGAAAGCCGCGGCGCGAAGTCGTCGACCGCCAACCCACGCTCGATCGCGCGCTCGACGTAGGTGAAGCCGTCCTTGAGCGTGAACGCGAGCTCCTGGGCCGCGGTCGAGCCAGCCTCGCGGATGTGATAGCCGGAGATCGAGATCGGGTGCCAGCGCGGCATCTCGGCCGCGCACCATTCGACCATGTCGGTGACCAGGCGCATCGCCGGCTCGATCGGAAAGCACCACTCCTTCTGGGCGATGTACTCCTTCAGGATGTCGGTCTGGATCGTGCCGCCGAGCTTCTCGGGGGCGATTCCGTTCTCCTCGGCGGCGACCACGTAGAAGGCGAGCAGGATCGCGGCCGGGGCGTTGATCGTCATCGAGACCGTGACCTGATCGAGCGGGATGCCGCTGAACAGTGTCTCCATGTCGTCGACGGTGTCGATCGCCACTCCCTCGACCCCGACCTCGCCAAGGCTGCGTTGATGGTCGGAGTCCAGGCCCATCAGGGTCGGCATGTCAAAGGCGGTCGAGAGCCCCATCTGGCCATGCTCGAGCAGGTAGCGAAAGCGCTCGTTGGTCTCCTCGGCGGTACCGAAGCCGGCGAACTGGCGCATCGTCCACAGCCGTCCCCGGTACATCGACGGATGGATTCCGCGGGTGAAGGGGTGCTCGCCGGGGTAGCCGAGGCGCTCCGCGTGATCGAAACCAACCAGGTCCTCGTCGGTGTAGAGGGGCTCGATCGGGTGTCCGGAGATGGTCGAGAAGGGCGCCTCGCGCTCGCGCTGGGTCGCGTAGACCTCCTGCCTCCACTGATGCGCACGGCGCCGTGCTTCGGGCTCGATCGCCATCCGTTGAAGTCTAGGGCGGCGGGCTCAGGAAACGGGCGGGCGCCGGTCGGCCCACGGGCGCTCGGCCTCGATCTGGGCGGCGAGGGAGAGCAGCGTCGGCTCGGCGTCGGCCGGTCCGACAAGCTGCACGCCGAGGGGGAGGCCCGTGCTCGTCGTGCCGATCGGAACCGAGGCCGCCGGATTGCCGAGGTGATTCCAGGCAACGGTGAAGGGATAGCGGCGGGTCATTCCGAGCAGGGTCCGCAGGGCGCCGGCTCGCTCCCAAAACCCGACCTCGACCGGAGGCGTGGACACCGTGGGCGTCAACAGCACGTCGCAGGACTCAAACACGGCGAACACCCGTGCGGCGTCGGCAGCCTCGCCCCCGACCGCCCGCCTGGCAAGCCACGGCGGGGCGACCAGCCTGCCGAGCCTCGCAAAGCCGCGGGTGCGGCGCTCGAGGCGTTCGGGATGAGGCACCGCATCGACGTCCTCGCGGATCCCATCGAGATAACGCGCGGTTACGCGGTTGCCGAGCATTCCGTAGCGCGGCTCGACGCCGTCCACGCGATGACCGAGCGCGGCGAGCAGCTCGGCGGCGGTGTGGACCGCAACCACCATCTCTTGGTCGAGGATCGGCGGGACGGCGAGCCAGGGCGCCTTCACAGAGACGCCGATGCGTAGCCGACCCGGCCCCGTCGCAGCCGCCTCGGCGTAGGAGCCGCCGCCCGGCGCCCGCGGGGCGGTGACATCGAGCCAAAGCGCGGTGTCGGCGACGCTCCGGGTAAGGCATCCGTTGACGGACAACCCGTGCCAGTGCTGCACAACGCCGTCGCCTGGCGGTCCCAGGGGCACCCGGTCGCGCTGGGGCTTGAGACCAAACAGCCCGCAGAGCGCGGCCGGGATCCGGATCGAGCCGGCGCCGTCGGAGCCCGACGCGCCGGCGACGAGGCCGGCGGCGACCGCGGCCGCGCTGCCACCGCTGGACCCGCCCGGCGTGCGTCCCGGCTCCCACGGGTTGCGGGTAACGCCGAACGTCTTCGACTCGGTAAAGCCGCAGATCGCGAGCTCGGGCAGGTTCGTCTTGCCGACGATCACGGCGCCGGCGTCGCGCAGGCGGCGGACCATCTCCGAGTCGGTGGTCGCGACCTCGTCGAAGGCGTCGGTCCCGACCCTGGTCACATCGCCCGCGAGCTCGGCGAGCTCGTCCTTGATCGCGATCGGCACCCCGAGCATCGGCGCCTGCGCCCCACCGTCTCGGCGCCCGTCGGCGGCGTCGGCGGCCGCCAGCGACTGCTCGGCGAATACGGTGCGAAACGCATTCAGGCGGGGGTCCAGACGCTCGATCCGACCCAGGTAGAGCTCGACCAGCTCGCGGGAGGAGACCTCGCGGTCGCGGATCAGCTGCGCTTGGCGCGCAATGCCCGCGAACGCGAGGTCGGCCCCGTCCACGCGCTGATCCTATGACGCCCGAGCAGGCCCGCGACGGCGAGCATGAGGGTGAACCCGGCGATCGCGAGCCGCCGACCGAGCTTCTCGAACCGCATCACCCGCCAGCCCTGCTCGCGAGCGATCCGCCCCAGCTCCTCGTCCGGATTGACCACCACGGGGTTGCCGACCGCCCGCAGCATCGGCAGGTCCGAGACGGAGTCGGAGTAGGCGTAGGACCCCTCGAGGTCGATCTCATGCTCTGCGGCGAAGCGCCGCATCGCCTCGACCTTGCCCTCGCCGTACATGAACATGCCGCCGAGCTCGCCGGTGAACAGGCCGTCCTCGCCGACCTCGTACGCGGTGCCGATGCCACCGTCCATGTAGAGGATGCGGGCGAGCAGCTGGACCAGCTCGTCACCGGCGGCGCTGACGATGAAGGTCGGCCGGCCGGCGTCCTGATGCGAATAAACCTCCTCGAGCATCTCGGGGTAGATCCGCGGCAGCACGCCGACCAGCACCTCGGGCGCCATCCTCGCGATCTGGCGGACGGAGGTGCCGCGGAAGACCTGCTTGATCTCCCCCAGCAGCCTCTCGGTCGCCTCGTCGGTGGAGCCACGAAGCCGAAAGCGCAGCGCGTCCATGCCCCAGCGCCACATCTGGCCGCGGCTGACCAGGCCCGCCTTGGTCGCCGCGCGCGCCCACGGCAGCCCCGAGGAGCCCGCGATCAGGGTCCGGTCGAGATCGAAGAAGGCCGCGGCTCGCGGCACGGCCCTAGGACCCGTTCACCTCGAGGATGATCGCGTCGCCCTGGCCGCCCCCGCTGCAGATCGCGGCGCAGCCGAGTCCGCCGCCTCTCCGGCGGAGCTCGTGCACCAGCGCCCCGACGATTCGGCCGCCGGAGGCGCCGATCGGGTGCCCGAGGGCGATCGCGCCGCCGTTGACGTTCACGTTCTCCTCGTCGACCCCGAGCATGCGCAGGGAGTTGAGCGCCACCGAGGCGAAGGCCTCGTTGATCTCCCAGAGGTCGATCTTGTCGGCGGATTTGCCGAGCTTGTCGAGCGCCTGCTCGGCGGCCCGCGCGGGGGTCCTCGCCAGATATGGGAAATCGTCGGCGACGGTGCCGTAGGCGAGCACCGTGGCCAGCGGCGTGCGGCCGTTCGCCCGCGCCCACTCTTGCGAGGCGACGATCACTGCCGCGGCGCCGTCGTTGACGCCGGGGGAGTTGCCGGCCGTGTGGGTGGCGTCGTCGCCGCCGACCGCCGGCAGCTTGGCGAGCGTCTCCACCGTCGAGTCCGGCCGGATAGCCTCGTCGGCCTCGATCACGTTCTCGGCCTTGCGGCTGCGCACCTTCACCGAGACGATCTCCTCGGCGAGGCGGCCCTCGTCGGTGGCCTTGGCCGCGAGCTGATGCGAGCGCGCCGCCCAGCGGTCCATGTCGGGGCGGGTGATCTCGAGCTCGTTCGAGACCTCGCTCGCCTCGTTGATCATCTGCTTGTCGGTGAACGGATTGGTGAGCCCGTCGTGAGTCATAGCGTCGACGGTCGGCTTGTCACCCATGCGGAAGCCGAAGCGGGCGCCCGGCAGCAGATAGGGCGCATTCGACATCGACTCCATCCCGCCGGTCACCCCCAGCTCGAGGTCGCCGGCGCGGATCGCCTGATCGGCAAGCCCGATCGCGCGCATGCCGGAGGCGCAGACCTTGTTGATCGTCTCCGAGGGCACCTCGCGCGGGATCCGCGCCTTGATCTGCGCCTGCCGGGAGGGGATCTGGCCCTGCCCCGCCTGTAGCACCTGCCCGTAGATCACTTGCTGGACCTGCTCCGGGGCGACGTCGGAACGCTCGAGCGCTGCGCCGATCGCCTCGCCGGCGAGGTCGGTCGCGTCCTTGGACGCGAGGGCCCCACCCATCTTCCCGAACGGGGTGCGCGCGGTGCCGAGGATGACTGTCTGGGACATCGAAGCCTTTCTGTCGCGGGGCGCCCCGGGGTGCCGAGGCCGCGGCTGGATGCGGACCAGATGCTATTCAAGCGGTTGGAGATGGATGGGGTTAGGCGGGTGCGCAATGGGCCCGGCAGGCATCAGATCTCTGGGCAAGCCCGCTATAGACTCGGCGCCCGTGGAGCTGGAGGTCGTATCGGCGGGGCTCGAGGAGCTCGACGCGGACCTGGTCGCGCTCGCCCTCGCCGAGGGCGAGCAGCTTCCCGAGGCGATCCGCGACGCGCCCGGGGCCGCCGATGTGAGGCCGAGCGCCTGCGGGTGATCGCGGCGCTGGTCGCCAAGCGCGCCGCCGCGCTGGAGGCGAGGTCGCTCGCCTGGCTCGCCCCGGGCGGCGCGGAGGCAGCCGAGCGCGCCGCGGCGCTGATCGAGGGCACCATCCTCGCCGGCTACCGCTTCGAGCGCTACCGAACGCGCGGCGACGACGATCCGCCGCCGCCGGCGCTCGAGCGGCTGGTGCTGGTGACCGGCGGCGAGCGCCGGGAGGCGGTCGCGAGCGAGGCCGGCGCGGCGGCGGTCGCCGCCGAGGCGACCAACCGCGCGCGCGAGCTCCAGAACCTGCCCGCGAACGTGCTCACCCCCGAGGCGCTGGCCGCGCGCGCCGAGGAGATCGCCGCCGCGCACGAACGGGTCACGGCCGAGGTCCTCGATCGCGAGGCGATCGCCGCGCGGGGGATGGGCGGGATGACCGCGGTCTCGCAGGGCAGCGCCGCTGAGCCGCGGCTGATCGTGCTCCGCTATGCCGGTGGCGGCAACGGACCGCGCATCGGGCTGGTCGGCAAGGCGGTCACCTTCGACAGCGGTGGGATCTCGATCAAGCCCTCGGCGGGCATGCACGAGATGAAGATGGACATGTCGGGCGGCGCCGCGGTGCTAGAGGCGATCGCCGCGATCGCCGAGCTCGAGCTCGAGCTTGAGCTGGTTGCGGCGGTCCCGGCGACCGAGAACATGCTCAGCGGCTCGGCGGTGAAGCCCGGCGACGTGATCACCCAGCTCAACGGCAAGACGGTCGAGGTCAACAACACCGACGCCGAGGGCCGGCTGATCCTCGCCGACGCGCTCACCTACTGCGTGCGCGAGCTCGGCGCCGAGCGGCTGGTCGACGTCGCCACCCTGACCGGCGCCGTGGTGATCGCGCTCGGCTCCACCTACGCGGCGCTGATCTCCAACGACGACGACTGGGCCGCCGTCGTGGCGGCGGCCGCCGAACGCAGTGGCGAGCTCGCCTGGCGGCTGCCCCTGCACCCCGAGTACAAGGAGCTGACCAAGGGCATCGTCGCCGATCTCACCAACGCCGCCGCCAAACGCAAGGCGGGGACGATCTACGCCGGCTCGTTCCTCGAGGAGTTTGTCGACGAGGTCCCCTGGGCACACCTCGACATCGCCGGCACCGCCTGGGACACCGGGCGCGAGTACGTCGGCAAGGGCGCCAGCGGCTTCGGGACCAGGCTCCTCGTCAGCCTCGCCCGCGATCTGGCCGGGGTCGATCGGCTCGCCGAAGGCGACGGCTCCTAGGGCTCCGCCCGGCGCTCCCCCGGGCCTTCCGACCCGGGGTAGAGCAGGTCGGCGAGGATCTCCTCGCCCGTGATCTCGATCTCGATGGGCGCGATCTCGATCCTTGCGAGCCGCGAGATGTCGTTCGGGACGAGCCTCATGGGGGCCTCCTTCCCCGGCGGCGCACCGCCGAGTCGCCTTGACGAAACTCAACCTAACAGCGAAAGTTGCGTGATGCAACGCTGTGTGCGAGAATCACAGATCATGCTCGGTCGCGAGTACGGCCAGATCTGCTCACTCGCGCGCACGCTGGAGGTGCTCGGCGAGCGCTGGACCCTGCTGATCATCCGCGACGTGTTCAGCCGCCGGCGGCGCTTCGACCAGATCCAGGAGAGCCTCGGCATCGCCCGCAACGTGCTCGCGGCGCGGCTCGCCTGGCTGGTCGAGGAGGGGATCCTCGAGAAGCGGCGCTATCGGGAGCACCCGCCCCGCTACGAGTACCTCCTCACCGAGAAGGGGCTCGAACTGTGGCCGGTGATGATCTCGATGTTGCACTGGGGCGACCGCCACCTCTCGGATGGGGCCCCGCCGCTGCTCGTGCGCCACAAGGGCTGCGAGGGGTTGGTCGACGATCGCGGTATCTGCGAGCGCTGCGGCGAGCGCCTCGAGGCGCGCAGCGCCTACACCGAGGCCGGGCCCGGCGCCCCGGCGCAGTTGCGCGAGGCCGACGCCGCATAACCTCCCCCTGGTGAAACCAATGCCGACCGAGGGCTCGGTGTGAGCCGAATGCGAACGGTGATCCGAGTTCCTCGGATTCGTCCGCCGCGGTCGGGTTCGCGATGAACTTCGAGCTCAGTGACGAACAGCGCTTGCTGCGGGCCACGGTGCGCGAGTTCGCCCGCGCCGAGGTCGCGCCGGTGGCCGAGGAGCTCGATCGGACGAAGGCATTCCCCTACGAGCTGGTCGCGAAGATGGGCAAGCTCGGGCTGATGGGGATTCCGTTCGGCGAGGAATACGGCGGCGGCGGCGCCGACACCCTCGCCTATGCGCTCTGCGTCGAGGAGCTCGCCCGGGTCGACTCCTCGGTCTGCATCACGCTCGCCGCCCATACCTCGCTCGGGACGATGCCGATCCACCTCTGGGGCACCAACGAGCAGAAGGCCGAGTGGCTGCCGGCCCTGTGCGCCGGCGAGCGGCTCGCGGCCTTCGGCCTCACCGAGCCCGAGGCCGGCTCCGACGCGGGCGCCACCCGCACCCGGGCGCGCCTCGACGGCGGCGAGTGGGTGATCGACGGCGCGAAGCAGTTCATCACCAACTCGGGCACCGAGATCTCCGGCTGCGTCACGATCACCGCGGTGACCGGCGAGGACGACGGAGGCGTCCCAACAGCGGCGCGGCGCGGCCCCGCCTCGCAGGGCCGTCGCGAGATCTCCAACATCATCGTCCCCAACGGGACCCCCGGATACGAGCCCGGCGAGCCATACCGGAAGATGGGCTGGAACGCCTCGGACACACGGCCGCTCAGCTTCGACGGCTGCCGAGTGCCGGAGTCGAACCTTCTCGGTCGCCGAGGCGAGGGGTTCAAGAACTTCCTTCACATCCTCGACGGCGGCCGCATCGGAGTCGCGGCGATGGGGGTCGGGCTCGCCCAGGGCGCGCTCGACGAGGCGATCTCCTACGCCAAGGAGCGCCGCGCCTTCGGCCAGCCGATCTCGAAGTTCCAGGCGATCCAGGCGAAGATCGCCGACATCTCGGCGCAGATCGAGGCGGCTCGGCTGCTCACCTACCGCGCCGCGCTGGAGAAGGACCGCGGCGAGTCGTTCACGCTCACTGCCGCGCAGGCGAAGCTGGTCACCGGGCGGCTCGCGGTTCGCGCGACCGAGGAAGCGGTGCAGATCCACGGCGGCTACGGCTACATCGAGGAATACCCGGTCTGCCGCTTCTATCGCGACGCGAAGATCCTCACCATCGGTGAGGGCACCGACGAGGTCCAGCAGATGGTGATCGCACGACAGCTTGGCTGCTGAGCGCACCGCCTCCGCAAGCGAGGACCGAATTACGCCGAGTTTGCGGGGTTCGTCACCGTCGCCACAAGGACCCGTCCGACGGCGGCGCTTACACTCGCGCGAGCAGTGTCCATGTACTCACGGGGAGAGTCGAGGTAAGCATGGAGAGCGACGCGAAGTGGCAGCAGCTGGCCTCGTTGCGCGATGAGCTCGAGGCCCCCAGCGTGGTCGTCCCGATCTGCGTCAGCCGGCTCGACGGCAAGCCGCACGAGCTGTCGCCGAAGGCGAGGCGGTTCGCCGAGGCGCTGGCGGTCTCCGACGCCTGGAACCGGATCAGCGACGCGCGGAGCCGGCGCCTGGCGGCGTAGATCGGTCAGTCGCCGCGGGTTCGCTCCAGCAGCTCGCGCGCTGCGGTGGCCGGGTCGATCTCGCGGCTGACGACGCGTTCGAGCAGCCCGGCCCACTCCGGGTCGTTCTGCGCCCGCAGCTCGAGGTCGCGGCGCAGGCGTGCGGCGGCGATGCCAAGCACCTCGGCCCGCAGGTTGCGTGCCCGTCGCTCGGCCAGCGTGCCCGCCGCGATGATGTGGGCGCGGTGCGCGTCGATGGTCGCGACGAGCTCCGAGACCCCCTCACCCTTGGTTGCCTCGGTGCGCACCACGGGCACCCTCCAGGTGCGCTCCGGGCCCAGGGCGAGGACCGCCTTGACCTCGCGGATCATCGTGTCCGCCAACGGGTGCTCGCACTTGTTGACCACGATCACGTCGGGGATCTCCATCACCCCCGCCTTCAGCGCCTGGATCGAATCGCCCGAGCCCGGCATCAGGGCGAGCACGACCGTGTCGGCGTGGTCGACGACGTCGATCTCGCCCTGGCCGACGCCGACCGTCTCCAGCAAGATGTCGTCCTTCCCCGAGGCGTCCATCAGCAGCGCCGCCTGCAGCGCCGCCTCGGCGAGTCCGCCGAGCGAGCCCCTGGTCGCCATCGAGCGGATGAACACGCCGGGGTCGAGGAAGTGGTCGGAGAGCCGAATTCGATCGCCGAGCACGGCGCCCTGCGTGAACGGACTTGAGGGGTCGATCGACAGCACCCCGATTTCGCGATCCGCCTGGCGCAGCTCGACGCAGATCGCCCCAATCAGGGTGCTCTTGCCGACCCCCGGCGGTCCCGTGAGCCCGACGATGCGCGCCTCGCCGGTGCGGGGGAAGAGCTCGGCGACGAGCCGATCGCCCTCGGGATCGCGGTTCTCGACCAGGCTGATCGCTCGGGCGAGCGCCCGCTTGTCGCCCGCGAGGAGGCGCTCGGCGAGCGAGCCCGTGGCGGCGGCCTCGGCCATGGCGGCGCAGTCTAGTGCCGCGTCCACCAATCCAGATTCGGATTGGCGAGCGAGAACCGATGGACGTAGAGTGCGCGCCGCCGTGATCGGGACGCTGCGCTTCCTCGCCCGCAACCGGATGCTGAGCCCCCGCTACGCGCGCCTGCTTTACCGCTACTTGTGGCGGCGCTGGCTCACCCCGGCGGGGTGGCGGTGGGAGACCGACGGGCCGGTGTTCTTCGGAAAGGGGCTCGAGCTGCAGATCGCCAAGCGGGGCACGATCCGATTTGGCCGCTTCGTCTGGGTCGGCGACCGGACAAAGATCCGCTGCCACGAGGGCGAGGTGATCGTCGGTCGCAAGACGGTGCTCGGGCAGGAATGCACGATCTCCGCCTACCGTCATGTGCGGATCGGCGAGCAGTGCGTGATCGCCGACCGGGCGATGTTCATCGACTTCGACCACGGCGTGGTCGAGGTCGAGCGGCCGATCCGCGTCCAGGGCATCTACATGCGCGACGTCGACGTCGGCTCGAACGTATGGGTCGGCTACGGCGCCTGCATCCTGCGCGGGGTCCGGGTCGGTGACAACTCGGTGATCGGCTCCAACACCGTGATCACCAAGGACATCCCAGCCAACGCGGTCGTCGGCGGCGTGCCGGCGAGGCTGCTGCGAATGCGCGAGGCCCCTCGTGAGCTGCGCTGGCCGGAGCCGGTCGAGCCCGATCCGGCCGCGGAGCACACCCTCAAACGGGACTGAGCGGATCCGGCTCGCCGGATTGGGCCGATTGCGTCGGTCAGGTCGTCGAAGCTCGCCCCATCCGAAGTCGGCCCTCGAAGCGTCTCTCACGGCGGCGCCGGTCAGGCGCGGGCCCGCGCGCCGGTGAGCTCGGCGTAGACCGCACGGGTCGAGCGGGCGACGTCGGCCCAGTCGAAGCGCAGGATGTGCTCGGAGCCCTCGGCGACGAGGCGCTCGCGCAGCTCGGCGTCGGTGAGCAGGCGCTCGACCATCTCGCCGAGCGCGAGCGGATCGCGGGCGCGGAAGCGAAGGCCCGCCTCGCCGTGGGGGACGACCTCGCGCAAGCCGCCGGTGTCGGCGACGATGCAGGGACAGCCGGAAGCCATCGCCTCGAGCGCGACGAGCCCGAACGGCTCATAGATCGAGGGCACCACGCAGACGTCCGCGATCGGGTAGAGGGAATGCAGGACGTCGTCGCCGATCCAGCCGAGGAAGGTGCCGTGCTGGTCGAGGCCGAGCTCGGTCGTTTGGCGGCGCAGCTCGGGTTCGTGCGTGCCCGAGCCGGCGACCAGAAAGCGCGTTCCGGGGACCGCCTCGACCAGGCGGGGCATCGCCTCGAGCGCGAGCTGGAAGCCCTTCTCGTAGACCAGCCGGCCGATGAGCAGCACGAGCTTTTCGTCCGGCGCCGCGAACTCGGAGCGCAGCCGGGCGAGCTCGGGGGCGTCATGGGGCTGCAAATCGCCGGGATCGATCCCGTTCGGGATCACCGCGATCCGCTCCTCGTCGACGCCGAAGATGTCGGCGATCTGCTCACGCATGTAGTACGAGCAGGCGATCACGCGGTCGGCACGATTCGTGATCCAGCGCTCGACCCCGTGGATGTGCGACTGCGGGTGGCGGTCGACCCAGCCCTGGTGGCGGCCGTGCTCGGTGGCGTGGATCGTGGTCACCAGCGGCGCGTCGAAACGCCGTGCGAGGTGGTCGCCCGCCATCGCCACGAGCCAGTCGTGGCCGTGAACGAGGTCGAAGTCGAAGCGGTCGCCGAGCTCGACCCCGGCGGCGAGCATGTCCGCGTTCATCCGCTCGACCCAGGCGACGAACTGGCCCAGGTCGGTGGGCCGCGTCGGCTCGCGCACCCGGTGGATGTGGACGCCGCCGGCGAGCTCCTCGGGCGGAGACTCCTCTCCCCCGCGGGTGAGCACGTGGACCTCGGTCCCGTCGTCGGTGAGGTTCTCCGAGAGCTTGCGCACGTGCCGGGCAAGACCGCCCTCGATCAGGGGCGGGTACTCCCAGGAGAGGATCAGAACTGTGTTCACGGCTCGAGCAGAGGTGTGAGGCTCAGATCCGGTGCCAGGTTCCGCAGTCGCGGATCCGGCTCGGCGGCGGAGTGTATGGCCTCGAGCAGCCACCGGGCGTGACCGGTGGAACGCTCCCACGCATAGTCGCCGGCCTGGCGGCGGCGGTCGAGGAACGCCCAATCGCTCGCCTGCACGGCGAGCAGCTCGCGGGCGGCCCGGGTGAGCGCGGCGGAGGTGACGCTCGAGCCCAGCGCACGCAGCAGCCGCAACTCGAGCCTGCGCGCCGCCCAGGCGAGGTCGGCGACCTCGGGCGAATCCCAGGTGCTCAGGTCCTTGTGCTCGCCCCAGCTCGAGCGATGCAACGGCCGCGGCTCCGCCGGGTGTCGTTCGCGCGCCTCGCCAAGGGTCAGCGCCTCGATCCCGTGCTCGGGCGCCACCCGCAAGACCTCCGCCAGCCACCCCGGGCCCTCCCACCACCAATGACCCAAGAGCTCGGTGTCGATCGCGAACACGATCAACCCCGGGCGGCCGTGGGCGGCGGCGAAGCGCTCGAGACGGACCGCCGCCGCCCGGGCGAACTCGGCGGCCTGCTCGCGCGCCCGCGCCCTCCCGGCCTCGGGGTCGTAAGGCCCGCCGCCGATCGCCCACGGGCGTGCGCCGCGCAGCGACTTACGGTGAAAGTCGGCGTGCACGGGGTCGGAGGGATAGCCGTCGAGGGCCCAGAGCCACGAGACCGCGTCCCAATCGACCGTGAACGCAACCGGCCCGGCCGCCGTCGCCACCGGCGCCAGTGCGGCGAGCGGCGGCTCGTGCGCGCTCTGGTCGGTGCAGAAGTAGCCCAGCCCGCGCTCGGCGAGCAGCCGCTCGAGGCCCGGTTCGTATCCGCACTCGGGCAGCCAGAATCCGGCCGACGGCCCGAAGCGCCGGCCGTGCGACCGCAGCCCGGCGTCGAGTTGAAGCCGGCGACAGGCATCCGTGGCGACCAGGGGCAGCACGGCATGGGTCGCCGAGGAGGTGATCAGCTCGACCCTGCCCTCGCTGCGCGGTTGTGTGAACAAGGCCGCCAGGTCGCCGTCGAGCGCCCGGATCCCCTCGAGCGCATCGCGGTAGCGCTGTGCCTCGGCGTCGCAGGCGGGGCGGTAGGGAGGCTCGACCTCGGCGGCGTCCGCCTCACACGACTCGATCCGAAACCGGCGCAAAAACTGCTCCAGGCGACCGGCCACGCCGCCGGCCTCGAGCTGGTCGGCGAGCACCGGGGTGACGCTGAGCGTCAGCCGGTCGGCGACCTCGCAGACCGGGATGTAGGAGCGAATCACCGCATCGAACAGCCACTCCTCTCCGAACGGATAGGTCCCGAAGCCCTCGACGTAGGGCATGTGCGAGTGCAGGACGATCGCGAGGTCCCCCACCCGGGACCGGGAAGCGGTCATCGGTGACAGACTGCGAGGAAATCGAGCGCCCGATCGAGAGTCGCCTCGGCCTCGGGGCGAACCGCGAAGTCCGAGGCGGCGATCGACGGCACGAAACGATCGTAGAACGGCTTCGTCAGCCGCAGCGCAGGATGCACGCGGTCCCAGCCGGCCCGAATCGCGAGCTCGTGCAGGCGCAGGCGCCGCGCGTGGAACACTCCGTACAGCTCGACCCGCTCATATCGCGGCTCGAGCAGCGCGCGATACTCGGCGGCCGTGTACTCGCGCAGATGCCACGGGTTGTCGGACTTCTCCGCACCAGCGGGCGCCAGCGTGAGCCGGTTCGGGGTCGAGATGTAGCTCACCGGGGCCACGGCGGCGAAGCCCTCCAGCAGCGAGCCCGGATCCTCGATGTGCTCGATCGTCTGCAGGAAGACGATCGCGTCAGAGGGACCCGCGAACGACTCCACCAACCCCCGCTCGAAGCGCAGGTTCGGCCGCACGTAGCGCAGCCGGGCGTGCTCGTACGCATCGGGATTGGCGTCGACGCCGGTTACCGCGGCCGCCGTCCGCGCGAGCACCTCCGATCCGTAGCCCTCGCCGCAGGCGAGGTCGGCGACCCGCAGTCCGCCGACCCGGGCGCGGATCCACTCGTAGACCGCGAGGTGGCGGCGGAACCAGTAGTTCTCCGCCGGCACATCGGGCAGGGTTCGCTCGCCCGTGAGCGGCAGCGGCGGAACGCCGGGGGGCTGGCCCTGCTGCAGGTGGACCTCGTTCACGGCCGGTGACCGTACTATCCCCGCCGATGCCCGCCGCCGCGACGGCCACGCCCGACAAGATCAAGGACGCCAACACGCGCTACCACGACGCCGCGGCCGCCACCTACGACGCCAAGTGGGGGATCGACTACGGCAGCGTCGGCCAAGGTCAGGTGCGGGCGAAGCTGGCCAAGGCGCTCGGCGAGCCGCCCAATCCCTTCGGTGAGGCGCTCGAGATCGGCGCCGGCACCGGCTACTTCTCGCTCAACCTGCTCCAGCTCGGGCTGATCGGACGGTCGACCGCGACCGACATCTCGCCCGGGATGCTGGAGACGCTGGCGGCGCGCGCGGTCGCGCTCGGGCTCGAGGCCGAGGCCGTGGTCGCCGAGGCCGAGCGGCTTCCATTCGGTGACCGCAGCTTCGATCTCGTCTTCGGACACGCCGTCCTCCACCACATACCGGACCTGCGGCGCGCGTTCGGCGAGTTTTACCGCGTGCTGCGACCCGGTGGCGTGATCGCCTTTTGCGGCGAGCCCTCCCGACACGGCGACCGGATCGCCGCGCTACCGAAACGTGTCGGCCTGCTCGCCGCGCCGATCTGGCGGCGAGCGGTCGGCGCCTCGGCCGCCGGCCCGTCCATCAATGGCCCGGGTGACGACCACGAGCTCGAATTTGAGGTCGACGTGCACGCCTTCGCCCCGGACGAGCTCCGCGAGCTGCTCCGCGCCGCCGGGTTCGGCGAGGCGCGCCTGCAAGGCGAGGAGCTGCTCGCCAGCGCGCATGGCTGGCTCGTGCGAACACTCGAGGCGACCGCCGAGCCCGCCGAGGTCCCGAACGGTTGGCGCAACTTCGCCTTTCGCAGTTACATGACCCTGCAGCGCGTCGACGCCGACCTGCTCGAGCCCCGTCTGCCGCCGGAGCTGTTCTACAACCTCGTCCTCAGCGCCCGGCGGCCCGGCTGATGAGCGCGGCGCCGGCCCACTATCCGAAGGTGAACGCGTAGCCCGAGATCCCGGGCTCGAACGCCAGCTCGAGGGTGTGGCGACCGGCCCGCGGCAGATCGACGAGCCGGTAGAGCCGCTGCCCGCGGACCGTCACCCGGGCCGAGCCGACGTCCTCGCCGGCATCGCCCGCGGCGATCGGCTCGCCGTCGAGCAGCAGCTCGAACGAGCGCGGGCCGCGCGCGGAGCCGAGCACCAGGAACACCCGCCGGGCCTGGAAGCTGAGCGAGATCGCCGCCCGACCGGCGGCGGTCGCCGACTGGCGATCCACCTCCCAGCGCCCGTCGAGCGCGAACTCGTTCAGGCCCAGCGCGCCGGGTGCGGGCGCGTCGTAGCCTCGCGTTCCCGCCACCGGAGCTTCGACCCAGCCAGCGGCGCGGTCGGTCCCGAGGTAGGTCTCGGGGGTGCGCAGCGCGGGGTCGATGCGCTCGGTAGTCGCGCTCGCGCCGCGCCCCAGCCGCTCGTCGCCCGCCTCGGCGAGCAGCGAGCGGATCGCCGCCTCGGTCTCCTGGTATGCGCCCTCGCCGAAATGGACGAAGCGGATTTCGCCGTCGGCGTCGATCAGGTACTTCGCCGGCCAGTAACGATTCGCGAACGCGTTCCAGGTGCCGAGCTCGTTGTCCTGGACCACCGGATAGTGGATCCCGTGACGCTCGATCGCTGCCGCGACGTTGCCCGCGTCCTTCTCGAACGCGAACTCGGGCGCGTGCACGCCGACCACCGTGAGCCCGTCGTCGCGGTACTCGGAGTCCCACGCGGTCAGGTACGGCAGCGTGCGGATGCAGTTGATGCAGGTGTAGGTCCAGAAGTCGATCAGCACGACGCGGTCCTCGGCGGCGAGCCCGGCGATCGAGAGCGGCTCGTCGCGCTCGGTGTTGAACCACTCGCCCGTGGCGACGAAGTCCGGCGCCTGTCCGTAGGAGGGCAGCTCGGTCCCGGCGGCGGCCTCCGCCACGCCGCCCTCGGCGGCGCCGTGGGCGCCGCTGACCGCCGCCAGCTGGTCGGCCACCGACTCGCTTTGCTCGAGCTCGCCGCTCGGGTTGACGAGCACCGAGGGCAGATCGTCGGCGATCGCGTTCTGGAACTCGAGATCGAGCTCTGCGGTCATCGCCAGGGCGACGGCGACCATCGCGGCTCCCGTCGCTGCCTGGACCCAGGCCCGGTAGGGACTCAGGCGATCGGCAACCCGCCGGCCGCCCAGCATCAGCAGGTAGAGCACGGCCCCCGAGCCGACGGCGTAGGCGAGCGCGACCGCCAGCTTGCCGGCGGTGAAGTCCTGCGCCGCGGAGACCGTGATCACCCCGGCGAGGATCGGCCCGGCGCAGGGTGTGTAGACGAAGCCGAGGCTCGCCCCGAGCACGAGGCCGGAGCCGAACCCGTCGCCGCCCACGCGGGCGGGACCGGGAGCGATCCGGCTTCCCCAGGACTCGATCCGACCGCCGAGGCCCGGGACGAGCAACGAGATCCCGAACACCAGCAGGGTGACGATCGCCAGCGTGCGCACGAGGTCGTCCGGCAGCCCGAGGGCGTCGATCACGTAGACGAGGGCGACGGTGGCGAAGGTGAATGCCGCCACCAGCCCGGTGACGACGCCGAGCGGCCGGCGGCGGCCGCCGGTGACCCCGGCTCCGAGCACCGCGGGCAGCACCGGGAGCACGCACGGTGAGAGCGCCGTCGCGGCGCCGGCGACGAGCGCGAACAGCATCAGCAGTGCCACGTTTCGCAGCGTCGCGGGCGCCCCTTAAGGATTGCTCAACGCGTGGGGCGCGACCGGGTCGGCGCCGCCCTCCTGCTGACGGCGCTGTAGCGCCCGCACGCTCATACAATCCCGGCATGGACGGCGACGCGCTCGAGCTGCCGATCTTCGAGCTCCCGCTCGTGCTGCTGCCGGGCGAGCTACTCCCGCTCCACATCTTCGAGGAGCGCTACAAGCGCATGATCGACCGCTGCCTCGACCAGGGCGAGCCGTTCGGGATCGTGTTTCGCGATTCGGAAGGCGGCGCTCGCCGGGTCGGGTGCGAGGCTCGGGTGACCGAGGTCACCGAGCGCTTCGACGACGGCCGCCTCAACATCGTCGTCACGGGAGAGCGCCCGTTCAAGGTCCTCGACCGCTTCGAGGCCTCCGACTTCCCGGCCGGCGAGGTCGAGCCGGTCGAGGTTCGCGCGGAGGACAGCGAGGCGGAGCCACAGGAGAGCGACGGGGCGAGCACCGCCCGCCACGCCTTCGCCGAGCTGGTCGAGCGAGTCGGCGGCGAGGAGCCCGATCGAGCCGCGCTCGAGGCGCTCGACGCCTACGGCATCGCCGCGCGCGTCGAGCTCCCGGCCGATACCAAGCAGCGGCTGCTGGAGTTGCGCTCCGAGCCGGAGCGCATGGACGTCCTCGCGCGGGCCCTCGGCGCGCTCGTCGACACGGTCGCCCGCTCGCGCGAGATCGCCGAGCGCGCGCGCATGAACGGCAAGGTCGTCGTCGGGGATCTCTAGGCCACGGCGACGGCCCCGCCACGGCGGGGATCGCCGGCGCCGTGGAGGTCGCTTGTGCCCGGGTCGCGGGCGACCGCGTGGACGCCGCCGAAGAAGACGTTCAGCGCGGGCCAGCGAACCACCTCGTAACCCCGCCGCTCGAGCGCCGCGAGCGCCTCGGCGTCGATCCCTGGCTCTGCCTGCACCGCACCGGCCTCGAAATGGACCCGAGGCGCGACCACGGCCTTGGCGACCTCGAGCCCACCATCGACGAGGCGGAGGATCGTTTGCACGATCGCCGAGCGGATCCGGTTCGAGCCGCCGCTGCCGAGGCCGGCCTCGAGCTCGCCGTCGTGCAGCACCACGGTCGGCGACATCATCGACGGCATCCGCCGGCCCTCGATATGGCGGTGGAACCCGTGCGGGTTGAGGTCCTCCTCACCGAGCATGTTGTTGACGTGGATCCCGGTTCCGGGCACGATCAGGCCCGAGCCGGTGCCGTTGGAGCAGGTGACGCTGGCGCAGCGCCCGGCGGCGTCGACCGCGGTGATGTGGGTGGTCGAGCCGAGTCGGTCGGCGGCGGCTCGCAGGCGGGCGGCGTCGAGGAACTCGTCGGCGAAGCCCGGCTCGTAGAGACCGTCGAGAAACTCCTCGGTCCGCGCCTCTTGAGCCGCCTCCATGACCGCGACGAGCTGCTCGGTGCCGATCGAGTCGCGCCGGTCGAGCAGGTCGAGCGCGAACGCGATCAGGATGCCGCCGGACGAGGGCGGCGGGTTGGTGAGCACCTCACGGTCGCGGAAGCGGGCCGGCACCGGCTGGCGAGCGATCGGCTCGTAGTTCGAGAGATCCGCACGGCCGAGGCTGCCGCCGCGTTCGAGCACCAGGTCGGACACCGCCGCGGCGACCTCACCCCGATAGAACGGCGCCGATCCGTCGCTGCCGAGGCGCTCGAGCCCGTCGCCCAGGTCCTCGAAGACGAACTCATCGCCCTCGGCCAGCAGCCTGCCGTCGGGGGCGTAGACCGTCGCCGCCTCCGGGTAATGGGTCAGGATCGGGGCCAGGATCGAGAGGAAGTACGCCTGCTCGGAGTTGACCGGATGGCCCTCGCGAGCGAGCCGCGCCGCCGGCGTCGTGAGCTCCGTGAGCGGCACCGACCCGAAGCGTCGCAGCGCCTCCTCGAGCCCGGCCGGGGTGCCGGGTACGCCGCAGGACGCGGCGCCTACGTGGAACACCTGCGCCGACTCGGGGGTGAAGTAGACCGGGATCGGTACCAGCTCGGCCCCGCGTTCGTTCCCGTCGACCCCCGGCACGGCGACGAAGAAGTCGAGCACCACGGTCTCATCGCCGGTGTGGACGAGCATGTAGCCGCCGGCGCCGAGCCCGGTCAGGGGGCTCTCGGTGACGAACGACGTCAGCACCGCCGCGACCGCCGCATCGACAGCATTGCCGCCCTCGCGCAGCACCCGAGCGCCCGCCTCCGCCGTCAGCGGGTGCCCTGCAGCGACCACGCCGCGCGAGCTCATGGTGGCAGCCTAAGTCGACAGGCGGCGAGAACCGAGCGCTTACCTGCCGGGGACGTACTCGGGCACGTCGAGCTCGAGATCGCGAGGGCGCGACTCGAATCTCTTCGCGGTGCCCGCGCGGCGTTCGGCGGGGCGGCGGGTGGAGGTCGGCGCGGTGCCGATCGCGCGGCGCTCGCCGGTGGTCGAGCCGTCCGCGCGGCGTGCGCGTCCGTCAAAGCGGGTCGCGATCACCGTGATCCAGACCTCGTCGTTGACGGAGTCGTCGATGTTGGCGCCGAAGATGATGTTGGCCTCGGGATGCGCCGCGTCCTGGACCACCTTGGCCGCTTCGGAGACCTCGAGCAGGGAGAGGTCCGAGCCGCCGGTGATCGAGAGCAGGATCGAGCGCGCACCGTCGACCGAAGTCTCCAGCAGCGGCGAGGAGACCGCGCTGTCGGCCGCCCTGACGGCACGGTTGTCGCCCGACCCCATGCCGATGCCGAGCAACGCGTGTCCGGCGTCGCGCATCGTCGTCCGCACGTCGGCGAAGTCGAGGTTGATCATCCCCGGGAGCGTGATCAGCTCGGAGATGCCCTGCACGCCCTGGCGAAGCACGTCGTCGGCGACCTGGAACGCCTCCATCATCGTCGTCGTCTTCGCGAGCACCGTCAGCAGCCGCTCGTTCGGAACCACGATCAGGGTGTCGACCTCGGAGCCGAGCGCCTCGATGCCGTCCTCGGCCTGCTTGCCGCGGCGAGAGCCCTCGAAGCGAAACGGCCTCGTGACGATGCCGACCGTGAGCGCGCCGACGTCGCGCGCGAGCCGCGCGATCACCGGGGTCGCGCCAGTGCCCGTGCCGCCGCCGGCGCCGGCGGTGACGAAGACCATGTCCGAGCCCTTGAGCAGGCGCTTGATCTTGTCCTGTTCCTCGAACGCCGCCTTGTAGCCGAGCTCGGGGTTGGAGCCGGCCCCGAGCCCGCGGGCCATGCCGCTGCCCAGGTGAACGGTGACGTCGGCGGTCGACTGCTGCAGCGACTGCAGGTCCGTGTTGATCGCCATGAACTCGACCCCCGGGATCCCGGCCTCGACCATGCGGTTGATCGCGTTCACCCCGGCGCCACCGACGCCGACGACGCGGATCACCGGCGCGTGCGCCTGCGGCTCGGAGCCGCGGGAGATCGCACCCGCGTAGTGCGGCTCGTCGCGCCCGAAGGCGGGACCCTCGGCGTCGACCGTATCCTCGGAGAAGATCCGGCTGAGCCGCTCCGTGGCTCGTGGAGGCTCGTCCTCGACCCGGTACGCACGCACGCCCTCGGGGTCCTCGGGCTCGCGCGTCTGGTCGAACGGAACGGTGGACTCGGACTGGCTCCGCGGCGGCGGAGCCGCCGGCTCGGCGGGCGGCGGCGAAGCCTGCTCCCCGATCACGCTCGTGTCGTCGTCGGCCGGGCGCTTCGAGCGCTCCGGGGCCTCCGGGGGATCGTCGGGGTCGACCGTTGAACGGAACAGGTCGGCGAGCGGGCCCTCGCGCATGCTGGCCCGCTTACGACGCGCCATTCGTCAAAACCTCCTGGGCCAGCGCCCGGTAGTAGTCGGCGGCGTTGCCCTTCGGATCGTACTTAAGGACGCTCGCGCCGCGAACCGGGGCCTCGGCGAACTTGATCGCCTTGCGGATGCGCGACTTGAACACGAGCTCGCCGAAGTTCTCCTCGAGAATCTCGACCGCCTCCTTCGCGTGCACGGTGCGAGAGTCGAGCATCGTCGGCAGGATGCCCTCGATCTTCACCCGCGGGTTGAGGTTCTCCTGGATCATCTCGAGCGTGTTCTGGAGCTGGAGCAGCCCGCGCATCGACAGATACTCGCACTGAACCGGGACGATCACCTTGTCCGATGCGGTGAGCGCGTTGATCGTCAACAGCCCGAGGCTCGGCGGGGTGTCGATGCAGATGAAGTCGTAGTCGTCGGTTACCGCGGCCAGCGCCTTCTCGAGCGAGCGCTCGCGCCCAATCTGCATCGACATCGCGATCTCGGCGCCGGCGAGGTCGATGGAGGAGACCGCGATGTCGATCTCGCGCTCCTCGATCACGTCGCGAATCGGGTCGTGATGGACGAGGACGTCGAACATCGACTTGTTGACCTTGTCCGGATCGATGCCCTGACTCATCGTCAGGTTCCCTTGCGGGTCGAGGTCGACGCAGAGGACGTCGTGGCCCGACTCGGCGAAGGCGACCGCGAGGTTGAGCGTCGTCGTCGTCTTCGCCACGCCGCCCTTCTGGTTCGCGAACGAGATCACCTGAGCGCGTCGCTGAGGCTCCTCCGTCTCCTCGCCCGTCGCCGGTGGCGCCGGCTTGCGAGTCGGCTTGATCGCCTGGCTCGCGGTGATCCGCATCTCCTCGCTGGGCTCGGGCTCCGAGGGTGGATTGGCCGGGGCCCGCTCCGCGGCGCGCTCGGGCTTAGGCTCGGGATCCCGATTCTCGGCCGCGGGTCGCTCGGCCTCGCCCTCCTCGGCCGTCGCCTTCCCGGCGCTCGGGTCCCCGGCCGCCGGCTCGGCGGCCGGCTGCTCTGCGACCGGCCCCTCGTACGCCGGCTCCTCGAAGACCGGTTCGGGGGGCTCGGCCGCCGCCGCGGCGTCGTCCTCGTTCACCGGGGAGCCGTTCTGACCCGCCGGCCGATACTCATCTGAGCGCGTTCCGCGGTTGAAAAGTCCCATACGTTCGCGACTATTCGCACGCTGTAATGGCTTTCCTGCGTCTGCAAGTTGAAATGATCGGAGGATCGGCGGGCTCCTCGACAAGCGGCTGGTGATCGTCACCGGCAAGGGCGGCGTCGGCAAGTCGACGGTGTCCCTCGCCCTTGCCCTCGCCGCCGCGCGGCAGGGCAAGCGGACGGTCCTCTGTGAGGTCGCCGCCCAGGAGCGTCTCTCGCACGTCTTTCACCGTGCCGAGGTCGGCTTCCACGAGGTCGAGATGGCCGAGAACCTGTGGGTGATCTCGATCGATCCGGACGAGTCGATGCGGGAATACGTGCTGCTGCAGCTGAAGGTGAAGGCGATGCGCGACCTGCTCTTCCGCTCCCGGATCTTCACCTACCTCGCCGCCGCGACCCCGGGGCTGAAGGAGCTGGTCACGATCGGCAAGATCTGGGAGCTGGCGCTCGACGACCGCAAGGTCAAGCAGGGGCGCAGTTACGACCTCGTGATCGTCGACGCCCCGGCCACCGGGCACGGCGTCGGCTTTCTGCAGACGCCGCGCACGTTCGCCAACGTCGCCCGGGTCGGGCCGATACGCCAGCAGGCCGAGATCCTCGACCGCTTCATCCACGACCCGAAGCGGACGGGGGTCGCGGTCGTCGCCCTGCCCGAGGAGATGCCGGTCAACGAGACGGTCAAGCTCGAGCGCGATCTCGGATCCGAGGTCGGCGTCGAGGTGGAGCGGATCTATTGCAACGGGCTGTACCCCGAGCGCTTCGACGACGACGAGGCCGAGCGGCTGGCCGAGCTCGCCGCCGAGCGCGGGGGGCCGGGCCGCGCCGCCTGTCGTGCCGCGGTCTCGGAGAGCCGCCGAGCGCGAGCGCAGCGGGAACAGCTCGCCCGGCTCGAGGAGCTCACCGAGGCGCCGGTGACGACGCTGCCGTTCTTGTTCGAGCCCGAGCTCGGAGTCGAACAGATCGCCGCGCTCGCCGCGGGGGTGGACCGCTGATGGCGAGCGTCGCGGAGCTGCTCGAGGACAAGCGAGTCTGCATCTG
This sequence comes from Solirubrobacterales bacterium, assembly GCA_021155855.1. GTDB lineage: Bacteria > Actinomycetota > Thermoleophilia > Solirubrobacterales > 70-9 > WHSW01. Next base: position 95,899 of record JAJNAZ010000007.1, read on the forward strand.
CGCCGGCTCGGGAGGGGTCGGCAAGACGACGACCTCGGCCGCGATCGCCGCCGGAATGGCGGCGCGCGGCAAACGGGTCGCGGTGCTGACCATCGACCCCGCCAAGCGGCTTGCCGACTCGCTCGGCCTGCCAGAGCTCGGCAACGTCGAGCGCCAGGTGGACCCGGCGCTGTTCGCCGAGGCCGGGTTCGATCTCGGGGGCGGCGAGCTGTGGGCGATGATGCTGGATTCGAAGCAGACGTTCGACGAGGTCGTCCGCAAGCACGCCCCCGACGAGGAGACCCGCGACCGGATCCTCTCGAATCGGATCTACGAGCAGCTCTCGGCGGCGCTGGCGGGCTCGCAGGAGTACATGGCGATGGAGAAGCTGTTCGAGATCCACGCCGAGGACCGCTACGACCTGCTCGTGCTCGACACGCCGCCGAGCCGCGACGCGCTCGACTTCCTCGACGCGCCGAAGCGCCTGACCCAGTTCATCGAGGGCCGGGCGCTGCAGGTGTTCATGCGCCCGGCGGGATTGGGGATGAAGATCTTCGGCCGCGGCACCTCGATGATGTTCTCGGTCCTGCGGCGGATCACCGGGGTCGATCTGCTCGAGGACCTGGCCGAGTTCTTCCAGGCGTTCAGCGGCATGGTCGAGGGGTTTCGGGAGCGCGCCCGGCGCGTCAACGAGCTGCTCGGCGATCCCCGCACGAGCTTTCTCGTCGTCTGCGCACCGCAGGGCGAGCCGATCTCCGAGGCCGTCTACTTTCACCGCAAGCTAGTCGAGGCGGAGATGCCCTTCGGCGGGGTGATCGTCAACAAGGTCCACTACGAGGGGGAGCTCCCCGACGATGCCGGCGAAGTCGAGGCCGAGCTGGCCGAGGCCGTCGGCGGCGATCTCGCCCGGCGTGTGGCGGAGAACCTGCGCGACTACGCGGCGCTCGCCGCCCGCGACCGCCGCAACGTCGCCCACCTGGCGGCCGAGCTGCGCACCCGCGCCGTGATCCAGGTCCCATACCTCGACGAGGACGTGCACGACCTCGCCGGGCTGATGGAGATCAACCGCTATCTCTTCGCCTCCGGCAGCGAGGAGCGGACCCGCATCGCCGCCTCGGCCTGAGCTCCGACGGCCGCCGACCAGCCGTCGGTTGTGTCCGCGATCTCGGGATCGAGCCGCGGCTCGCCCCAGGAAGGCGTAAGCCACCGAGCGTCTCGCTCGGTGGCTTCGCCTGCTCTTCCTGGGGTGATCGGAGGAAGCTTCTGGCTCTAGGTGACCTCGGGGACCCGTGCGCGGCGCCTGCGGTCGTAGGCGATCTCGCGCACGTCCCACTCGGTGGTCTCCGGGCGAGGGAAGAGCCCGGCAACCCGCTCATGGTGGGCCTCGCGCTCGGCGCGTGTCTGCTCGATCAGGCGCAGCACCGGGTTGGATCCCGGCGACCGGTGGGGCTCGGGGTCATCGGCTCGCTCGGGAGCGGGCTCGCGCGGCACGACTTCGAGCTGCGTCGTCTCGGGCTCGTCGTTGCCGCCGAAGATCTGTCTTGCTCTCGCGATCACCGTCTCCTCCTGGGGCTCGGGACTCGGTTCGGTTGAGATTCGCCGATCGAGATCGGATACCTCCCGCGTGATCCCGTCCAGCTCCTCCGCGAGCGACGACTCCTCGGTCTCCTCCGGCAACTCGGGCACCTCGACCTGCTCGGGCAGCTCAGGCTGCTCGGGCCGCTCGGACACGGGCTCGAGATCCCACTCGGTCGTCCCGCCGCGCTGCGCGGCGGCCCCGTCGCCGATCGCGAATCCGTCGGCGAGCAGGATCTCGTCGGCCGTCGTGCGCAGGTCCGACCCGAGATGGCCGACGGCGGCGTCGGTGAGGATCGCCCGCGTGAGCTCCTCGAGGGTCACCGCGGTCTCGGCCGGCGTCATCGTCCCGGCGCCCGGGGCGGGCTCGCCGCTCCACAGCTCGCGCTCGAGGCCAATCGCCCGATCGACGATCGCCTTGACCTCGCCGCGGCGCTCGGGCTCGGCGCACAGCGCCGCCACCCTCATCGGCATGTCGAGGCCGGCGGGTCCGCCGCCCTCGAGCACGAATCGCAGTGCGAGCAAATGGTCGTTGAGGGCCTCGACGACGACGTTGCGCTCGAGTCCCGCCTCGAAGCGGGCGAGCGAGCGCCCGAGCACGGCGGGGAAACCCGGCCGCTCGGCGCCAATGCGGCCGAACGGCGTGCCCGGTGCGACCAGCGAGCGTGAGAAGGCGGCGAGCGCGGCCAACTCCGTCTCGACCAGCCGGTATCCGCCCGGCCGCTGGCGCCCGGCGCCGGTCGCGATCCGTCGCCAGCGGTCGCCGGCGCTGCGGGTCCAGGCGTGCGGGCCGAGGCCGACGCCCCCGGCCTTGAACAGGCGCAGCGTCGTGATCAGGCGGCGGAACGCCTCCACTGCGGCGATGCCGGGCTCGAGCCGGTCCTCGTCGTCGGCCGGGTCGGGCTCCTCGACCCGGACCACGGCGAGGAAGGCGGGTTCCCAGGGTGAGACGCCGAGTCCGTCGCCGGCGCGGGCGTCGGCGGGGACGTCGACGGTGTCGGCGCGCACGATCGAGGCGGTAGCGAGGTCGAGCCGGGTGACCGGCAGCTGCAGCCCTCGCAGGGGTACGATGACCTCGATCTGGCGCCGGTCGGCGTCACCGCCGGCCTGGAGCTCGGCGACCGCCGCCTCGAGTCGGTCGTCGTCGAGGGTGAAGTCGGTGCTGTCGAGCCACATCCGGCAGAGGAAGACGATGCCGGCGAGCTCTGCCCGCTGGCGCGGCTCGCCAGGGACCGCGATCCCCATCCGCTCCAGGTAGTCGCCCGCCAGCCCGGCGGACTCGAGCGCGGCGCAGGCGGCTCCGAAGGAGTCGAGCCGGCGCAGTTCACCGGCGTGGTCGCGGACGAAGTGCTCGCTGAGCGGCTCGTAGCGGCACAGAGGCGAGCCGTCACCCGGCTCGCGGACCTCGTAGGGCACCTCCTCCCCGGCCGCGATCAGCTCATGCAGGCACTTGGCCGCGTCGTAGGCCATCGCCGTAAGCGCCTCGTTGAGCACCAGGTCACGCATGCTGGGTGGGTTCGCGGTGAGCGGGACCGCATCCTGCCGTGCAAGCGGGGTTGCAGAACCGCGGTGCTCGCCGCTCGGCGCTCGGCGCTCGGCGCTAAACCGCGACCGCGGCGCGGCCGCGGCGGGCGCGTTCCTCGAACAGCCACCGACGCCCGTAGCGACGCATGTCCTCGATCAGCGGCACGAGCGCCCGGCCCTTCTCGGTGAGCGCGTACTCGACCCGCGGCGGCACCTCGGGGTAGGTGTGGCGCTCGACGATTCCGTGCTCCTCTAGCGCCCGCAGGCGCAGCGAGAGCGTCCGCGGGCTGATCCCGTCGAGCGAGCGCTCGAGCTCGCAGAAGCGCCGGCTCTCCTCGGTCAGATCGCGGATCAGCAGGAGGGTCCACTTGCCGGAGATGATCTCGGCCGTACGACAGACTGGACAGGTGGAATCCGTCATCGGAGGCTTGGCGGGGCCGGATGGCGGGAGTCGGTCTCCGAGGGTTTTAGCGGCCCGCGGGGGCGAGTATAGCTCAATGCTTTACGAACTGAAGTAGCTTCAGGTCAGGAAGCTGGGGGTCTCGGGCTGTCGCCGCCGGCATCGCCGGTCGGAGGCTCAGCGGCGCTTGGCGGGCGCGGGCAGGCTGAGCTCCAGCAGGCAGCTCGGCCCCTGGCAGGTGCGAAGCCGGTCCAGGGCCTCGGCGAGCGTCCTGCGCGGCCGCCGATAGGCGCGCTTGCGATGCAGGCTCTCGAGCTGGTAGGGGTCGCGCCTGAGGTCGTAGAGCTCCCGATCGACGACCTTCCCGGCGCCGATCTGCGCGCCCAATCCCTGCTGGAGCGTCGCCAGCCTGAGCTTGTGACGCTCGACGTAGGCGTAGCGGCTGGTGCGAACTCCGAAGAACGAGCGCGCGACCGCGGCGCGGCGGCCGCCCCGCGGCGGATGCTTGGCCTCGATCAGGATCGCCCGCGCCCGGTGACGCTCACCGGCCAAATACGGCGCCAGCGAACGGCCGTCCTGCGGGCGCTCGGCCCCCGGCGGTGGCGAAGCGCCCGCGAAGTCCATGATCGTCGGCACGAGGTCGACGTCGGCCACCGGGTCGGATACCCGCAGGCCGGGCGCGACCCCCGGGCCGCGGACCAGCATCGGGACCCGGATCGCCTCCTCGTACGGGTAAAGCTTGCCGGAGCGGATCCGGTGCTCGCCGTGCATGTAACCGTTGTCGGAGGTGAAGATCACGTAGCTGCTGTCGGCGATCCCGGCACCATCGAGCGCGGCGACGATCTGCTCGACCCCCTCGTCGACGGCCAGCAGGCTGGCCAGCTCGCAGCGATAGCGCCGGGCGATGTCGCGCCGCTCCTTGCGTGAGATCTCCTGCTCCTTGCGGACGGCCCGCGGCTTGTCCTTCAGCTCCTCCTCGTTGAACGACGGCGGCCGCGGCAGCCGGCGATGCCGGAAGGCGTCCGCGTGGCGTGGCGCCGGCTTGGCACGCGCGCTCTCGAATTTGAACGGCTTCGGGCTCGCGCAGCGCCGGCCCGCCTCGTCGCTGCGCCCGACGCCCCAATGCGGCGCGGTGTAGGAGACGTGGAGGAAGAACGGGTCCGGATCGCTCGCGTGGGCCTGGACATAGGGGACGGCATAGTCGCGCGTCAGAACGTCGGTCTGGTAGTCGGACTCCTGGTTGCCAAAGACGACCAGGCCGCCCCCCGAGTCGGCGAGGGCGTAGTCGTAATAGCTGGTCGCGGTGGCGGGAACCAGACCCCGCCACTCGTCCCAGCCCGGTGGCGGGGTGAGCTCGGGGTAGTTGTGGATCCACTTGCCGACCAGCGCGGTGTCGTAGCCCGCCGCGTCGAGCCACGCCGGCAGCACGCGCTCGGGCTCCCGCAGGTTCGCATAGCCCCCACCGCTGTCGGGGCGGTTGTCGATCACTCCGTGGTTGTGCGGGTACTGTCCCGTGACCCAGGTCGTGCGCGCCGGACAGCAGAGCGGGTAGGTTGCGACGTAGCTCTCGAAGGTGGTCCCCTGATCGCCGAGCACCGCCCGGGTGCGCTTCATCACCTCGAGCGAGGCAAGGGTCTGGTCGTCGGTGGTGATCAGAACGACGTTCGGCGCCTCCGCGGCCGCGACCGAGCGCCCGCCCTCGCCGCCGACCCCGGCCAGCAGGCCGGCCGCCCCGAGCACCACGGCCGCGGCCGCCGCCCTGATCTGCCTCGCGATCATGCCTAGCTCTCCCAACAGCCCGGGACGACGAAGGTAGCGCCGGGCGCGGTCAGCGCCTCGGGCCCGGCACCGTGGCGCCGATCGCGCATCCGGGACCCGAGCAGTCCTCGAGCTTGCCCAGCAGCCCGGCCAGCGTCCGCCCGGCGGCGGCGTAGGCCGGGTCGCGGTGGCGGCTCGAGAGCTGGTAGGGGTCGCGTCGGAGGTCGTAGAGCTCGCGATCGGTCGTCCTCCCGGCACCGATCTCCAGCGCGATCCCCTCGGCGCGGCTGGCGACCCTGGCGCGCCGATGCTCGACGTAGGTGTAGCGGGCGGTGCGCACACCGACGTAGGAGCGGACCTTGAGCCCGCGCCGCGCCCGCAAGCCCTCCTTGCGGCCCTCGAGCAGGATCGCCCGATCGGCGAGCGACGGGGCGCCCTCGATCGAGCCGCGCAGCGAGACGCCATCGATGGTCCGCCCGAGCTCGGCCGGCGCCGTGGCACCGGCGAGGTCGAGGATCGTCGGAGCGATGTCGATGTTGGCGACCGGATCGGCGATCGTGCGCCCGCCCTCGACGGCCGGTGAGCGGACGACGAGCGGGACTCCGATCGCCTCCTCGTAGGGGAAGTTCTTGCCGCGCAGGCGATGCTCGCCCGAGAGCACACCCTGATCGGCGGTGAAGACGATCGTCGTCGAATCGAGCCGCCCGGCACGGCGGAGCTCGGCGACGATCTCGGCGACCGCGTCGTCGACCGAGAGCAGCGCCGCCAGCCCGCAGCGGTAACTGCGGTCGATCTTCTCCCGGGTGCCCGCGTCGATCCGGTCACGGCGGGCGATGAAGCCGGGCTTGTCGGACATGTCGCGCTCGTCGAATGAGGGCGGGCGCGGCACCCTCGCGCGGACGAACCGGGACGCGTAGCGCGGCGGCGGGATCGCGCTCTGCCCGCCACCGCGTTCGTTCGGCTTGCCGCGCGAGCAGCGCCGGCCGGCGCCGTCGAGGCGACCGAGCCCGTCGTGGGGCGGGTGCAGGGAGAGCCAGAGGAAGAAGGGATCGGGATCGGCAAGATGGCCGGCGATGAACGGGAGCGCGTATTCGCGGGTCAGCGCGTCGGTCTGATAGTCGGCGACCGCGCTACCGAAGTGACGCGATTTGCCGGGGGCGGTGAAGACGTCGTAGTCGTAGTAGGAGGAGAGCCCCTCGCCCCCGGCACCGACAAGGCCCGCCCACAGCTCCCAGCCCGGCGGCGCGGCGCGCGGCGCGCGCAGCCCGTTCAGCCACTTGCCGACGAACGCGGTGTCATAGCCGGCCGCCGCAAGCCAGGCGGCGAGGTTGCGCTCGGGGTCCTCGAGCGACTGATAGGCGCCGCCGCTTCCCCGAGTGTTGCCCTTGGCGCCGTGGTTGTGGGCGTACTGGCCGGTGAGGAACGTCGCCCGTGAGGGACAGCAGAGCGGATAGGAGGCGAACGCGTTCTCGAAGGTCACCCCGGCGCCGCCGAGCAGGCGGCGCACCGACGGCAGCGCCCGCATCGCCTGCGGGCCCTGATCGTCGGTCATCACGACGACGAAGCTCTGCCGCTCGGCCGTCAGCTGGGCCGCGGAGCGCTCACCGCCGGCGACGAGCGGGCACGCGCACGCCAACGCCGCCGCGGCCGCGGCCGCCCACCGTCCTGTTCGGGCCCCCGCCACGATCAGGGAACGCTAGCGGCTGCTTCGCCCCGTGCCCCGCGCGTGGCGCCGTTCGGGTCCTATCGACCCGTAAAGCGTCATGAGCTGTCCGTGGACCGTGCTCACCGCCCGACCTCCCACCCCGAGCCGAGGAGCAGCCTTAGGTAACCAAGCGCGGTGCCCAGCGCCAGGACGACGGGCACGAACTCCTCCAGCGGGATGCCGAGCAGATGCGCTACTGGCGGTTCGAGCCGCATGTGGACCTCCGGCGATACCGCTACTCGACGAAGCAGTACGAATCGCTCGACGCGTCCCCGCCTTGGAGGCGAGTCTGGTGCACGCGCAGCCCGCGGAAGTCATCGCCATGGGGAAAGAACCTCGGATCGATGGAGACCCCACCGGCTTCTACGTCCGCGTCCGCGCGCGCCATCCAGGCGCCGACACCGTCCGGATAGAAGATGTCGTCCCATGTGGCGTAGAGCGAGTTGGTGAAGTACACGCGCCGGCCGTCTCGGCTTATCTCCACCATCTGGGGACCGCCGCCCAGCGGCAGCTCGGGAGCGGCCGGGTGCGGGGTTCGGCCGACGATTCCACCCACGCGCAGCGACCCCGCCTCCCTCGGATTGTGCGGATCGCTTACGTCGTACTGCTTGAGCTCGCCGGTCCCAAAGCACGACACATAAAGCCAGCGATCGTCGACCGAGAGGTCGATATCGGTGACGAGCGGCGGGACCGCGCCAAACGGCTGCAGCGCCGGCGGGAGCTGGTTGGCCTCAGCCGGCTCGGCGGGGATCGTGATCGCCTTGTTTACCGCCCACCGGTCGCCCTCGCGGTGCCACAACCAGACCGAGGCGGAGAGGTCCTCGACGCTGATCACCACCCCGACGAAGCCCCAGGTCTTGCGGGGGTCGTGCGCGGGCCGCACTTCGAGCACCATCTGGTGCTCGTCCCCCAGATCGACGCGTTGGATCAGCCTGCCCTCGGAGAGGCTCCAGAAGTCAAGGTGATGGCCAAAGCGCCTGCCCAGCAGGTCCTCGGGGTTCAGCCCGTCCTCGATCATTGACGGAGTCCCCCACTCGGAGGTGATCGCCACGTCGTCGTTCAGGTGCCACCAGACGTCGTAGGCGAAGTTCTGCTCGCCACGGTGGGTCTCCCAGGAGCCGGTGACCTCGAAGGTGTCGTGGTCGATCAGCGCCACGCCGCCGGGCCCCTCGTCGCCGTCGGCGGCGCCGAGGTTGGACATGAAGATGCCGCCCGGCCCGCAGTGCACGGTGTGCGGACGCGAGTAGCCGGCCTTGGCGGCAAGCTCCTCGGCCTCGATGGTTCGCACTACGTGCGGCTGCCGCGGGTCGGGCTTCGTGTCGAGCACGTAGGTGCGCGACGAGCGGACGCCCGGCAGGATCAGGTAGCGGCGCTCGAGCACGCCATTGTGCCCCTCGTGGCAGAGCGCGCTGGAGCAGGCGTTCCAGCCGAAGTGGTGCAGCTCGTTGCCGCCGGTCGGCAGCTCGCTCCAGCCCACTACGCGTCCGTATTCGGGCGACCCAGGGTCACAGTCGATCACGGCCATGGCGTCGCGCTGCTCGCCGGCCGGATCGAACGCCGCGACGTAGGCGAGGCTCTCGGGCGGCGCCGCAATCGCGGCGGCGGGCGAGCGGTAGAACGTCGGGTCCGCTGTCTCGGGCATTGATGATCCCCCTTGCCGGGTTTCGATTGTGAAGTGCGCTCTCGAGCCTATCCGACCCAGGCGTGTAGGTGGAGCCGCGGCGGAGGGGTGGCTGGTCCGCCTTGGAGCCTCCGATCGAGCCGAGGCGCTCGCCCGATGTGGCCTTGAGCCGCCCGGCGAACTCGAAGTCGCGGGTGAGGCCGCCGCCGATCGCCGCTCAGGCGACCTCGCGGAGCTTCTGGGCCTCGGCCAGGCTCTGCAGCTTCTTCAGCGACTGGTTCTCGATCTGGCGGATGCGCTCGCGGGTGACGTTGAACGTGCGCCCGACCTCGTCCAGCGTCCGCGGATGCTCACCGCCGAGCCCGTAGCGCAGCTCGAGCACGCGGCGCTCGCGGTAGGAGAGGTTCTCGAGCGCTTCGCGCAGCGCCTCCTTGGTGAGCAGGTCGGCGGCGCGCTCGAACGGCGATTCGGCCTTCTCGTCGGCGATGAACTGGCCGAACTCCGACTCCTCCTCGTCGCCGACCGGCTTCTCCAGCGACACCGGAGCCTGCGCCGAGCGCTTGATCTGGTCGACCTCCTCGGGATCGATCCCGGTGACCTCGGCGATCTCGTCCGGAGTCGGCTCGCGGCCGAGCTCGGTGACCAGCTTGCGCTCCGCGCGGCCGATCTTGTTCAGTTTCTCGACCACGTGCACGGGGATCCGGATCGTGCGCGCCTTGTCGGCGAGCGCGCGGGCGATCGCCTGACGGATCCACCAGGTGGCGTAGGTGGAGAACTTGAAGCCCTTGCGGTAGTCGAACTTCTCCGCCGCGCGGACGAGGCCCAGGGTGCCCTCCTGGATCAGGTCGAGGAATGGCAGACCCTGGTTGCGGTAGTTCTTCGCGATCGAGACCACGAGGCGCAGGTTCGACTCGACCATCTTCTGCTTTGCGTCGAGGTCGCCGCGCTCGATCCGCTTCGCCAGGTCGACCTCCTCTTGGGCGGTCAGCAGGCGGACCTTGCCGATGTCCTTGAGGAACAGCTGCAGGGAGTCGGTGGTCATGTCCGGCTTCAGGTCGAGCGCGGTCTTCTGCCTGCGCTTGCCGCGCTTCGGCTCCGCCCGCTCGGCCTCGGGGCCCGACGCCTGGGCCGGATCCACGTCGTCGACCATCTCGACGCCCTGGCCCTCGAGATACCCGTAGAGCTCCTCGATGTCGCCCTCGTCGACATCGACCTCGGCCAGCGCCTGAGCGACCTCGCCGTAGGCGATCACGCCCTCGGTCTGGCCCTTGGTCACCAGGGTCTTTACTTCCTCGAGCTCCTGAAGCTCCGTGATCAGCATCGGTTGGTTACGTCTTCCTTCCTGGTCTCAACGGTGCGTTCCTGGTCTCAACGGTGCGTTCCTGGTCTCAACGGTGGGTCGCGGGGTCGCAGGGCCACAACCCGGGTCCGCGACGTCCTGCCTCGAGTCCCATGTCCGCCACGGATTTGCTCAAAGGTGTGTTCGAATCGTAGCGCTATCCTTTTTGAAGTCAAGCGCGAAGCCGCTGTTTGCGGGGGTTTCTGGTGTTTTGGATCGGCGGCTCAGCCGCCGGAAGCTGCTCAGAGACCCCTACCCGGACGCGCTTGCTCGCAACCGCATGTTCTCGCTCGGCCGATCGCAACGCGCCCGTCCGCCGATCGCGATGGAATAGGGGTTGCGGTGAGCGAGCCACGGCCGACAGAGCAAGCCGACGCCGAGCAGGGCAGCGTGTTCGGCAACCTGCCCGACTCACGGCCGGGCGCTCGCAGCCCCCGCCGCGACGCGGCCAACAAGCGGGCCGCGGACGGCGGACAGAGGGCGAAGGCCCAGAGCACCCGAGCAGCGCCGAAGTCGAAGGCCATGCCGAAGGCGGCGCCGCGGCGGACGGCCGAACCGAGCGGGGTCGAGGAGCCGTGGAAGGCGCGCCAGCCGAGCGCCGGCGATGCGGGCGAGGCGGCGGGGCGTGCGGGCCGCGGGCCGGAGCCGGGCGAAGGCGCCGGGCTCGAGGACCTCGCCTGGGCCGGCATCGCCGCCGCGGCCGAGGCGGCCACGCTCGGCGTCAGGCTGGCGAGCCGGGCGATGGAGGCCCTGCGCAAGCCCGTCGACCGGCGGTGAGCTTCCGCTACCTCCGGGTCTTCTGGGAGCGCGCCTACCGCGAGAACATCACCGGGCTGGCGGCGATGGTCGCCTACAACCTGGCGCTGGCCCTGTTTCCGTTCGTGCTCCTGGTGCTGTTCATCTTCGGCCAGGTGATCGACAACGCCGAGGTGCGCGACAGCGTGATCCGCGACCTGCAGCAGATCTTCCCGGCCGTCGAGCAGGACTCGCTCTCCGGTGTCCTCGACCGCATCCGTTCGAGCTCGGCGACGATCGGCGTCGTCGCCGCGCTCGCCGCGATCTGGATCGGGGCCTCGTTCTGGGGGGCGATGGACACCGCCTTCTGCCGCATCTATCACGTCGAGTGCCGCGGCTGGGTCGAGCAGAAGAGGTTTGCGCTGTTGATGTTGCTGGTCGTGATCCTCTTCCTCGCGGCGAGCGTCGTCGTCCCGATCGCCGAGGGGCTGTTGGCGTCGAGTACCGACGAGCTCCCGTTCGGGCTCGAGAAGGTGGGAGCGCTGCGCACCGTGGGGGTATTGCTGGCGGCGCTGCTGCTCACGTTCGCCGTCTGCTCGCTGATCTATTACGTGGTGCCCAAGGGCCACGTGCCCTGGCGCGGCGTCTGGCCCGGCGCGCTCTTCGTCACCGCGATCACGGCGATCGGCAACGCCGTCTTCCCGGTCTACCTCACCCAGTCGAACATCGACCAGCTCGGCGGCGCGCTCGGCTTCATCCTCGTCGCCTTGATCTGGTTCTACTTCGTCAGCCTGGCGTTGATGGCGGGCGCGGTGATCAACGCGCTCCGCTACGAGCTGCACGACACCGGCAGCGTCGAGGAGGAGCGGGCACGGGCGTTCGCGGAGCTCGAGTAGCGCGCCCGTCCCGTCGCGCGGCCGGAGCGCGCTCGGTATGCGAGGAGCGCTCGACGCCGGATCAGCGCCGGCGACGCTCGATCAGCAGCTGGTAGCGGAGCCGCGCCTCGGCGCGCAGTCGGGAGAGCCGCGCGCGCTCATTCGCGTCACCGGTTGCATCGAGCAGCGCGCCGAGCCTGGCGGCCTCCTTGCGCGCCTCGAGCTCCGGCGGCAGACATCCCGCGTTGCGCAGGAGCTTGTAGCCCATGCGGAGCTCCGCGGGCACCCGAGACAGGTCCTCCAGCTGAAGCGGTTTGCCGTTGCCGGGCAGGTCGTCGAACTCTCCGCGGGCGATCGCGGCGCGGATCTTCGATTCCGCGAGCTGCGCGAGAGCCTCCACCGATCCAGCGTACTCACTCGAAGAAGGACCCAATCCGCGGCCGCGTGGCGCGACTCTCCAGGTGCTGTCCGGTTATAGGAGCCGGGTGGGCACCACGAGTGGCTGTGAGACAAGACGCCTGGCAACGGTCATGCTCGCCATCGGCGGGGTGCTGTGGTCGCCTGCGCTGTTCTCGGACCCGGCCGAGGCAGGCACCGCCCACGGGCATTACGGGGTCGTCGCACAGGGCGACCTCCAGGAGATCGACTATCAGCGCATGCGCCGGGGCGGCGTCGGATCGCTGCGGATTCGACTCGACCGCCGCTGGGTCGAGCCCGAGCGTGGCATGCGCGATTGGACGTACGTCGATCAGCTGGTGGGCGAGGCGGCGCGCAACGGCGTCGAGTTGCTGCCGTTCGTGTATGGATCGCCGAACTGGGTGGCGCCGAGCCACGCCACGCCCCCGATCCGATCACGAACCGACCGGGCGGGATGGAGATCGTTCTTGCGGGCCTGGTTCGCCGCTACGGACACGGAGGCAGCTTCTGGACCGATCGGGCGAGCCGAGAACCGATCGAGACCTGGCAGATCTGGAACGAGCCGAACCTGCCGATCTACTGGCGTCCGCGGCCGGCGCCCGGCGACTACGCGACCCTGCTTCGTATCTCCGCTGCGGCGGTGCGCGGGGTCGATCCGCGCGCCGAGGTGATGCTCGCCGGACTCGCCGCGACCCGCAGGGGAATCCCGGTCGAGCCGTTCCTCGCGCGTCTGTACGCGGAGCACGCGACTCGGCCCGCCTTCGACACGGCTGCGCTGCACCCGTATGCGGCTCGGATCGGCACCCTGCTGCGACGAGTCGAGCGGGTGCGAGACATCATGCGTGCCTTCGGCGACCGGCGGACGCCGCTCGCGATCACCGAGCTTGGATGGGCGTCAGCGGGGCCGCGGAGTCACGCTTTGGTCAAGGGGCCCCTCGGCCAGGCGCGCATGCTGCGGCGGTCGTTCTCGTCGCTGCGGCGCAAGCGCCGGGCATGGTCGCTCGACCGCGTCAACTGGTTCGCCTGGGAGGATTCCACCGGCTCGGTCGAATCGATCTGCGACTTCTGCCGTTTCGCGGGGTTGTTCACCTCGAACGGTCGGGCGAAGCCGGCCTGGCGAGCGTTTCGGCGTCTTGCGCGCGCCAACAGAGGGTGGGAGTGGCGATGATCCCGATGCGATCGCGACGAAGGCTCATGCTCTGCGCAACGCTGCTCGCCGGTGTCGCCGCAGCAGAAGCGACGGCCGCGACCACGGTCAGCTTGGACGGACCCGACTCGCGCTTCGGCTCCCCGGGCACCGTCTACGTCACCGGCGGCGGGGCCCGCAGCCATGCGATCGACGTCGTCTACAGGTCCGACACGGACTCGTTCGTGATCACCGATTCGCGGCGCTTCGGCACGCTCGACTCCGGCTGCGAGCGGCTCAAGCGCCGCCGGGTCCGGTGCCAGAGCCCCGCTCCGAAGGGCCCCGCGGACGTAACGATCATCGGCGGCAAGCGCGATGATCGCCTGCGCGTCGACGCGACGGTGAAGGGCTTTTCGAGGCTTGACGGCCAGAACGGCGACAACCTGCTCCGGATCGCGGCCCGGGCGAAGGGAGGCGGCGAGCTCGATGGCGGCGATGGCCGGGACCGGATCTTCGGCGGCGGCGGTGACGATACGATCTCCGACTTCGGAGGTGCGGACGTCGTCCGCGGCCGCGGCGGGGACGACTTCGTCTTCGTCGATTTGCGCTCCGAGGACCGCGGCCGCAACCGCATCTTCACCGGGTCGGGCGGCGATTTGGTCCTGGCCAAGAACGGCCACCGCGACGAGCTGATCGACTGCGGCCCGGGCAAGCGCGATGAGGCGGGCCTGGACCGCATCGACCCCAAGCCGCGCTCATGCGAGCGCGTGCGCCGGTATTAGTGGATCAGTCGTAGCGCCCGCCGGTGACCTCGCGCAGCTTCGCCTGATCGTGGCGGGCGCTGACGGTGCGCACGGTTCCCGAGCGCGAGCGCATCACCAGTGACTCGGTCGTCGCCTTGCCGTCCCGCGTGTAGCGGACACCTTGGAGGAGGTCGCCGTCGGTGACCCCGCTGGCGGCGAAGAATACGTCGTCGCCCGACACCAGCCTGTCGACGTCGAGGACCTCGTCGAGGTCGTAGCCGGCGTCGATCGCCGCCTGGCGCTCCGCGTCGTCGCGCGGCCACAGACGGCCGAGCAGCTGGCCGCCGAGGCACTTGATCGCCGCCGCCGAGAGCACCCCCTCGGGCGTTCCCCCGATTCCCCAGAGCAGGTCGACCCCGGCCTCGGCCGAGACCGCGAACAGCGCCGCCGATACGTCGCCGTCGCTGATGAACCGGACCCGCGCCCCGGCCTCGCGGATCTGCTGCACGCCGTCCTCGTGGCGCGGCCGATCGAGCATGATGATCGTCACGTCGCCCACCGACTTGCCCTTGCGCTCGGCGACCCTGGCGATCACGTCTCCGAGCGGCTCGCCGAGGCTGAGCAGATCGGCGACGTCGGAGCCGCCCGCGATCTTCTCCATGTAGACGCAGGGGCCCGGGTCGAACATCGTCCCCCGCTCGGCGAGCGCGATCACCGCGAGCGCGGAGGGCATCCCGCGCGCGGTCAGCGTCGTGCCCTCGAGCGGGTCGACGGCGATGTCGACCTCGGGTGGGCTTCCGTCGCCGATGCGTTCGCCGTTGTAGAGCATCGGCGCCTCGTCCTTCTCACCCTCGCCAATCACAACCGTGCCGTCCATCGGCACCGTTTCGAGCAGCAGCCGCATCGCGTCGACCGCCGCCTGATCGGCGGATTCCTTCTGTCCCTTGCCGACCCAGCGGGCCGCCGCCAGTGCCGCCGCCTCGGTCACCCGGACCATCTCCAGCGCCAGGTTGCGGTCGGGCTTCGAGCCCGAGCGCACGTCATGCGAGATCACTCCCACCGGGGCGTCAGACGGTTCCGGGCGCCTTGCGCGTCTTGCGCTCGCCGCTCTCGAGCGAGCGCGTGAAGCCCGTGCCCGCGATCACGATCGCGGAGATGAACGCGACCCAGTAGCCGTAGTCGAGGTTGACGCCGGTCTCCGCCGGGCCGCTGCCGGGGCGGTCGATGATCCCGTTGTATCCGATCAGCACCATGGCGGCGAACCCGGTGACCATCGTCATCTCGCCCGGCGCCCAGGAGAGCCGGTGCCCGCGGATCAAAATCCAGGCGAGGATCGGGGGCGCCAGCGCGGCCAGCAACAGCAGCCAGCGCAGGATCGGGAAGGTCTCGAAGCCGGTGCATTCGTATTCCCCGACCCCGCACAGCCATACATCCGAGCTCGTGTCCTCAGCCAGCCGCTGCGGATTCTCATCGAGCGAGTACCAGGGCAAGAAGAGGATGCTGATGATCAGCAGCAGCGAGGCCGCGCCCCCGGCCACGACCCGGATCGGATTGAGCCGCGAGAAGTCCATCGGCGCGAGCCTATCCAACGATACGCTGGCGCGCGCACGTGGAATCCGCCGCATCGAACCACCGCTGGGGGCTGACGCTTCCGCTCGCCGGGCTGCCGCTTCGCGAGCACGCAGAGCAGCTCCGCCGCGCCGAGGCCACCGGGTACACCGACCTCTGGAGCGGTGAGACGAACGGGCCCGACGGCTTCACCCCGCTCGCCCTCGCCGCGGCGTGGACCGACTCGATGCGGCTCGGCACCGGCGTCGTCGGCGTCTTTCAGCGCGGGCCCGCCCTGTTGGCGCAGCAGGCGGCGGCGCTCGCCGACGCCACCGGGGGCCGCTTCGCGCTCGGGATCGGCGCCTCCTCGGACCGGATCGTCGAGGGCTGGAACCGAATCCCGTTCGAGCGACCGCTGAGCCGGGTCTCCGATACGGTCGACTTCCTCCGCACGGCCTTCGCCGGCGAGCGGACCTCGACCGGGTTCAAGCTCGAGCAGGCCCCGCCCCAGCCGGTGCCGATCATTCTTGCGGCTCTGCGCGGGAGGATGCTCGAGCTCGCGGTCGCGAAGGCCGATGGCGCGATGTCGAACTTCCTCCCCCTCTCCGGCCTGCCCAGGGTTCGCGAGCAGCTCGCGAGCGCGCCACACGGGTTCGAGCTGCTGTGCCGGTTCTTCTGTCTCCCGGGCGAGCGCGAGCAGGTCGAGCCGCTGGCGCGGTTCATGTTCTCCTCCTACATCACGGTCCCGGTCTACGCGGCCTTCTACCGCTGGCTGGGCCACGGCGGTGCGATCGCCGAGATGTGCGAGGCATGGGCGGCGAAGGACCGGCAGCGCGCAGCCGCGGCCGCTCCGTGGGAGCTGATCGAGGACACCTTCATCTTCGGCGACGCGGAGCGGATGCGCGCCCGGGTGGACGAATTCGTCGCCGGCGGGATCACGCTTCCGGTGCTGACCCCGATCACGACGCCCGACAAGCTCGGCGAGCTGGTCGAGGCGCTCGGCCCGAGCTAGACGTCAGGCCCCCGATTCGTCCCGCGTGCGGGCGACCACCAGCAGGTATCGATACGGGAACTCAGCCGGCCCCCCGGGGGCGCCTCGATTCGAGGTCTCGGCGAACTCTTGGAACTCCCGGTCCATGGCGGCGAGTCGGTCGGGCTGATCCGCGAGGCCGGCGTAGATCGCCACGGCCGGGCCGAAGGTCGCCTTGAAGTGGTCCACGTAGGCGCGCGGGCTCGGGGCGGTCTCCACGTACTTATTGCGCGACATCTCAAGCGCTGCGACACGGTCGCCGAACAGCGCTCGAACATGCTCCTCGCTGCCCCAGGCGGTCGGCGGCAGCGCCCCTGGTGGAGGCGGCGGCGCGTAGCGGCCGAAGAGCTCGAAGAACCGCGCCGCCGTGCCCTCGGGAATGAAGGTGATCATCCCGATTGTCCCGCCCGGCCGACAGACCCTGACCAGCTCATCGGCCACCGCCTGATGGTCGGGGGCGAAGATCGCGCCCATCGACGAGGTGACGACATCGAACTCGGCAATGCGATCGCACCATTCGTGCGCCCGCTTGAAGTCGAGTACCGCCGTGCACGCGGTGACCAAGAAGCAGCAGGTCCACGCGGTCGAGATCGGGATCGTCGCCTCGCCCTCGAGCGCGGTGGCGGTGGCCTCGTCGAGGCAGCGCATCCCCTGCTCGACCTCGGCGCAGGCGACCAGGGCGCCGCCCTCCAGCGCGAGCCCGAGCATCTCGAGGTCTGCGACACCGAATTCACGCCCGAGCTCGGCCGCCTCGCTCGCAAGCCGGCGCGCCTTCGCGGTGTCGCCGTCGGCGTGAGCGATGTAGCCCTCGTGGAAGGCGAGCCAGCCATGGTCGGGCCCGGGCTCGAGCGGCTCGAGCAAGCGCCGCGCCCGCTCGAGCCAACCGCTCGCCACGGCCACCGCGCCGTTGAAGTCGAGCTGGTCGACCGCGATCCAGGTCGCCATCCGAGCGGCGCCAGCCGAGTCGCCGCCCCGCCGGTAGGCCTTGTAGGCGCGTCCGCGAGCGTCGAACACGGTGTCGGCGTCGTCCATCCACCATGCGGCCCAGCTCAGCCCCTCGAGCGCCTCCGGCACCTGGACCGACTCGAGCGCAGCTTCGAAGCTTCGGCGCGCCTCCTCCCACGCACCGCTGCCGAGCGCCTCCTGGCCGGCGCTGACGAGGTTCGCGTGCCCGGGCGATTGCGCCACCGCCCAACCGTAACCGCGAACCGCTCTGACTTCCGCCGGCTCAGCGAGCGCCTCGACCTGCATGCGGCCCGACGAACCTGGACGAACGGATAGATTGCCGGGCCGCATGCAGGTCGAGGGAGCCAACGCGCTCGTGGTCGGCGGGGCCTCCGGTCTCGGAGAGGCGACCGCACGCCGGCTGCACGCGGAGGGCGCTTCGGTGCTGATCGCCGACCTCAACGCCGACAAGGGCGGGACGCTGGCGAGCGAGCTCGGCGAGCGGGCGGGCTTCATCGAGGCTGACGTGCTCGAGGCCGAGGAGGTAGAGGCGGCAGTGGGCGCGGCGAGGGAGGACGGCGAGCTCCGAATCTCGGTCTGTTGCGCCGGGATCGGCTGGGCGCAGCGGACCGTCTCGAAGCAGGGCCCACACGACCTCGAGATCTTCACCAATGTGGTCAAGGTGAACTTGATCGGGACCTTCAACGTGCTGCGGCTCGCCGCTGCCGCGATGGTCGGCAACGAGCCCGACGAGGGTGGTGAGCGCGGCGTCTGCGTCAACACCGCCTCGATCGCCGCCTTCGACGGCCAGATCGGTCAGGTCGCCTACTCGGCGTCGAAAGGCGGCATCGTCGGCCTCACCCTGCCGGCGGCCCGCGACCTCGCCGGCCGCGGGGTCCGCGTGCTGACGATCGCCCCCGGCCTCTTCGACACCCCGTTGCTCGCCGGTCTGCCCGCGGAGCAGCGCGAGAAGCTTGGCGCCGGCATCCCCTTCCCCTCCCGCCTCGGCCGGCCCGCCGAATACGCCGACCTGGTCGCCGCAACCGTCGCCAACCCGATGCTCAACGGCGAGACGATCCGGCTCGACGGCGCGCTGCGGATGCCCCCGCGGTAGCCCAACCTGCCGATCAGAGCCCGGCCTCGTGGCGAGCTCCTGGCGCCACCGACTTGACGAATCGGCGCCCATGTCAGTCCGTCCCCTCGTACTCGGGATCGAACCAGACGCGCTTTTGCCACGGCGGGGTGACCGCGAACCGGGTCCGCTCCGCGGCGGCGATGGGCTCGAGCGGGAGCAGGCGCAGCCTCGCTGCCGGGGTGGTGCGCTCGGACTCGCGCCGGGCGAGCACGTCGCCGGCGTGGCTGCCGCCGGAGACGTAGATCGAGCCCAGCGACGGGCCCCAGCCGCGCTCGCCGCCGAGCTCGTAGCTGTATGAGTCGTGGGAGCTCGCCCGCGCCCGGGCGCCGCCACCGCGGCCGATCCGAAGCTGGAGCGATTCCCAGTCGTCGGGGTGGTAGGTCGGCCGGCCGACGGCGGTCGAGAGCTCGCGGATCGCCCGCCCGATCACCCCACCGCCCTCGGCCGTTGCGCTGCCCGGGTAGTAGAACCAGTACTGGAGGTAGAGGTTCCCGGCTCGCCGGCCGGAGCAGTCGGCCTCGCCGGGACCTGCGGCGCTCGCCGAACCGGCGCGGCAGTCGATCGCATGGAGGAAGGTGACCGCTCGCTCACCCGTGCGCGAGCGCCAGATCTCACCGTCCTCCGAGCCCTCGGCGCAGCCGTCCTCACGGCAGCGGCGGTAATCGACCGGCAGCGCCCGCATCCCGTGTTCGTAGCGGACCTCGGGCGCATGCTTCGTGACCAGCGCGGCGATCTCGTCGCCGTAAGCCGCCACCAGCCGCGTGGTCTCGGCGGCGCACGACTCGCTCAGGCTGACGGCACAGGCGATCTTCGCGGCGATCGCCCGCGCCAGCACCATCCCGGGCGGGGCGATGCCGGCGGCCGCGGCGAGCACTGCGATCGCCAGCGAGACCAGCAGCACCAGCGCCACCCACTCGACCGTGCTCTGCCCACGCTCGCTCGAGACCCGACCCGGTGACACGGGTCGAGGCTAGGTCGGCGCCGTGCACCGGTGGCGAGCGAATCGTGCCCGCTTCGGCTCGATCGACAGCAGATACAGTCGCGCCATCAACGCACGCGACCGGATCGAGGGAGTGCCGCGCAAGGAGGGTCGCGGGTGGCGGTTCTACGTCGTCGTCGTCGCGCTCGTGCTGCTGGCGATCTTCGTGCTTCAGAACTCGCAGTCGGTGCCGGTCGAGTTCCTGTTCACGACGATCGACACGCCGCTCTTCTTCGCCCTGATCGTCGCCGGGGCGCTCGGCGCGGTAATCGGCTGGGCGACGCCGCGAGTGCGCCGCGGCGGCCATCGCGACGAGCGCGACTAGCGGGCCCGTCGACTACGTCAGCTTCGAGATCACGGTCAGCAGCGCGAGTCGGGCGGATCGCCGAGGCCTCGCGGACGCCACGGGGCGCCGGTGCGTGGCCTGGCCCTCGGGCTTGGCCGTGAACAGGGTCACCATTGCTCTGGTCATGCGAACGACCCTAGGCGGTGTGCGCGCGAAAAGCACCGGGTGAACACCTAGTTCGTCCCCCGGGGCGACCCTTCCCAGCACGCGACTAGAGCTCGGTGATCTCGCCGGCGATCTCGGCCGCGGCCCGCTTGGCGTCGGCGAACAGCATCGAGGTGTTCGGCTCGTAGAAGAGGTCGTTGTCGATGCCGGCGAAGCCGGGCGAGAGCGAGCGCTTGATCACGATCACCTGCTGCGCCTCGTGCACCTCGATGATCGGCATCCCGGCGATCGGGCTGTCGGGATCGTTCTTGGCGGCCGGGTTGGTGACGTCGTTGGCGCCGATTACCACCGCGACGTCGGTGCGCGGCAGCTCGGGGTTGATCTCGTCCATCTCGCGCAGCTTCTCGTAGGGCACGTCGGCTTCGGCGAGGAGAACGTTCATGTGACCGGGCATGCGTCCGGCTACCGGGTGGATCGCGTAGTTGACCGTCACCCCGCGCTTTTCGAGCTCGTCGGCCATCTCCTTGACCGCATGCTGGGCCTGAGCGACCGCGAGCCCGTACCCGGGGACGATCACCACCGAGTCGGCGTAGGCGAGCTTGATCGCCGCGTCCTGGGCGCCGATCGAGATGTGTGGGCGCTCCTCGCCGTCGCCGGCGCCGCCGCCGGCCGGGGCGCCGCCGAAGCCGGCGAAGAGGATGTTGGCGACCGAACGGTTCATCGCCGTCGCCATCTCCAGGGTGAGGATGGTTCCCGATGAGCCGACCAGGGTCCCGGCGACGATCAGCGCGACGTTGTCGAGCGCGAACCCGGCGGCGGCGGCGGCGAGACCCGTGAACGCGTTCAGCAGCGCGATCACCACCGGCATGTCGGCGCCGCCGATCGGCAGCACGACGAGGTTCCCCAGCACGGCCGCGGCGATCAGCACGCCGACGAACAGGCCCTGGGAGGGGTCGTCGTTGTTGATCCCGAGGGCGACGCAGGCGGCGAGGATCCCGGCCAGCAGCAGGGCGTTGATCACCTGTTGGCCGGGGATCGCCAGCGGTTTCGTCGGGATCAGGTCCTGAAGCTTGGCGAAAGCGATGTTCGACCCCCAGAAGGAGACCGAGCCGATCACGGCGGAGAACAGGATGGGGACCAGCTGGTCGAGCGGGATCTCCTCGCCGAGCGCGATCCCGTGGCGGATCTCCGACCAGGCGATCAGGGCGACGGCGCCGCCGCCGACGCCGTTGTAGAGCGCGACCATCTGCGGCATCTGGGTCATCTGGACCCGTATCGAGGCGACGACCCCGACCGCGGCGCCGATCGCGAGCCCGACGATGATCAGGCCCCAGTTCCCGATCCCGTCGAGCAGCAGCGTGGTCGCAACCGCGATCGCCATCCCCACGGCCGCGATCAGGTTGCCCTGCTTGGCGGTCGTCGGATGGGTCCCGCGGCGGACCCCGAAGATGAACAGGGAGAAGGCGACGATGTAGAGGACGACCGCGAGGTCGCCGCCCGGCTCGATCACCGCGAGAACAGGCATGCTCATCCCTCAGACGACCCCTCCGCCTCCGGACGAATCCCGGCAGACCCGGGATCACCGGGAGCTGACGATCCCTCGGAGGAGGAGGCGGGCGGCTTTGGTTTCCGGGCGAACATTCCGAGCATCCGGTCGGTGACCATGAAGCCGCCGACGATGTTGATCGTCCCGAAGGCGATCGCGATCACACCGATCACGTATTCGATCGCGTCGTCGCCGAAGCCGACCACGATCAGGCCGCCGAGCAGGACGATGCCGTGAATCGCGTTCGTCTGGCTCATCAAGGGCGTGTGCAGTGTGGTCGGTACCTTCGAGATCACCTCGAAGCCGACGAATGCGGCGAGCACGAAGATCGTGATCTCGGTGATCAGATCCATCAGCTGCTCGTGGCTCGCTGCTCGCTGCCCGTGACCCGGGCCGCGCGTTCGTTGCGGATCTCCCCCTCGTGGGTGATGCAGGCGCCGGCGACGATCTCGTCGTCGAAGTCGAGGCTGAGGCTGCCCTCGTCCGAGATCAGCAGGGCGAGCAGGTTCTCGACGTTCTTGGCGTAGAGCTGCGAGGCGTGCGCGGCCATGTCGGAGGGCAGGTTGACCGGGGAGATCACCTTGACCCCGTTATCCGCGACGACCGTTTCCCCGGCCTCGGTGAGCTCGCAGTTGCCGCCCGAGTCGCCCGCGAGGTCGATGATCACGGCGCCGGGCGCCATGTTCGCGACCGCCTGCCGGGTGAGCAGGATCGGCGCCGCTCGGCCCGGGATCTGGGCGGTGGTGATGATCACGTCCTGCTTCGCCGCGGCCTCGGCGAGCGCCTCGCGCACCTGCGCGTTCTCCTCCTCGGTCAGCGGCCGGGCGTAGCCGCCCTCGGCCTCGGCGTCGGGGATGAACTCGAGCTCGAGCGGGCGCCCGCCCAGCGAGGCGATCTGCTCCCAGGCGGCGCGGCGGATGTCGAAGCCCGAGACCACGGCGCCGAGGCGTCTCGCGGTGGCGATCGCCTGCAGGCCGGCCACCCCGGCGCCGAGCACGAGCACCCGCGCGGGCGCGACCGTGCCCGCGGCCGTGGTCATCATCGGGAAGAAGCGACCCGCTTCGCGGGCGGCGAGCAGGGAGGCGGCGTAGCCCGCGACGTTCGCCTGCGAGGAGAGCGCGTCCATCGCCTGCGCTCGTGTGATCCGGGGGATCGCCTCCATGGCAAGGCTGGTCACGCCGTGCGAGGCGAGCGCCTCGTTGGTCGCCCCGGAAGTCAACGGCGCGAGGTGACCGATCAGCAGCTGGCCCCGCCTCAGCCGTCCGATTTCCTCGGTGGTCGGCACCGCCACCTTGACCACGACGTCGGCACCCCAGGCGGAGTCAGCGGATCCGACGCTGGCCCCGGCGTCACCGTACTCGGAGTCGGGATGCCCCGCCTGCGCACCGGCGCCGGCTTCGAGCGCAACCTCGATCCCCTTCTCGACCAGGGAGCCGACCACGTCCGGGATCAGCGCCACGCGGCGCTCGCCCTGGGCGGTCTCTTTGGGAACCCCGACGTTCATGGGCCTTAAAGCCGCGAGAGCCTAACGAACCGCCATGGGTCAATGTTCCGCTGATGGACCTGCTGATCGGCGCCGGGGCGGCGTTCGCGATCGCGCTCGTGACCACCCCCGTCGGCGTCTCGGGGGCCGTGTTCCTGATCCCGGTCCAGGTCAGCGTGCTCGAGACGCCGAATCCGGCGGTGACGCCGACGAACCTGTTCTACAACCTGATCGCAACCCCGGGCGCCCTGGCGCGCTACGGTCGCGACCGGGTGGCCGCGTCGCGCCTTGCGCGGCCGCTGGTGCTCGGGACTCTGCCGGGCGTGGTCGCCGGCGCCGTGATCCGGGTCACCTTGGTCGACGGGCCCGATGCCTTCCTCGTCGTCATCGCCGTGGTGCTGATCCCGCTCGGGCTCGTGCTCGCCGCCGGCCCCCCGCCCAAGCTCGAGGATGGCTCCCGGCCCTCCGAGCGCGCGTTGACGCTGCTCGGGCTCGCGGTCGGCGCCCTGGGCGGCATCTACGGAATCGGCGGCGGCTCGATCCTCGGGCCGATCCTGGTCGCCGCCGGGATCTCGATCTACGAGGTCGCCCCGGCGGCGCTCGCCGCCACCTTCCTCACCTCGATCGCCGGAGTCGCCGCCTTCGCCCTGCTCAGCGTCGTGGCGGCCGGCGCGGTCGCCCCGGAGTGGGACCTGGGCCTGGCGATCGGGATCGGCGGCCTCGCCGGCGGCTGGTGCGGGGCGGCGCTGCAGCCGCGCCTGCCCGAGGCGCTGCTGCGCCGCGGGCTCGGCCTGATCGCCCTCGCCCTCGGCGTGCGCTACGCGGTGCTGGCCGTCTAGACGGCCCAGGTCGTACGACGGTCGCGGACCATCACCGTCAGCCGGTCGATCGAGACCAGGATTCAGGCGGGCGAGGCGACGCCGGCGAGCTCCGAGAGCCGCTCGATCGTGTGCAGCCGCTGGCCCGCGTCCATCTGCACCGGGGAGCAGATCAGCCGGTCGACGCCGGCCGCGGCGAGCTTCTCGACCCGCTGCGCGACCTCGCCCTCGGAGCCGATCAACGACGTCGCGTCGACGAGCTCGTCGGGGATCGCGGCGTAGGCCTGCTCGCGCTGGCCGTCGAGGTAGAGGCGCTGGACCTCGTCGGCGACCTCGCCGAAGCCGAAGCGGTGGGTGAGATCGACGTAGAAGTTCGTCTCCTTGGAGCCCATGCCTCCGAGGTAGAGCAGCAGGCTGGCCTTCACCAGCCCGCGGGCGGCGTCGAGGTCGCCGTCGATCGCGACCGAGAGCGAGGGCGAGATCTCGAGCTTGGAGCGCGAGCGCCCGCCCTTGGCGAAGCCGGCCTCCAGGTGCTCGCCCCAGGTCTCCTCGAAGGCGTCGGCGCTGAAGAAGATCGGGATCCAGCCGTCGCAGATCTCGGCCGCCATCTCGACCGACTTGCGGCCGATCGCGCCGACGAAAACCGGGATCTGGTTGCGGACCGGGTGGAAGTTCAGCTTCAGCGCCTTGCCCTGGCCGGTGCCGCCCTCGAGCGGGAGCTGGAAATGCTCGCCCTGGTAGCGGAGCGGTCCCTCACGGGCGATGATCTCGCGCACGATCTCGATGTACTCACGGGTGCGGCCCCATGGCTTCGGGTACGCGACCCCGTACCAACCCTCCGAGACCTGCGGCCCGGAGGGACCGAAGCCGAAGATGAAGCGACCGCCCGAGAGCGCGTCGATCGTGGCGCCCGCCATCGCCGCGGCGGCCGGCGGGCGGGCCGGGACCTGCATGATCGCGGCGCCGAGCTTGATCGTCTCCGTCTGCGGCGCGAGCCAGGCGAGCACCGAGACGACGTCGGAGCCGTAGGACTCCGCGGCCCAGACCGAGTCGAAGCCGGCGGCCTCGGCGGCGCGCACGAGCTCGACCGCGTCATCGCCCTGTGGCCCGATGCCCCAGTAGCCGAGATTGAGGCCCAGCTTCAGCGCCATGGCGGCGGACCCTAGTTGATCGCCGTGGCGCGAAGCTCCGCGAACGAGTCGTCGATCGCGGTCGCGAGGCCGGCGACGCCGGGCAGCGCCTCGGGATCGGTGCAGAGCCCGATGCCGACGGTGCCGGCGCAGGAGATCGCCGAGACCCGGAGCGCGTGGCGATCGGCAGGCTCGGCACACGAGCACAGGCGCTCGACCGCTCGTCCGGCGACGCTGATCGCGGTCCGCGGCCCGGGCACGTTGGAGATCGAGAGGCTGAACTCGCGCGGCCCGCCGGCGAGCCGCTCGGCGGCGCGGCCGAGGTGCTTGAAGCGCGACAACGCGTGGAACAGGTCGTAGAGCTCCTGCGCGTCGCCGAGGCGCTTGCGCTGCGAGGTCTCGGCGTTGATCCGGTCGAGCCGCGCGACCGGGTCCGGCTCGGCGAGCGGCAGCTCGACGTTCAGGAACGAGTCGCGGTTGCCGAGCTCTCCCGCTCCCTCCTCACGGTGATGGAGGCTGACCGGGATCTGGGCGCGCAGCGCCGGCAGTGGACCTCCTTCCCGCGACACGAGCCAGGCGCGCAGGCCGCCGGAGACTCCGCCGAGCAGGACGTCGTTGACGGTCACATGTCCGGGCCGGGAGGCGCCGATTCGCTTCAGCTCGGCGAGCGGCACGGTGGTGAACGCAAGCGCTCGGGCGTGGCCGATCGGGCGGTCGAGTGGCGAGCCCGAGACGCGCCCGCCGAGCTCACGGTGGATCGCACCGGGGAGGTCGCGCAGCTCCGCGCCCAGCGACCGCCTCTCGTCAGCGGCCGCCCCCCGGCGGCTCGGCGCGGCGGCCGGCTCCGAATCCCAGAGCACCCCCTCGAGGAACCGCACCGAGCTGATCCCGTCCGCCATCGCGTGGTGGATCCGGGCGACGATCGCCTGCCGGCCGTCGTCCAGGGGCCCGAGGAGGTCGAACGCCCACAGCGGGCGCCGGTGGTCGAGGCGCTCGGACATCAGCTCGCCGGCGATCGTCCACAGGGCGGCCTCGTCGTCGAGGGCGCCCTCGCGCGTCCGCACCTGGGCACGGATGTCGAAGCCGTCGTCGGTGACCCAGCATGGGCCCTCGGCACCGCTATCGGAAAGCGAGACGCGTTGCCGCGCGCGTGGCTCGGCGTCCAGACGCGAGGCGACGCTCGCGCGCAGGCGCTCGACCTCGAGCGGCTCGTTGCCGGCCTCGAGCACGATCAGCTTCAGAGTGTGGCCGGCGATCGCCTCGGACTCGAGCGCCAGGATCGCGGCGTCGTCGGGGGTGAGCGGCTCGGGCTGCGAGGCGGCCATCGCCGCAGCCTACGACGAGCTTGGGGTCAGCGCAGGGGGGTATCGTCGAGGCGCTCGCACAGCGCCACCAGCGACTCGAACACCGCCACCGCGCCCGCCTCGAGCAGCTCCGCCTCGGAGTAGCCGCCGGTGAGCACCGCGAGCGTCTTCAGCTCCGCGCGGGTGGCGGCGACGATGTCCCAGGTCGAGTCGCCGACCACTACCGCGGACAGGGTCTCCGCCCGGCGCATCGCCACCGCGACCAGGTCGGGCGCGGGCTTGGTCCGTTCGACGTCGTCGGAGGTGGTCCAAAAATCGGCGAGCGCCCGGGCGTCGAGCAGGTCGATGTAGCGCTCGACGTCGTCGCCGTGCCCCGAGCTCGCCAGCACCACGGCGTGGCCGCGCTCCTTCAGCGCCACGATCAGCTCCCGCGCGCCCTCGAACGGGCGCACCTCGTCGATCAGCTCCGCATAGCGGTGCTTCTCGGCTTCGCGGATCGAGTCGCCGCAGGCGCGCTCGACCTCCTCGCCCCCAACCGCGGCGACCAGCTGGTCGCCGCCCATGCCGATATGGCGATGGATCCGCCACACCGGCGGGGTCAGATCGTGGTCGCGGAAGGCCCGGTACCAGGCGAGCGCGTGGTGGTAGTTGGAGTCGACGAGCGTCCCGTCGACGTCGAGCAGGGCGGCTGTGGTCACTCGCTCCAGCTACCCGCGCTCGCCGCCCGCCACTCGCCGCCCGCCGCCCCGAGCCCGAGCGACGAGCGACGAGCGACGAGCCCGGATCGTCTACTGGACGTAACCGAACTCCTCCAGATAGGCCCGAGCGACGTCCCCGGGCTCCTCCCTGTCGATGTCGACGCGGGCGTTGAGCTCCTGCACCACCTCGAGCGAGAGGTTCTCCTGCACGTTCTCGATCGTCTCGCCGAAGTCGGGCCCGGCCTCGTCGGCCGCCTCCTGGGTGGCGACGAAGAGCACGTTCCCGGCCGGGAGCACGCCCTGGTCGTCCTCGAGGATCGTGTACTGGTCGCTGACGGACAGCTGCGCGTCGGTCGTGAACAGGATCGAGAGGTCCGCATCGCCCTTGTCGAGGACCTCGTAGCGGGCGCCGATATCGACCGGGGTGAACGACTTGAACTCGAGCCCGTAGTTCTCCTCGAGCCCGACCAGGCAATCGATCCGCTGGCGGCATTCGGGTGAGCCGTAGAGGTCGAGGTCCTGCGACTTGCCCTCGAGGTCCGAGACCGTGCTCACTCCGAGCTCGTCGGCCGTCTCGGTGAGCAGACCGACAGCGTTCGCGCTCGAGAACGGCGTCGGCGGGTACGCGACCAAGCCCTCCTGCTCGAAGTCCGCCTGCGCCTGGTCGAGGGCCTCCTGCCCATCGGCGGGCACATCCTCGGGCGCGTAGCCGAAGAACGCGGTCAGCGCGGTCGAGGTGTATTCGGGGTAGCCGCTTATCTCGCCGGCCTTCAGCGCGCGCAGGGCGACCTGCTCGGAGCCGAGGTTGAGGTCGGTGGAGATGTTGTAACCGGCGGCCTCTAGCGCCTGGGCGTAAATCTCGCCGAGGATGATCTGCTCGGTGAAGTTCTTCGAGCCGATCGTCAGCGCGACGCCGTTGTTGTCCGGGTTCTCCTCGATCGCGGTCGCGCTGGCCTCCGTGGTCTCGCCGGTGTCGCCCTCGTCATCGTCGTCGTCACCGCAGGCGGCGACGGCGAGTGCGAGGACGAGCGCCGCGAGCAAGGCGAATAGCCCCTTGTATCGGGCGGTAGTGCTCATTTTGGGGTGATCCTCCCTCTTAGGTGACCTTCCGCGGGTTCGCGGTGGTCTAATCCTATGCTGCCGCGCGGGCGGCTTCGCGTTGCAGCATGACTCCGCGCGGTGTGAGCAGGCGCTGCAGGCCGGCGAGCAGCAGCTCGACCACCAGCGCGAGCAGGGCGACGAGGATCGCCCCGGCGAGAAGCCCGTCGTCCCCATAGACGTTGAAGTTGAGGATGAAGTCGCCGAGTGTGAGGACCCCGGCGAGCGGGGCGATCGTGGCCGTGGCGATGATCGCGATCGCCGCGGTGCGCACGCCGCCCATGATCGTCGGCACCGCCAGCGGGAGCTCGACCCGCGCGATGACCTCGAACTCGGTCATCCCCACCCCCCGCGCCGCCTCGACCGCGTCGCGGTCGACCTGGCGAATGCCGACGAAGGCGTTGGTGAGGATCGGGGGGATGCCGAGGATCAGCAGGGCGATGGTCACGTTCAGGACCCCGACCCCGACGAACGCGATCATCAGCGCGATCAGGGCGAGTTCGGGGATCGCACGCCCGGCGTTTCCGATCGCGACCGCGAGCAGCTCGCCCGATCCCCGGTGGCCGAGATAGACGCCGATCGGGAGCGTGAGCGCCACCGCCACCGCGAGCGCCAGAGCGCTGATCCAGACATGCGTCCAGAGGAACTCGGCGACCTGGCCGAGGCCGCCGACCTCTCCCCCAACGCCGACCTCATCGCGCGGGCTGAAGATGAAATCGACGGCGCCCGAGAAAGAGTCGAATACCGAGGCCTGGGGATTGAACGCCGAGACGCTCATACGGGCCGGACCTGCCGCCACGGCGACAGCAGCCGCTGCGCGCCGATGTAGACGACGTCGAACGCGATCGCCATCGCGATCGCGATCGCGCTCCCGACCACGATCGCGGTCTTGAACACCCCCGCCTGGACGCCTTCCGTGTAGATCACATCGCCGAGCCCGCCGGCGCCCGCGAACACGGCGAGGGTCGCGATCGCGACCGTCGACACGGTGGCGATTCGCAGGCCCGCGATGATCTCGGGGACGGCGAGCGGCATCTCGACCCTCCAGAACAGCTGGCGGTCGGTCATTCCCATTCCCCGCCCCGCATCCTTCGCCGCGTCGGGGACGTTGGCGAGGCCGGTGACGATGTTGCGGTAGATGATCTGCAACGTGTAGAGCGTCAGGGCGATCAACGCCGTTGTCGTGCCGCGGCCGCTGATCGGCAACAGCAGCAAGAACAGCGCGATGCTCGGGATCGTGTAGATGACTCCGGTGGTGGCGAGGAAGGCCGGCATCAGCCAGCGACGGCGGTGCGATAGGACTGAGAGGCCGAGCGCGATCACCAGGCCGGCAGCGACCGAGACGCCGACGAGCAGCAAGTGCTCGAGCGTCGGGCTCACGTAGCGGTCGGCGTTGTCGAGCGCCCAGTCGAGGCAGACGGTGTCGTTGCTCTGAACGCAATCCGCTTCATCGCGCTCGCGAAAGAAGCCGTCGCCCTGCGCGAGCGGAACCACGGAGACGAGTGCGCCGACCACCGGTCTCAGCCCAGTGGCCGCTCGGCCGCCGAATGCTCCTCGGTGAGCGCCTCGTCGGAGGTCAAGAACTCGGAGATGATCTCGACCGAGAGCACGCCCG
Organism: Solirubrobacterales bacterium; assembly: GCA_021155855.1. Taxonomy (GTDB): domain Bacteria; phylum Actinomycetota; class Thermoleophilia; order Solirubrobacterales; family 70-9; genus WHSW01. The sequence goes on from JAJNAZ010000007.1 coordinate 125,476, forward strand.
CGATGCGGCCCTCGCCGTCGACCACCGGCGCGTACCGGGTCTCGGCCTGGAGCAGGTCGGAGAGCGCGTCGCGCATGACGTCGCGCTCGTCCAGCACCGGGTCCGGCGAGGTGTCGGGGCGCGCCGGCACGGTTTCCTGGCGCAGGTCGGCATCCGAGAGCCAACCCAGCGGCCGGCGCTCGGAGTCGATCGCGAGCGCGTACGGCACCTCCGCTCCGTGAAGCTTCGCTCGCACCTCGCCGGTCGCCTGGCCGACGTGAGCGAGCGGCGCCTGCCAGAGATCGATGTCGGAAACCCGCATCAGCGCCAGCCGCTTGAGCGCCCGGTCAGCGCCGACGAAGTCCTCGACGAAGCCGTCGGCCGGCGCCATCAACAGCTCGGCCGGGGTCGCGTACTGGGCGAGCCTGCCGCCGATGCGCATGACCGCGATCCGGTCGCCCATCTTGATCGCCTCGTCGATGTCGTGGGTGACGAAGAGGATCGTCTTGCCCAGGTCGGCCTGCAGGCGCAGAAACTCGTTCTGAAGCCGTTCGCGGTTGATCGGGTCGACGGCCCCGAACGGTTCGTCCATCAGCATCACTCCCGGGTTGGCGGCGAGCGCGCGGGCGACGCCGACGCGCTGCTGCTGACCGCCGGAGAGCTGCGCCGGATAGCGCTCGCCCAGCTCGGGCTCGAGCCCGATCAGCTCCAGCAGCTCGATTGCGCGGGCCTCGGCGCGTGCCCGATCCCAGCCGATCAGCCCAGGGACGGTGGCGATGTTCTGGGCGATCGTCCGATGCGGAAAGAGGCCGATCTGCTGGATCACGTAGCCGATCTCGCGCCGCAGCTCGGCCGGGCTGCGGTCGCGCACGCTGCGATCACCGATCACGATGTCGCCCTCGGTGATCTCGACCATCCGGTTGGCCATCCGCATCGCGGTCGTCTTGCCGCAGCCTGAGGGCCCGACGAGGACGCAGATGTCGCCGGCGGGTATTTCGAGACTGAGCCGCTCGACCGCGTCGCGGTCGGCTCCCGGATACCGCTTCGTCGCCTCCCGGAACTCGACCGAGAGCGCTTCCCCCGCCTCTTGTCTGGCGGCCGTGCCCACCTCCACGTTCGAGCACGATCCTACTCGGGGGGGCGTCGGCGCCTCCGCAGGCCTGCAGCTCAGCCGTGCCTTGAGCCGTGACCCTCTTCGAACCGGAGATCTTGGAAGAGGGACGATCACCGTCAGCCGCTCCTGAGCGGCGTCACGCCGCGGCCAGGATCACCCTCTTGCCTCGGCCTCGGATCGTCTGCTCCGGACATCGGTCGTATCGCGGTCGCGCTCTGTTTATATGGTCGCGTGGAAGCGGCGGCGACAGCTCAGGACCTTTCCAGCGCGGAGGCAGCGCGCAGGCTCGAGCGGCTGGGGCCGGCGGAGCGGGAGACGAGCCGCTCGGTGGCGAGCATCGTCGCCGCCAACGTGCTGACCCTGTTCAACGCGATCATCGGCGTCTTCTTCATCCTCATCCTCTCGCTGGGGCTGTGGGCGGACGCGCTGTTCGGCCTGATCGCGATCGTCAACTCGGCGATCGGGATCCGCCAGGAGCTGAAGGCGAAGGAGACCCTCGATCAACTTGCGCTGTTGGTCGCGCCGCGGGCCAAGGTGATCCGCGACGGACGCCAGGTCGAGCTGCACGGCGACGAGGTGGTCCCTGGCGACCTCGTCCGGGTCGAGCCCGGCGACCAACTCGTCGCCGACGGCCCGGTGGTCGAGTCGCGGGGGCTGACCATGGACGAGTCGCTGCTCACCGGCGAGTCCGACGGGGTCCGCAAGCGTACGGGTGACCGCCTGCTCTCGGGCTCGTTCGGGATCTCGGGCTCCGGCTACTACGAGCTCGACGCCGTGCGCGAGGACAGCCACGCGGAGAAGATCGCCGGTGAGGCGCGCCAGTTCCGCCACCCGCCCTCGCCGCTGCAGCACGAGGTCAACGAGGTTCTGAAGGCGACCACGGTCGCCCTGGTGCCGACCGCGGCGATCACCCTGATCGGGTTCAGCCTCCACGATAAGGGGTTCCGGGAGGCCGCCCAGGAGGCGACCGCCGGTCTGGTGACGCTGATCCCGGAGGGCCTCGTGCTGCTGATGAGCGTCACCCTCGCGGTCGCCGCCGTGCGCCTCGCGCGCCAGCACACGCTGGTGCAGCAGATGGCGGCGACCGAGGCGCTCGCCGCGGTGGACACGATCTGCGTCGACAAGACCGGCACCCTCACCGACGGCAGCCTGGAGTTGGTCAAGGTCGAGGTTGCCGATCCCGCCGGGCCCGCAGCCGCCGAGCGCGCCCTCGCCGCCTTCGCCGCTTCGGCGGGCGAGCGCAACCGCACCCTGGAGACGATCGCCGAGCGCTACCCGGGGCGCGCGGAGAGGGTCTCGGCCGAAGTGCCGTTCTCCTCGCAGTGGAAATGGAGCGGGCTGACGATGAATGGCTCCAGCTACGTGCTCGGCGCCCCCGACGTGCTCGTCGGGGCCGGGGCGCTGTCCCTCCCTGGCGCGCTCGAACACGCGGTCAAGGAGCACACCGCGGCCGGGCGCCGGGTGGTCGCCTTCGCCGAGACCCGAGCCCCGCTGCCGACCGACCCGGCCGCCCAGGCGCCGCCGCGGCTGGAGCCGCGGGCGTTGGTGGTGCTGGAGGAGACCCTGCGGCCGGACGCCGCGGAGACGATCGAGTTCATGCGCGAGCAGCAGGTCGACCTGAAGCTGATCTCCGGCGACGCGCGCGAGACGGTGACCGCGGTCGCCCAGGCGGTCGGGGTGCCGCACGACGCGGAGGTGGTCGAGGGCCCGCAGCTCCCCGACGACCGGGGCGGCCTCGCCGAGGCCGCGGAGCGCCACACCGTTTTCTGTCGGATCACCCCGGAGCAGAAGAAGGCGCTGGTGGCGGCGCTGGCCGAGCGCGGCCGGTTCACGGCGATGATCGGCGACGGCGTCAACGACGTGCCGGCGCTGAAGCGAGCCCGGCTCGCGGTCGCGATGGGCTCCGGCAGCCAGATCACCAAGGGGATCGCCGACATCGTCCTGCTCCGCGACCAGTTCTCGATGCTGCCGCGAGCGGTCGCCGAGGGTCGACGGATCGCCCGCAACATCCACCGCCTCGGGCGTCTTTATCTGACCAAGTCCGTCTACGCCGGCTTTTTGATCGTCGCGGCCGCGATATTCGGCTTCACCTTCCCGTTCTTGCCGCGCCAGCTCACCGTCGCCGCTTTCCTCACCATCGGGGTGCCCTCGTTCGTGCTCGCCCTCGCGCCCAGCGAGGGGCCGCTTTATCGCGGCCGCCTGCTGCGGGCGCTCGCCGCCTTCGCCGTGCCCGCCGGGATCGCGATGGGGTTCGCGTCGCTGCTCTCCTTCTTCTTCGTCGACGGCGTCTTCGGCGGCACCCTGAACGAGGGCCGCACGGCGGCGACCACCACCCTGATCGTGCTCGGCCTCTGCTTCATCGTCCTGCTCGAACGCGGCCCGGGGCGCGAGCACATCACCGTGCAGAGCTACATGCTCGCCCTGGTCGCCGGGCTCGGAGCGCTGTTCGCCCTCATTCTCGCCGCCGAGCCGGTGCGCGACTTCTTCGAGCTCGATCTGCTCTCGGGCGGACAGTGGTTCCTCGCGCTCGTCTTCGTCGCGCTCGGGCTCGGCCTCGCGGGCGCCGCCTGGCGACTGCCCTACGTGCAGCGGCTCGAGCTGGCGAGCGGGGAGGATCTCGGCGACGACGGCCCCGGGCCCACCCACACTCCGCGCACAAGCGAGTTCGAGGCCGTCGACGAGGCGCCGACGACGGTCGCCCCGACCGAGCAGCTGCCCCGCCCGTGAGCCCGCGCAGGACCAAGATCGTGGCCACGATCGGTCCGTCGACCCGGAGCATCGAGACGATGGTCGAGCTGATCGAGGCCGGTGCCGACGTCTTCCGCTTCAACTTCTCACACGGCACCCACGCCGACCACGCCGAGAACGTCGCCATGACCCGCGAGGCCGCCAAGCGCAGCGGCAAGGAGGTCGGGATTCTCGGCGACCTTCCGGGGCCGAAGCTGCGAATCAACGACGTCGAGGGCGAGATCGTCGACCTGCGGCCCGGGAGCGAGGTCGTGCTCACCACCGAGCCGGTGCTGGGGACCCCGGAGCGGATCTCGATCTCCTACGAGGGCCTGCCGGCGGCGGTGAGTCCGGGCGACGAGGTCTACATGGCGGACGGCCGCATCCGGCTGCGGGTGACCGACTGCGCCGCGGAGGAGGTCCGCTGCTCGGTCGAGGTCGGCGGGCCGATCTCCTCCCACCAGGGGCTCAACCTCCCGGGCGCGGAGGTACAGCTCCCGGCCGCTGGGCGCAAGGACCTCGAATGGGTCGATTTCGCCGTCGAGCATGGGATCGATCTGCTCGCGATCTCGTTCGTGCGCCGGGCCGAGGACATCACTCCGGTCGAGCGCCGGGTGCGGACCAGCGGCGCCGACATCCCGGTGATCGCGAAGATCGAGAAGCCGCAGGCAGCCGAGCGGGCGGAGGAGATCGTCCGGGCCGTGACCGCCGGCGTGATGGTCGCCCGCGGTGACCTCGGCATCGAGCTGCCGCTCGAGAAGGTGCCAACCGTCCAACGCCATCTGCTGGCACTCGCCGGCCGCCACTCGGTGCCCTCGATCACCGCCACCCAGATGCTCGCCTCGATGGTCGCTTCGCCCCGGCCGACGCGAGCCGAGGTCTCCGACGTCGCCAACGCGATCTTCCAGGGCACCGACGCGGTGATGCTCTCCGAGGAGACCGCGATCGGCGAGTATCCACTCGAGGCGGTGCGGATGATGGACCGGATCGCGCGCGAGACGGAGCCCGACCTGCCCTACGGCGACTGGGTCTTTAACCGGGCGCACAGCGACGAGGCCGACGTCGCCAACTCGGTTGCGCGCGCCGCGGTCAGCTCGACCTACACCCTCGGCCTCGCGGCGCTCGTCGTACCGACCCGCAGCGGGCGGACCGCGCGGCTCGTCTCCGCGCACCGCCCGCGGCTCCCGGTGCTCGCTGTCTCACCCCGGATCGAGACCGTCCGACGGCTGAACCTGCTGTTCGGGGTTCAGTGCGTGATCGCCGAGGACTGGAGCGGGATCACCGCGCTGCTCGACGAGTGCGCGCAGCTCGCGAAACAGACCGGGGTGGCGAAATCGGGTGAGCTGATCGGGATCACCGCCGGGCTGCCCCGCCAGGAGCTGGGCACGAATCTGTTCGAGGTCCATCGGGTTCCGTGAGGACAGCGGGCGCCTCAACACCGGCGCGGCTCGGTTACGCCTCGCTGGCCGTGCGCGCGACCCCGCCGCTGGCGCTGATGGCGTTGATCTTCTATCTCTCGGCTCAGGAGGCGGTCGGCCCGGATCTGCCCGGCTGGACCCGGGTCGTCGCCCATTTCGGCGAGTACGCGCTGCTGGCGGCGCTGTGGGCGTGGGCGCTGGGGCCGGCGCTCTCGGACCGCGCACTGCCCGCGGCCGCCGCAATCGCGTTCGTCTACGCGCTCAGCGACGAGTTCCACCAGAGCTTCGTCGAGGGCCGCGAGGCTGACCCGCTCGACGTGCTCGCAGACACCGCCGGGATCGCGGCCGCGCTCATCCTCTTCGCTCGTCTCTCGGCGAACGCGCGAAATCGCCGAACGGCTCGTCGCGTTCCCGGACCGCCTGCTTGAACCCGGACTCGGCGGCGCGACGGACGAAGTCGAAGCCCTCCGGGGTGTGGCGGGCGATGCCGTCGAAGAACGTCCCCAGCACCTGGGTCGCGTAGAGGCCCTGGGCGGCGGCCGCCTGGTTGACGAGCAGCTTGTGCATCACCAGCTGATTGACCGGCAGCCGCGCCACCCGCTCGAGCAGCGATTCGAAGCGCCGGTCGAGCTCCGCCGCCGGAGCCGACTCGCTCGCCAAGCCCCACTCGACCGCCTCGATCCCGGAGATCGAGTCGCCGGTGAGGAGCAGCCGCTTCGCCCGCGCCGGGCCGATCCGGTGCGCCCACAGCGCGGTCGTCGGCACCCCCCAGACCCGCGCCGGCGGATATCCGATCTTGGCGTCGTCCTCGACCACCAGCAGGTCGGAGCAGAGCGCCATGTCGGTGCCGCCGGCGACGCAGTAGCCGTGCACCTTGCAGATCACCGGCTTCTCGGAGTGAAACAGGCTCATGAAGCCGCGCACGTTGCGAGACATCATCTGAAAGTCGGTTACCGGGTCCCAGGTGCGATCGGGATCGTGATTGGCGGCGATGATGGCCGGGTCGAGCGGCGAGCCGCGCAGCTCGTCGCTCGTCTCCCCTCGCTCGTCCGCCGGCTCGTGCCCCATCCGCTCCGCCGATGCCACGAGGTCGTAACCGCCGCAGAAGCCGGAGCCGTTGCCGGCCAGGGCGATCACGTGGACTTCGGGGTCGAGGTTGGCGCGCTCGACGCAGGCGGCGAGCTCGCCCGGCATCTCGAGCGTGATCCCGTTGCCGCGCTCGGGACGGTCGAGGGTAACCCGCGCGATGCGCCCATCGCGCTCGTAGGTCATCGTGTCGAGCGCCATGGCGAAGGAAGCTATCGAGATCCAGGCGGCCGGGAGAGAGGTGCGGCTGTCGAGCCCGGGCAAGGTCTACTTCCCCGAGGTCGGGTACACGAAGCTCGACCTCGCCGAGTACTACCTGGCGGTCGCCGACGCCGCCTGCCTGCAGCTGCGCGAGCGCCCGACGACGATGAAGCGCTTCGTCGACGGGGCAGCGGGCGACTTCTTCTTCCAGAAGCGGGTGCCGAAGACCGCCCCGGACTGGCTCGAGACGGCGACGGTCCGGTTCCCGAGCGGGCGCAGCGCGACCGAGCTCTGTGCCAACGACGCCGCGCATCTGGTCTGGGCGGTCAACCTCGGGGTGATCGACTTCAATCCGTGGCCCGCCCGTCGCGCCGACCTCGACCATCCCGACGAGTTGCGGGTCGACCTCGACCCGACACCCGAGGCCGGCTTCGCCGAGGTGCGCCAGGTGGCGATGGTGGTCCGCGAGGTGCTCACCGACCACGGGCTCGAGGGCTTTCCGAAGACCTCGGGCTCGCGCGGGATCCACGTCAACGTGCGAATCGAGCCGCGCTGGACCTTCACCGCGGTCCGCCGGGCGGCGCTGGCGCTCGCGCGCGAGGTCGAGCGGCGAACCGAGCTGGCGACCTCGAAGTGGTGGAAGGAGGAGCGCCACGGCGTCTTCGTCGACTACAACCAGAACGCCCGCGACCGCACCGTCGCCTCCGCCTGGTCGGTGCGCCCCACCCCCGACGCCCGGGTCTCGACCCCGCTCGAGTGGGACGAGGTGGCCGAGGTCGAGCCGGCGGAGCTCCGCCTCGACACGGTGCCGGCGCGGCTCGCCGAGCGCGGCGACCCCTCCGCGTCGATCGACGACGTCCACCACTCACTCGTCTCGCTGCACGAGCTCGCCGACCGCGACGAGGCCGAGGGCCTCGGCGACGCCCCCTGGCCGCCGCACTTCCGCAAGCAGAGGGGTGAGGCAAAGCGCGTGCAGCCGAGCAGGGCGCGCAAGCGCGGCTAAGCGACCTGCCGGACTCGGGATCGCCGGCGCAGCGAGCGGCGCTCAGTTCAGCCGGTGCCGATCGGCACCCTGATCAGCTGACCCGGGAAGATCAGGTCTGGGTCATCGATCTGGTGCACGTTCGCGCGCACCAGAGGCTGGAAATCGCTTGTGCCGTAGTGCTCCTGAGCGATCGCCGACAGGGTCTCATTCTGCTCGACGACGTGCTCGCGATAGCCGATGTAGTCCCCCTCGACCATCCGGGCGCCGAGCAGCACCGGCTTCGAGACCTTGTGGATCTCGCTGCCGTCCTCGGCGCTGACCTCGAACACCTCGACGAACAAGCGGTCGAGCTGGAAGGCGGCGCCACCGACGTTCGCCTTGACCTGGAACTGCGCGTGCTCGCCCGTGCCGCCGCCAACGCTGATCGAGCCCGTGACCTCGTCGTGCCCTTCGTGGACGCGATAGTTGATCGTCGCCTCGAACCCGGTCCCGATCCCGGCGATCATCACCCGGTTGCCGACCAGGTCGAACCGCTTCGGTTGGTCCATCCTGATGCTCATCTCGTCCTCCTTCTCGCCTCTACGGACGACGCTACCTCACTCGGGGAGCGAGATGCCGAGGCGGCGAAGCCGCGATCGGTCCGTCAACCGTCGAGCTGATCGAACCGGCACTCGGTCGGTGCCTTGTCTTCGCGCCAGCGCAGCACCTTGGTGCCGTGGCGGATACGGCCGGCGCTGACGTGGTCGAAGCTGACCTCGACGACGAGCTCCGGGCGCAGGCCGATCCACTCGAGATCGCGGTCGGCCGCCCAGCGACTGGGCTCGGCCGAGCCGCGCTCACCGGTCTCATACGGCGCCAGCCGTGTGGCCAGCTCGCGCTTCTCCTTGGCCTTGAAACCGGAGGTGTGGCCAACGACCCGCAGCTCGTCGTCGTCGTAGAGACCGAGGATCAGCGAGCCGACGGTGCCCTCCTCCTTGCCCGGTCGCCAGCCCACGACCACACAATCCGCGGTCCGAAGGCGCTTCACCTTCACCATTCCCTTGCGCTCGCCGGGGCGGTAAGCGGCATCGAGCCGCTTCGCGATCACGCCCTCGCCGCCGGTCAGCCAGGCCTCGGCGTCGGCCGGCACGCTCACGAGCGGCGTCACCTCGACCGAGCCGGGATCTTCGAATCCCTCGACCATGCGCTCGAGCGCGGCGCGGCGCCGCTCGAATGGCTCGTCGAGCAACTTCGTTCGCCCATCGGCGAGCAAATCGAAGGCCCGGAACAGCGCCGGGGTCTTTTCGGCCAGCATCCGCACCCGGGACTCCGCCGGGTGAAGCCGGTTCTGAAGCGCGTCGAACTCCTCGCGGCCATCGGCGTCGAGGATCACCAGCTCGCCGTCGATCACGTAGCCGCCGGCGGGGAAGTCGAGCTCGGGGAAGTAGCGGGCGAGCGGGCGGCCGGTTCGCGACTGGAGGAAGAGATCGTCGCCGTCGACGAAGGCAAGCGCGCGAAAACCGTCGTACTTGGGCTCGTACGCCCAGCCGTCATCGGTCGGTAGCTGCTTGCGCGAGAGCGCCAACTGGGGCTTCACCGGCGGCTTGATCGCGAGGGCCACGCGGCTAGTCTCGCACCGTGCCAGCCGATCCGCCGCCCCGCGAGTGCGACGTTGCCGTAGTCGGCGCCGGGATCGTCGGCCTGGCCGTCGCCCGCGAGCTCGCCCGGCGCCATGACGGAATCAGGATCGCGGTGCTCGAGCGGGAGCCTCGGATCGCCGCCCACCAGACCAGCCATTCGAGCGGCGTGATCCACGCAGGCATCTACTATCGGCCGGGCTCGCTGAAGGCGCGCCTTTGCGTCGCCGGCGCCCGCGAGTTGTATGCCTATTGCGACGAGCACGCGATCCCGGCCCGACGCAGTGGCAAGCTGATCGTCGCCACCGAGCCGAAGGAGCTCGAGCCGCTGGCCGAGCTCGAGCGGCGCGGGGCCGAGAACGGCGTGCCCGGGCTGCGGCGACTCGGGCCCGACGAGCTGCACGAGGTCGAGCCACACGTGACGGGCATCGCCGGGTTGCACTCGCCGCAGACGGGGACCGTCGACTTCGCCGGAGTCGCCGCCGCATACGCGGCCGACCTCGCCGAGTCCGGCGGCACCGTGACCGGCGCCTGCCCGGTGGCGGCGATCTCGGAGGAAAGCGGCGGCGCCGCAATCCGCCATCGGCTCGGGACGACTCGGGCGCCGGCGGTCGTAATCTGTGCCGGCGCGTGGTCGGACCGGCTCGCGGTGGCCGCGGGCGCGCCGGCGGAGCCGCGCATCGTCCCCTTCCGGGGTGCCTACCTCCGTTTGCGTCCGCAACGCTCGCATTTGGTCCGCGCCAGCGTCTATCCGGTGCCCGATCCCGAGCTGCCGTTCCTCGGCGCCCACCTGACCCGCGGTCCCGACGGCAGCGTTCTGCTCGGCCCCTCGGCGCTGCTGGTCGGCGCCCGCGACGCCTACGCGCTCGGTCGCCTGCGCTCGGCCGACCTACGCGAGACGCTCGGCTGGCCCGGGACGTGGAGGCTCATGAGGCGCCATTGGCGGGCCGCGCTGGTCGAGCTCTCGCACGCGGCGTCACGGCGCGCCTTCGTCGCCGAGGCCCAACGCTTCGTCCCCACGCTTCGCCCGGCGGACTTCGTCGCCGGTCCGTCGGGGATCCGCGCCCAGGCCGTCGCCCGCGACGGCTCACTGGTCGACGACTTCGTCGTCTCGCGAACCGAGCGCGCGCTGTACGTCCGCAATGCGCCCTCTCCGGCGGCAACCTCATCGCTGCCGCTCGGGCGCTTGATCGCCGACCGGCTCCGGCCGCTGCTGGCGAGATAGTTATCGGTCCAGGATACGCTGGCCTTGTGGAGGCCGCCGCCAAGGTAGAGCTAGAGGGCAAGCCCGAGCGCGAGGTCTCCTCGTTCGCGAAGTCGCTGTTCCTCGGCGAGATCTGCGAGCAGCTGGTCTTCCCGTGGCCCGCGCCCGACCCCGCCGAGCAGCAACGGATCCGGGCACTGAACGCGGCCGCGCGCGAGATCGGCTCGCGCATGGACCCGCGCGAGGTCGAAGAGAAGCGCTGGGTCGGCGACAAGACGATCCGCGAGCTCGGCGAGGCGGGGCTCTGCGGCCTCTATGTCGACGAGCGCTACGGCGGTCAGGGCCTCTCCCAGACAGGCTACGCACGCGTGTTCGAGACCTTCGCCCAGATCGACGCGACGCTCTCGATCGTGCTCGGCGTGCACCAGTCGATCGGCTTCAAGGGCATCCACATGTACGGCACCGAGGAGCAGAGGGAGCGCTTCCTCCCCGACCTCGCGAGCGGCCGCAAGCTGGCCGGCTTCGCGCTCACGGAGCCGGAGGCCGGCTCCGACGCCTATGAGATCAGGTCGCGCGCGGTGCTCCAGCCCGACGGCTCCTGGGTGCTCAACGGCGAGAAGCGCTACATCGGCAACGGCTCCAAGGGCGACGTGTTCACCGCCTTCGCCCGCTGCGAGGTCGACGGCAAGGATCGCCACATCGCGCTCATCCTCGAGCAGGGGATGAAGGGGTTCGAGGTCGGCGAGCGCTACGACACGATGGGCCTGCGCGGCAACGACCTGCGCCGGTTGTATTTCAAGGACGTCAAGGTGCCCGCCGAGAACGTGCTCGGTGAGCCCGGCGAGGGCTTTCGGATCGCGATGCAGGTGCTCAACAACGGCCGCATCGGGCTCGGCACCGGCTCGGTCGGGGCGACCAAGAGGCTGCTCGACCTGGCGATCGATCACGTCAAGGAGCGGCGCCAGTTCGGCCGTCCGCTGGCCGAATTCGAGCTGGTCGAGGAGAAGATCGCCTGGATGGTCTCCCACCTGTTCGGGCTCGAGTCGATGTGCTATCTGACCTGCGGCCTCGTCGACTCGGGGGTCGAGGACTACTCGCTGGAGTCGGCGATCTGCAAGGTCTCAGGGACCGAGTTCCTCTGGTATGCGGCCAACCGGGCCATGCAACTCAAGGGCGGCGCCGGCTACATGCGCGACGAGCCCTACGAGAAGATCCTCCGCGACATCCGCATCTTCCCGATCTTCGAGGGCGCCAACGACGTCATGCGGGCGTTCATCGCGCTCTCGGGGATGAAGCCCCTGGGCGAGAAGCTGAGCGAGGTCGGTGAGCTCCATCTCGGCGACCCGATCGGGACGATCGGCGTCCTCTTCGACTACGTCTCGGACCGGATCGCCCGCCAGGTCTCGCCGGAGAAGATCTCGCTCGTCCACCCGGCGCTGTCCGAGCATGCCGACGCGGTCTCCGGCCAAGTCTCGGCGCTGCGCGGGGCAACCGAGAAGCTGCTGCGCGCCCACGGCCACGAGATCGTCGAGCGCCAAGTCCAGCAGCGGCGCCTCTCCGACATCGTCTCCGACATCTACGCGCAGATCGCGGTGCTCTCGCGCGTCAGCAGCATCTTCGAGGACCAGGGAGTCGAGCCCTCGGGCCAGGAGCGCTACATCGCCGACACCTTCTGCAGCCGCGCCGCCTCCCGGGTTCGCTCGAGCCTGAGCAGCATCGAGTCCAACGACGACGAGCGGATGTCGGCGATCGCCAAGCTCGCATACAAGCGCGGCGAGTACGGCTACGCGCTGTTCGAGGACTGACGGGCGCCTGCGAGGGGGCGCATCTCGCGTCCTCGGCCGCTGTCTCGCTCACTTCACCGTGGCGGCGACCGGCCCCAGCGCTCTCTCATCGCCCGCCACGCTCGCCTGATCCGGGTCCAGACGAGGATCACGAGCGCGCTCCCGACGACCAGCAGCAGGATCGCGATCGCCGCGGCGAGCTCGGGCTGCTCGAGCGAGAACGCGGTCACGGCGGCGACGAGGCCGTCCTCGGTGAGGCTGGCGAAGATGTTGGAGACCGGCTCCGGGGAGGCGTTGATGCCGAGCCGCAGGCTCGCCTTGACCGCGTGACTGGCCAGGGCGACCGACCCCGAGGTAACCCCGGCGAGCGCCTCGTCGAGGCTGTCGAGCCCTTGCTGGCCGGCGAACTCGACCCCCAGCACGCTGCCGATCGCGGGCCGGATCACCGTGTGGATGACATCCCAGGTGTTGTCCAGATAGGGGATCTTGTCGGCGACGAACTCGATCACCGACATCGCCACGGAGACGATCAAGACGGCGTCGGAGGTGAGCGGCTCCGGCACCTCGACCGCGCCCGCCCGCCCGAGCGCCGACAACATCGCCACGGTCAGGTACGCGTTCACCCCCGATGCCCAGCCGGCGCTGAGCAGATGCGCGGTCAGGTCCATGCCTCAGCCGAGCAACCGCCGGCGCAACACGGACTCGGGCAGGCCCTCAACCCGGATCCTCTTCTCTCGCGAACGCACGCCGCGGACCAGGCTCACCTTGCCGCGGGCGACCCGCGCCCGCTTCGCGATCAGCTTGCAGAGCGCCGCGTTGGCGCGACCCTCGACCGGGGGCGCCGTGACCCGAACCAGCAGCCGTCCGGCGCGCTCGCCGACGATCTCGTCGCGCGGCGCCTGCGGCTGAAGCCGGAGGCTGAGCTCGGCGGACTCGATCGCGAGGTCAGTTCAGCCGCTCGACGATCATCGCCTCGCCCTGGCCGCCGGCGACGCACATCGTCTCCAGGCCGACCGCGTGGTCGTCGGTCTCCATCACGTTCAGCAGCGTGGTCATGATCCGGGCGCCGGTCATTCCGAACGGGTGTCCGAGAGCGATCGCGCCGCCGTGTGTGTTCAGCTTCTCGAGCGGGATCTCGCACTGGTCCATGATCGGGATCACCTGGGCGGCGAAGGCCTCGTTGAGCTCGACCGCGTCGATGTCGGAGATCGACATCCCGGTCCGCTCGAGCACCTTCTTGATCGCGCCGATCGGCGCCACGCCCATGTACTCGGGCTCGTTACCCCAGGTCGCGGCGTTGACGATCCGCGCCTTCGGCTCGAGGCCGAGCTCCTTCGCCCTGCCGTCGGACATCACCAGTACCGCGGCGGCGCCGTCGTTGAGCGGGCACGAGTTGCCGGCGGTGACGCCGCCACCGCCGAACGCCTCCTCGAGCTGCGACAGCTTCTCCAGGGTCGAGCTCGGCCGCGGGCCGTCGTCCTTGGCGACCTCGTTGCCCTCGTGATCGGGAACGGGGACGATCTCGCGGTCGAAGAAGCCGTCCTCCTGCGAGGCGACGGCGAGCTCCTGTGAGCGTTGCGCGTACTTGTCCATGTCAGCGCGGCTGACCTCGTACTTCTTCGCCACGTTAACCGCCGTCAGCCCCATCTCGATATAGGCGTTCGGCCGGCCGTCACCACCCTGGAGCTTCGGGTTCTGATCGGCGGCGCCGGCGGGCTCGGTGCGCTCGTTATAGCGGCTCACCCACTCGACTCCCGCGGCGACATAGGTATCGCCCTCACCCGCCTTGACCGCGTTCGCGGCGTGGCGAATCGCGTCCAGGCTGGAGGCGCAGTAGCGCGAGAAGGTCACCCCGGTGACGGTCTGCGGCAGCGACTCGGAAAGCAGCGTGATGATCCGCGCGATGTTGAACGCCTGCAGCCCCTGGGGCATGCCGCAGCCGCAGAAGACGTCCTCGACCGCCCGCGGCGAAACGTCGGGGTTGCGCTCGAGCAGCCGGTCGACCACATAGGCGGCGGTCTCGTCCGGGCGAAGCTGGGCCAGGGACCCCTTGAACGCTCGTCCGATCGGGCTGCGGGCGGCGTCGACGATCACGGCTTCGGGCATCTTCGGTGCAGCTCCTTCGGTTCGGTTGGGGCGCAGATGCTATTGATGTTGCGATGGCCGATGAGGCAGCGATCGAGACCGCGCTGGGACCCGAGCAGGCCGCCAAGCTGATCGAGGCGGGCGCCGAGCTGATCGACGTGCGCCGGCCCTACGAGTACGAGGGGGGCAGGCTGGCCGGATCGCGCAACGTCGAGATGAACGAGCTCACCGCCGCTGCGGAAACGATCTTCCGAGATCGCCCGGTGATCCTCTACTGCCGCAGCGGCAGCCGCTCGCAGATGGCCGCCCAGGCCTTTCGCGAGTCCGGATACGACGCCCACAGCCTAGCCGGCGGGATCGAGGCGTGGGACGCCGCCGGGCGCCCGCTCGAGCCTGAGCACGGCGAGGTCAGAAAGCCCCTGCCCGCGTCGTAGGATCCCGGCTCGTGGAAGGCGAAGGAAAGCCCACCCCGCCCCCGGGACAGCAGCCGAAGCCGCCTCCTGGCCAGGGGCCCCGGACCGGCGCCCAGGCCGCGGCGGGCGAGCCGCCCGGGCAGCGGATTGAAAGCATGCGCGCATGGATCGCGCAGGTCGACCGGAAGCTCGGCGTGCGCACCTACGCCCTCGGCGCCGCGCTGGTACTGGCGCTCGCCGCCGGGATCGTCGGCGTCGTGCTCGCGCTCAGCGCAAAGGACGAGAGCGCGACCAAGGACGAGGTCCGCTCCCTGCGCGACCAGGTCGAGGCCGTCCAGCAGGAGGCCTCGGAGGCCGCCGAGGAGGACGTCGCGACGATCACCGACCAGCTCGACGCGCTCGAGGGCCGCGTGAACACGATCGCCAACGGTCAGCGCACCACCGAGAGCGAGCTCTCGGTGGTCCAGGACGACATCGAGGACCTTCGCGACCAGATCTCGGGACTGGAGAGCCCGGGCGGGGGCGGCGGCCCGACCGGCGGCCCCTAGGCACCGATCAGGGCGATCTACGCCCGCATCCGGCCGCCCTTCGTCGGCCGTTTGACCGAGCGCGCGGGGCCGGGGAGGTCGCCGGCTCCCTCGGCGAGCTGGGCCTCGAGTCGGTCGAGCGAGCGGCGCGCCTCTTCCAAGCGCTTCGCGACCGTGGCCTCGTTGCTCGCGGCGGCCTCCTCGTCGCGACGCTTGCGCTCCTCCGCGCGCTCGACGTCGTGGACCTCCTCCATCGAGTTGATGATGATCGCGATCAGGATGTTGATCACCAGGAACGAGGCGATCAGCACGTAGGAGACGAAGAAGATCCAGGAGGCGGGATAGATCTCCTGACCGCGCTCCAGGTACCGCGGCCAGTTCTCGAGCGTGAGGATCTGGAAAAGGCTCAGCAGTGACTGGCCGATGTTGCCCCACTGCTCGGGATCCTCCTCGTGAAAGAGGATCCAGCCGACCATCCCGTAGATGTACATGAGCAGGGCGGTGAGCAAGACCAGGCTGGTGATCGGCGGCAGCGAGCGGGCCAACGCCCGGACCAGGATCCGCAGGTCCGGCATCACGCTGACCAGCCGCACCACCCGCAGCAGGCGCGCCAGTCGCAGCAGGGTGACGTTCTCGCGCAGTCCCGGCGCGAAGGCGAGCGCGATGACGACGAAGTCGAAGACGTTCCAGCCCTCCTTGAAGAAGTCCTGGGGGCGGCGTCCATAGGCGGTGATCCGGATCGCGAGCTCGACCACGAAGATGCCGAGGAAGATCTCGTCGAGGACCGTCAGCGCCGACTCGACCCCGGCGCCGAAGTCGTAGGTGCCGAGCCCGAGCGTGATCGCGTTGAGCACGATCACCCCGAAGATGAAGCCCTGGAATCTGGGCGAGTCGGCGATTCGGCGGCACGTCCGGACCATCAGGAGCAGCATCCTTCCATCCGCGCGCTCCGGGCGAGCTTGTATCGAACGCTACGACCCTGCCGTGCGTGCGTCCGACGACTCCTCTACGGTCGCGCGAACGTCGCCCTGAAAGGAGAGGCTCGATGCCCGAGGGTTACTGTGTGAAGGAGCGGAAGAAGGTCGAGATCAAGGATCCCCAGCAGGTCACGATGAAGAACGGCCGGCCGGCGATCCAGGGTGTCTGCCCGGACTGCGGCACCAAGATCTTCAAGATCGGGAAGCTCGAGGGCTAGACCGCGCAGCCCGGTCGCGGTCGGGACGCGACCAGCTCGGACGGCCGCCAAGCCCGACTGACGGCGGCCGTAGTGACAGCTCACCAGCGCTTCGCCAGCTCGAGGTTGAACCGGATGTCGGCGGTCGTCCGGGCGACTCGGTGGGCAATTGCGCCGATCGGTGGAAGAATGGCGCCCACACCGCATGGGCAGCCCAAGATCGCAGAAGCCGCTCGAGCTGATTCTCGCTCGGAACCTCCTGACCAGCATCTCGACGCCGGGCTTTCTCCTCGACAGCGATGCGGCGGTGGTCTTCTACAACGAGGCCGCCGCGGCGCTGCTCGGCCGCTCGTTCGAGGATGCCGGGCGAATGAGCGCGGAGCAGTGGACGGCGGCGTTCGGCCCCTTCGACAGGCAGGGCGCCCCGGTCGAGGTGGACGGCCTGGCGACCACCGAGGCGATCAGGGCCGGCCGCCCCGCGCACGGCAGCTTCACGATCCGCGCCGCCGACGGCGCGCGCGTGGCGATCGAGGCGAGCGCCTTCCCGATCGTCGCCTCCGAGCACGGATCCTCAGGGGCGATGGTCCTCTTCTGGCCACTGTCCGAGAACGGGGACAGCAGCCCAGGGGGCGGCAGGTAGTGCGGGTCAAAGTCTGGGGCGCGCGGGGCTCGGTCCCGGCGCCCGGTCCGCACATGAACCGCTACGGCGGCAACACCTCCTGCGTTCAGGTGACCCTCGCCGACGGCGACGTGCTGATCCTCGACGCCGGCACCGGGATCCGCAACCTCGGCGTCGGCCTGGTCGGAGCCCGGCGCATCAACATCCTGCTCACCCACCTGCACCTCGACCACATCCAAGGGCTGATGTTCTTCCCGCCCTGCTTTCGCGAGGAATCGCAGATCACGATCTGGGGCCCGGCCTCGCCGGAGGCCTCGCTCGAAGACCGGATCGCGCGCTACATCTCGGCGCCGCTGTCGCCGGTCGAGGTGCGCGAGCTACCCTGCTCGGTCTCCTTCCGCGACACCCCGGCGACCGAGTGGGAAGTGGCCGGGGCGACGATCCGCGCCGAAGCGGTCACGCACCGAGGGCCGACGCTCGGCTACCGGATCACCGACGGGGACACGGCCCTCGCATACATACCCGACCACGAGCCGGCGCTCGGCGCGCCGCTCGCCGGGCTCGAGCCCGAGTGGATCTCCGGGTTCGACCTCGCCCGCGGCGTTGACCTGCTGATTCACGACTGCCAATACGCCGACGACGAATACCCCGAGCACGTCGGCTGGGGCCATTCGGGCCTGTCCGACACGCTCATCTTCGCCAGCCGGGTCGAGGCCGACCGCCTGCTGCTCTTCCACCACGACCCGCTGCACTCGGACGAGTTCCTCGACGATCTCGGCGCGACGGCGAAGCGGGCGTGGCAGGGTCTCCGCCGGGACGCGACCGAGCTCGAGCTTGGCCAGGAGGGCGGCGAGTTCGCGGTCGGCCCCGCTGTCCAGGCGGTCCACGCCTGAGCGCGGCCCGATTCGACCGCCGGTACAAGCGGCCCTGCTCCAAGTTTCGACACCGGGATAACGACCTCCGGCGCCGCGGCGCCTACCGTCCCTCGGGATCGAGGAACTGCGACCGCCGTCCGTGCGCGGGCGGCGGACAAGGAGGAACGAAGCGGATGGTCAAGCGGGTGGGCGTAGGCGCCGCGTTGGCGCTCACAGCATTCCTCGCCGTGCCGGGCTCGGCACTGGCTCAGGGCGGCGCCGTCGAGGCGCTAAAGGGCGAGCTCGACATCACCTGGGTGATGGTCGCGGCCGTGCTCGTGCTGTTCATGCAGGCCGGGTTCTTGCTGCTCGAGATCGGCTTCTCGCGCCAGAAGAACGTCGGCGCCGGAGTGGCCAAGGTCCTGGTCAACCTCAGCGTGCTGACCCTGGCGTGGTGGGCCGTCGGATATGGAATCGCGTCGGCGACGGGGAACAAGATCTTCGGCACCGAGGGCTTCTTCTTCCACAACGGTCAAATGATCGGCGGGGTCGAGGTCGGCGGGACCGACACCGCGCTGATGCTGTTCGGGATGCTGTTCGCGGCGGTCTCGCTGGCGATCGTCTGGGGGACGACCCTGGAGCGGATCAAGTTCGCCGCCTACGCGATCTACGCGGCCGTGTTCGGGGCGGTGATCTACCCGCTCGTCGCCCACGGAGTCTATGGCGGCGGCCTGCTGGCCGACGTCGGGGGCAAGCCGGTGATGGACTTCGCCGGCTCCTCGGTGGTCCATCTCACCGGCGCGGTCGGCGCCCTCGCGGCGCTGCTGTTGCTCGGACCGCGGATCGGCAAGTACGCGACGGACGGCCGGCCGCGTGCGATCCCCGGCCACTCGATGCCGCTCGTCGGCCTCGGGGTGGCGATCCTGTGGGTGGGCTGGTACGGGTTCAACGCCGGCTCGACCTTCGGCACCACCGACAACTTCATGGCCGAGGTCGCGCTCAACACCCAGCTGGCCGCGGCCGCCGGAGTGATCGCGGCATCGCTGGTCACCTACATGAAGACGAGGTCGGTCGACGTCGGCATGGCCGGCAACGGTGCGATCGCCGGTCTGGTCGGGATCACGGCCCCGGCGGGGTTCGTCGAGTTCTGGGCGGCGCCGATCATCGGCTTCGTCGCCGGCGTGATCGTCGTCTACGGCGTCTACGCGATCGACAGGCGCCTCGACGACCCGGTCGGCGCGCTCTCGGCGCACGGTCTCGCGGGCATCTGGGGCACGCTCGCCGTCGGCCTGTTCGCATCGGAGCGGCTGATCCTCGACGGCGCCGCGCCGGGTGTCTTCTACGGCATCTTCGGCGACGCGTCGCTGGGCGCGACGGTCGGCCAGTTCGGCGTCCAGGCGCTGGGCGTGGCGGCGACGTTCGCGCTCGTGCTCTCGCTCTCCTATCTCACCTTCCTGGCGATCCGCAAGACGATCGGCCTGCGGGTGTCGGAGAACGAGGAGCTCGCCGGCCTCGACATCTCCTCGCACGGGATGTTCGGCTATCCGGAGGCGTTCATCCCGCCGGAGGAGTACCCGGGCCACGAGGTCGGCGTCCCGGCGCCGGCTCCGGCGCCCGCGACCGCGATCAGGGCCGAGCGGCCGTCCGAGGCATAGAGGAGGAACCATGAAGAAGGTCGAGGCATACATCCGCCATGAGGCGTTCGAGCCGATCCGCGCCGAGCTGCTCGATAGGGGGTTCCCCTCCCTGTCGATCGGCGAGGTGAAGGGATCCGGACGCCAGAAGGGCATCGTCGAGACGTACCGCGGTTCGAGCCTGACGGTCAACGTGCGGCCGAAGCTCAAGCTCGAGGTGGTGGTCGAGGACAAGGACAAGTCCCTGGTGGTCGAGACGATCCTCAGGCATGCGCGCACCGGCGACGTCGGCGACGGGAAGATCTTCGTGGTCCCCGTCGAGGAGGCGATTCGCATCCGCACCGGCGAGGAGGGCGAGGAGGTCCTCCAGGCCCACACCGAGGCGGAGATCGCGGCATAGGGGCTCGCCGACGTTCGCGGCAGCCTGCTCGAGGATCTGCGGGCACGATGAGCCGAACCCGCCGACACGGTCGGCCGGGCGGCGCCTCTCGGCTGCGATCTGCGCGGGGCGCGCTCGCCCTGGCCGCCGAGGTGCGCTCGGCCATGCCCCGCCTTGTCGCCGTGCTGATCACCGGCGAGCACCCCGGGGCGATCGCCGAGCCGCTGGCGAGCCCGGAGGGGACGCCGACGCCGCGAATCTACGCCGTGCTGCCCGCCCGCGACGGCGCCGATCCGCCCGCGCGCAGCGTCGCCTCCGCGAGGTCGATCGTCTCCCGCGGCACACTCGGGGCCTTCTCGCCAACGACCGCAACATGAACGCCACCGCGCGGGCCGTGTTCGCCCACCGCCACACGGTCGCCCACCCCTCGGCCGCATGCGCGAGCTCACCGGTCTCGACGCGGCGCTCGGCGAGGACCGCGAGCGCCTCGGCCTTGGCCTCAAGGCGCCCCGGATCGTCGCGCCGACACTGCCCCGGTAGCTCCCGACCAGCGCCGCCGGTTAAGTCGTCACTCCACGTCCAAGCGCGGCAGGGGCTCGATCCCCCACTCCCGCATGCCGTCCTCGATCCGCTCGTTCACCGTCTCGACCACCCGGACCCGCGCGTAGCGCTTCGACTCGGCCGCGATCAGCGACCACAGGAGCTTCGGTTGGTCGTTGCGCGCCAGCATGTCCTCGATCGCGTCCACGTAGGCCGGACGCTTATCGCGGTTGCGCCAGTCCTCGTCGGTGAGCTTCCACGACTTCAGCGGGTCCTGCTGGCGCCGCTTGAACCGGTTCAGCTGCTCCTCGGCGGAGATGTGCATGAAGATCTTGACCAGGATCGTGCCCTCGTCGGTGAGCGAGCGCTCGAAGTTGTTGATCTCGTCGTAGGCGCGCTTCCATTGGTCCCGCGTCGCATAACCCTCGACCCGCTCGACCAGAACCCGCCCGTACCAGCTGCGGTCGAAGATCGCCATCCCTCCCCATCCCGGCAGCTTGGGCCAGAAGCGCCAGAGGAAGTGATGGCGCTTCTCGTCCGGGGTCGGGGCCGCGAACTGGGCTACGCGCACGTGGCGGGGGTCGATCGGGGCGACCAGCCGCTTGATCGCGCCGCCCTTGCCCGAGGCGTCCCAGCCCTCGAACAGGACGAGGACGGGCGGGCCGATCTGCTTCGCACCGATCTGACCGCCGAGCGTCAATCGCAGCTGGGCGAGCCGCGCCCAGGCGTTCTCCAGGCCGCGCCGCTCCTCCTTTCGCGACAGCGACGGCGAAAGGTCGATCTCGTCGAGCCTGCCCATCGCTCAGATCGCCGCCCTCGGCACCCGTGGCCCGGGTGGCGGCGGCTCGTCGGAGAAGATCTGCAGCGCGAGCGGGAACAGCAGCGTGGCGAGGAAGATCATGATCACGCCCACCGCGACCAGCCACCGCGAGCGCGCCAGGTGGCCGAGGATCGCGACGGCGAAGCCGACGCCCATGAGGGCGATGTAGGGGCCGATCGATTCCGGCAGGGCGACGCCGAGGCTGGGCGATTCCACGGCCTCATTATCATCGGCGCCGATGGCGGCAGGAGCAGACCACGGTTCGGTGTCGGAGGTCAAGCAGGCGCTCGCGCGCGTCGGATACCTCGCCGACGAGCCCGCGGCCCTGGTCGCCTACCTCGCCCAGGAGCTCGGCAAGCCGGTCCTCGTCGAGGGCCCTGCCGGCGTCGGCAAGACCGAGCTCGCGAAGGCGATCTCGCGGGCCACCGATCGCACCCTGATCCGGCTGCAGTGCTACGAGGGCCTTGACGAGGCGAAGTCGCTGTACGAGTGGAACTACCGAAAGCAGCTGCTGCGCATAAATGCGCAGCAGCAACAACCGCCTGACGCCTCCTCGGCGTCGCCTCCGGGGGCGTCCGGGTCCGACTCGGGCCGGGCTTCGACGCTGGACGAGATCTTCTCCGAGGAGTTTCTGCTCACCAGGCCCCTGCTCGAGGCGATCGCCTCGACCGAGCCGGTGGTCCTGCTGATCGACGAGATCGACAAGACCGATCAGGAGTTCGAGGCGATGCTGTTGGAGGTGCTCTCGGACTTTCAGATCTCGATCCCCGAGCTCGGGGTGATCGAGGCCCGCACCCATCCGATCGTCGTGCTCACTTCGAACAATTCGCGCGAGCTCACCGAGGCGCTCAAGCGGCGCTGCCTCTACCTCTGGCTCGACTATCCCGAGGTCGAGCGCGAGATGGAGATCGTCCGCCTTCACGCCCCCGAGCTCGACGCGCGACTCGCCCGCCGGCTGGTCGAGGTGATCCACATGGTCCGCCAGCTCGATTTGAAGAAGCCGCCCTCGATCGCCGAGTCGATCGACTGGGCGCGGGCGCTCTTGCTGCTCGGCGCCGACGACATCGACAGCTCGGTGTTCGAGCGCACGATGAGCATCATCGTGAAGCATCGCTCGGATATCGATCTCGTGGCGGAGAGGATCGGCGTGCAGCTCGGATCGCCGCCCGGGCTCGAAGCCGGGGCGGCGGGGTGAGCCGCGCGGCTCCGAGCCTGCCGCCCGGCCTCGCCCCCCGGATCGTCGGCTTCTGCGAGGAGCTCCGCGGCGAGGGCGTGGCGGTCGGCACCGCCGAGATCCTCGACGCCTTCGCGGCGCTCGAGGCGGTGCCGTGGACCGACCCGGCCGACTTCCGCGAGGCGCTCGCGGCGACGATCGCCAAGTCGCAGGAGGACCGGCGGGTGTTCGAGCTGCTGTTCGAGCGCTACTTCTTCCGCGCCGCCGAGGCCGAGGCGCTCGACCGCGAGATCCGCGAGGACCGCCGCTACGAGGGCGGCGAGCGGCTCGACCTCGACCAGCTTCGCGAGGCGATCCGCCAGGCGATCGCGCAGGGCAACGACGGTGAGATGCGGGACGCGGCGCGGCTCGCGATCGCCGCCTTCGGCCGCCGCGGCGAAGGCTCGGGCGTGGTCGGGGTCGACGTGCAGCGGATCCGTCGCACGCTCGGCCTCCAGGCCGCGGGCCGCGGCGCCGATGGCGACGAGCCGGCGCTCGAGCGCGACCAGATCCAGGGCTTCGAGCGCCATCTGCGGCGCGAGCTCGAGCGGGCGCTGATCGAGCGAACCGCGAAGCTGCCGCCGTCGCGACCTCTCGCCGAGCTCGACCGAGCGCTGCCGACGAGTCCGACCCAGGACCTGGCGGCGGTGCATCGGGCGGTCGCGCAGCTCAAGCGCCGCCTGGCGACCCTGGGCCACGAGCAGCGCGGGCGCAAGCGCGCCGCGGCGGTCGACATGCGGCGGACGATGCGCGCCTCGCTGGAGACCGGCGGCGTGCCGCTACGGCTCCGGTATCGGCCCAAGCGCCCCCGCCGGCCGGAGATCTACGTGCTCTGCGACGTCTCCACGTCGGTCACCTCAGCGAGCGTCTTCTTCCTCTCCGTCCTGCACGCGCTGCACGACTCGTTCCGCAAGCTGCGCAGCTTTGTCTTCATCGAGCGGATCTCGGAGATCACCGAGGTGTTCGAGCGCGAGCGCGACTTCCGCGCGATCTCGGAGAAGATCAGCCGCGAGGGTGGCGTCGCGGACGTCTCCGGTTACACCGACTACGGCCGCGTCTGGCTCGAGTTCTTCGACGAGATCTCCGAGGACCTCGACCCACGCTCGACGGTGATCGTGCTCGGCGACGCGCGCACCAACGGGCGCGAGCCGCATGCGGAGGTCTTCGCCCGGGTCGCCGAGCGAGCGGGACGCACCTTCTGGCTCAATCCCGAGCCGCGCCTGTACTGGAACTACGGCGACTCGGTGATGGCCGCCTACGAGCGCCATTGCACCGCCGCCTTCGAGTGCTGGACGACCAAGCACCTCGAGGACTTCGTCAACGTGGTCGCCGGCGGGGCGCCGGTCGCCGAGGCGGGCGGCTAGACTGGGCCGAGGAAATCCAGGGGGGCTCGCGGGCAAGCGGGCTGAGATAGCGCCTCTGGCCAGGACCACCCGGCGCTGACCCTTCGAACCTGTGCGGTAATGCGCGCGGAGGGAGCATGCAACGCGGCACAGAGGCTCCCGTAGAGGAGCCTCGTACATCCTCACGACCGGACCGGGGCGGCGCGCCGGCTAGCGCCGAGCCGACGATCGCCGTCGCCGGGCTGAGCCACTCGTTCGGGACGCTTCGGGTGATCGAGCGACTCGAGCTCGAGCTCGAGGCAGGCGAGCTGGTGGGCCTGGTCGGACCGTCGGGCTGCGGCAAGTCCACCCTGCTCGAGCTGGTCGCCGGGCTGCGCGAGCCGACCGCCGGAACGCTGCGGGTCGGCGACCAGAACACGACCAGCGGTCGGCTCGCGCAGTGCGCATACATGGCCCAACGCGATCTGCTGCTGCCCTGGCTGGCGGCGATCGACAACGCGGCGCTGGCGCCGCGCAACCGCGGCGCCTCGCGGGCCGAGGCACGGGCCGAGGCGGCACCCCTGTTCGACCGCTTCGGGCTCGCGGGATTCGAGCTGGCACGCCCGGCGGAGCTCTCCGGCGGCATGCGCCAGCGGGTCGCCTTCTTGCGCACGCTGCTGGCGGGCAAGCCGGTGCTTCTCCTCGACGAGCCATTCGCCTCGCTCGACGCGATCACCCGGGCGGAGATGCAGGAGTGGCTCGCCGGGGCGCTGGTCACCCAGGCCAGATCCGCGGTTCTGGTCAGCCACGACGTCGAGGAGGCGCTCTACCTCTGCGACCGCGTGCTCGTGCTCTCCTCGCGTCCGGCTGTCGTCGTCGCCGAGCTCGCGGCCCCCTCGCCGCGAGCGTTGCCTCGCAATCAGGTCGTCGCCGACCCGGCCTTCGTCGCCCTGCGCGAACGGGCCCTGTGGGCGCTTCAGGAGCGGCGGCGATGAGGCGCTGGCTGCCGCCGCTTGCGGTGATCGCAGCGCTGCTCGGACTCTGGGAGCTGGCCGCGCGCTGGGAGCTGATCGCCGACGCGCTCTCGATCGAGCCCTTCCTGGTCCCGGCGCCCAGTGACGTCGCCGAGTCGCTTTGGACCGACCGCGAGCTGCTGGCGGAGAACGCCTGGGTGACGGTCCAGGAGGTGCTGCTCGGCTTCGCGACCGCGGTCGCCGCCGGGGTCACGTTCGCGGTCGCCCTGCACCTCTCCGCGGTCCTGCGCCGTGCCTTCTATCCGCTGCTGATCGCCTCGCAGACGGTGCCGGTGATCGCGATCGCGCCGATCCTGGTCGTCTGGCTCGGGTTCGGGATCGGCCCGAAGCTGGCGATCATCGCCCTCGTCTGCTTCTTTCCGATCACTGTCAACACGCTCGATGGGCTGCGGTCGGTCGACCCGGAGCTGCCGCGGATGATGCGCACGCTGGACGCGACCCGGGTGCAGATCCTGCGCCGAGTCGAGATCCCCGCGGCGCTCCCGTTCCTGTTCAGCGGCGCCAAGATCGCCGCGGTGATCTCGGTGATCGGCGCCGTGTTCGGCGAGTGGTCGGGGGCGGACGAGGGCCTCGGCCACCTGATCCTGGTCGCGCAGGGCCAGGTGCAGACCGCGCGGGTGTTCGCGGCCGTAGTCGTGCTCTCGGCGCTCGCGATCGCCCTCTTCGGGCTGCTGGCGCTGCTCGAGCGCCGGTACGGCTGGTGGCTGCCGGGACGCGCGCGGACGGCATGAGCGGCGCCCGGAGCGGATCAAGTTGAGGTCCACCCGGTGCACCCTCGTGCTCGCCACGGCCCTGGCGACGCTGGCGATCGGCGCCGGCTGCGGTGAGAAGGAGGAGTCGCGGGCGGGGGGCGAGCCGGAGCCGTTCGCTGTCGCGCTCGATTTTTACGTCAACCCGGACCACGCCGGTCTGTTCATGGCGCTCGAGCGCGGTTACTTCGAGCAGGCGGGGCTCGAAGTCGACCCTCAGGTTCCCTCCGACCCTTCGGCGCCGATCCGCCAAGTCGCCGCCGGGCGCGCCGATCTCGCGATCTCCTATGAGCCCGAGGTGCTGCTGGCCCGCGACCAGGGCCTCGATGTGGTCGCGATCGCCGCCCTGGTCCCGCGGCCGCTGACCTCGCTGATCTCGCTGCCCGAGGCGGGGATCGAGGACCCGGCGGACCTCGACGGCAAGACGATCGCCACGGCCGGGATCCCCTACCAGGCGGACTTCCTCGACGCGATCCTCGCCGAGGAGGGCCTGGCGCTCGGTGACGTCAGGCAGGTGGACGTCGGTCTCGGCCTGCTGCCGGCGGTTCTCTCCGGGCGCGCCGACGCGATGCTCGGCGGCTTTCGCAACATCGAGGGCGTCGACCTGGCCGAGCGTGGCCGCGACCCGCGCGTGGTCCCGGTCGACGACCTCGGCATCCCCACCTACGACGAGCTCGTCCTGGTCGCCGACTCCGATCGAGTGGCGGACGACCCCGAGCTCCTGCGGCTGTTCATCGCCGCTCTCGAGCGCGGCACCCGCGACGCCGTCGACGATCCCGCGGCGGCGACCGAGGCGGTGCTCGACGCCGGCGAAGGGCTCGAGCCGGAGCTGACCCGAGCCGAGGTCGACGCCACGCTGCCGCTGCTTCTGGCGGAGGGCGAATCGCGGCCGTTCGGCTACATGGACGGTCAGGAGTGGGAGCGCTTCGCCGGCTTCTTCGCCGACCGCGGTCTGCTCGGCACCCGGCCGCAGGCCTCGGAGCTGCTCACCAACAAGCTGCTGCCGGGCGAGATTCCCGAGTAGGGCTCAGGCGGCGAGCCCGAGCGGGGGCGCCTGCGCGACGGCGCCGTGCCAGCGCACCAGCGCGAAGCTTCCGGCTAGCCCGCGGAAGGGCGCGTAGGGGGCGAAGTACTCCTCGACCTCCTCGACCGTGGCTCGGCGACCGAGGCGGGCGAGGACCCCGACCAGCTTCACGTAGGCCAGGTCCCCGGCGGGCAGCGCATCGGGTTCGCCACGGCCGCTGAACCCGAGGATCTGGACCGTCCACGGGCCGATCCCGGGGATCCGCAGCAGCCGAAGGTCCCCCGTCTCGCAGGAGGGATCGACGCGGCCGGCGGCGACCTCGCGCGCGCAGCGAATCAGGGCAATCGCCCGCGACGGCGCGAGATCGAATGCGGCGAGCTCGGCGGGTGCGCGACCTGAGATCAGCTCCGCCGCCGGCACACCCCTGAGCGGCCCGGGGCCTCGCCACACGGCTGTCGGCTCGGCCGCCGGCATCAGCTTGCTCCCCCACCGCAGGACGATGCGGCGCTGGATCTCGGCCGCGCGGCTGGCCTCGATCAGCTGCTCGGTGACCGCCCATGCGAGCGCCTCCCACGGCCACGGCCGGCGCCGCGGCCGGTGCCACGGGCGGTGGTGGATCGCCTCGCCGATCAGCGGGTCGCCGCGGAAGGCGCGCGCGAACTCGCTCAGGTCCTCGTCGACGCCGAGCGCGAACCGCATCCGCTCGATCGCGGTCTCGAGCGCGGCGGCCGTCGTGGTGGGCTCGCAGCCGGCGGCGCGCAGGACCACCCGGCTGCGCTCCGGCTGCCAGGCATGGACGACGACCAGTTCGCCGCCAACCTCGAGCAGGCGCGAGACGACCGCACCCCGCCGCCGGGCGACGCCGTCGCCGCCGAGCCGCGAGGGCAGCCGGTACGGCCACCGCGGGCGTACCTCGACCTCGAGGGGCACGCGCTACTGGTCGCCGAGCAGGTGGACGTCGACCAAGAACGAGCGGCTGGCGACGACCTTCACCGGGCGCTCGCGACCGCGCGATCGCTTCCCCGGCCGGCGGCCGGAGCCACCGCGGGTCGCGCGCACCACCGCGACCGTGGCCGCGCCGGCGACCAATCCGCCGGCGGCGGCGAGCGCGGCGGTGCGGACCTCACCGCGCCAGACCGAGAGATCGCCGCGCTGCTCGCGACGCGCGGGCAGTGGGCGGGCGGGTTGCGCCTCGGTGGCGTCGCCGGTCGCCGGCATCTCGATCGCCTCGCTCTCCAGGAGGTCCTCTCGCATCGGCTTTTACTCTAAGGGCTTGTCAAGCGGCAGCCTCCGACACCCCTCGAAGGGGTAGCCGGTAGATGCGGTACTTCTGCACCACCCTGCCGCCCATGCCCGCCATCGCGCGGTTCATCGGGTCGTTGGTCTCCAGGATCCAGCCCATGTGGCCGCCCAGCGGGCCGTGCGCCGCGGCGGTCTGCACGTGGCGCTCGTACAACGCCGCGGCCACGCCGAGGTGCTGGTATTCGGACCTGACCCCGAGCGCGAATACGCGCAGGCGGTCGATGTAGCGGCGCCGGCGCAAAAAGTGCCACCAGCCGAACGGCAGCAGGCGGCCGTTCATCCGCGCCAGCGCCTGCTCGACGTCGGGCAGGGTGAGCGCCGCGCCGACCACCTCGCCGTCCTTCTCCGCGATCATCGCCCAGTTCTCGTCCAGGATCGGCTTCAGGCTCTTGGCCTGGAAGGCGACCTCGGCCTCGGTGATCGGGACGAACCCCCAGTTGTCGCCCCAGGCCTCGTTGTAGACCTCCATGAACCGGGCGACCTCGGCCGCCATCTCGGCCTTGCGCATCGAGCGCAGGACGACGCCCTCGTCGCGGGACTTCTGCGCCGCGGCGTGGATCAACGGGTGCAGCTCGGTGCCCTCCTTCAGCCGGCCGAACCACAGCTCCCACATCAGCAGGTCGGCCTGCTTGGTGAGTCCGAACGCCTCGAGGCGCTGTGCATAGTAGGGCGGATGCCAGGGCTCGAGGATCATCGACGGCTCGTCGTAGCCCTCGATCAGGATCCCGCACTCGTCGTTGAGGGTGAAGTCCATCGGTCCCAGCATCCGCTCGCGGCCGCGGGCGCGCAGCCAATCCGCGGCCGCCTCGATCAGCGCCGCGAACACGGCCGGGTCGTCCTCAGCCTCGAAAAAGCCGAACATGCCGTCGTTTCCCCCCTGGAACTCGTCCCAGCGCCGATCGATATGGGCGCTGACCCGCCCGACAACCTCGCCGTCGCGCTCGGCGGTGAACAGCTGCACCTCGGCGTGCTCGAACCACGGGTTCTTGTGCGGGTCGAGGAACCGGCGGCGCTCGAACCGCAGCGGCGGCACCCACCGGGGGTCGTCGCGCCGCAGGCGGTAGGGAAGCTCGATGAACCGCTTCAGGTCGCGCTTGCCCACGAGTGGCCGGATCGAGACCTCCCTCACCGGGCGGAACCTACACTTCCGGGAATGAGCGAGACCGCACGCGCTCCCGTGGACGTGTTCGAGAAGGCGAGAACCCACGACCGCGCCGAGCAGCTCGAGATGGCCAAGGAAGCCGATCTTCTGCCGTACTTTCGCGTGCTCACCTCGGAGGCCGGGCCCGTGGTCGAGATGGAGGGCCGCGAGACGATCATGCTCGGCTCGAACAACTACCTCGGCCTGACCGGGGACCCGCGCGTCAAGCAGGCCGCCCGCGAGGCACTGGAGACCTACGGCACCGGGCTCACCGGGTCGCGACTGCTCAACGGCACCACGCCCCTGCACCTCGAGCTCGAGCGCGAGCTCGCCGAGTGGATGGGAGTCGAGGACGCGATCGTGTTCACAACCGGCCATCAGGCGAACGTCGGCTGCATCGGCACCATCCTCGAGCCGGGCGACACGGTGATCTGCGACTCCGCCGATCACGCCTCGATCCTCGACGGCTGCCGGCTCTCGGGCGCGAAGCTGCGCCCCTTCCGCCACAACCAGATGCCAAAGCTCGAAAAGATGCTCGTGCGAGCGGCGGACGACGGCGGCGGCGTACTGGTGGTGGTCGACGGCGTGTTCTCGATGGAGGGCGACCTCTGTGACCTGCCGGCGATCGTCGAGCTCTGCGGGCGCTACGGCGCCCGGCTGATGGTCGACGAGGCGCACGCCGTCGGGGTGCTAGGCGCCCGCGGCGCCGGTACCTGCGAGCTGTTCGGGCTCGAGGACCGGGTCGACCTGCGGATGGGGACTTTCTCGAAGAGCATCGCCTCCTGCGGCGGCTTCATCGCCGGACCGGCGGAGGTGGTCGAGTACCTGCGGATCGCCTCGCGACCGTTCATCTTCACCGCCTCCGCGGTGCCGGCGGCGGTCGGGGCGGCGCTGGGAGCAGTGCGGATCATCCGTTCCGAGGGCGCCGAGCTGATGGAGCGATTGCTCGACAACGCCCGCTATCTGCGCCGGGGACTTCGCGACCTCGGCCTGCGCGTGATCGAGCCGGGCAGGCTCCCGGACGGCAGCGAGGCCACCACGCCCGTGGTTCCGGTCGTCGTCGGCGAGGACTGGCAGGCGGTGCTGCTCTGGAAGGCGCTGTTCGACCGCGGTGTCTACACCAACGTCGCCATCCACCCCGCCGTGCCCCCGGGCGGGGCATTGCTTCGCACCTCGCTGATGGCGAGCCATGAGCGCGAGCATCTCGACCGCGCCCTGGCGACCATCAAGGCGACGATCGTCGACTTCGCCGACCTGCCCCGTTCGGCTCCTTGAGCGGCCGCCGCTCGGGACCTCGCCTTTCCCCCCAACGGGGGATTTTCCCTTTGTCCACTTTCGGACATGCGTCGCTCACGCACAAAAAAGATGCTCATAGCGAACGACGGTGGGGGCGCCGCGAGCCGACGCATTGACGTGAGCGCTCGCTTTTCCATAGGTTGCGCGAGCGCCGAACGCACCCTGGGGCAGGGAGCGGTCGAGACGAAGAAGGTGTGATTTGTCCCGGCCCGCCCTGGAGCGGCAGCGAGCCGCACGGGATGCGACGGGCGCCGATATCCCGCAACCCGCAACCCCCACTTGGAGGAGGAGTGAGTATGGAAGCTGCCTCGACCCTGGTTCCTGCCGCGATGCCGCAGCACATGCAGGCGCTCGAACACGCCAACCGCGTCCGGCTGGCGAGGGCGTCGCTGAAGCGGTCGGTCGCAGCGGGTCAGGTCGGTGCGGCGGAGATCGTCCGGGAGTGTCCGTGGGAGGTCGAGTCGATGACGGTCGGCGAACTGCTGAGGAGCCAGCGCAGGTGGGGACGGACACGCGCGCGCAAGTTCCTCTTCTCGATGGCGCTGAACGAGAACCGTGAGCTCGGAAGGCTGACGCAGCGCCAGCGCGACGTTCTGGCGAGAGAGCTCGAGACAAAGCGCCCCGTGCTCAAGCTGCCGTAGGACTCGACCGGGGATCGGTCGGTAACGGTCGATACGGGGCGGGCGCCGAGCGCGCCCGCCCCGCCGCCGAGCACCCCGCCGGGGCGGAACCTCACTAGAAGCCGATGTTGAGCGGCACCGGGCTCGCGCCGGCGAAGCCGAAGAACCAGATCCCGAATCCGACGATCGCGATCCCCGCGCTGGCGACGAGGATCACCTCGAGTACCGAGCTGCGCCCGAGCGGGCGGTTGCGTCGCTCCTGAAGCGCCGCGTGGCGCCGGTTGAGCCATGAGAGAGCGGCGACGACGGCGAAGACCGTGACCACGATCCCGAGCATCGTCACCATCAACGCGGTGCCGAGCGAAGCCGAGCCCTGAACCTGGGAGCCGATCCAGAGCCAGCCGAGCGGGACGCCGATCCACAGGAACATGCATCCGGCGAGCATCAACAGCACCAGCGCGGCGCTGGCCGGCCCGCTCATGATCTCACGCAGTCGGGAGACCATCGCCGTGAGGGTACGGCTATCGCACCTTCACCATTCGCCCGGCGCGGTTTCGGAATCCGCGCGCGAGCGCCAAGAAGCAGACCATGCCGACGGCTGCGCCGACGATGAGGCTGAACGTCGGCGAGAGCTCGGCGAGATAGTAGAGGCCGAGCATCACCGCGACCGCCGCGGCGGCGGCGAGCAGTGTCGAGTGGGAGCGATAGCCGGCGAGGTGCTCGCGGATCGAGAGCTCGAGCCCGGCGAGCGAGGCGATCGCCAGCCCGGTGGCGAACAGCTGGGTGCCGCGCCCGCCGTCGACGAAGAAGAACCCCGCGATGAACAGCCCGAGGCCGAAGAGGACCACCAGCTCGACCAGGGGAAACGAGCCCCACGGCGCCGGGGGCCGCTCCTGATCGATCGGCTTGCGGGGCGGCTGCGCCGCGGCGCGCTTGGGAGGCGGCTTCGGGGCGCTCGCAGTCGCGGCACCAGACACACGAGGTCGACGCTTGCGACGTTTCTTCGCCATCGATCAGAAACCGGGGTGGGCTCGGTCGCCGGGGGCCGAAGCCCCCCGGCTAAGGGGCAACCGGACGAGAGCCGGACCCTCCACCAGCCGAGCAGCATCCCGAGGATGCCCCACCGCGGCCGCGAATGCCAGTGACGGCAGCCGCGCTCACCGATGTCCTCGTTGGAGACGATCACCCAGCGGTGGCCCTCCGGGGCGGCGATCATCCGCTCGATCAGGGCGCGGTTGGCCTCCTCGACGTCGGCCCGCCGGGCGAGCTCGGCCTCGGCGTCGCGCAGCCGGAGCGCGAGCGCGTCACGGACCCGCTCGAGCTCGCCGGTTGAGAGCATCCGCGGCCCACCGACGGCGCCGATCCCCCACTCGAGCCCGGTCCGGGGAAAGGCGGAGGCGAAGAGCTCGCCGAGCCGGCGTTCGAGGTCGGCAATCTGCCGCCGCAGGTCGTCGCGGGCGAGGCGCTCGGCGCTTGCCGGTACCGGTGCGCCGAGCAGATCGGCGCCGGGCGCCGGCGCCGAGACCGGGGTCTGTGCGAGCGCGTTTGGCACGGAGGCTCCTTTACCCGTTGCCTACCGGGCGCATTCTAATCGGCCCCGCGCCGTCGCTCCACCCCTAGTCGCGCCTCTGATCGCCCTCGAGGACGCCGGCCGCGAGCCAGAGCGCCTCCTCGACCGCGATCCCGGGCACGCCGGTGACCTGGATCGCGGCGAGCATCGTCCGCGAGCTGCGCGGGCGCACCCCGCGTCCGGCCGCCAGCGCGCCGAACAGCAGCGAGAGCGGGCGCAGCTCGTCGGCGATCACCAGGGTGCCCGCCGGGAGCCCCCCGGGGCGCCCCTCCAGCTCCTCCCCCGGCTCAGTGGGGCGAATCCCCGGACGCCCGCTGACCCGGTCGGCGTCGAAGGCGCGCAGGGCGACGCTCGACTCGACCGTGGCGATGATGAGCGCGTCGTCGAGCAGGCTCCGGCTGCGGAAACCACCGTGCTTCATCCGCTCCAGCGCGAGCTCCTCGACCGGGGTGCGCTGCTGGTCGGGATCGAGGCCGATGTGGCGATAGAAGACCCGATAGGCCCAGGGGATCGGCTGGTGGCGGAGGTTGATCGCCTGGGCACCCGAGAAGCGGTCCGAGAGCGTGCGCAGCCGCTGCTTCACCTCACGGGTCGAGCGGCCCGACCCCCGCTGGACGGTCAGGTGGTGCAGGGCGAGACCGGGAAACTCCTCGCGCAGCTCCGCCGCGACCCAGCCGAGCTCGGTCGAGCTCATCGCGAAGCCTCCGCGCGGCGCTCCGACTCCCGGATCAGTCGCTCGATCGCGGCCCCGAGCGCCCCGCGGTCGAGCTCGTCGCTGCCGACCCGGGCCTCGCTCAGGATCCCGCCCGGGAGCACGAAGGCGACGGTCGGACAAAGGCCGACCCGGTAGAGGTTCGAGACCGCGCCGTCGCGATCCCACCCGACGGGAAGTTCCCAACCGCGCTCGGCGACGATCGCGGCGAGCTCCTCGCGCTCGCCGCGGACCGCGAGCGAGAGGAAGTTGACCCGCCCGCCGTGGCGGCGAGCCGCGCGGTCGACCACGTCCTGGGTCGGCGGGCACTCGGCCGGGGTCGAGAACCAGAACGAGAGCACGAGCGGGCGATCGAAGAGATCGCAGACGCGGATCACGTCGGCGACCTCCACCTGGCAGGCCGGGGTCCGCTGCTGGTCGTCCGGACAGGGGATCTCCGAGCTCTCGCAGTCGTCCTGGAAGATATTGGCGTCGGCGTCCTCGCCACCGAGCAGCTCGGGGACCGCGAACTCGGGCAGCGGGGCGCCGATCTCGGCCTCGTCGGCGCCGAGCACGCCGCCCTCGTTGGTCTCGAAGGTGTTCACCGCGGCAACCACCACCACGACCAGGAACGCGAGCCCGACGAAGGTGGAGTACCGGCTCGGCGGCCGCTTGCGCTCCGGATCGCGCTCTTTCCCGTCGCCCGTCACGAGATAGCGACGGAGTCGCGCGTTACCCGCCTTCGACCTGCGACCACTCAGCGAGCCTCCCCCGGCGAGACCGGACGCGAAGCGGAGGATCTCGCCGGGGTCATCCTGAAGCCCGACTCGGCCCAAACCAGCGCCGCCGGCAGGATCACCAGCACGCCGAGCAACGCGACGGAGAGATCGATGACGGTGACGATGCCGAAGTCGCGCAGCATCCGGATATCGGTGGCGATCAACGCCGCGAAGCCGGCGATCGCGGTGATCCCAGAGGCCACCACCGCCATTCCGGTGCGCGAGTAGGCGCGCCGCAGCGCCTCACCGACCGATAGCTCGGCGCGCCTTTCCTCCTCATACCGAGCGGACAGCAGGACGCTGAACTCGGTTGCGATCGCGATCACAAGTGCCCCGAGGGTGGCCGACATCGGGTTCAGCGGCACCCCCGCGATGCCCAGTCCGAGCGCTGACCAGCCGGTCGCGAGCACGATCGGGATCAGCGGCACCAGCCCCCGGCGCAGGGAGCGATAGACCGCGAGCAGGACGAGCGCGACGGCGATCAGCCCGGCGACGGTGAGCAGGTATCGGTTGCCCTCGAGCGCCGAGTGGGCATCGGCGGCGAGCACCGGGAGCCCGACGACCTCGGCGCTGACCCCCGCGGGTGGGTCGTTCTCCGTCCCGGGCGGGTCGATCTCGGCCCGGATCGCGTCGATCAGCCGCTTCTGTTCGTCGAACGGCATCACCTTGATCCCGAACGCGATCACGGCCGTGTCGCCCAGTTCCTGCGTCTGCGGATCGACGCTGACCACGGCCTGAGAGAAATACGGCGGCAACAGCTCCAGGACCCGCCGGATCCTCGCTCGTGTCGGCTCCCCGCCGTCGCCGCCGAACAGGTCCGGGAGTGCGATCGACGGGCACAGGCGGGTCTCCTGCTCGAGACAGGAGGTTGCCTCACCGGCGAAGCCCGCGCGCGCGAGCACCCGTTGCTTGTACTCGCTCATCCAGGCGATCACCTCAGGTTCGGTGAGATCGGGGGCGGTGACGGTGATGTCGACCTCGCCCGAGACGCCCGTCGCCTGTTGAAGCTCGTCGACGTTCTGCAGCTCCGGCAGGTCGCGAGGGACGAGCTCGCGGATGTCGGAGATCACCTCGGTTCGGGTGCCGACCGCCCAGCCGATCGCCGCGACGACGAGACCCGCCACCAGCACCCGGCCGGGGGCGGCCACCGACAACGCCAGCGCCCGCCGGCCGAGGGCGTGCGTACGCACGGAGATGGCGCGGCGGGACTGCGCGATCCGGTCCAAGGCCGCGACCAGTGGGCTCGGCAGAAGCTCTGTGATGTGTCGTCGCCCCTCGTCGGGCTTGGTCAGCGAGAGGGCGCAGAGGCCGGCGGTGAGCGCGAGTGCGAAGGCGGCCGCGATCCCGATCACGAGCAGTAGCCCGAAGCCGCGGACCATCGGGATCGGCGAGAGCAGCAGGACGAGGAAGCCCGCGCCGGTCGCGAGTGCCGCGGCGCCGATCACCGGCGCCCCGGCCGCGGCCGCCTCGACCGCCGCCCGGGCGCTCGAGGCGCCGGCCCGGGCGAGCTCCGCGTACCGGGCCTGGAACTGGATCGCGTAGTCGACTGCGAGTCCGATCAAGATCGGAAGCACCGCCAGCGACGCCATCGTCAACGAGCCCCGGAAGGCGGCCAGCAGGCCGAAGACGGCGGCGGCGGCGACGAGCGCGATCGCCAGCGGCAGCAACCGCAGCGGCGGCCCGAGCAGCAGCGCCAGCGCCAGCGCCATCACCGCCAGCGCGGCGACGAGCAGGACGAAGATCTCGCTGGAGAGCTTCTCGGCGAGGCCCTCGACGACGACCGGCACCCCGCTGACGACGTACTCCGCGTCGCGGATCTCGAACGCCGGATCGGCGACCGCGTCGCGGATCTGATCGATCGCCTCCCGGCGTTCGGACTCGCTCAGCTCGGGGCGCAAGCGGACGGAGATCAGCGCCGCGTCGGCGCTGGGGAACAGGTATGAGAACCGTGCCTTCGGCTGTCCGGCGCGCCGGCTGTCGAAGACCACCGAGCTGACGAAGGTCGGGTCGTCGATGCGCGGAATCCCCGTCTGCCCGTAGCGCAGGGCGAGATCGATCAGCTGCTGCTCGAAGCGGGTCATCACCTCCTGCGCCGCGGCCTGCGCCGCGGCCCGCTGTTCGGCCTTCGAGAGCCCCTGGCGGCGAGCCTCGAGCGCCGCTGCCGCGGCGGTGGATCGTGCCTGCTTGCGGGCGGCGGCCGACTGCTCGGCGAGCAGCCGCTCGGCTTGGATCGCGAACTGGTTGAGGAAGGTCGCCGGCCCGTACACCACCCGGGCGGGCTTTTTTTCGGCGAGCGCCTCACACGGCCCGGGGGCGGGCTCGTCGGGGAACACCCGGCCCTCGGGAGCGTTGCCGGCCAGACACGCCTCGAGCGCCAACAGCCTGCCGAGCGCGGAGGTGAGCATGAGCTGCTCGAGGTCGCCCTTGACCAGCACGACGACCGCGTCGTCGCCGAACTCGCGCTTGAACTCCTCGGTGGCGATGAAGGCCTCGGAGTCGGGATCGACGAGTTGGTCGGTGCCGGCGTCGGCCTCGAGCCCGAGGGCGCCCACCGTCGCCACCAGCGCCACCAGCGCGGTGGCCGCCAGCACCGGGAGCGGACGCTCGACGCACCAGCCCGCGATCCGTGCGAGCAGATCCCTCATGCGGCGAAGATTAGGGAGCGCGCTCTGACAGCTGCGCCGAATCCGAGGGCGCTATCGCTCCTCAGTCCATTGCGAGGGGGCCCTGGGTCTCGGCGTTGAGGAACTGCGAGACAAACTGGTTCTCGGAGTTGAACAGCTCCTCCGACGGCCCTGACTCGACGATCCGGCCCTTCCAGAGCACGGCGATGAAGTCGGCGATCCGGCGCGCGGTGCCGAGGTCGTGGCTGATCACCAGATAGCAGCCGCCGTTCTCCTCGTGGACCTCGCGGATCAGCTCGCAGAGCAGTGCCGTGCGCACCGGGTCGAGGCCGGAGTCGGGCTCGTCGAACATGACGATCGCGGGGTCGAGCACCAGCGCCCGGGCGAAGCCCGCCCGCTTGCGCATCCCGCCCGAGAGCTCGTTCGGCATCTTCTCGGTCGCCTCGGCGAGCCCGACCTCACGCAGACGCCGGTTGACGATCTCGCCGATCTCGTCCTCGCCCTTGTCGGTGTGCTGACGCAGCGGGAAGGCGGTGTTGTCGTAGACGTTCATCGAGCCGAACAGCGCCCCGTCCTGGAACAGGAGGCCGAACTTCTTGCGCATCTCGAACAGCTCGTCGTCGGTCATGTTCGGGACCGACTCGCCGTGGACCAGCAGATCGCCGGAGTCGGGATAGAGCAGGCCGACGATGTGCTTGATCAGCACGCTCTTGCCGGTGCCGGACGGGCCGAGGACCATCGAGATCTGGTTGTCGGGCAGGCCGAGGTTGAGGCCGTTGAGGATGCGCGTGCGACCGAACTGCTTGACCACGTCGATCACCTCGATCGCGTCCTCTCCGCCGTGGTCGCGCTTCTTGCCTGTGTGCCATCGGTACGGATTCGACTCCCGCGCGTCGACGCCCGGGATCGAGTAGTCCTTGTGCAGGTCGCCGAGCTCCGGCGCGGGCTCCTCGTAGGCTTCCGCGTCCCCGCCCCGGTCGACATCGTCAGCGAAGCGGTCGTACTCCTGCTCCTGCGCGAGCTGCTCGTCGGCGGGTTGCTCCTCGGCGATCTGCTCGTCGCCGCCGCGCTCGTCCGCCGGATAGGTGCGTTCGTCAGCCAAGGTTCCTACTCCTCCATTGCATGGTCAGCCGCCGATCGGCGCTCTCGGGTTCGCTCCCCAGAAGACCAGCGTCCCCATCATCCCGATGATGTGCACCAGGACGATGTTGAGCACCATCGACTTCGCCGTCGCAGTGCCCACTCCGACCGGGCCGCCCGAGGCCGTGTAACCGTAGTAGCAGCCGACGAGCACGATGACGGTCGCCATGAACATCGCCTTGATCAGGCTGAATAAGAGGTCGGGTGGGTTCTGGAACATCCAGAAGATCAGGAAGTAACCGCCCGCGGAGACCTCGCCGATCTGCTCGACCACCGCCAGGTAGGAGGCGAGGTAGCCGACCCCGATCGCAGCCAGGTACATGAACGGGAACACGAGCCAGCAGGCGAGCAGCCGGGTGCCGCAGAGGAAGATCATCGGGTTGACGCCCATCACCTCGAGCGCGTCGATCTCGTCGGAGATCCGCATCGCGCCGAGCTCGGCGACGATCCCGGTGCCCACCTTGGCCGACAGCATGTAGCCGAAGGCGTAGGGGATCACCTCGCGCAGGTCGCACCAGGCGGCGAACACGCCGGCGTAGGCGGGAGCCCCCACGGAGCGGTTGAAGTACGCGCCCTCGATCCCGCACTGCAGGCCGAGGATGAAGACGAGCCCCCAGATCACGACCGTCGAACCCAGGATCAGGATCCCGGCTTGGCGCAGCGCCTCGCCGAAGAAGTGCATCACCCGGCCCGAGTAGACGATTCCCAGCACCCGGCCGCAGAAGCGCGCGATGTCGCCGAGCGAGGCGAGCCAGTCCCTGGGTACCGCGAGCCAGCCCATTAACCGAGCCCCCGCCACGAGGTAGCGACGAAGTCGCGGTTCACCACCTCACGACCTGCCCTCCCTGAACAGGGCGCGACCGCGCGAGAGCGGACGCGAACGCGGAGCATCTCGTGGGAGTTGTTCACTTGATCACCGAGATCTCCGGATGGGTGGCGAGCAGGGTCTGCGTGAACACATAGTTGAACGCGAACACGCCCAAGAAGGCGATCACCACCGCCTCGTTGACCGCGCGGCCCACGCCCTCGGGGCCGCCCGAGGCGTTCATGCCCTTGTAGGAGCAGACCACGGCGATGATGCCCCCGAACGCCGTGCACTTGAGGATCGACCCCCAGAGGTCGGTCACGGAAGCGTTGTTGAACAGCGTCGCGAAGAAGCCGCCGAGTGGCTGGCCATAGGCGATCTCGGCGAAAATCCCGCCGGTGATCCCGAACAAGAGCGCGTAGACGTCCAGCAGACCGGTGATCAACATCAAAGCCAAGAAGCGGGGCACGACCAGGTTCTTGATCGGATCGACGCCGAGCACCTGCAGCGCGTCGAGTTCCTCGCGGATCTTGCGCGCGCCCAGATCGGCGGTGATCGCGGTCCCGGCGACCCCGGCGACCACCACCGCGGTCACAAGCGGCGCGAACTCGCGTACCGAGGCGAGAATGAAGAAGCCCCCGAGGCGGTCGAGCGACCCGAACAGCGAGAGGAAGTTCGCCGCCTGGAGCCCAGGGGCCCCGAAACCGAACGCGACGGTCGAGATCAGCATCGGGAACCAGCTGAGCTGCAACACGAAGAGGAACTGGCCCACGAACTCGCCCCCGTAGGGGTAGGGCGGGCGGACCGTGGCGGTGATCGTCTTGCCGGTCAGGATGATCATGTTCCCGACCTGCTCGCGGCGAAAATCCGGCCGCGTGGCCGAGTTGAGATTGCCCTCGCGGGACGCTCCCGGTGGTATGTTGCGCGCGCCTTGGGGGAGGAGATCGCCACAAGCGCCCACCCACCGCTCATGCCCCGAGGCGTCCGGGGGCGGGCCCTGTCGCTGGCGGCGATCGCGCTGCTCGCCGGCGGCGTCTCCGGCTGCGGCGACGACGCCGAGCGTCAGGATGCCGACGACCCCGAGGGGGAGTTCCCGGTCGAGGTCGTGGCGGCGAAGTTCCCGACCGAGCAGCGACTCGCCCAGACCAGCGACCTCGAGCTCGAGATCGAGAACGTGGGCTCCGAGGACGTCCCCGGGCTGGCGGTGACGATCTTCACCGGCGACGAGCCCTCGAGCGGCTCGTTCTCGGTGCGCAGCGAGCAGGCGGGCCTCGCCGATCCGAACCGACCGGTTTGGATCCTCGAGCCCGGCTTCCCGAAGCTGGTCACGCCCGAGGTCAAGGACCTCGACGAGGCGCCGCCGGCAGGCGCCGAGGCGGCGCAGACCAACACCTTCTCCTTCGGCCCCCTGCCCCCGGGTCGGAGCATCGACATCGTCTGGCGTCTGACCCCGGTCCAGGCGGGCACCTACACGGTCCACTACGAGCTCGCCGCAGGGCTGACCGGCAAGGCCGAGGCGGTGACCGAGGACGGGAGCCCGGTCGAGGGCGAGTTCGTGGTCACGATCACCGATAAGCCGCCGCGAGCCCGCGTCAACGACGCGGGCCAGGTCAAGATCGACGAGTAGGCCCACCCGCTCGGTACCGTCTCCGGGACAGTGCGGAAGCGCAGGGCGTGGACCATGGTGACAGCGACGGCCCTCGTCGTAGCGGCGGCCGCGACCGGTTGCGGGGGCTCCGACGACCCGACGACACCGACGACGCCGAGCGAATCGCCCGACCGGGGCGCGGCCGAGTCGGGCGAGGATCGCCGCGATCGGCAGGGGGCTCCTGTGGGTGACGGGAGCGGCGACGTGCAGCTGACCGAGCTCGGGGACTTCGAGCAGCCGCTCCATGTGGCACAGCCGGCGGACGGAGACGACGGCCATGTCTACGTGGTCGAGCAGTGCGGGCGGATCCACAGGGTGCCGGTCACCGGCGGCGAGCCGGAGCTGTTCCTCGACCTGGCCGAG
Organism: Solirubrobacterales bacterium; assembly: GCA_021155855.1. Lineage (GTDB taxonomy): Bacteria > Actinomycetota > Thermoleophilia > Solirubrobacterales > 70-9 > WHSW01. The sequence goes on from JAJNAZ010000007.1 coordinate 165,956, forward strand.
CTGATCGTCTGCGGCGGCGAGCAGGGTCTGCTCTCGGTCGCCTTCGACCCCGACTACGCGGCGTCGGGTCTTCTTTACGTCTACTACACCGATACCGACGGCGACGAGCGAATCGTCGAGTATCGGCGCTCGCCGTCGATGCCGCCGGTGGCCGACCCGCAGAGCGCGCGCGAGCTGGTGCGGATCGAGGATTTCGCCTCCAACCACAACGGTGGCCTGCTCCTCTTCGGCCCCGACGGCCACCTCTACGCGGGCACCGGAGACGGCGGCGGCGCCGGGGATCCCGAGCGCACCGCACAGGATCCCGACAGCCCGCTGGGGAAGCTTCTGCGGGTCGACACGGACGACGGTGACACGGAGGTAGCCGCGCTCGGGCTGCGCAACCCATGGCGGTTCTCGTTCGACCGCGAGACCGGCGATCTGTGGATCGGCGACGTGGGTCAGGACGAGCTCGAGGAGATTGACTCGGCAACTCGCGCCCAGATCACCGGCAACGGTCCGGCGCCGAACTTCGGCTGGTCGGCGTTCGAGGGTAGCCACCGCTACAACCGCGACCAGCGGGCGCCGGGCGCACGACCGCCGACGCTCGAGTACGGGCTCGACGGCCGCTGTTCGGTGACCGGGGGCTACGTCGTTCGCGACCGCGAGCTCGAGTCGCTCTACGGTCGCTACGTCTACGGAGACTACTGCGAGGGGGAGCTGCGCAGCTTCATCGCCGAGCCGGGGGGCGCCGCCCGCGACGACCGCGCGCTCGGGCTTCGGATCCCCTCGCTGAGCTCGTTCGGCGAGGACGCCGCGGGGCATCTTTACGCCACCTCGTTGGAGGGGCCGGTCTACCGGCTGACGCCCGCTCGATCCCGGTGATGAAGGCGCCGGGGGGCGTGCGACTGGCGGTCGCGGCGATGCTCGCCGCGCTGGTCGCCACCGCGGTAGGTGCCGCGGCCGCCGACGGCGGGCGCTCTTCGCGCGGCGGACTCGAGCTGCACCCGATCGCCATCCTCGACCAACCGACCTATGTGACCCAGGCGCCGGGCGACCCACGCACGCTCTACGTGGCCACGCAGCGCGGGCGTGTGATGGCGATCCGCAACGGGCGCCGGATCCCCCGCCCGTTCCTCGACATCACCGACCGCGTCCGCTTCGGGTCCAAGGAGGCGAAGTCGGTCGAGGCGGGGCTGTACTCGATCGCCTTCGATCCCGCCTACGCACGCACGGGCGCTTCTTCGTCTTCTACACCGGTCCCGGCGGGCACAACTTCGTCGATAGGTACGGGCGCTCGGATCTGCGACCGATCCGCGCTGCGCAGGGCTCGCGGCACCCGGTGCTGAAGATCCTCCATCCGTTTACCGACTCGCACAACGGCGGCCAGCTCCAGTTCGGGCCCCACGGCCACCTCTGGATCTCCGACCGGTGACGGCGGCTGCTGCAACGACGTCCACGACCAGGCCCGCAGCCTCGGCTCGATGTTGGGCAAGCTGCTGCGGGTCGACCCCCGCCGGCGCCGGCGCGGATTCCGGATCCCGGCCGGCAACCCGCTGGTCGGCAAGCCCGGCTCGAACGCGATCTATGCCTGGGGGCTGCGAAATCCGTGGCGCTTCTCCTTCGACCGCCTGAGCGGCGACCTGGTGATCGCCGACCCCGGCGACAACGAGCAGGCCCGCGAGGAGATCGACTACCTGAGCCCGGCGGCAGCCGCGGGCGCCAACTTCGGCTGGCCGGAGTACGAGGGCTTCCGGCTGCGCGATCCCTCCCGCCCCGGAAGCGGGGCCGGTGGCGCCGATCCACGCCTACGCACACGGCAACAACCGCTGCGCGACCACGGGTGGCTACGGGGTTCGAGACCCGCCGCTGCCCCAGCTCTACGGACGCTACGTGTACGCCGACTTCTGCGGTGGCCGGATCCGCAGCCTGACGCCGCCCCCACTCGGCGACCAGGGGTTGCCGGTGCCCGGGCGGGCGGCCGACGACCGGGGCGAGGGGCTCTCCTTGAGCTTGCCCACCTCGTTCGGGGAGGGCCTCGACGGCGAGATCTACGTCGCCTCCCGAGCGGGCCCGGTCTACAGGCTACGAGCGGCGCGCTAGGCCGCGCCGAGCGCGCGTTACCCTGGCGAACGATGGCGGGGAGCCCCAGAGGCGGCCCGCGCAGGGTCAGGCCGGCGGTTGCGGCGGCGATTGCCGCCGCGGTCGTGCTCGCCACGGCGATCGGAACGGGCAGCGCGGGCGCCGGCCGGGGCGGCCTCGAGCTGAGGCGCGTGGGCAGCTTCGAGGGGCCCGTGTTCGTCGACGACGCGCCTGGCAAGCGCAGGCTCCTGTTCGTGGTCGAGCAGCGCGGCACGATCGCGGTCGTGCGCGACGGCCGCAAGCTGCGCAGGCCGTTCCTGGACCTCCGCAACCGCGTCCGGGTCTCCTACGAGGAGGGGATGCTCTCGGTCGCGTTCGATCCCGGCTACGCGCGCAACCGGCGCTTCTACGTCTACTACGTCAACCGGGACAGTGACATCCAGGTCGACAGCTTCAAGCGCAAGCGCGGCTCGCCCACCCGCGCCAAGGCGCGCTCGCGGCGGACGGTGATCGTGATCTCCCATCCCCGCTACACCAATCACAACGGCGGCCAGCTCCAGTTCGGCCCCGACGGCCTGCTCTACATCGGCACCGGCGACGGCGGCGGCTCCGGCGACCCGGCGGAGAACGCCCAGAACCCCGACAGCCTGCTCGGCAAGCTGCTGCGGATCGATCCCGGCCGCGGGGGCTACGCGAGCCCGGGCTCGAACCCGTTCGCGGGCGGGCCCGGCGCCGATGAGGTCTACGCGCTCGGGCTCCGCAACCCGTTCCGCTTCTCCTTCGACAGCGGCGGCGGCGGCATCGCGATCGGCGACGTCGGTCAGAGCGCCTGGGAGGAGATCGACTTCGAACCGCTTGCCGAAGCCAGCGGGGCCAACTTCGGCTGGGACAACCTCGAGGGGAACCACTTCTTCGAGGACCCCGGCACCGCGCCGTTCAACTACCGGGCCCCGATCCACGAGTACTCAGGCGGCAGCTCGGTGATCGCCGGCTACGTCGTCCGCGATCGGCGGCTGAGGTCGCTGGCGGGGCGGCTCGTCTACGCGGATCTCAGCGGCGATCAGATCCGCTCTCTGGACCCCTACGCGTCCGACCCGAGCGCAACGGACGCCGCCAGCGGGCTGCCGATCGCTCAGCCGTCCTCGTTCGGCGAGGGCGCCCGGGGGCGGATCTACGTCGCCTCGCTCGCCGACAACGCCGTCTACAGGATCGTCGCCCGCTGACCGCGGTCGGCGCAGACGGAACCGGCGTGCCGGTCGGCGAGTAGAGTCCGCTGCGCGCATCAGCTGCCCCAGCGAGGAGGACGAGTCGAGATGGAGTCCGCGACGCACCCCGAGGCCACCAATGAGGCGCCCGAAACCGCGATCGACGGCGAGGGCCGGTTCGCGGCGGCCGGCAGCTTCGACGTCCACCGCCCCGTCGACGGCTCGGTGATCAGAACGGTCGCGATCGACTCCGAGGCCCAGGTCGCCGAGACCGTGGCTCGCGCCCGGGCCGCCCAGCCCGCCTGGGAGGCGATCGGCTTCGATGGCCGGCGCCGCTGGATGGAGGAGCTGCGCGACTGGATCCTCGACAACCAGGACCGCCTCGACTCGATGATGCAGGAGGAGACCGGCAAGGTCCGCGCCGACGCCACGCTGGAGGCGTTCTACTGCCTCGACGCGATCAACTACTGGGTCGACCAGGGCCCGAAGCTGCTCGCCGACGAGATCGTCACCCCACACGTGCCACTGTTGCGGGCGAAGCGCAGCAAGATCGTCTACCGGCCGTTCGGCGTCGTCGGCCTGATCAGCCCCTGGAACTTCCCGGTGGTCCTCTCGGTCGGCGATGCGCTGCCGGCGCTGGTCGCCGGCAACGCGGTGGTGATCAAGCCGTCCGAGCTGACCCCGCTGACCGTGATCGAGCTCGCCCGCGCCTGGCGCGAGGAGATCGGCGCCCCCGAGGTGCTCCGGGTGGTCAACGGCGGCGCCGAGACGGCGGGGGCTTTGATCGACGGGGTTGACTACCTCCAGTTCACCGGTTCGGAGCGGACCGGCAGGATCGTGATGAAGCGCGCCGCCGAGACGCTGACCCCGGTCAGCCTCGAGCTCGGCGGCAAGGACCCGATGATCGTCACCCGCGATGCCGACCTCGATCGAGCCGTCAACGCCACCGCCTGGGGCGGGTTGGTCAACAGCGGTCAGGTCTGCATCGGGATCGAGCGCGTCTACGTCGAGGAGCCGGTCTACGACGAGTTCGTCGACAAGCTGCGGGCGAAGGTGAAAACCTTGCGCCAGGGCGCCGACGGCGACACCTACACGGCGGAGATCGGGGCGATGACCTCGCCGCCCCAGGTCGAGATCGTCTCCGAGCAGGTCGAGGACGCGCGCGCCTCAGGCGCCCGGGTGCTCATCGGCGGCAAGCGCGGCGACGGCCCCGGGGACTGGTATGAGCCGACGGTGATCGCCGACGTCGATCAGTCGATGAAGGTGATGCGGGAGGAGACCTTCGGCCCCGTGATCCCGGTGATGAAGGTCGCCGACGTCGAGCAGGCGATCGAGTTCGCCAACGACACCCGCTACGGGCTCGGCTCCTCGGTGTTCGCCGGCGACCCCGCCGAGGGCGAGCGGATCGCGCGCCGGATCGAGGCGGGTCACTGCAACGTCAACGACGTGCTCGTCAACTACAACGTCCTCGGGCTGCCGATGGGAGGCTGGAAGAGCTCGGGCATCGGCGTCCGCCACGGGGCGCAGGGGATCCGGCGCTTCTGCCGCACCGAGGCGCTCACCGTGCCCCGCCTGCCGCAGGCGAAGTCGGAGCCGATCTGGTTCCCGTACAGCGCCCGCAAGCGGGGCGCCGTGCGCCGCCTGTACCGCTTCCTCAGTGCGCGCGGGATTCGCAACCGATTGGGGATCTGAGCTCCGCGCGCTCTAAGGCGGTCGACCCGCCCACCTACGTGCACGGGCCCGGTCCCTGCGTCGACTAGGGGGCCGGCGCGGCGTCGAGCGACGGCTCGTCGGCCTCGGCCGCGATGGTCCCGTCGCCCTCGGGGTCGGACTCCGGCGGCAGCGCGCCACCGCGCTCGGTACCGGCGATCAGCTCGTCGCCCTTTTTGGAGACCGGGACGAAGCCCGACTTCATGCCGAAGTAGACCGCCTGCGGATGGTGGGCGACGATCGCCGCGGTCGACTGCTCCGGCTCGAGCGCATAGCCGCCCGAGAGCGAGATCCCGATCTCGGAGAAGCGGAGCAGGCGCTCGACCTTCTCGTGCTCGGACTGCTCCGGGCAGGCGGGATAGCCCCATGAGTAGCGCCGGCCTTGGTCGAGGTCGATCCCGAGGCCGCGGCGGACCTCGGCGTGCAGCCATTCGGCGAGCCCTTCGGCTGCCTGCACGCCCAGGCCGTGGGTGAACAGCTGCTCGGCGAACTCGCCGTCCGCCTCCAGCTGGGCGATCCGCCTGGTGACCTGCTCGCCGACGGTCACCGCCTGCAGGGCGACTACGTCGCGCTCGCTTGAATCGAGTGGCCGATAAAAGTCCGCCAGGCAAATGCGGTCGTGCTTGGGCTGGCGCGGAAATATCAGTCGCTCGAGCTCGCGCTCGTGGTCGTCGGGGTCGAAGATGAGCAGCTCGTTGCCGTCGGCCGCGCACGGGAAGTAGCCGAGCTTCGCGCGAGGGTGCAGATAATCCTGCTCGCGCCACATCCGCTCGAGCTTCGGCGCGAATCCCTCGTCGCCGTCGTGGCCCTCGACGATCCGTCGCCAATCCTCGCCCTTCTTGCCGCGCCCGCCCCAGTGGAGCTTGAACAGCACGTGGCGATCGAGGTGGGGGAAGACCTGGTCGAGGTCGATCGCGACCTCGCGCACGCCCCAAAACGGGGGCTCGGGGATCGGATTGTCCGTGGCGACGGCGGAGCGCACCGAGTCGTCGGTGGTCGGCGGCGCGTCGTCGGCCACCTCGGGCTTTTCGCGCAGGGTCCTCGCCTCCTCGCGGATCCTCGCCACCAGCGCATCGCGCGCCGGCTCGTCAACCAGGGCGTCCACCGTGTCGAGCCCGGCGAACGCGTCCTTGCAGTAGAAGACGCCGGGCTCGTAGACCTCGTCGGACTCCTTGCCGTGCGGATAGAGCGCCCGGCGACCGAAGTCGCGATTGATCGCCGCGCCCCCGATCAGCACCGGGAACTCGTGCCCGCGCTGATGCAGCTCCTGGATGCAGGCGGGCATCTGCTTCGAGGTCGAGACCAACAGGGCCGAGAGCCCGATCGCGTCGGCCTCGTGCTCGACCGCGGCATCGATGATCGTGTCGATCGGGACCTGCTTGCCGAGGTCGACGACGGTGTAGCCGTTGTTGGTCAGGATCGTGTTGACGAGCGACTTGCCGATGTCGTGAACGTCGCCGAACACGGTCGCGATCACGACCTTGCCCTTGGTGTGGCCCTCGATCCGGTCGAGGTAGTTCTCCAGCCGGGCGACCGCGCGCTTCATCACCTCCGCCGACCGGAGCACGAACGGCAGGATCAGCTCGCCGGCGCCGAACTTGTCGCCGACCTCCTTCATCGCCGGCAGCAACACTCCGTTCAGGGTCGGCACGGCGCCGATCTTTTCCACCGAGGCGTCTATCCAGTCCTCCACCCCCTCCTTCTTTCGCCGCAGGATGTGCCAGTGCAGCGCCTCCTCGGGCTCCATGCCCTCGGTCGGGTCGCCGGCATCGGCCTCGTCCTCGGGGCCCTTGGACTCGAAGTGGGCGATGAAGCGCTCGAGCGCGTCGTCGCGACGGTTGTAGACGAGGTCGTCGGCGAGCTCGCGCTCGGACTCCGGGATCTCCCCGTAGGGAGTGATGTGATTCGGGTTGACCATCGCCAGGTCGAGCCCGGCCTCGACGCAGCGGTGGAGGAAGACCGAGTTGAGCACCGCCCGCGCCGGCGGCGAGACACCGAACGAGACGTTGGAGACGCCGAGCGACGTCTTCACGCCCCCGATCTCGGACTTGATCCGCCGGATCCCCTCGATCGTCTCCACCGCCGAGGGCTTCCATTCGTCGTCGCCGGTGGTGAGGGTGAAGGTGAGCGCATCGAAGATCAGGAGCTCCGGGTCGAGCCCGTGCTCGTCGCAGGCGAGCTGCGTGATCCGCTGTGCGATCTCGAGCTTGCGCTCGGCGGTCTTCGCCATCCCGACCTCGTCGATCGTCAGCGCGATCAGCGCCGCGCCGTGGGCGCGGGCAAGCGGCACCACCCGGTCGAGCTTGTCGCGGCCCGCCTCGAGATTGACCGAGTTGACGATCGCCCGGCCCGGCGTCTGCTCGAGCGCGGCTGCGATCACCTCGGGTTCGGTCGAGTCGATCTGCAGGGGCGCCGGCTGGGTCAACGAGACCCGCTTGGCGACCTCGGCCATCTGCTCGTCCTCGTCGGTGCGCTCGGTCAGCGCGACGCAGAGGTCGAGCACATGCGCGCCGCCGTTGACCTGGTCCTCGGCCACCGCGACGAGGCCGTCGTAGTCCTCGGCCAGCAGCAGCTCCTTGGCCTTGCGCGAGCCCTGCGAGTTGACCCGCTCGCCGACCAGGGTCGGGCGCGGCTCCTGAATCAGCGGGGTCGCGGTCATCATGCTCGAGACCTGCGGCGGCCCCTGGTCGGGGCGCCGCGCCGGGACGCGGCCGGCGACCCGCTCACTGATCGCCCGAATGTGATCGGGCGTCGTCCCGCAGCAGCCGCCGACGATCGAGATCTCGTACCGCTCGACGAACTCGCCCAGCACCGAGGAGATCTGCTCCGGTGTCTCGGGGAAGATCGTCTCGCCGTCGGGGCCCTGAAGCGGGAGGCCGGCATTGGGGATGCAGTGCACGGGAACCGGGCAGGCTTGCCCGAGGAAACGGATCGCGTCGCGCATGTCCTCGGGGCCGGTCGAGCAGTTGAGCCCGATCACCTGCACATCGAGCGCCGCAAGCGTCGTCAGCACCGCCTGGATGTCGGTGCCGAGCAGCATCTTGCCGCCCTGCGGCAGCAGCGAGACCGAGGTCTGGATCGGCAGCGCGCGCCCGAGCTGCTCGAACGCCTCCCGGGCGCCGAAGACGGCCGCCTTGACCTCGAGGATGTCCTGCGCGGTCTCGATGATGATCAGATCGGCGCCGCCCTCGACCAGTCCACGCGCCTGCTCGGCGAAGACCTCGACGAGATCGCGGAACGAGATTGCGCCGAGCGTCGGATCGTCGGAGGCGGGCAGATAGCCGGTCGGCCCGATCGACCCGGCGACGAAGCGCGCGTCGCCCGCCGCCTTGCGGGCGATCTCGGCGGCCTTGGTGTTGATCTCGAGCGTCTGCTCGCCGAGCCCCCACTCGTCCAGCTTCAGTCGCGATCCCTGGAAGGTGTCGGTCTCGAGCACCTCGGCCCCGGCCTCGATCATCGAGCTGTGCACCCCTTCGATCACGTCGGGCCGGTTGAGCACGAGCGCCTCATGACATTTGCCCGCCAGCCCGCCGTAGTCCTCGGAGGTGAGGTCGAATTGCTCCAGGGTGGCGCCCATGCCGCCGTCGTAGACGATGACCCGCTCGCGGCTCGCGGCTAGGAAGTCTCGTTCTCGGTCGAGCAGTTCGCTTACCTCCATCGATCCCGGCTGTCGCACCGCGCCGTTCTCCGGGGAGTGGGTCGGTTGCGGCGGCGTCGAAGGTCCGGGTCCCTCAGCCGCTCCAGATGGTGATCAGGAGGATAGCGGGGTGTGGGAAATTCGATGGGGTGGCGCTGGGTGGACCGGCCCCGCTAGTTCGCGTTCTCGGTCACCCGGGCCGACCGCAGGCGCACCGGCGCGGCCGCGAGCGCGCGCAAGCGCATGTCCTGCCAGGTGACGCCCTCGCGGACCAGCGCCGGGAGGCCGAGCCCGACGGCGGTCGCGATCTCGACCGCCTGCAGGATCACTCCGTAGGCGAGCGCGTTCGGGGCGCTGACGTGAAAGCCGGTGGTCAGGACGCTGATCGTCGCGAGCTGGAAGATGCCGATGTTCGACGGTGTCGCCGGGATCACCGCGGTGACGTTGACCGCGAACAGGACCGCGGCGGCGGCGCCGAGGTCGATCATCGGGTTGTTATCGAGGCCGAGCGCGGTGAAGAGCGCGAAGCAGGCGAGCAGCTGCAGGCCCCAGGCCCCGAGCTGGGCGCCGACGGCCAGCGGTCCGCGGCGAGGATCGCGGAAGACGACCAGGCCGGTGCGCACCTTGAGCATCGCCGCGCGGATCGCCCCGACGACCCGGGCGATCCGGCCGGAGCCGCTCTGCTTCACCAGCTGCGGTGCGAAGACGACCGCGAGCAGGAGCAGCACCGGAGCCGTGCTGATCAAGAACAGCCGCTCGGAGCTGGCGTGGAAGAGGTCGGTGGAGGCGACGATCACCGCGCCGAGAATGACCAACGCGACGGCATTGAGCACGCTTTGGGAGACCAGGGTGCCGAGCAGGACCGGGAACGACTCGCGCATGCGGCCTGTGCGCCGGGCGAGGACCATCGCCCGCGCCGGCTCACCCAGGCGCGCGGGCAGGGTCGCCGACATCAGCACGCCGATCATCGTCGCCGAGGTCACGTCGCGCCGGCGGAGCGGGGTGTTGGGAAGCGCCGAGCGGGCTATCGAGAGCCACGAGCTCGCCCGCAGCAGGAGCGAGGCACCCATCAGCGCGGTCGCCACCAGGACCCAGGTCAGATCGGATTCGACCATGTTCGTGAGCACGTTGCCGACCCCCATCCGCTTGGCGGCGATGAAGGTGAGCACGAGCCCGAGCACGCCGGCGGTCGCGAGCGCCAGACGGCGGGCCACTTGGCCGCGCCCAGAAGCCTGCGCCGGCGCGGGGTCGAGCGACGGCAGGCGCCGCGCCGGGACCGGGGGCGAGCCATCGATCGGCACGAATCCCTTGCGCCTGGCAAGCGCCTCGACCGCGCTGGCGGGCTCGGGCACCTCGGTGGTCAGGACGCGCTCGTAGACCGACTCCACCTGCTCGGCGATCCGCGGCCAGGCGTACCGCCGGGCGGATTCGCGCGCCGCCCGGCCCATCCGTTCGAGCCGGGCCGGCTCATGGCTCGCGGCCTGAAGCTCCTCGGCGAGCCGCTGCGGGTCCGCGGGCGGCACCAGCACCCCGTCTACCCCCTCGTCGACCACGTCGGCGTAGCCCGCGATGTTTGAGGCGATAACCGGCGTGCCGGCGGCGAAGGCCTCGGTGAGGATCATGCCGAAGCTCTCACCGGTGAGCGACGGTGCGCAGAGGACGTCGGCCTCGTGCAGGGCTCGCCAGAGCTCGTCGCCGCGGACGCGGCCGCGGGCGTCGATCCGGGCCTCCGCCTCGGGGTCAGCGAGATAGCGGCGCACCTCGGCATCCGAGACGCCGATCACGGTCAGTCGCGCCGGCTCGTGCTCGATCAGGGCCCCGAAGGCGGTGAGCAGGACCGGCAGACCCTTGCGCTCCTCCGGACGGCCCACGAACAGCACCCTGAGCTCGTCTGAGGCCGGTTTGGGGCCCGGTGGAGGCGCCTCGGTGTCGACGCCGTTCGGGATCAGCTCGTAGGTGCCGCCGAAGAAGCGGCGCCCGGTCCAGGCCGCGGCCTCGGAGACCGCGATCCGCGCGTGCATGCGGTTGAACCGGCGCCGGGCCCCGACCAGGATGCCGAAGCCGTTCGTCCACCGGTTGGTGGAATAGGCATGAAAGGTGCCGACGACCGGGGCGTCCGGAAACGACGACGCGCTCCACGAAATCACCGGGGCGGGCGGCTCGTGGACGTGGACGACATCGGGGGTGTAGGCGCGCAGCTCGCGCTTGACCGCGGCCGCCGCGTTGGGAAGCCAGCTCAGGTTCGAGACCGAGCCGTTGGCGCCGACCGAGAACGTCCGAGTCAGGGGCACCAGGTAGTCGGGGCGCCGGCGCGACTCGGGCGCGGCACGATGCAGCACCCGGCTGAGGCGGTCGGGCGGGTCCCAGGGCGCAAGCACCCGAAGCTCGTGGCCGCGAGCGATCAACTCGCCGGCGAGAGCCTCGACGTGCCTGTTCACACCGCCCCTGTAGGTCCAGGAATAGGGCGAGACTATGGCGATGCGCACCCGCGTAGGGTAACCAGCCGCGCCCCGGATGCGTGTACGGCTAACCCCCGTTCTGCAACGGACGCCCCGGACCGGTGGTCGCCCAGAAAAACCCGGCCGAGACCCCGAGGTAGATCGTCCCGATCACTAGCAGGACCGAACCGGAGTCGTTGGCGAGCGTGCCGACGAGCACCCCGGCGAGCGCACCGAGGAAACCGCTGCGCGCCGCCCAGCGCGTGCCGAACCAGCCGAGCACCGCTCGCCGCTTAACGAAGGCGGCGACCAGCACCACCACCGTGGCCATGAGCAACTCGGGGTAGACCGGGTCGGTGAAGCTGCTCGTCATCAGGGTCAGGCGCCGCTCGAAGACATCCACGAGGTCGCCCGCCTGACCCGCGCCGAGCACCGAACGGCTCAAGTGCGCGCCCCCGAGCGCAAGGTCGATCACGAGCAGGGCGGCCAGCGCGAGCACGGCTCCGCCGGCGACGATCAGGATTGCCCGCCGGCGCTCGAGGCCGAGCGCGAGCACGGCGGCGGTGGCGGCGCCGATGCCGAGCACGATCGCCGCCCCGACGTCGGCGCCGAACCGCCCCGGCGCGAACGCCGCCGTCGCGACCAGGGCGATGCCGACGAAGCCGGCGGCCCCCGCTCGCCGTTCGATCCTTGCTTGCGTCGCGAGGGCGGCGCCGGTGCCGATCAGGGTCAAGGTGGTGAGGATCGCCTCCAGCTCGTTGCCGATGCCGAAGAAGCGCACTCCATAGCCGGGATTGGGCCCGAGCACCGAGAGCGACGTCAGCGGCGAGCCGGCGACGACGTCGACCGCGTAGGCGCCGACCGTCAGCCCGCAGGCGAGCGCAAACCCGGCGCACCCAGCAAGCCACCGGTCGACCGCGAGCGCGCCTACCGCCGATCCCACGCCCATCAGCAACGCGGAGGCGAGCGTGCTGGCGTCGATCGCCGCCGCGACCAGGAGCAGCAGGGGCGCGAGCGCGCATGAGAGGCCGAGCAGGCGGAGGGCGATCCGGGCACCGGGCCGCCGCCAGACCACCGCCACGAGCGCGCTCAGCGCCAGCCATATCCCCAGCGGGAGCAGAGCAACCGTCTCCCTGCTTGGGCGGGTCTCGAGCTGGTCCTGGAGCTCGGCGACCGCCGCCGGGTCGCGATGGGCGGAGGACGTGATCTCGCTCCCGTTCATCTCGTCGGGCACCTCCACCGCGAAATGCTCGAACACGGTCGGGGCGATGTCGGTCGTGGTGACGACGCCGTCGGTCCGGGTCGAGGCCGAGGTCAGATTGCCGCCGAAGCCGGGCCCGGCGACGCCGGCGGGCAACAGCTCCTGGTCCGCCCGTGCACCGGCGGCAAACGCGATCAGCAGGTCGTCCGGCCGAAGCCCGTCGACCATCGCCGGCAGCTCGGCGAGCCGGATGCGCAGCACGCTGAGCCCGGGCCCGCAGCCGCTTGCGCAGGCGCTCCTCTCGGCGATCTGCACGGTGCCCTCGCGGTCGACCGCCATCAGCGTCGCGAGGCCGCTGTCGGCCTCGGCCGTGACCGGCACACCCTCGCCGACGAGGGTCGAGGCGAGCAGGCCCGGCACGATGTTCGCCGGGGCATCCTCGGCCCGCTCGACCGTCCGCTCCCAGAGGCGCTCGGGCACCTGGCCATCGCGAAGATAGAGGCGGGGCAGGTCGCGGTCGTAAAGGCCCTGGTTGACCCGGTTGCCCTGGCCGACGTCGAGGAACGTCTGCGCCACCGGCACCGCCCCGAGACCGGCGCTGACCACCCCCGGCGCGAGCGCCTCGTGCGCCGCGATCTCCTCGACGGTTGTGCCGTAGGGGAGCACGGCGATCACGGCCCGCGGCTCGTCCTGCGCGGCGGCGTTCGAGGGGGCGACCGCCAGCAGTCCGAGCGCTAGCATCGCCGCTGAGGCGATGCCCGACCGCACGTTTGCCAAGTTCACCTTCTTCAAGCTCGACCCCGCCTGGCAGCGCCGCGACGCCGAGGCGCGGGCGGAGGATAAACGGGAGTTCCTCGCCGCCTGCGAGGACTTCGCCACCGACCGGTCGCTGCGCGCCTACTCGACCGTCGGCACCCGCGGCGACACCGACCTGATGCTGCTCGCCCAGAGCCCCCTGCTCGAGGACATCCACACCTTCCACGTCGTCCTCGCCCAGAGCGGCCTCGCGAAGTGGTCGACGATTCCCCATTCCTACCTGGCAACGACAAAACGCTCGCCGTATTCCGAGGCCGAGGCGCGACCGGAGATCTGTACCTCGCAGCGTCGCTACTGCATCGTCTACCCGCTCGACAAGAAGCGCGAGTGGTACCGGCTCCCACTCGAGCGGCGCCGCTCAGTGATGGCCGAGCACATCGAGATCGGCCGCCGGTACCCGGAGATCACGATCAACACGGCCTACTCCTTCGGCCTCGACGACCAGGAGTTCGTGGTCTCGTTCGAGTGCGACGACCCGGCCGAGTTCCTCGATTTGGTCGAGGAGTTGCGCGGTTCCGAATCGAGCGCCTACACACTGCGCGACGTCCCGATCTTCACCTGCGTCGCGATGTCGATCGGTCGCGCCCTCGACGCCCTCGACGGCACTGCGACTCCGCGCGCCGCTGCTCTGGCCGAGCGCTAGAACAGCTTCGCACGCTGCGCCGAGATCCGAAAGCCGTGCTCGTTGCGGCGATTGACGCACTTGATCCCACTCCGCTTGTTCTTGCAGCGGAACCGGCCACGCTCGATCTTCTCGCCCTTGCCGAGCACCGGGCTGCTCGGGTCGAGGGTCGCGTCCCCGGCGCAGACGTAGTCGGCGCGCCCGTGCCTGCCGACCGCGAGGCCGCCTCCCCAGTCGAGCTCGCACGACGGAGGCTTCGGCGGCGCCTGCCAGTCGTGGTTGCGGATGTCGCAGCGGGCACCCTTGCCGGAGATGTAGCAGCCGACGTTGCCGCTCGGGGAGCGAAAGCCGGCGAGGCTCGCCGATGCCGCGGGCGCACCCGCGCATACCGCGAGGAGCGCGATCGGGACGGCGAGCCGGCGGGCCACAGCGCGCAGCCTGCTCGACCGCCCGTGGTTGCCATCCCCTACGCTTTCGCGCTCGCATGAGTGACCTCGGAAGCCTCGAGAACCCCCTGCGCGTGGCGATCGTCGGCTCCGGCCCGGCCGGGTTCTACGGCGCCGAGCACCTGCTCAAGCGCGACGACGTCAGCGTCGAGGTCGACATGTTCGATCGCCTACCGACGCCGTTCGGGCTCGTCCGCGCCGGGGTCGCCCCCGACCATCCGAAGATCAAGTCGGTGATCCGGGTCTACGAGAAGACCGCCGCGCGCGGCGGCTTTCGCTTTTTCGGCAACGTCGAGATCGGCCGCGACCTGACCGTGGCCGAGCTCGAGCAACGCTACAACGCGGTCGTCTACGCCTACGGGACGGCGACCGACCGCCGGCTCGGGATCCCGGGCGAGGACCTGCCGGGGTCGCATGCGGCGACCGAATTCGTCAACTGGTACAACGCCCATCCCGATTTCGCCGATCACCGGTTCGACCTCTCGGCCCGGCGCGCGGTGGTGATCGGTAACGGCAACGTGGCGGCGGACGTCGCCCGGATGCTCGCCCTGCCGCGGGCCGAGCTCGACGTCACCGATACGGCCGACCACGCGATCGAGGCGCTCGCCGAATCGGCGATCGCCGAGATCGTCATCCTCGGCCGCCGCGGCCCCGCCCAGGCGGCCTTCACCAATCCCGAGGTGCGCGAGCTGGGCGAACTCACCGACGCCGACATCATCATCGACCCCGCCGAGCTCGAGCTCGACCCGGCGAGTCGGGAGTACATCGACTCCGAGGACTGCGATCCCACCCACCGCCGCAACGTCGAGATCTTCACCGACTTCTCCGAGCGCCAGCCCGAGGACAAGCCAAAGCGCGTGGTGATGCGTTTCTGCTGCTCGCCGGTCGAGATCAGGGGCGAGGGCAAGGTCGAGAGCATCGTCATCGGCCACAACGAGCTCTACCGCGACGATTCCGGTCAGATCCGCGCCCGCGACACCGGCGAGCGCGAGGAGATCGAGTGCGGCCTCGTGCTGCGCTCGATCGGCTATCGGGGCATCGGCCTCGAGGGGATCCCGTTCGATCCCCGCCGGGGCCTGATCCCGAACGAGGCCGGCCGCGTCAACGACCCCGAGCGGGGCGAGCAGGTCCCGGGCCACTACGCGGTCGGCTGGATCAAGCGCGGGCCCTCGGGCGTCATCGGGACCAACAAGAAGGACGCCCAGGAGACCGTCGCCACGATCTTCGCGGATCTCGAATCGGGGGCAATCGGGAAGCGCGAGCCCGTCGAGCCACCGATCGAGGTGGTTCTGGCGGCCCGAGGAGGCGACCACATCACCTACCTCGACTGGCAGGCGATCGACCGCGCCGAGGTCTCCGCCGGCGAGCCGCAAGGGCGCCCGCGGATCAAGTTCTGTCGCATCGACGAGATGGTCGACGCGGCCCGGTCGGCCGACGCGGTCGCCAGCTAGCGGCACCGCCGTCGCGTGCGGGCTGCGCGCCTAGACTGGCAAGCGATGGCCGATCTGAACGAGCTCAAGCGGATGATCGAGGCGGCGCTCCCGGGAGCCGAGGTCGAGATGCTCGACGAGGGCGGCGGCGACCATCTGCGCGCGATCGTCGCGGCGCCGCAGTTCGATGAGATGAAGCGCATCGACCAGCATCGCGCGATCCGCAACGCGGTTCGCGAGCGCTTCGAGGACGGCTCGATCCACGCGCTCTCGATCGAGACCACTGTGCTCGGGTCCGGTTGACGAGTCCCCGATCGCACCGCGGTGCTGCGCTACCCTGAACGCATGGCGGCCGATCCACAGCTCAAGCAGCAGGTCGAGAAGGCGATCGCCGAAAACCCGGTGCTGCTGTTCATGAAGGGAACCCCCGACGCGCCCCGCTGCGGGTTCTCGATGCGGGTGGTTGGCATGCTCGAGCAGGTCGGGATCGACTACGGGGCGATCGACGTCCTGCCGGCGCTGCAGCCGCTGCGCGAGGTGACCGCGGAGCTCTCCGACTGGCAGACCTTCCCTCAGCTCTACGTCAACGGCGAGCTGGTCGGCGGCTGTGACATCGTCGAGGAACTGCTCGAGTCGGGCGAGCTGGCGGAGCTGCTCGGGGTCGAGCAGCCGGCCGAGGCCGCGGCTCCGGCGCCCCAGCGCATCCTTCCCGGCGGCTCGCAGCTGAGCCCGCCGATGCAGCCGGAGTAGACCGACTACCGGGCCGGGTCGCACGGTCCCGCCCAAGCCGGCTCGCCCCTACGCTCCCTCCTGCGCCTTCGTCCAGCGCTCATAGAGCTCGTCGAGCTCGCGGCCGGCGCTCTCGTGTCGCTGCGCCGACTCGGCCGCGCGCTGCGGGTCGGCCCAGCGCGCCGGGTCGGCGAGCTCGTCCTCGAGCGCTCGCAAGGCCGCCTCGGCGGCCTCGACCTCGCGCTCGAGCCGGGCCGCGGCGGCGAGCCGGTTCTTGCTCGGTCCGCTCGCCCTCGGCGGCCTGGGGCGCTTGTTCGCCGCGCGCCCCGCCCCCTCGCCCGCTGCCCGGGCGCTCTCGACCCCGGAGCGGTACTCGGCCCAGCCGCCGCTGTGGCTTCGCAGCCGCCGGTCCTCGATCACGATCGTGCGCGATCCCACCGCCTCGAGCAGGGCACGATCGTGTGAGATCAGCAGCACGGTGCCGTCGAAGCCGGTGAGCGCGTCCTCGAGCGCCTCCCGACTTTCGAGATCGAGGTGGTTGGTCGGCTCGTCGAGGATCAGCAGGTTGGCGTCGGAGCTCGTCAGCAGCGCCAGCGCCAAGCGGCGGGACTCGCCGCCGGAAAGGTCGGTGAGCCACTTGGCCACCTCGTCGCCGGAGAACAGGAAGCGGCCGAGCAGCGCTCTCGTCTTTGCCTCGGAGAGACCGGTCGCGGCCTGCGCGTGGGCGAGCACGGTGGCCCCGGCCCGGGGGTCGAGCGCGGTGTGCTGGGCGAGGTATCCGACCTGCACGTTGTGGCCGCGGCGAAGCTTGCCCCGGCCGAGCTCGCGAACGCCCACGAGCGACTCGACCAGGGTCGTCTTGCCGCTGCCGTTGGCGCCCACCAGGGTCACGTGCTCGCCGCGCTCCAGCCACATCCCGGCGTCCTCGATCAGCGTTCGGCCGCCGACCGCGAGCGTGGCGTCCTCGAGCTCCAACACGACCCGGCCCGAGCGCTGCGCCGCTCCGAACTCGAACGACAGCGAGCTGCCCTCGGGGGGTGCCGCGTCCGGCATCCCGCGCTTCAGTCGCTCGATGCTCTTCAGCTTCGACTGCGCCTGCCTCGCCTTCGTGGCCTTGTAGCGGAAGCGCTCCACGAACCGCTCCATGCGTGCGATCTCGGCCTCGCGGCGAGCGGTGTCGCGACCCGCGGCGAGCTCGCGAGCCGCCTGCTCGGCACGCCAGGCATGCCACGGGCCGGCGAAGGAGCGGGCACCGCCACCGACCAGCTCCAGGACCGAGGTGCCCACGGACTCGAGGAACCAGCGGTCGTGGGCGACCATGACGACCGCGGCATCGATCCCGCCCAGATAGTCCTCGAGCCACTCCAGGGACTCGATGTCGAGATGGTTGGTCGGCTCGTCGAGCAGCAGCAGATCGGGGGCGGACGCGATCGCGCGGGCGAGGGAGGCGCGGGTCAGCTCGCCGCCCGAGAAGCTCGCCAGCGGCCGGTCGAGCTCCCCTTCGACGAACCCGAGCCCTCGCAGAGCCGCGTCGACGCCGTCCCGCCAGCGGTAACCACCGGCGTGCTCGAGCCGGGCCTGGGCGTCCGCGTAGGCGGAGAGCGTCGCCTCGTCGGCCGCCTCGGCCATCACCCGCTCGAGGCGCTCGAGCTCCCTCTCGATCGCGACGATCCAGTCGAGGCCTGCGGTCACGTACTCACGCAAGCTGGCACCGGTCCGCGGTGGGCGCTGATCGTGGAGGGCGATCCGCGTTCCGCGCCCGGTCGAGACCCGGCCTCGATCGAGGCTCGCCTCGCCGGAGAGGATTCGCAGCAGCGTCGTCTTGCCGCTGCCGTTGCGCCCGGTGAGGGTCATTCGGTCGCCCCGCTCGAGCTTGAACGAGACGTCGGCGAACAGCGTCCGCCCGCCGATGTGCTTCGTCAGGCCGGCGGCCGTGACGACGGGCAAGGAAGGGTCTAGACGGTCGCGGCCTGCTCGGCCGCGTCCTCGCGCACCTGGAAGCTCGAGCCGCAGCCGCAGGCGGCGACGACGTTCGGGTTGTTGACCGTGAACCCGGCGCCTTGGAGGCCGTCGACGTAGTCGACCTCGGAGCCGAAGACGAACTGCATGCTGACCTTGTCGACGATCACCGAGACCCCGTTGTGCTCGAAGACGTGGTCGTCCTCCTTGGCCGCGTCGAGGGCGAGCGCGTACTGGAATCCCGAGCAACCGCCGCCGCGAACCGCGACTCGCAGGGCCTGCTCGTTCTCGTTCGCCGCGACCAGGTCGCGGATCTTCTCGGCCGCCGTGTCGGTGATCTTGACCGCTGTCTGAGGCGTGTCCATCGCCGCAGATGATAGAGGGTTCGCCAGAGGCTCCCTCATCTGTTTGGTTCGGCGCCCGCCGGGGGCGATTCGCGCTTCGCGTAGTTCCATTCCAGGTACTCGCGGATCCGCTTCGAGTCGTGAATCACCTCCTCGCCGTCGACCAGGACCGGGACCCGTCGCTGGCGCGTGAGCTCCTCGATCTCGGGGCGGCTCGAGCGCCCGTAGGGGACCCGCCGCGTGGCGTGCTCGAGGTTCAGCTTGCGCAGCCGGCGTTCGACGGCGCCACAGGGACAGAGCACGTTGGTCGGCGTCGGGCAGCGATAGAGCACCCGCGTCATCGCCCGCGCAGCCTCTCGCCGGCCCGCAGCAGCCGGCCCGCGGCGCGCAGGGCGAACCGCTCCGGGCCCTCCCGCGGGCGGCGGCCGCCGAGTTGCTCGCGCTGCCAGGTGACCGCATCCTCGAGTGTCTGCTCGTGCGGCCGCGTGCGAAAGCCCAGCTCGCGCTTCGCCTTCGTGTTGCGGTAGGTCCACCACAGGGTCGCCGAGCGGACCTCGTCGCCGATCACGGGGAGCGGCACCCGGGCGTGCCGCGCCAGCTCCATCCCACCGAGAGCGACCGTCGCCGGCAGTTTCAGGGGTGGCGGCTGCACGCCGGAGATCCGGGCGAGGTCGGCGAACAGGCGGTCGAGGGTGAAGTTGCGCCCGCCGAGTATGTAGCGCTCCCCGACCTCGCCCTTCTCGTCGGCGAGCAGGTGGCCGAGCGCGACATCGCGGACGTCGACGATGTTGAGGGCGCCGTCGACGTATACAGGGATCCGGCCCAGCAGGAAGCGACGCACGAGCCGCATCGAGGTGCCGGTCGGGTCCTCGGGGCCCAGCACGAAGGTCGGGTTGACGATCACCACCGGGAGACCGTGCGCGGCGAGGCGGAAGGCCTCGAGCTCGGCCTCGTGCTTCGAGTTGACATAGGCGAACCCCAGGTGCCCGATCTCGAACGGGGTCGTCTCGTCCGCGGTGCTCTGTGGCTTCGCGATCCCGATCGCGCCCACGGTCGAGGTGTGGACGAGTCGCTCGACGCCCGCCGCCAGCGCCTCCTCGAAGACGATCCGCGCCCCGCGAAGATTGGCGGCGAAGACCGCCTCGCGGTCGCGTCCCCGCAGCGACGTCCTGCCGGCGACGTGGAACACCCGGGTGACGCCGTCCATCGCCCGCCTGACCGCGCGCCGGTCGCCGATGTCGCCGGTCGCGCGCTCGAACTCGAGGTCGGCGATCGGGTCGAGGTTGGAGGTTCGGCGGGCGAAGAGGCGAAGCTCGTCGCCGCGGCGGGCGAGCGCGCGAGCCAGATGCGAGCCAAGAAAGCCGGTTGCGCCGGTGACAAGCGTCTTCGACATTCGGGCGGATGCTAGAACGCGGGTCCCGGTGCGATCAGACCCCGAGTGATAAGAAGCTTTGTCGTGAGCACCGCCGTCGTCACCGACACGACTGCGTATCTGCCCGAGGAGCTGATCGCCGAGCACGGGATCCACCGGGTCAGCCTCTACGTCACCCTCGACGGCGAGCAGCGGCCCGAGAGCGAGATCGCCGCCCAGGCCTACGACGACTTCTACGAGCGCCTGCGGCGAAGCGAGCAGGGAGCGACCACCTCGCAGCCCTCGGTCGGCGACTTCAGCGCGGTCTACGAGCCGCTCTTGGCCGCGGGCTCGGACGTGGTCTCGATCCACATCTCCAGCGGCATTTCGGGGACCTGCGACTCGGCGCGCCAGGCTCGCCAGAAGCTGATCGACGAGGGCGGAGGCGGCGAGCGGATCGCGGTGATCGACAGCCGCTCCGGCTGCGGGGGCCAGGGATTGATGGCGCTGGTCGCGGCCCGGGCGGCGGCGGCCGGAGTTGGTGGAGCGGAGGCGGCGCAGGCGGCCGAGCGCGCCCGCGAGTCGTTGAAGATGTGGTTCGCGATCGACACGCTCGAGTACCTGCGCAGGGGCGGGCGGATCGGCGCCGCCCAGGCGCTGCTCGGCTCCGCGCTGCAGATCAAACCGATCCTCACCCTCGAGGAGGAGATCACCCCGATCGAGCGCGTCCGCACCCGACGGCGGGCGTTCGAGCGCATGGTCGAGTTCGCCCACGAGCGCAAGCAGGCGGGCGCGGGGGCCTGGGTGGTGCAGCACATCCACGATCCCGACGGCGCCAGACGGCTGGTCGACGAGTGCCGTCAGGTGTTTGGCTCGGACCCCGTGTTCGTCTCCGAGATCGGGCCCGTGATCGGCGCCCATGTCGGGCCCGGGTTGCTCGGCTTCGGCGGGATGAGCAGCGAAGCCTGGGAACCGCCGGGCTGATCCGGACGGCGCGGCTTCTAGCGCCGGCGGCGCAGCGCCATCAGGCCGCCAACGGCGAAGCCGATCACAGCGGCGCCGATGATCATCTCGCGGCGGTGCTCGCTCACCTGCCGGCGCCAATCGGTGAGCTCGGCGACGCGTCCCCGCAGCGCCTCGACCGAGTGCGAGAGCTCGTGTCGCTGGCGCTCGATGTCGACGCGAATCTGGTCGGAGCTGCGGCCCGGGGCTCCGGAAGCGCGCTGCGCTACCGGCTCCCCGGCCCCGCTGTAGATCTCCGGCTCCTGGCTCACGGCGCGGTCGGCCCCTCGGCGGTGGGAGCGGCGGTCTCGCCGGCGGTGCGAGCGGTGGTCCCGCCGGCGGTGGGAGCGGCGGTCCCGCCGGCGGTGGGGGCGGTCGGCTCCTTGGCCACCGGAGTCGTGCCCGCCTCGAGCGTCTGCTTGATCCGCTTGCCCTCCTCGATCGCGAGGTCGGGGGTGGGGGGAGCACCTTTCTGTATCGCCCGGTAGGCGACATAACCGGCGATCGCGGCGGTGGCGAAGAAGACCACCGCCTCGATCAAGAAGCCGATCCAGAAGTGATCGCCGAAGAAGAGGTCGTTGAGCAGCCAGGCGATCGAGTGCATGAGCAGGATCAGCCCGAGGAAGGCGAACGTGCCGGCGACGATCCCGACCACGCCGCCGCGCAGAAGCGACTGGACCTTCTCCGTGACCTCGGCCTTGGCCAGCTCGATCTCCTCGCGGACCAAGGTCGAGACCCGCTCGGAGACGTCGAAGACCATCTCGCTGACGGAGCGATCCTCTTCGGGGGCTCTGGGCGGCTGGTAGCTCAATCCGGTGGGTCCTCTCCGAAGACGCGCTGCCAGATCAGGGTCGAGACCCGCATCGCGACCACGCTCGCCAGCGCGCCCGTGCCGGCGACCAGGCCCGTCCACATAAGCCGCTTGACGATCTCGTTATCCATGGATTTGGTTCCGCCTACCCGGCGCAAGCGCAGTAAACCATTCCGGCCACACTCTCCGCGTCGGGTGCGGTGCGGCCGGTCTCATTCTTGCCCATTGGCGGCGCCGCGCTCGAGCCCGCCGCAGATCGTGTCGACGACCATCACCCGAGCGCGGTCGAAGTCGCCGTCGCCGCCCGGGATGAGCTCGAAGACCCAGCCGGAGAGCAGCTGCTCGATCGCTCCGTAGAACCACATCGAGGCGAAGGTGGGATCGATGTCCTCGCGAAAGTCGCCCGCCCCCTGCGCGTCGCGGACGATCTTCGCGATCAGATCGTAGGCCTGGCTGATCTCCGGCAGATGCGTGCGCCCGAACGAGTTCGCGGCCCTGGTCACCTCGACGATGATCACCTTCATCAGCTCGGGATCGTGGCGGTAGGAATCGATGATGAAGCCGGCGACCGCGTCGAGCTTCTCGCGGGGCGGGATCGGCCGCGCGTCGACCTCCTCGATCGCAGCGAGCAGCAACGACCAGCGCTCGACGAAGAGCTCGTTGAGCACCTGGTCCTTGGAATCGAAGTAGTGGTAGACGAGCCCGTAGGCGACGCCGGCCTCGCGCGCGATGTCCGAAACCCGGCAGGCGTGAAAGCCCTGCCGGGCGAAGACGCGGATCGCTGCGTCGAGGATCTGCCGGCGACGGTCCACCGGCGGAGCCTTGGCCATCAGGCGCCGGCCTCCGTCAGCTCGGGCCACCGATAGGCCCGCGGTCGGCGGTTCGCCAGCGAGGGCAGCGACTCGCGAATTTCGCCTTGGCGCTCGAGATCGAGGTCGGCGCCGACGAAGCACTCGCGATCGGGCGCCTGCGCGAGCACCACTCCCCAGGGGTCGACGATCATCGAGCGGCCGTATGAGCTGTAGTGCGGGGGCGATTCGCCGATCTGGTTCGCCGCGATCAGAAAGACCTGGTTCTCGATCGCCCGGGCGCGCAGCAGAACCTCCCAGTGGTCGCGGCCGGTGGTCAGCGTGAACGCCGACGGGACGGTGATCAGGCGGGCGCCGCGGACGGCCAGGATCCGATAGAGCTCTGGAAAGCGAAGGTCGTAACAGACGCTGAGCCCCACCTCGACCCCGGAAGCCGAGGCGGTGACGATCTCCTCGCCAGGCTGTTCATGCTCGGACTCCCGATATGTGACGCCGCCGACCTCGACGTCGAACATGTGGATCTTGCGGTACACGGCGGCGACCTCGCCGCCCGGATCGATCAGCACCGAGGTGTTGAACAGGCGCTCGGCAGCGGCGACCCGCTCGGCGATGCTGCCCGCGAGCAGGTGGATGCCGAGCTCGCGCGCCCAGCCGCGGGCGGCCTCGATCGAGCTGCCGCCGTCGAGCGACTCGGCACCGGCCTCGAGCTCGGCGGCGTCGCCGAGCAGATTCCATTTCTCCGGCAGCACGATCAGCTCGGCGGCGCCGTCGCCGGCCGCCTCGCGGATCAGCCGGCGCGCGGCCTCGAGATTCCGGGCTTTGTCGTTCGTCGAGTTGAGCTGTATTGCGGCGGCGCGCATCGGCGGCCTCTCCTCCGGGCACCGTTGACTGACCAGTCAATCTAGACGATCAGCCGGAGATCAGCCAAGCCGCGAGCAAGAGCGCCGGCGCTCGCTGGTCGGCTCGGCGGGCCTCGTTCACCCTCTGGTCAGGATCTGTGCGACGCCGCCTCGACCCGTCGACGGGGCTCAGCCCGCAGCCGAGGCGCTGGGGGCAATCCGCGCCTGATCGCGACCAGCGCGGCGTCGTCCTCGCGCGCCCGCGCGCCGAAGCTGGCGAGCGCGGTGCGCACACGATCGACGGCGAGCTCGGGGGACTCGCAGCCCACCAGTCCCCGGCGGAGGCGGTCGGTGCCGAAGCGCTCGCCGTGCGCGCCCCGAGCCTCGATCACCCCGTCGGTGTAGAGGACGAGCTGATCGCCGGGCTCGATCGCGACCTTCGCCGGCAACCAGGCCGGGTCATCGACCACGCCCAGCAGCGGACCGGGCTCGCCGACCGCCTCGGCGCTTCCCTCGCGCAGCAGCAGCGGGTGCGGGTGGCCCGCGAGATAGACGCTCACCTCCGAGCTCTCCGAGCCCGGGCCGGGAAGGATCAGCAGCGCGATCGAGCAGAGCGCCGCGTCGTCGCGGCCGCGCAGGTTCTCGTCGAGCAGATAGAGGCCGCGGCGGGGATCGCCGGACAGCGAACCGGCGGTCCGAATCGTGTGCCGCGCCTCGGCCGTCAGCGCCGCGGCCGCTGCGCCCTTGCCCGAGACATCCCCGAGGACCACCGCCCAGCCCTCCTCGACCGGGAAGACCTCATAGAAGTCTCCCCCGACCTCGTTGATCTCCCCGGCCGGCTCGTACATGGTCGCCACCTCCCATCCGGGCATCCGCGGCAGGCTCGGTGGTAGCAGCTCGCGCTGCAGCGCATCGGCAACGCGGACGCGCTCGTCGGCGATGCGAGCGTTCTCGATTGCGAGCGCCGCCCGGCGCGCGACCTCGACCGAGGTCGCAAGATCGTCGGTGTCGAAGATCCGCGAGCCCTCGTGATTGATCAGCGTCAGCGCCGCGACGATTTCCCCGCCCGCGAGCATCGGCGCGACGATCACCGACCCGATCCGCATCTCTCGCAGCGCCTCCAGGTGCTCGGGATCGGTGCTCACCTCGCGCAGCCGGCTATCGTCGACCGTGACCAGCTCGGCCTCACCGTGCCGGAGCGCGTGCCCGAGCGGAGTATCCGCATCGGCGCTGATCGGGAACCGCTCCCGGACCTGGCGCAGCAACAGCAGCCGCTCGGGATCCCGGTGCGACAGCGCGACCAGCTCCAAGGTGCCGTCATCGCGCGGCATCTCGATCGAGCAGCAGTCGGCGAACTCGGGAACCAGCAGCTGCGGCACCCGCTCGAGCGTGCGCCTGTAGTCGTCGGCGTCCGAGAGCAGCTCGCCGGTGCGGCCGAGGAGCCGGTGCGTGAACTCGGCCCGCTTCACGTCGGTGACGTCCTCGATCGCGGTCACCGTGTAGAGGATCTCCCCCGAGGTTCCCCTGATTCCCTGCGCCTTCGTCCGCATCCAGCGCTCGTGGCCGCTGGCCCGGTCGATGATCCGCAGCGTTCGGGGGGCGGCGGGCGCCTCGCTCCGCGCCCGCCGGCCCGCGAGCGCCTCGGCGCCGACCTCGTTGCCGGCCTCGTCGCGAATCGCGTACCGCTCGCGGATCCGCGCCGCAGGGGTGGAGATGGCCTCCTCCGACGTCTCGTAGCCGAGCGTCTGCGCGGCGGCCGGATTCGCGAACACGAGCTCCCCGTCCGCACCGTGGATCACCACCGCCTCGTCGAGAATCGACATCACCGTATCCATCCGGCGCTCGATGCTCTCGAGGTCCGAAAAGAGGCCGGCGTTGTCGAGCGCGAGGCCGATCCGGCCGGCGAGGATCTGCGCGAAGCGGACATCGTCGGATCCATAGCTGGTCCCCGACCAGGCGGCGATCACCGTCAACGTGCCGAGGTTGCGGTTGCGCGCACGGATCGGGGTGACGATCGACGAGCGAATCCCGAGCGAGCGCAGGAACTCGAGATCCTCCGGCGAGTGCGCCATCCGCCGCAGCTCCTCGTCGCGCATGCGCGGCCACCAGCGAGGGATCTCGCGCCACGCGCGGTCGACGTTGACCAGCCAGTAGGGGAGCGTCGGGGGACGATGGCGGATGCGCTCCTCGATCTCCTCGGCGTCGGGACGCCCCCCCGCCCGGGTCGCGATCCGCGTCACCTTTCCCTCGTG
Source organism: Solirubrobacterales bacterium (assembly GCA_021155855.1). GTDB lineage: Bacteria > Actinomycetota > Thermoleophilia > Solirubrobacterales > 70-9 > WHSW01. Next base: position 191,618 of record JAJNAZ010000007.1, read on the forward strand.
AACCGCGTCGACAATGCAGATGTCGGCGAAGCCGGGAGCGATCACCTCGGTGACCCGTTGCAGCGTCTCGCCCAGCGGCAGGGAGCCGTCGGCGACCGCGCCGACCGCGTCCAGCAGCGCCATCCGCTCCGAGCGCCCGCGCGAGCGCGCGCGGTACCAGGAACCGGCGACCGCGAACAGCGTCCCCGCCACGATCACTCCGATGCGCACGAGCTGGTCCGCGTCCCCGGTGTTCATGTTCCAGCCGCCGCTCGCCACGGCCGCCGCCACCGCCAGCACCCCGACGGCCGCAGTCGCCACCGGGCCCGCCAACAGCGCGGTGATGAACGGCGCCGCGACGTAGGTGCCGACGATCGCCGCGGCCTCGTGGTCGAGCGCGATGTCCGCGCCGACGCAAACCGCGAGCACGGCGAGCCCCGCCAACAGACCCAGCGGTTCGCTGGCAAGGTCCTCCGCGGCGCCCCGGCCGCGCTCGCGCAGTGTGCTGGTCGCGCCTTGCATCTCCTCGGGTCGCCCGAGACCGCCTTGTCGCGGGCAGGACTGAATCTAGCGCGTGGGACGCACCCGACAGCGAGGTTTCAACCCCACAGGGTGAGCCCATGCGGCGCTAACATCCGGGCCGCTCCGACCCTCTGCCTAACCACTTGGAGCATCACGCACGCGGCGTTCGTCCCAGGGCAACGAGAACCGGAGGAGAAAAACTTTTTGAACGCACCCTTCAAGGTGATGGCCGAATCGGGAGACGTGCTGCACACCGTCAGCGTCTACGGAGAGCTCGACCAGGGCACCGCCCCGGAGCTGCGCTCGGTGCTCGGGGAGACATTTGGGACGCCGACGGTCGCCGTCCTCGTCGACCTCAGCGACTGCGACTTCATCGATTCGACCGGGCTCAGCCTCCTGGTGGAGGCGAAGCGAAGACTCGCCGAGGAGCGGCGGAGCTTCGGCGTCTGCTGTCCCGACACCGACGTCCGGCGGCTGCTGGAGCTGACCGGAATCGACGATGCGGTCGGCCTCTTCGACACCCGTGACGAGGCGGTCGCGGCGCTCGGAAACGGCGCCCCTCCCAGCTCCCCTCGCCCGCCGAACGTCCCAAAATAGCCTCTATCGGACTCCCTTTGGGACGTTCGGTGGCGGGCGAGGCTGAGTAGCTCAGCGGCGGCGCGCCGCCGCCGCCGAGGCCGCCGGCGCTACGAGGCGACCGTCGCCTCGCGCTGCTCGGCATGGACGCCCTCGGCGATCTCCTCGATCGCCTTCTCGCAGAAGGCGTCGAGATCGTCGGGCTTGCGGCTGGTCACCAGGCCCGCGTCGACATGGACCTCCTCGTCGACCCACTCGCCGCCGGCGTTGCGGATGTCGGTCCGCAAGCTCGGCCAGGAGGTCAGCGTGCGCCCGTCGACGACCCCCGCCTCGATCAGGGTCCAGGGCGCGTGGCATATCGCCGCCACCGGCTTGCCGGCCTCGAAGAAGGAGCGCGTGAACTCGACCGCCGCGGGCACCGTGCGCAGGATGTCGGGGTTTGCCACGCCTCCCGGCAAAATCAGCCCGTCGTAGTCGCCGGGATCAACGTCGGCGACCACCCGCGTGGCCTCGAACGTGTCGCTTTTGTCGAGGTGCTCGAACGCCTGCACCGTCCCGGCCTCGGGCGCGATCAAAACCGGCTCGCCGCCGGCCTGCTCGACGGCCTCCCAGGGACGGGTGAGCTCGATCTGCTCGACGCCCTCATTGGCGACCAAGAACGCCACCTTCTTGCCCTCGATTTGCTCGCTCATCGCCTCTCTCCTCTCGCCGTTCGTGACTTCTTCACTCGCTCTTCGGCTACCCGGTCGGTCCAGCCTCACGCGCCGTTGCAATCGTCACGACCCGCGATTGCGCCTGCCCACTGACGCACCGGCATCCTCGATCCGCCGGTCGGCGCCGACGGGGCCGAGCACCGCCACCGCTTCGAGAATCGAGCGGTCGCAGTCGTGGCAGCGGGTGCGCTCGCGGCGCAGACGGCAGCGAGGAGCGTGAGCAGCCAGCGCATCAGCCCAAATCCTCGGCTCGCGCCTTCCTGAGCGCTCGGGCTAGCTTGCGGTTGCCCAGGACGTGCAGGTCGGCCTGCTGCTCCCACCCGCTCGCGTCGTTCGGGGCGAGACGGTGAAAGATGATCGACCTTGCTCCCAGTCTGCTCAGGAGCCCGTAGACGCGGGCGCTCATCCTCGCCTGCTTCGCCCCGTACTCCGCTGCGACCAGGCCGACCTCCGTGACGTGGACCTTGCCGTAGCGCGCTGCCCTTCGGTAGACGCGCTCGATCGACCTCATCGTCTCTCCGGGACCGCCGTAGGGGTAGAGATTGAGCCCAACCTCGACGTCCAGCTCCCTCGGCACGTTTCGGTAAAGCGCGCCGATGTAGGCCTTCCAGCCGTTCCTCTCCCAGGGGAAGGGCATCACCGAAGGCCCGACGATCCGAGCACCGGGGTTCACCGACCGAATCGCCTCGGCGGCTGCGGTCGTGAGCGCGGCAGCCCGCTCGGGTGGAATCCGCCCGAAGTCGACACTATTGGGTTCATTCCAGATCTGGAGCGCCGCCGTGGGGTAGCGCTGCGCGATCTCGCTCGCTCGCTCGGCGTACTCCTGCGGCGTCGGGACATACTCGGTCGAGCCCCAGATCGTGAAGATAGGCTTGATCCCCAGGCCCTCTAGCTGCTGGTAGATCCGGTTATAGCCCGCGAAGTCGGTCGAGTTCCAAGGCAGCGGGATGCGGGCGGTGTTCGCCTTCAGCGACTCGGCCTGACCCGCGTTCGCCTGCCAGGCACCCAGGTCGTCATTGAACCCGAACTTTGGCGCAGGCGGAGCGCCATGAGCGGGCGCGGAGCAGACCAACGCGGCAGGCAGCGCGAGCAGCCAGGGCCAGCGCATCAGCCCGTCCACTCCTCGAATCCGGCCTCGGTCACCGTCCACTTGACAGCTCGCCCCTGGCGCGACGACTCGATCAGACGCCCGCCCGCCAGCTTCCCCAGGTGCCGCCGGACGGTGTTCGGGTCCAGGGCCGGTCTCATCGGCGATCCTCGCCACGCACGGCGGCCAACAGCTTTCGCATCGCCCCGCGACTGATACGCGAGATCTGCATCTGCGAGACGCCGAGCCTGGACCCGATCTCCTGCTGTGTGAGCTCATCGACGAATCGCAGCCGCAGGACCTGCCACTCACGGTCGTCGAGGCCGGCGTCGGCGGACGCCAGGTCGGCCTCGACCCGCTCGTAGCCCGGCTCGACGCACCCAATCGTCTCGATGGTCGGCATTGCCTCCTCGTCGGCGACCCGCGGGGCGTCCAGCGACATCGTCCGGCGCGCGTGTGCGGCCTCCAGCCCCTCGAGCACCTCCTCGGTCGAGATCCCCAGCCGATCCCCGATCTGGGAGGCGGTCGGTGAGCGTCCCAGCTCCTCGGTGAGCTCGTGGGTGACCTCGTCCAGCTTCATCGTCAGCTCCTGGAGCCCGCGCGGCAGACGCACGTTCCAGACGTGGTCGCGGAAATGGCGGCGCAGCTCGCCGAGGATCGTCGGCACCGCGTAGGCGCTGAACGGTGTCCCGCGGCCCGGGTCGTAACCGTCTATCGCCTTCACCAGGCCGAGGTTGGCGACACCGATCAAATCGTCGAGCGACTCACTGCGACGCCGATAGCGCATCGCCAGCGATCGGGCAAGGGGCATGAACCGCTTCACGAGCTCGTCGCGAAGCTCGGCGGCACGGGTCTGCGAATAGCAGCGCAGGAGCGCTTGCTCTTCCTCCAGCTGTATCGATCGCCACGCCTCGGGCGATTGCTCGGCGTCTCGGCCGGGCAGCGTCGCTGCCATGCGCTCCTCCAGTTCTCGGTTCGGGTGCGAAGCGACGAACCGAATCCCCGAGGAGGTAGGAGCTGTAGGGCCCCCGCGGCCTGATCGCCTCTAGCTTGGAGCTAGTGACCGTCCCGGGCTGGGGGACGGTCCCTTGGGCACGCTGACAGTACCCGGTCGGCAAGCCGTTTTAAACGTCGGCGTCCTCCGGGAACACTCGCCGTGCTCTCGCCATCTACAGGTTGACCATCCCGCGCGAAATCTGACGGCCACCTCGCTCCCTGTTCGGTGCCCGCTGGCCCTCGCCGGACGGGTCGGTTTGGGGGCGGCGTTCAAGGGTATGGACGGGGCGGGGACGCCCCCCCGGGACAGCCTCCCCTTCCCGGTCGTCATGGACACGGCGAACGGGCGGTCCCTCTCTGAGTGGTAGTGCGACGAGCCTCGATTCGAGGCTCGTCCGCTGTTTCGGCCAGGACACGGCGCGAGGCCTCACCGCCGCCGCGCCGAGTCGCTCTCGAGCCGCGCGACCAGCAGCTTGGTGTGTAGGGCGGCGATCAGGTCGTTCAGCGGGCCGACGCCGGCCTCGACGATCTCGATCGCCCGCTCGGGGTCGAGATCGCCGGCGAGGCGCTCGGTCAGCACCTGGACCTCTTCGGCGACCAGCGGCTCGAGCGCTTGCTTGTAACGCAGCGTGTCGTAGACCGTGAAGCCGAGGCTCTCGTCGTAGCCGCCGGCGCGGAACCTTCCGATCGCCTCGATCACGCGGACGTCGGAAGGCGAATAGCCGTCGCCGCCCGGTGTGAGGACGCCGACGTCCGCCATCCGGTCGAGCACCTCCGCCGGGACGTCGTACCGGGTCGCCACCTCCTCGGCCGGCACCCGCTCGTGCTCGCCGGCGAGGGCGCGGTCGAGGATCCGGTCCTCGAGCTCGATCATGGCCCGCAGGCGCTCGGGCTCGGCGTTCTCGCGCGCCAGCAGATCGCGGATCACGCGCAGCGGCATGAACCGCTCCTCCTGGAGCTGCTTGATCAGGCGGATTCGCTCGACGAACTCGGGCCGGTAGTAGGCCATGTTGCGGGAGGTCTTCACGGGCTCGGGCAGCAGGCCCTCGCGCAGGTAGTGGCGCACGGTGGCGACCGGGACATCGGCTCGCTCGGCGAGCTCGGAGATCTTCAGCAGCTCGTTGCCCGTGACTCGTTGCTCGTTGCTCGTTGCGGTCATGAGAAAAACGGCTCCTGCTCGGCCCGTGAGTTGAGGCCCCCGATCGCACCCGATTCGAGCAGCGATCCGATCTCCTCCGCGGAGAAGCCCGCCCCTTCCAGCACCCGCTCGGTGTGCTCGCCGAGCGCCGGCGCCGGCCGCGTCGGATCGGCCGGGGTGCGCGAGAGCTTCACCGGGTGTCCGAGCAGCCGCACCGGGCCGAGCTCGGGCTGCTCGACCTCGACCACCATCTCGCGCGCCCGCACAAGCTCGGAGTCGAGCGCCTCGCCGAGGTCGAGCACCGGCTCGATGCAACAGTCGTGCTCGTCGTTGAAGTTCGCCCACTCGGCCCTCGTGCGCGCGGCGAACACCTCGGCGACCGCGCCGTGGCCCGCGGAGCCGGGGGCGGCGAACTGATGCTCGAGCAGATCTGGGCGCTCGACGCCGCTGCAGAACGCCTGCCAGAACTTCGGCTCCAGGGCGCCGCAGCTGACCCAGCCGTCGGCGCATGCGTAGGGCAGATAGCAGGCCACTCCCCCGTTCAACATCTCGCTCCCGCGCTTCGGGACGCGGCCGTCACGCAAGAAGGCGGCGGCGACCATCGCCAGCCAGGACAGGGCGCCGTCCGTCATCGAGACGTCGACGAGCTGACCTTCGCCCGAACGGTGGCGCTCGTGCAGGGCGGCGAGGATGCCGAATGTCGCCATCAGCCCGCCGCCGCCGAGGTCGGCGATCTGGCCGGCCGAGGACACCGGCGGCCCGTCCGCGGCCCCAGTGAGCCCGAGCAGCCCGTTGAGCGCCGAATAGTTGATGTCGTGACCGGCGCGCGACGTGTTCGGCCCGTCGAGGCCGTAGCCGGTGATCGCGCAGTAGATGAGCTTCGGATTGCGCTCGCGCAGCTGCTCGTAGCCGGCCCCGAGCTTGTCGAGCACCCCGGGGCGGAAGCTCTCGAGCACGACGTCGGCGCCCTCTGCGAGCCGCAGGAAGGCGTCGCGGCCGGCCTCGCTCTTGAGGTCCAGGCGGATCGAGCGCTTGCCCCGGTTGAGCGACAGATAGAGGGCTGAGCGGGTGCCGAGCGGTTGCTGGGCGTCGTCGCCGTACAAGGGCGGGGCCCAGCGCACGTAGTCGCCCATCCCGGTGTCCTCGACCTTGATCACGTCGGCGCCGAGGTCTGCGAGCAGCAGGCTGGCAAAGCCGCCCGGCAGTAGGCGGCTGAGGTCGAGCACGCGGACGTCGCTGAGCGGGAGCTCGGTCATGCCTCGCCGGACCCTGCGGCTCCCGGAAGCGAAGCTGAGGAGGCCGCGGGCTTTCGCTGATGCTTGGGCGCCAGCCCGAGCATCTCGCGCCCCTCTGCCACGGTCGCAGCGCGCCTGCCGACGTCTTCCGCCATCTGGCGCGCCTTCGCGATCAGCTCGCCGTTGGAGCGCGCCATCTCCCCGTTCGGCAGGTAGAGGTTGTCCTCGAGCCCGGCCCGCACGTTGCCGCCGAGCACGAGCGCGGACCCGAGCAGCTTCCACTGCTCGCGCGAGACCCCGATCACCTGCCAGGCGTTCGCCCCCTCGGCCCCGCCCGGGATCTGCTCCGACATGAATGCGACGTTGCGGGCGCTCGGGCGGATCCCGCCGTTGACGCCCATCACGAGCGAGATCTGCAGCGGCTCGCTGAGCAGGCCCATGTCCAGAAGCGGATCGAGGTTGGCGACGTGGCCGGCGTCGAAGCACTCGTGCTCGGGCTTGATCTCGAGCTCGCGCATCGCGGTGAGGAACTCGATGATCGTGTCGAACGAGTTCTCGAACACGGCCTTGAAGACGAAGTCCTTGCGCCGCTTCGAGTACTTGGCGTAGTTCATCGAGCTCATGTTCAGCGCCGCGACGTCGGGACGCAGCGCGCGCAGGTACTCGAGCCGCTTGGCGATCGGGACCCCGATCGCGCCGGTCGAGTAGTTGACGATCACATCGCCGACCTCGGCGAGAATCGCCTCGGTGATCGCGCGGAAGTCGTCGGCCTCATAGCTCGGCGTGCCGTCCGGGGTGCGGGCGTGGATGTGAATCTGCGAGGCGCCCTCGTCGACGGCCCGCCGCGCCTCCGCCGCGTACTCCTGCGGCGTATACGGGATCACCGGGCACTGCTCGCGGTTTGCGATCGCGCCGCTGATGCTGCAGCTAATGATCACCGGGTCCTCGAAGCGACTCATCTCAGGCTCCCGGATCCCAGAATGACCCGTGCCCGCCCGGTCGTTTCCCTCCGCCCTTCATACGGGCATGACTCCATGCTTCTTCCACGGCCGCTCGACCCGCTTGTCCTTGGCCATCCGCAGGCCGCGGATGATCGTCGGGCGCGTCTCGCGGGGATCGATGATGTCGTCGACCATCGCGTTGTGGGCGGGGATGTAGGGGTCGATCGACTTGCGGACCTCGGCCAGCATCGCCTCACGGGTCGCCTCGGGGTCGCCGGAGGCCTCGATCGCCGAGCGGCCGATGATGTTGACCGCGCCCTCGGCGCCCATCACCGAGATCTCAGCGCTCGGCCAGACGACGAGCAGATCGGGCTCATACGCCTTGCCGTTCATCACGTAATAGCCGGCCCCGTAGGCCTTGCGGACGACGACCGTGACCTTCGGCACCGTCGCCCGCGAGACGGCGTAGAGCATCTTCGCCCCGTGTCGGATGATCCCGGCGTGCTCGACCTTCGAGCCGACCATGAACCCGGGGACGTCCTGGAGGAAGACGAGCGAGATGTTGAACGCGTCGCAGAGATTGACGAAGCGCGCCGCCTTGTCGGCTGAGTCGTTCTCGAGGATGCCGCCGAGCTGCTTCGGCTGATTGGCGACGATCCCGACCGGGGTCCCCCCGAAACGGGCGAGGCAGGTGATGATCGTCTTCGCGAACTTCGGCTTGATGTCGAAGATCTCGCCGTCGTCGACGATCTCGCGGATGACCTCGTACATGTCATAGGGATGGCGCGAGGACTCGGGCACGATGTCCAGCAACCGCTCGGACATGCGGTCGTCGGGGTCCTCGGTGGGGCACTCGGGCGGCCTCTGCTCGCAGTTCGAGGGGAAGTAGGAGAGATACGCCTTGACCACCTCGATGCACTCGCGATCATCCTTGACTTCGAGGTCGCCGACGCCCGACTTTCGACAATGCACCCGGGCGCCGCCGAGCTCCTCCATCGAGATCTCCTCGCCGGTGACGGCCTTCGTCAAATGCGGGCCGGCGAGCGCCATCGCTCCTTGGCCGACGACCATCGGCACGAAGTCCGACAGTCCGGGGATGTAGGCGGTCCCCGCGGCGCAGGGCCCCATCATCGCCGCGACCAGCGGGACGACGCCGGACATCGTCACCTCCTCCCTGAACAGATGCCCGGAGCCGGCGAACAGGCCCCCGGCCGCCTCCTGGATCCTGGCCCCGGCGGAGTCGAGCAGCCAAACGAGCGGGATCCGCTGGGTCAGCGCGAGCTCGCGCAGCCGCGCCATCTTCAGCTCCCCGGTCATCCCCATCGATCCGGCCATCACCGTGAAGTCGTAGGCCGCAAGGGCGATCCGGCGTCCGTCGACATCGGCCCAGCCGGTGATCACACCGTCGGCCGGAGCCTCCTTGCCCTCCATCGCCCGCTGCGAGAAGTGAGGGCCGGCGTGGATGCCGAGCTCGACGAAGCTGCCCGGGTCGACCAACAGATCGATCCGTTCGCGCGCCGTCAGCTTGCCGACGGCGTGCTGCCTTGCGATCTTCTCCTCCCCGCCGCCGAGCTTCGCTCGCTCCCGGCGGGCGTGGAGGTCGTCGACCAGGCCCTTGAGACCCGTTTCGCCGCCGTGCTCGGTCTCCGCCGGCGCCTCGGCCGCCTCGCCCTCGCGCTCGGTGATCGGCTTCTCCTCAGCCGCCATCGGCCCTCAGCGCCCCTTCCACGCCGGCTCACGCTTCTCGAAGAACGCGGTCACACCCTCGATCGCGTCTTCCGTCGCCAGCTCGATCGTCAGCTGGGAGCGCAGGTAGTCGAGCGCGTCGAGCAGCGGCATGTCCATCTGCCGCCACATCGCGTCCTTGCCCAACCGCATCACCAGCGGCGACTTCGCCGCCAGCTTGGCCGCCCAGTCGGCGACCGCGGCGTCGAACTCGGTGGCCGGGACGACCTTGTTCACGATCCCCGCATCGAGCGCCTCCGCCGCCGTCAAGCGCTCGCCGAGCAGCAGCATCTCGGTGGTCCTCTTGCGCGGAACGTTGCGGTAGATCAGCGCCATGATCATGAACGGGAACAGGCCGACGTTGATCTCCGGGGTGCCGAACCCGGCGCTGTCCTTGGCGATGATCAGATCGCAGGCGAGCGCGATCCCGAGCGAGCCGGCGAGGACGTGACCGTTGGCGGCGACGATCGACGGCTTACCGAGCTCGCCGAGCTGCTTGAACACCTCGACGAAGTGCTCGGTCGCGAGATGCTTGTCGGCGACGGCGGCGTCGCTGCCGAACCCGGCCAGGTTGGCGCCGGCCGAAAAGACCTTCTCGTGCGAGGAGGTGAGCACGACCACGCGCGCGGCGTCGTCGGCCTTCGCCTCGCGCAGCGCCGCGAGCAGCTCGAGCAACAGCTGGTCGGAGAGCGCGTTGCGGGTCTCGGGGTCGTCGAGCGTCACCGTGGCGACGCCGTCGGCGACCTCGTAGCGGAGCTTTGCGAAATCGGTCACGAGTAGAAAGTACTACTCTACACTCTCTACTTTCGCCGAGCGAGCAAGGAGCGAATCCGTGGCCACAGCGACCGTGATCAAGCCCGAGCACGAGGGGACGCGCAGGCATTTCATTTTCACCGACGAGCACCTCGACTTGCGCGAGTCGATGAGTGGTTGGGTGAAGAAGGAGCTCCACCCCCATCGCAACGAGTGGGAGGAGACGCTGTGGCCGAACGAGATCATGCGTCGCGCCGGCGAGCTCGGCTATCTCGGCCTCTGCTTTCCCGAGGAGTACGGCGGCCAGGGCGGGGATTACTTCTACTCGCTGGTGCGCGCCGAGTGCATGAGCTACTCGGGCTCGGGCGGAACCAACATGGGCTTCGCGGTGCAGACCGACATGGTGCTACCGCCGGTGCACCTGCTCGGCACCGAGGAGCAAAAGCAGCGCTACCTGGTACCGGGAATCAGGGGGGAGCGGATCGGCTGTCTGGGAATCACCGAGCCCGGCGCCGGCTCCGACGTGGCCGGGATCCGGACGACCGCGGTCCGCGACGGCGACGAATATGTGATCAACGGCGCCAAGACCTTCATCACCAACGGCGCCCGGGCCGACTTCTGCGTCCTGGTGACGAAGACCGACCCGGAGAAGCGCCACGACGGGATCACCCTGTTCGTGGTCGACCTGCGCGATGAGAACTGCGACACCGTGCCCGGCTTTGAGATTTCAAGGAAGCTGGAGAAGATGGGCATGCACGCCTCCGACACCGGCGAGCTCGCGTTCGATGACATGCGCGTCCCTGCGGACGCGGTCCTGGGTGAGATCGGCAAGGGCTTCTACCACATCTCCTGGGAGCTCCAAGGGGAGCGGCTGGTGGCGGCCGCCGGCTGTTACGCGTCCTGCGAGCGGATGTTCGAGCGCACGCTCGAGTACGCCAAGGAGCGCGAGGCGTTCGGGCGCCCGATCGGCCGCTTCCAGGTGATCCGGCACAAGTTCGCCGACATGGCGACCAAGATCGAGGCGGCGAAGCAGATGGTGCATGCGACCGCCTGGCGGTTCGCCAACGGCGAGTACCCGGTCCGCGAGATCACGATGGCGAAGCTCTTCGCGACCCGCGTCTGTCACGAGGTCGCCGACGAGTGCGTGCAGATCCACGGCGGCTACGGCTACATGAAGGAGTACGAGATCGAGCGCGCCTACCGCGACCAGCGCCTGAATCGGATCGGGGCGGGGACGGACGAGATCATGCTCGATGTGATCGGCCGTTCCTACGGCCTCTAGCACTCCGCGGGCTGCCTCGGTCGTATCAACTGGTCGAGATGAAGATTCGCGCCACTCTGACGACGGTCGCCATCGGCGCCGCCCTGGCCGCGGGTGCGCTCGCGGGCTGCGGCTCCGACGACGACTCCGACTCCGATTCCCAGACTCAGGGCGAGTCGGCCGAACAGACCACGACCCAGCAGTCCTCGGGCGGCTACTGAGCGAGCCCTGCGCGCCGGCGCTCGAGGAACGAGCGCTCGACCGGGTTCGCGGACAGCTCGAGCGCGCGGTCGTACTCGTTCGCGGCCTCGCGGGTGCGTCCGGCGCGCCGCAGCAGGTCGGCGCGCGCCGAGTGCAGGTGCAGGTAGGCGTCGAGCCCCTCGATCGCGTCGAGGGCGTCGAGACCGGGCTGCGGGCCCTCCGCCATCGCGATCGCGACCGCGCGGTTGAGCTCGACCACAGGGGACGGCTGCACCCGCAAGAGCCAGTCGTAGAGCAGCCGGATTCGATCCCAGTCGGTATCGGAAGCGGTCGGCGCGCGACAGTGCTCGGCCGCAACCGCGGCCTGGAGCGCGTAGGGGCCCGGCGCCGACGACGCGACCACGCCCCGGACCGCGAGGGCGCGACGAGCGAGCTCGAGGCCGGTCTCGATCTGTTGGCGATCCCAGAGCGAGCGGTCCTGATCGGAGAGCAGGACGAGCTCGCCGCGCGCGTCGATACGAGCCGCCCGCCGCGCGTCGTGGAGCAGCATCAGGGCGAGCAAGCCGTCGATCTCTCGCTCTCGGGGCATGATCTCCCCGAGGACCCGGGCAAGTCGGATCGACTCGGCGCAGAGCTCGCGCCGGATCAGCTCGTCGCTGCCGGAGGCGGAATAGCCCTCGTTGAAGATCAGGTACACGGTCGCCAGCACCGATGGCAGGCGCTCGGGCAGCTGATCGGCCGCCGGCACCTCGTACGGGATCCGCGCGGCACGGATCTTGCGTTTTGCGCGCACCAGCCGTTGCGCCATCGCCGACTCCGAGGTCAGGAACGCGCGCGCGATCTCGGCGGTGCTCAGACCACCGAGGGTCCGCAAGGTTAGGGCCACCCGCGCCTCGGGGGCGAAGGCCGGATGACAGCAGGTGAAGATCAGCCGCAGCCTGTCGTCCGCAACCGCCGGCTCCGCGACCTCGTCGGGCTCGTCCTCGCCGGCGACGCGCAGCGCTTCAAGACGCTCGAGCTGGGGTCGCTTGGCGTCCAGCGTCCGCTCGCGGCGCAGCCGATCGATGGCCCGGTTGCGGGCAACCCGGGTGATCCAGGCGCCGGGGTTGGCGGGCACGCCGTCGCGCGGCCAACGCTCGAGCGCGACCACGAACGCCTCCTGAACCGCCTCCTCGGCGGCGTCGAAGTCGCCGAGGACCCGGATCAGGGTCGCGACCGCACGTCCGGACTCGTGCCGGAAAGTGCGGTCGACGACCCCGGCCGGCGCCTCTACGAGGAGGCCTCCGCGGTCGCGGCGGACGGCGCTTCGTAGCCGGACCCGCTGAAGTCCATCACCGGCCGCACCTCGATCCCGCCCGCCCGCAGCGGCACCTTCTTCGCCCAACCGATCGCCTCGTCGAGATCAGCGCACTCGATCAAGTAGAAGCCGCCGACCTGCTCTTTGGTCTCCGCGAACGGGCCGTCGGTGACCATTCGCTCGTCGTCGTCGCCGATCCGGACCGTGGTTGCGGTGGCGCTCTCCTGCAGCGCCTCGCCGACGACGAACGCGCCCGCGTCGACCAGCTCCTGCCCGTAGGCGGACCAGCGATCCATCACCGCCTTCATCTCCTCCGGGCTCACGTCCTCCATCCCGCCTTCTTCGCCCGCGATGATCAGCATGTACTTCATCGGGTCCTCCTGTCGTTTTGGGGCGGCGCGGTCTTCGCCGCCTTCACCCTAACGACGAACGACGGGGCGCAGATCGACATTCCGTGAAAGATTCTTGGGATCTCGAACCTCGACCACATCCGCAGCTACTACGAGGCGCTCAACACCGGTGACGTCGACCTGATCGCCTCCCACCTCACCGACGACGCAACCCACTACTACACCCGCCTCGGGCCTCACCGCGGGCGTGCGATCGCCGAGAACGCACGCTGGGCGATCGACAACCTCGAGGGCCAGTGGTGGTATGAGCACGGCATCGCCGACGGTGAGGAGGCGGTGATCGAGTGGACGATGACCTGGCGCGACCCGAAGTCGGGCGAGAAGCGGCTCAACCGTGGCACCGAGTGGTTTCGCCTTCGTGACGGCAAGATCGCCGAGGTTCGCGCCTACCACCACGGCGACCGCGCCAACCCGACCGGAGACCTGCTCGGCTTTGCCTTCGGCGAACGCGGCTACACCACGCTCGAGCAATGGCGCGGCCCAGGAGCACGCTAGGTTCGATCCGGACATGGAAGCGTCACCCCTCGACCCGGAGCTTGGCGAGAACGGCGCCCCGGTCGGCGGACCTCAGGCAATGCTCCGCACCCGCCCGCTTGCGACAATCGCCCGGTGACGGCGGGCCCGGCGATCGTCAGGGACAGCGGTGAGCGGGCGCTCCTGCCCCCGTTCACCGACGAGCACGAGCAGCTGCGGGAGACGATCGCCCGCTGGGTGCGGACCGAGATCGCCCCCCACGTTGACGAGTGGGAGGCGGCGCGCCAGTTTCCCCGCGAGCTCTACACGCGGGCCGCGGAGCTCGGCTTCCTCGGGCTCAAGTACCCGGTCGAGCTCGGCGGCCAGGGCGGCGACTACGTCCACGACGCGGTCTGGGCCGAGGAGCTGGCCGCGGCCGGAGCCTCGGGAGGCGTCGGCGCCGGGCTCGGCGCGCACACCGGGATCGCCACTCCGCCGGTGTTCCGGTTCGGCACCGCCGACCAGCGTGAGCGCTTCCTGCGTCCCGCGATCGCCGGCCGCAAGATCGCCGCGCTCGGAATCACCGAGCCCGGCGCGGGCTCTGACGTGGCCTCGATCCGCACCGAGGCGCGCCGGGTCGAGGGTGGCTATGTGGTCAATGGCGCGAAGACCTTCATCACCAACGGGGTCCGCGCCGACTTCCTCGTCTGCGCGGTGAAGACGACCCCGGATGGCGGCCATCAGGGGATCTCGTTTTTGATCCTCGAGCGCGAGATGCCGGGCTACGAGGTCGCCCGCAAGCTGGAGAAGATGGGTTGGCATTCCTCCGACACCGCTGAGCTCTCGTTCACCGACGTCGAGGTCCCCGAGGAGAACCTGCTCGGGGATGAGAACCGGGGCTTCTACCTGATCATGGAGAACTTCGCCTGGGAGCGGCTGCTGATGGCGCTCGGGGCGGTCGGCGCGATGCGCCGGCTGCTCGAGGTGGCGATCTCCTATGCGGGCGAGCGCCAGGCGTTCGGCCGCTCGATCGGCTCCCTCCAGGCGATCCGCCACAAGATCGCCGAGATCGGCGTCCAAGCCGAGGTCGGACGGGCGCTCACCTACCACGCGCTGCGCCGCTTCGTCGCCGGCGAGGAGACCATTGCCGACGTCACCAAGGCCAAGCTGTACACGCAGCGGGCCTGCGTCGAGGTCGCCGACGAGGTCGTCCACATCCTCGGCGGCTACGGCTACATGCGCGAGTACGGGGTCGAGCGGGCGCTGCGCGACGCCCGGCTGGGCCCGATCGGCGGCGGCACCGACGAGGTGATGAAGGAGATCCTCGGCAAGCAGCTTGGCCTGTAGCAAGCAACAGGGCGGATCTCCGCCTCCCCCGCGCCTTCGACCGCGTCGCTCTGGCGATGCGAGGACGTCCTCGAGATCGGGTTCAGCCGATGCGCGCCGCCCCCCGGCGGTGTGCGAGCTCGGCGTTGATCGCGTAGGCGGCACGCGACCCGGCGGCGGCGGCCAAAACGACCGCCTTCTTCTCGGTCGTCGCGTCGCCGGCGGCGAACAGCCCGGGCACCGAGGTGCGGCCCTCGGAGTCGATGACGATCGCGCCGGAGTCGTCGGTCTCACAGCCGAGCTCCACGATCAGCGGGGAAGGGTCGAACGCGGGGGCGAAGAACAGTCCGGCTCGCTCCTCGGTCGCGCCATCGGCGAACGCCACCCGGGCGAGCCGGTCGCCCTCGCTCTCGAGCCGGGCAATCGGCTGCTCGCGGATCGCGATCCCGGCATCGAGGAGCTCGGCCTTCTGCTCCGGCGCCAGGCCATCGTCGCCGTCTGTGAGCAGGACCACGTCGCCGCTGAGCGAGGTCAGAAGCAGCGCCAGGTGAACGCCCATCTCGTCGGCTCCATGCGCCGCCAGCGGCAGGTTGCGTACCTCCCATCCATGGCAGTAGGGACAGTGATAGGCGCCCCGCGCCCAGACCCGGTCGATCCCATCGATGGCGGGCGGGCGGTAGCGCATGCCCGCCGCGAGCAGCACGAAGGCCGCCGCGATCACCTCGCCCCCGACGTGCAGTGAAAATCCTCCGTCCTCGACGCTCGCACCGCCTACTTCGGCCATCCGCGTGTCGACGCTCGTGTACGGAGCGAGCTGTTCCCGGCCAATCCGTCGCAGGTCGGCGGGAGGCGCCCCGTCGTGACCGAGGAAGCCGTGGACTGCCTCGCTCGGGGCGTGCGCCGGGTCATCGCCGTCGAGCAGCGCCACCCGGCGGCGCATTCGGCCGAGCACCAGCGCCGCGGTCAGCCCGGCGGGCACCGACGAGGTGATGAAGGAGATCCTCGGCCGCCGGCTCGGGCCTCTAGCGGGAAGTCTTCTTGCGATCATGCGCGCGTGCCACCGCTGACCGCGAAGCAGCGCGCGCAGCTCCCCGACAGCGCCTTCGCGTACATCGATTCGCGCGGTCGACGCCGCTTGCCGATTCACGACCCGGCGCATGTCCGGAACGCGCTCGCGCGGTTCAGCCAGGTGGCATTCGAGGACGATGACGCGCGCGACCGGGCGCGCAGCCGGCTGCTGCGGGCGGCAAAGAAGCACGGGATCATGCCGATCGGTTTCATCAGCGCGCAGCTGCAACCCCAGCGAAAGCTGCCGAGGGGCAACATCACCTTCCTGTTGACCGACATCGAGGGCTCGACTGAGCTCCTCGCGCGCCTCGACGATCATTACGCCCCCTTGCTCGCCGATCTCCGCCGCCTGGTGCGCGCCGCGGTCCGGTCGGCCGGTGGCCACCTCGTGTCCGCCCGCGGCGACGATACCTTCGCGGTCTTCGAACGCGCCCCGGCAGCGCTGGAGGCCGCGCTTGCGATCCAGAGGCAGATGCTGGTCGGCGCTTGGCCAGAGGGCGCTGAGGTGCGGCTCCGAATCGGCCTCCATCGGGGGCGTCCGTCGCTTACCGACACCGGCTATGTCGGGATCTCGGTCCACGCGGCTGCACGCATCTGCTTCGCCGCGCACGGCGGCCAGATCGTGATGTCCTCAGCCGTCCGCGCGGACGTGCTCGAAACGCTCGCGGACGGGGTCAGCCTGAGGGCCCTCGGCGCCTGGCGATTCCGCGGCCTGCCCGAGCCCGTGGACATGTTCCAGATCGACGCCGCTGACCTACTCGCAGACTTTCCGCCGCTGCGATCGGCGGTCCTCGCCGACTAGGGCGAAACCGCGCGATCGCTCGATCCGGTTCCGCCGGTGGCGATTCGATCGAGCCCCGGCGCCCGGCGCCCGCCTCGCCTGATCCGGGCGCCCGGGGCAGCTAGCCTGGGGGCGTGACCGCGACCGCCGACGAACCGGCCCCCTACGCGATCCCGGAGGAGTTCTCCGACTTTCGCGAGGCGATCCGCAAGATGGTGGTCGAGCGGGTGGCGCCGCGGGCGGCCGAGATCGACGAAACGGCCGAGTACCCGCGCGACATCCGCGAGCTGTTCGGCTCCCATGACCTGATGGGGCTGCCCTTCGAGGCCGAGCACGGCGGCACCGGGACCGGGACGCTGATGCTCAACATCGCGGTCGAGGAAGTCGCCAAGGCGTGCGCCTCGAGCGCCCTGATCCTGATGATCCAGGAGCTCGGGACGCTGCCGATCAAGCTTTTCGGCACCGAAGAGCTCAAACAGCGCTTTCTGCCTCGGTGCGCCTCGGGCGAGTGGTCGCCGGCCTTCGCGCTCTCGGAGCCTGACGCCGGCTCGGACCCGGGCGGGATGCGCACCCGCGCCGTGCGCGACGGCGCGGACTGGGTGATCGAGGGGACCAAGAACTGGATCACCAACCTCGGAGTGGCCGACTTCTATATCTGCTTCGCGATCACCGATCCCGAGCAGGGCCACTCTCGCGGCATCTCGGCGTTCGTGGTCGAGGCCGAGCGCGAGGGCTTCGCGGTCGGCAAGCTGGAGCACAAGATGGGGATCCGCGGGTCGCCCACGGGCCAGCCGATCTTCGACAACGTCCGCGTCCCAGGCGAGAACCTGATCGGCGAGGTGAACCAGGGGTTCAAGGTAGCGATGGCCACCCTGGACCGCTCGCGGCTCGGGGTCGCCGCGCAGGCGGTCGGGATCGCCCAGGGAGCGACCGACTACGCCGCCGCCTACGCGCGGGAGCGCCGGCAGTTCGGCAAGCCGATTGCCTCCTTCCAGGGAATCCAGTTCAAGCTCGCCGATATGGAGTCGCGCACGGCCGCCGCCCGCGAGCTGCTCTACAGCGCCTGCTCCAAGGTCGACGCCGGCGCCACCGACATGGGCAAGTACTCGGCGATGGCGAAGCTGATCGCCTCCGACACGGCGATGTGGGCGACAACCGAGGCGGTGCAGGTGCTCGGCGGCTACGGCTACGTCAGCGAATACCCGGTCGAGCGGATGATGCGCGACGCGAAGATCACCCAGATCTACGAGGGCACGAACGAGATCCAGCGGCTGGTGATCGCGCGGACGATGTAAACCCCTGCAAACCGCCACTAACCGGGCGGCGATGGCTTCTTCGTATCCGGCGCCCGGCGGCGGGATGCGCCAGTTTTTGCGCCAGTCAGCCGCTCGCGCGGGTCGGCTCGGCTGACCTGACCTGCTCCGCGGCCCGCTCTTCCTGAGCTTCGAGGTACGCGCCTCGGCCGCCTCGGCCTCTGACCCCTCGAACAAGTGGCCGTAGACGACGAAGGTGATCGCGATCGAGCTGTGGCCCATGAGCACGCTGACCGCCTTCGCGTTCAGGCCCGCGGCGATGAAGATCGACGCGCAGACGTGCCGCCCCTCGTGCGGCGTGATCCGCTCGAGCTCGGCCCTGCGCCACGCCGTATCCGCCCGATCGGTTACTGAGCGCGGGCTGAACGGTCGTCGTCGGTGCCGAACACGAATCCCTGGTCGCGCCCAGCGCTCAACTTGTGGGACACGAGCAGGTCGCGCAGCGTCGGGACGATCGGGATCGTGCGGCGCGCGGCGCGACTCTTCGGCTCGATCTCGCCCACCTTCGCGTCCCAGCCCCGCTCGACGCGGATCGTCCCGCGAGCGAGGTCGACGGCGCCCCAGCGGAGGGCCTGCGCTTCACCCAGCCTCAGACCGCCATGGAGCAGCGTCCCCCACAGCGCACGATCGTGCTCGTCGCGAAGCGCGGCAATGTTGCGGTTCGTCTCTCCAAGCCGGAGCGCAATTGCGCTGGCAAGCGCATGTTCTCCAAGGTGGAGTTCGTTTCAAGGGCCTGGGGAGCTCTGACTTCAAGCTCTACACGTGCCCGACCCAGAAACTGACCCGGGACATGCCAGGAACCGATGGTGGGCCCGCCGATCGCGGATGCAAGCCGGTCCTCCAAGCCGCCTACTACGTTGGCGCCACGAATATGGGCTGCTCGAAGGCGCGACGGATCGCAAAACGGGCGATTCGGGGGAACCCGCAATCCAACAAGTGGCGCTGTACCGGGGTTGGCGCCAGCTTCGGTCACTGCCACGGACGTGCCGCCCGAAAGGGTAAGAAGGTCCACTGGGCGGTTAACGACAAGCTGCGTCGGAAGGCCTTCACCCCTTGTGGCAGCTACCCCGGAATAACCCAAGGCGGCGGCATCGCCGCGGCCTTCTTGACCGCGTAGCAGAGCGCCTTCAGCTCGAGCGCCGCCGATCTGTCGGCCCGCGGCGCGGCGCGAACGCGTCGAGTTCTGCAAATCCGCTCGCCTCCTCATCCACCCCCCGCGAGCCCCCGTCGTCCTCGATCCGCATCAGCGTCCGAATCGCGGTGCAGCGGGCGGTTGCGTTGGTGCTCTCGTCCCGGATGATCCCCTCGAGGATCTCGATCATCTCGTCAGTGGTCATGCGTGCTCCTGTCTGTGGGGGGGGGCGGTTTTCCTTGTGCCGAGCGACGCGGCAGTCGGAGGATGCTCGCGAGCGCGGTTCCGACCCTCCCCTTCCGCCCAGCCATCGCAGTCGCCCCGGATTCGGGCGGCGGTCCGCAGAGGCGTTGGATTTCCGGCGCGACCTTCCCCCGGCTCGGTCCGGCCACCATCCTTGACACGACAGCGCAAGGTCGAAGAGGATTGCCCGAACGGCAACGCAGCCGGGGACCCTCGTCCCTGGCCAGATGTGGAGGGTTTTTATGCGAAATTTGAGGCGGTTTCGGCCGTCGCCGGCGCTGGTCGTCGCGTCGATCGCGCTGTTCGTGGCGATCGGCGGCATCAGCTGGGCGGCCGCGACGATCGGCACCAGCGACATCAAGCAGGGCGCCGTGACGAAACAGAAGCTCCACAAGAAGGCGGTGAGCACGAAGAAGATCGCGGCCGACGCCGTAACCGGCAACAAGATCCAGGACGGAGCCGTAGCACGAGAGAGACTGAGCGACGATCAGCAGACTCTTTGGGCGGCCGTCCAGTCCAACGGGACCATTGTGGACCAGTCGGGTGGCATTTCGGTTGTGGCCCGCGGGAACGGCTCCTATGAGATCGACTTTGGTGAGGATGTCTCGGGCCGGGCGCTGACGGCCACCGGGACCAACGCCAGGGTGATCGCCAACGCGACTCTCTGCACCGGAGGAGCGGGCGTCGGCTCGGATTGCGCGCCGACGGCCCCCAACGACAATCAGCACGTGTTCGTGAACACGGCTTTGGCCGCCGCTGCTCCGGCGATTCTCACGAATCTGCCCTTCTACGTCGCAGCGCTCCCCGAATAGGTCGCACGGGAGATCGATGATCCCAAGAGTCGCGGCCTCCGGGTCGCGGCTCTTGGGAAGCCGTCGGGCTGGCGAGGTAGGCGATGTCGGAGGAGAACGTCGAGCTGCTCCACCGAGCGATCGACGCCTTCAACCGGCGCGATCTTGAGGCCTTCCTCGCACTCTGCGACCCCGACCTCGAGTTCATCTCATACCTCATGCAGGTCGACGGTGGCGAGCCCTACCATGGCCGCGACGGTGTCCGAAGCTGGTGGGAGGGCCTTCTCGACGTCTACCCAGACTTCATCGCGGAGCTCGAGGACGTGCGAGACGCTGGAGACCTGACGATTGCGCGGCTGCGCATGCACGGCCATGGCGTCGAGAGCGATGCGCCGATGGAACAGATGCTCTGGCAGGTCGGCGAGTGGCGCCACGGAAAGATCATCTGGTGGTGCTTTGTCCCCACCGAGGCCCAGGCCCTCGAAGCCGCCGGGCTGCGGGAGTAGCGCCCCCCGAGGCGTTGACCGCAGCCGTTCTGCCCTCCTGAGAGCTACTGCTTAGTTGTTCCGACGCCCAAAATGTCGCCTTGCATGGGATGCGGGTGTAGGGTCGCTAAGCAAGCAACAACCGTAAAGAAGGGGGCGTGAAGCATGATCTTCATGACGACGTACAAGATCAAGCCCTTCCTCAGTAATGAGGAGACCAAGAAGGTGCTGCAGGTCTTCGCCGAGCACGGTGCCGGGCCCGGCACGACGGCGCACTATGTGGCCGCCGACGGCGGCCACGGCGTGGTGATCGCTGATACCGACGATGTGGCCGGTGCGTACCGGAACCTGCAGAACTACACGCAGTGGGTGGAGTACGACAGCAAGGTGATGCTGCCGGTCGAGGAGGCCGTGCCGCTGATCATGGAGTCGCTCGGCTGATCTGGCCACGTTCCCGGGGTCGGGCGACATCCCGGCCCCGGGATTTCGACCCCGCTGATATGGGCTGGGCGGCCCACCAACTCAGCTAGGCCACGGCCAGAGCGAGATACTGAGCGGGCGATGTCGGAAAAGAATGTCGAGATCGTGCGGCGCTATTTCGCGGCGTACGACAGCGGCGGGTTGGATGCCGTTGCCGAGTTCTGGCACCCAGACATCGAGTGGCGAGCGGTCGAGGGCTACATCGATGACGTTGGCGTTATTCGTGGACCTGACGGGATGCGCCAGTACTACGAGCAGTGGGAGGAGACGTTCGATGCGATCCGGATCGAGATCGAGGAACTGATCGAGGAGGACGATCAGGTGGTCGCCGTTCTGCGCAGCGTGGGGCGAATGAAGGACAGCGATGCCGAGATCGATATTCGCTACGCGGTCGTCATCTCCATACGCGACGGCAAGATCGCCAGAGGACGGGAGTACGCGACTCGGGAGCAGGCCCTCGAAACCGCCGGGCTGTCGGAGTAGGCAAGTAGACGGTGTTCTGGCCGTTCCATAGCTCCTGCTCAGCTAGGCCAGAGCAACGCGCGATACTGCGTGGGCGATGTCGGAGGAGAACGTGGAGATCCTGCGCCGCGTTTACGACGCGCTTGCTTGCGGGGACTTCGACGCGGCGATAGAACTGACGAGTGGGGCGAGTTTCGCGACATCGGGGGTCGCGTCCTTGCTCTCGGGCGCGTTCAGGCCCGCGGACGTGAGAGCGGAGTCGAGATCGACTCCCCGATGGGTTGGGTATTCACCGTCCGGGGCGGGAAGGTCCTGAAGGCGGAGGGCTTCCTCGACCAAGCCGAGGCCCTCGAAGCCGCCGGGCTGTCGGAGTAGGCGCGTTGGACGAAGAGCGACATAGCCGCTTTTCGTCCTTTGCGGGAGCGGGCTCGGGGCTTAGGGGTTGATTGCTCGCTTCAACTGGGTTCATCAGTTGCCCCGGGGCGTGGACGGTCTCGATGATCTCGCCGTTGTCGATGCCTGCGGGTACTGGGACGTGATGGCGCGGCATGACCCGGCGCCTACGACGAGCCTCAGGCGGTCAGCGGAAGGCGTGCCGGTTGCCCCAGTGGGCGACGCGGCGCCCGATTTTCGCGGCCTCCTCGTCCGCGAAGCGGAAGTGGACGCCGGACCACACCCGCGCGTCGACGATGTCGGCGCACAACTCCGAGAAGCTCGTGAACGTGCGCGTCACGTTGCCCGGCGTGGTGCCGCTGAACGTCGCCTCGTCGCGGCCGTAGAAGTGCTGCATCGTGTCCGCCACTGCGCAGCCGAGCGCCGCCAGGCCGGACGGATGCTCGGGATACGGCGGGCTGGCGATCAGCGACAGCCATGCCGGGTCCGCCTCGGTGGCCGGGTTGCCG
Organism: Solirubrobacterales bacterium; assembly: GCA_021155855.1. GTDB lineage: Bacteria > Actinomycetota > Thermoleophilia > Solirubrobacterales > 70-9 > WHSW01. Next base: position 213,888 of record JAJNAZ010000007.1, read on the forward strand.
TCGCTCGCGGCCTCTTGAATGGCCGTGACCGGCCGCCAGAAGCTGTAGCGGGCCTTGTCACGCCACGTAAGGATCAGCGCATCCGCCCCATTCGTGTAGGCGCGGGCGAGCAGCCGGGCGTGGTCGGCAAGCGTGCCGCCCTGACCGTTCGCGACCGAGCGGAGGATGCTCGACATCGTCGCGGCCGGGTTGGTCAGGCCCCAGTACTCGGCTGGCGGTCTGGCCGGGCGTGCGGACCGTGCTCCCCACCGATCCCGACCGCCTTGACCTCGTTGAAGTCGGCGGCGTAGGCGCGCGTTCTTAGGCCGTGCGGCGCGCGATCGCGGAACCGATCAGGATTGCGAAGCACGAACGGCGTGACGTCCTTCAACGAGGCAAAGGGGTCGTTGACGCCGCTGGTCGGCCGCCATTCGCCTGGCAGCGTCCCGACGGTGAAGCGGAACGGCCCGAAGCGCCCGTCGCCCGCGCGTGCCGCCAACAGCGCGACTGCGGCGGCCTCGCCGGTGGCGATCCCGCCAGCCTTCGCTGGTCCGTCGGCGATCGCACCGAGCGTGGCCTGGTACGCGGCCTCGATGATGGGGCAGGCGCGCGGCGGGGATGCCGAGCCCGCCGTTGACGAGTACATGGCGTGCGGCGGCCGCGACGGCGGCGTCCTGCGAATACCAGGGCTCGGCCGCGGGCGAAGAGACGTACGGCTCGTGGCCGCCATCGATCGCGTTCACCGCGTCATAGACGGCGGCATGGACCATCGCCAGGTGCACGATCGACGGTGCGGCCTGGCCCGCCCCGGGTGGCGTGGCCGTTCCCGGCGACTGCAGTGCCGCGGCGGCGATCTGATCCCAATCGGTGACGCTGTCCGCGCGGGCCACGGCGACGCTGGTGGCGAGCGCAAAGACGAGCGCGATCACGATGGCAGCAGCGCCCGCCAGCGCAGTTGACTTCCTTGTCATGTGGTTCCCCCGTAGCTTCAGAGTGGTGGTCTGCCGACCTCTCACATCGGGCCTCGGTTCGCAAGTAAGCCAGTTCCGAGGCGGGACAGCCTGGATCAGATACGCGGCCGTGGCAACTCGTCGGCGAGCAGCTCGCCGACCGACGCGAGGTCGACCAGCGACTGCCTGAAGGCCCGCGCCCCCGAGCTCGCGCTTGGCGAACGCCCGGCGGGCGTCCACGACGGCGACGATCCGAGCCCCGAGCACGCCGGCGTAGGACTGCCAGCTTCGGTCGAACGACTGCTGCTGCTCGATTTCAGCTCGGACGCCCGAGGCCACGTCGGAGATGGACCGTTCCTCCGCTGGGAGGGGCGCTATCGCCACCTCGTCCCGAACGAAGCGTCGGCGACGGCGATCCTCTAATCAGCCTCGGCGACGGGCGATCGAGCGCACGACGAGCAAAGTTGCCAGGGCGAGGAGCTGGCCGCCGAGGATCACCCGGTTGAGGTCCATCGCGGGTTCCCAACTCACCTGCTCGCCTCGAATCACATATGCGCCGACGGGCCTGGCGCGCAACCCGAATCCGCCACCGCTGCCCGACTGCCCGTCCCCCTCGCCGCCACCGCCTCCGCCGCCGCCCTGTACTGCGGCGGCCGGGATCACCACGACGCCGTTTCGCTCGTAGGGCTCGCCGTAGACGCGCTTGACGGTGATCGCATCGCGGGCGGCCGAGATCGTCTCCATGAGGTCCATCGCTCCTCCTCGGTTCGCGTACAGCGAAGTGTGACGGCGCCGACCCACCGGCCTACGTCGCCCTTCTCCTCCTCGCGCGAGCGAGACGCGGCACGGCTAATGGTTGTCGTCCTTTCCGGGAGCAAGCGGCGTTAGTCGGCGCTGTCGGGACTCCCGGGTCCGATCGGAACGAGTTGCGCAAGGCTTCAGTGGGCATTAGGGTTGTGGGCGTCGGATTCACCGTCGACTCCGCCGCGGAGGAGCGAGAGGAGTCAAAGGGGGTCGCAACGGTGCACACGGAGGACAGAGCGAACACCCCCGGTTCCGTCCCCGGAGCGGGGATCACCCGGCGCCGGTTCGTGCAATCCGGGATGGGCGCGAGTGCGGGCCTGCTGTTGTGGCGGTTCGCTGACGGCCGGGCCGTGGCGCAGCCGATTCCGATTGCGGCGAGCGTGCTCGACCCGCTCTCGATCCCGAAGTACGTAACGCCGCTGGTGATCCCGCCGGCGATGCCGCACAGCAAAAGCCTTCCCGGCAAGCCACGCGTGGGCATCGACTACTACGAGATCGCCGTGCGCGAGTTTTCCCAGCACATCCTGCCGGCAGGCATGGGGCTGGACCCGACGACCGTCTGGAGCTACGGGTCGGTCAACCACCCCGAGACGTTCAACTACCCGGCGTTCACGATCGAGGCCGCGTGGGGGCGGCCGACGCGGGTGAAGTGGATCAACGACCTCGTCAAGCCGAACGGCGAGTTTCGCCCTCACCTGCTGCCGGTCGATCAGACGCTTCACTGGGCCAACCCGCCAGGCGGCGCGCGCCATCGCGACGACCACGGCAGCGACCAGGCCCCCTACCGGGGCCCGGTGCCGATCGTCACCCACCTTCACGGCGGCCACAGCGCGGAGGAGAGCGACGGCTACCCCGAGGCCTGGTACCTGCCTCATGCGCGCAATATCCCGGCGGGGTATGCCAGGAGGGGTTCGTTCTATCGCACGTTCAAGGCCCAGGCCCAGGCCAAGCTTCATCAGGCTTGGACGCCCGGCAGCGCGGTCTTCCAATACGAGAACGACCAGCGCGCGGCGACGATGTGGTACCACGACCACACGCTCGGGATGACGCGCGCCAACGTCTACGCCGGGCCGGCCGGCTTCTACCTGCTGCGCGGCGGACCCGACGACGATGCGGTCGTCGGGACCCTCCCCGGTCCGGCGCCGGCGCTCGGCGATCCGCCTGGCCTCGACTACTTCGAGATCCCGATCGTGATCCAGGACCGCTCCTTCAACGACGACGGCTCGTTGTTCTATCCCGACAACCGCGCCTACTTCGAGGGCCTCGACCCGGCCCAGCTGCAGATCCCGTTCATGCCCGACCCGGCCTGTGGCGGGCCGAGCGACGTCGCGCCGATCTGGAACCCCGAGTTCTTCGGCAACGCGACCGTCGTCAACGGCAAGACCTGGCCATCGCTCGATGTGCAGCGGCGCCGCTACCGCTTCCGCCTTCTAAACGGCTGCGACTCCCGCTTCCTGATCCTGCGGATGGACAACGACCTGCCGTTCTGGCAGATCGGCAATGAGGGCGGCTTCCTGCCGGCGCCGGTCGAGCTGTCCGAGGTGCTGCTCGGCCCCGCGGAGCGCGCCGACGTGATCGTCGACTTCACCGACGTCCCGATCGGAACGGAGATCACCCTGCTGAACATCGCCCCCGACGACCCGTTCGGGGGCGGGGTGCCGGGCGTCGACTTCGAGCCGGCCAACCCGGATACGACCGGGCAGGTGATGCGCTTACGGGTCGTCCCGGCGACGGCTCCCGACCCGAGCACGCCGCCGGACCAGCTCGGGTTCCCGGCGCTCGCCCCCCTCGGCGCCGCCACCAACACGCGCCAAGTGTCGCTCAACGAGCAGGACTCGGCGACGGTGTTCATTCGCACCGACGAGCACGGCAACGTCGTCCTCGACTGCGAGAGCGAAGAGCCGTTCGGACCGGTCGAGGCCGACCTGGGAACCCTCAACCCCGACAGCACCGGCAACCCGCTCGGCTGGGACGAGCCGTCCACCGAGAACCCGGAGCTGGGAGCGATCGAGGTGTGGGAGATCTACAACTTCACCGCCGACGCGCACCCGATCCACATCCACGAGGTCACCTTCGAGGCCCTCGACCGCGAGCCGATCGGCGACGGCGGACCGCGGCCCCCGGAGAGCTGGGAGGCGAATCGCAAGGACACGGTGATCGCCTACCCGGACGAGATCACGCGCGTGAAGGCTCACTTCGACCGCGCCGGTCTGTTCGTCTGGCACTGCCACATCCTCGAGCACGAGGACAACGAGATGATGCGGCCCTACCGCATCGGCCCTTAACCCCGGAGCTCGACGCCCTCGCCGTCGACGCGGCCTCGTGGACCGCGTAGCAAAGCGCCATCAGCTCGAGCGCCGCCGATCTGTCGGCCGGCGGCGCGGCGCGAACGCGTCGAGTTCTGCAAATCCGCTCGCCTCCTCATCCAGCTCCCGCGAGCCCCCGTGGTCCTCGATCCGCATCAGCGTCCGAATCGCGGTGCAGCGGGCGGTTGCGTTGGTGCTCTCGTCCCGGATGATCCCCTCGAGGATGTCGATCATCTCGTGCGTGGTCATGCGTGCTCCTGTCCGTGGGGGGCGGTTTTCCTTGTGCCGAGCTACGCGGCGGTGTTGTGATGAGGAGAAACGCATCGCGGACCCGCCCCATGGAGGGTGACGGCGCCGGAGGGCGCCGCGTCGACGGCGAGCTGGTATGCGACCGCGCGCTCCTCCGGGTCCGCGATCGCGCGCGACGCGAGGGCGACGTCGGCTGGCTGCGTCCTCGTAGTCGGCGAGGTGAAGGCCGAGCTCAGCGACCCGGGCCACGAAGTCGTCCGGCGCGAGTGATCGGCGCTCGATCGTCGTGAACCGCCGACGGCCTGTCGGAGTAGGCACCTCGGCGCGAGCGCCGCAATCCGGGCACCGCATCATCAACTCCTAGGGGTCGCGTACCGCATGTAGCAATTGTCGCGCGCGGTGCGAACGGATCCGGTCGGCGATGCGCCAGTAATGCGCCAGTACGCGCCAGCGCCAACCGTCCTCTGGCGGGTCCCAGCGGGGTGTTTTGTGCCTGGCGGCAACGGCTCGTGCCTACGCCGTAGATCACCCAGATCTACGAGGGCTCTAACGAGATCCAGCGCCTGGTGATCGCGCGGATGCTGGGCGGCTGAGCGCGAGCAAGTTGCGGCTCGCGCCGGTTGGGCCGAGGCCGGGCGATCCGATTAGAGTCCCGACCCTTACACGGAACGATGCAACCGACTTGGGAGTGAATGGAGAAGATGGGACTGCTTGACGGCAAGGCCGCGATCGTCACCGGCTCGGCGCGCGGGATCGGCCGCGCTACCGCGGAGCTGTTCATTCGCGAGGGGGCCAGGGTCCTGATCAACGACATCGACGGCGACGTCGCGGACCAGGCGGCGAGCGAGATCGAAGGCGAGACCGCGGTCTTTGCCGGTGACCTGACCGAGCCGGGCGTGCCCGACAAGCTCGTCGACACGGCGGTCGAGGCTTTCGGCAGCGTCGACATCATCGTCAACAACGCCGGCTACACCTGGGACGGGGTGGTGCACCGGATGAGCGACGAGCAGTTTCAGGCGATGCTCGACATCCACACGATCGTCCCCTTCCGGGTCACGCGCGCGATCGCACCGCACTGGCGCGAGGCCGCGAAGGCCGAGCAGGCCGAAGGCAGGGAGGTCTTCCGCAAGCTCGTCAACGTCTCCTCGATCTCGGGCACGATGGGCAACGCCGGCCAGGTCAATTACTCGGCGGCCAAGGCCGGGGTCGTCGGGATGACCAAGACGCTCGCCAAGGAGTGGGGACAGTTCAAGATCAACTGCAACGCGGTCGCCTTCGGCTTCGTCGAGACGCGGCTCACCCAGGCCAAGGAGAAGGGCGAGCAGCTCGAGACCGCGAGCGGCGAGAAGGTCGACCTCGGGATCCCCGAGCAGATGCGGGCGATGGCGACGATGGTGATTCCTCTCGGCCGGCCGGCACAGCCCGAGGAGGCCGCCGGGCCGGTGCTCTTCCTCTGCTCCGGACTCGCCGACTACGTCCACGGCCAGGTCCTGAACGTGACCGGAGGCCAGTTCGGCGGCATGTTCACCTGAGTCGCTCGCCCCGGCGTCCACCAACGGTCGAGTCGCACCTTTGCCGTCCCTGAGACGGTCAACGTACGACTCAACGCCGAGCGGGCGCGGCGAGGACGGCGCGCAGCTCGGCTTCGAGGCTATCTGCATCGGAATGCAGACGGCGCCAGGTGACTCGGGCGATGCGATAGCCCGCAGCTGTTAGCGATAGGTCTCGAGAGCGGTCGCGTTCGGCGGCGCCCCAGTCGCCGTGATGTGCGCGGCTGTCGAGCTCCACAACCAGTCCGACCGAGGCCCAGAGGCAGTCCACCTCCAAGCGCCGAGCCCCGGGTGCTACGACGGCGTTCACTTCGGGCCTCGGCAGGCCAGGCCGGTCGAGGAACTCCAGGAAGGCGACCTCGAGCTCACTGCGGGTGATCCCGCCCGCCACCCGGCTCTCGCGGAGCACGGTTCGGAGCGCGGCCACCCCCGGCGCCCGGGATAGCGCCCGATCAGGTCGCCGAGCGACGGCGAGTCGGCGAGTCGCCGCGCCTCGGCGATTCCGATCGCCTGTTCCAGACGGGCACGGCTAATGACCGCCGCCAGGTCGAGGAGCGTTCGCGCGACGGTGGTGACCGGTATTTCCGAGCACGTGGCGACCTCGTCCCACGGCAGAGGGTTCTCGCGAAAGCGGATGCCCTGGCGCGACCGGCGCCGGCGCTGAACGGTCACCTCGGCCTGCGGGTGGCGAAGCCCGGTCAGTTGCCAGAGGTCGCCCGCCGCTCGATGCGACAGCGCTGCCCCGTCGCCGCCGACGAGCACGCCCGCCATCCACCGCGCCTCGACGCTGAGAACGCGATGGCCGACGGCGTAGACCGCGCGGTGGATGACGATCAAACGCCCGGAGCCGATCCACCCCTCGATCCTCTCCTCGGTCGTCCCGAGGGCCCGAAGCTGGACCCGCGAGACGACGCCATGCTGGCGATTCGCCAGCGCCAGGATCGCCAGGCTGAGACGTCGAGTCGCACGTTTGCCGTCCCTGAGACGGTCAAGGTGCGACTCGACGGGCATGGGCGCAGGGTGGCGGGGCCAACCGCGTGCGGGGTGCGCGGAGTGTGAGGGAACGGGGACGTCAGCGCGCTGGCTTGCGCTCCTCGGCGGGCGGCTCGCCGGAGTCGCCGTAGGCGCCCGGCGGCCAGCGGCCGAACCAGTTGTCGCGGGCGCCGTCGAGGGTGATCACCGTGCCGGAGAAGAAATCGCCCGCGGGCGAGGCGAGGTAGGCGACCAGCCAGCCCCACTCCTCCTCGGTGCCGAGCCGGCCGATCGGAACCGTCCCGGGCACGGCATCGACCACCTCCTTCGGGTACTTGGTGCGCATCGTCTCGGTGCCGAACTGGCCGGCGGCGAGCGCCACCAGGGTGATCCCGAATCGCGACCACTCGATCGAGAGCGTGCGCGTCATGTTCTCGACCGCGGCTCGCGCGGCCCCGGAATGCACCATGCCCGGCATGCCGTTGTGGGGGGAGAGGGTGACGCTCAGGACCTTGCCCCGTTGCCGGGGGATGAACGCCTTGGTCGCCGCGGCATGGGTCATCAGCCAGGTGCCAACGACGTTGAGCTCGATCACGGTGCGAAAACCCTTCGGGGAGATCGCCTCCGCAGGGCTTAGAAACTGCCCGCCGGCGTTGTTGAGCAGTAGGTCGAGTCGCCCGTGGCGCTCGAGCAGCCCGTCCAGCAACCGCTCGACCGCCTGATCATCGCGGATGTCCATCTCCTCGGCCTCGGCGTCCCCGCCGAGCGCCTCGACCTCGGCGACCATCTCGGCCAGCGGCTCGGCCCGCCGGCCGCATCCGATCACCGTCGCCCCAAGGCGCGCCAGCTCCAGCGCCGACGCCCTGCCGAGCCCGGTGCCGGCGCCCGATACGAGGCACACCTGGCCGGCGAGCAGGCCGGGCGCGAAGATGCGCGAGCTCGGATCCGCCATCGCGCCGGACCCTATCGGGCTACGGTTCTGCGGCGATGAGGGTTCGAGCGGACACCAAACGGCTCACCGGGCCGCTTTCCGGCGGGCGCGAGGGCGCCACGGTCGCGGTCGAGCCGCTGCTCTGCGGCCACATGCGGGCGCCGCGCGCATTCGTGGAGACCGCCGAGCCGCTTGCGCTTCCGCGCATGCTCGGCATCGGCACGCCGCGCTCGCAATGGCTGAAGCTGCCGATCCCGGCGTTTTTGATCCATCACCCGTCGGCGGGGCCGTTCTTGGTCGATACCGGGCTGCACCCGTCGGTCGCCTCGCGGCCGGCCGAGAACATGGGCAGACTGGTGGCCAACTTCGCCAGGCCGACGCTCGAGCCCGGCAAGGACCTGCCGTCGCAGCTGCGTGGCCGTGGCGTCGATCCGAAGTCGATCGGCCTGGTGGTGATGACGCACCTGCACTTCGACCACGCGTCCGCGATGTCGGAGTTTCCCGGCGCGACCTTCCTGCTCACCGAGGCCGAGTGGATCGCCGCGACCACCGACGGCCGCCCATTCCTACGTGGCTACCGCCCCGTCCACTACGACTACGCCTTCGAGTACCGCACGCTGAGCTACGACTCCGCCCGGGTGAGCTCGTATTCGAGCTTCGGCCGCACCTTCGACCTCTTCGGCGACGGTAGCGTCCGGCTGGCCTCGACTCCGGGGCACAGCGCCGGCCACCAGTCGGTGATCTGCCGCCTTCGCGACCGCGACCTGGTGATCGCCGGCGACGCGATCTACACCATCGGCCAGCTCGACGACGCGCCCGAGCCCCCGCGCCCGCTCGACCGTCACACCTGGCGCCGCTCGGTCCAGGAGCTGCGCCTCTTCGCCGGCCACTACCCGCAGGCGGTGATCATTCCGGGGCACGACCCCGAGCACTGGGAGACGCTCGAGACGCGTTACGAGTAGCTAGGACTGCGTGCGGGTGGAGGGTCGGGCGACGGCGTCGGCGGCATCGGCGGCCCCTTCGCGCAGGGACTTGATCACCCTCGAGCGACCGCGCTCCTCGAGCTGGGAGTACATCGCCTTGACCCGGTCGAAGATCTCATGCGCGGCGTCGCGCTGCTGCTCTCGGCTCGGTTGCTCGACGACCTCGAAGCGCAGCGGCTCCCCGTATTGGACCGTGATCTTTGGAAACGAAAGACGCTTCCAGCCGCGGACGCCCTTCGAACCGTGGATCGCGACCGGGACCACCGGCACGCCCGACTCGAGCGCCAGGCGGCCGACTCCCGGCTTCGCCTCGCCGAGGCCGCCGGAGCGCGAACGCCCGCCCTCGGCGTACATGAGCACGCAGCCGCCTCGGTCGAGGATCGAGTGCGCGGTCCGAAACGTCTCCGTGTCGTGGTGGCCGCGCATCACCGGGAACACGCCCCCGACCCGGTAGACGTAGTCGAGGATTGCGTTTTGGCCGAACATCTGCGACTTCGCCATGAACCTGATCTTGCGGCGGATGTAGGTGCCGGTGAAGAAGTGGTCCATGTTCGAGAAGTGGTTCGGGGCGAGGATCACCGGGCCGTCGGCGGGCACGTTGGCAATCGAGATCCCCCGCGTGCGGTAGATGAAGAGCGAGGCCGGGGTGGTGATCATGCGGACGAGCTCGTAGATCCAGCCGGCATCGTGCGTGCGCGCCCACTCGTGCAGGTACCGGAATTGCTCCGCGGGGCGGGTCTCCTTGTAGCGCTGGGGCTTGAGTTCGTCCATGCGACGGCTGCCGGATCGCCGGCATCGGGTCCTACCCCCCTCCTACCCACGAGTTACGCCTTCGGATCAGGGACGGCGCCGGCCTCGGAGGTCGCCCAGCCCTTCGCTCGCTCGACCGCTTCGCGCCAGCGGGCGACGAGGCGCTCGCGCTCGGCCGGGGCCATCGCCGGCTCGTAGCGCGACGCCTCCTTCCACATCTCCGCGACCTCGTCACGGGCCCAGAAGCCCGCCCCGATCCCGGCCAGATAGGCGGCGCCGAGCGCGGTCGTCTCGGCGACCTCGGGCACGATCACGGGCACGCCGAGGACGTCGGCTTGAAACTGCATCAGCCAGCGGTTGGCGACGGCGCCGCCGTCGGCGCGCAACTCGGAGAGCTCGGTCCCAGCGGCCCGCTCCTGGGCGCGCACGGCGTCCACGGTCTGGTAGGCGATCGCCTCGAGCGCCGCGCGAGCGAGGTGGGCGCGCGTGGTTCCGCGGGTGAGCCCGACGATCGCGCCCCGCGCGTACGGATCCCAGTGCGGCGAGCCGAGGCCGGTGAGCGCGGGGACGAAGTAGACATCGTCGTTGCCCTGAAGCGAGGCGGCCATGCCCTCGGTCTCGGCCGCCTCGGCGACGAGGCCGAGCCCGTCACGCAACCACTGCACCGCCGCCCCGGTGACGAACACGGCGGCCTCGAGCGCGTAGTCGATCTCGTCCTCCAGCCCCCAGGCGATCGTCGTCAACAGGCCCTCGCTCGGCTCGGGCATCCGCTCACCCGCGTTGAGAAGCACGAAGCTGCCGGTCCCATAGCTGTTCTTCGCCATCCCCGGCACCTGGCACGCCTGGCCGAAGAGCGCCGCCTGCTGGTCGCCGGCGATCCCCGCGACCGGGATCTGACCGCCGAACTCCGAGGTCGTGCCGTAGACGTGCGCCGAGGGCAGCGGCTCGGGCAGCCGCCCGGGATCGACGCCCAGCAGCGCGCAGAGGTCCGGGTCCCAGCGGCGCTCGCGGATGTCGAACAGCATCGTCCGCGAGGCGTTGGTGAGGTCGGTCGCATGCCGACCGGTGAGCTTGAACACGAGCCAGGAGTCGATCGTGCCGAAGACCGCGTCGCGTGCCGCATCGACGTTGCGCAGCAGCCACTCGATCTTGGTCGCGGAGAAGTACGGGTCGAGCACGAGCCCGGTGCGCTCGCGCACCAGCGGCTCGTGCCCGGCCTCGCGCAGCTCGTCGCAGCGCGAGGAGGTGCGCCGGTCCTGCCAGACGAGCGCGCGGTGCACGGGCACGCCGGTGTCCGGGTCCCAGGCGACGACGGTCTCGCGCTGGTTGGTGATTCCGATCGCATCGAGGCTGGCCGCGTCGGCCCTCGCATCGGCGAGCGCGTGCCCGGCGACTCGCCGGGTCATGTCCCAGATCTCGGTCGGGTCGTGCTCGACCCAGCCGGGGCGCGGAAAGTGCTGGCTGAACTCGCTGTAGGCGCGGCCGCGGATCCTGCCCTCGCGGTCGAAGACGAGGCAGGTGGTGCCCGTCGTTCCCTGGTCGATGCTGAGGATCAAGCTCGCGCAGGCTATCCCGCGTGTGGTCAGCGGCGCGCCCACCACACGCGGGCGAAGTCGCGTAGCTGGCGGCCCCGATGGACGAAGCCGGTGAGCGTGCGGCCCGACGCCCGGTGCTCCAGCTCGAGCTCGACCTCGGTCACCCGAAGGCCGCCGCGGACCGCGTCGACTGTCATCCCGATCTCCATCCCGTAGCCGGAGGCGAACGGGAGCAGCTCGCGCAGGACCGCCGCCGGCATCGCCCGCTGACCTGAGATCGGCGCCGTCGCCGCATAGCCGCAGCGGCTGCGGATCGCCCAGCGGGCAAAGCGCAGCGCGATCCCGAAGCCCCCGCCTACGCGGTGGCTGAACGCGGCCACCGCGAGGTCGGCGTCCCCGCGCGCGACCGTTTCGACCAGCCCCCCCAATGCCGCGGCCGAGCTCCCCAGGTCGCCGTCGCAGACCAGCGCCAGCTCGGCGGTCGCGCCCGGCTCCGCCGACAGTGCCGCCTCGGCGGCGGCGGTCATGTTGGCGCCCTTGCCGTGCGGGCGCCCGCGGCTGACCACCTGGGCGCGATGCCCGAGGGCAACCCCGGCGGTGCCGTCGTCGGACGCGTCGTCGGCGACCCAGAGCTGGGCCCCCGGGAACGCCGCCCCGAGCGCGTCCAGGGTCGCGCCGATCCGGTCCGCCTCGTTGCGGGCGGCGACTATCACCAGCAGGCTCTGCGTCATCGGTGGGGTCGGGCCGGATATTGTGCCCCGCCATGGAACGCTCATGTCCGCCGCTCGGGCCTGCCCTAGCGGGGGCACGGTCATGAGCATCGACGTCGAGGCTCACATCACCGGGACGGTATGGAAGATCGAGGTCGCGATCGGCGATCAGGTCTCCGACGGCGATACCGTGGTCATCCTCGAGTCGATGAAGATGGAGATGCCGGTCGAGGTCGAGGACGACGGCGCGGTCAAGGAGATCCGCTGCGAGGAGGGTCAGTCGGTGCAGGAGGGCGACGTCCTCGTCGTTCTCGAGTGAGCCCGTGAACCGCGGACCTCACCGCCCCCGGACGCGAAGCGGAGGAGGCGGTGAGCCGATCGAGCTTGCCGAGGGCAAGCTCGAGCTGGACCGTCCCGCGGAGGCGGTCGCGCGGCTGACGCTCTCGAACCCCGAGAAGCGCAACCCGCTCGACCACGACGTGCTCGACTCGCTCGCCTCGACCCTGCCGGAACTCGCCGAGGGGATCGAGACCCGGTGCGTTGTGATCACCGGTACGGGGCGGGCGTTCTCGGCCGGCTATGACATCGGCGCCATCGGAGACCAGAGCTTCGAGCAGGACGCCGAGGCGCTCGTTGCCCATCCGTTCCACGCCGCGATGGAGGCGGTCAGCGCCCATCCCTACCCGGTGCTCGCGGCGATCAACGGCCACTGCCTCGGCGGCGGGCTCGAGCTCGCGGTGCGCTGCGATCTGCGGGTCTGCGCCGAGAGCGCCAAGCTCGGCATGCCGCCCGCGAGGCTCGGGCTGATCTATGGGCACACGGGCCTCGAGCGCTTCATCGACGTGATCGGTGTCGCGCGGACGAAGGAGCTCTTCTTGACCGGACGCAACCTGGACGCCGATCGCGCCGGCGAGATTGGGCTCGTCAACCGGGTCGTCGCCGACGCGGAGGTGGAGGCGGCCGCACTCGAGCTGGCGAGCGAGATCGCCGCCAATGCGCCGCTGTCGATGACCGGCAACAAGCGGGCGATCGAGACCCTGGCCCGATTCCCGAGACTCTCCGACCAGCAGGAGCGGGAGCTGATCGAGCTGCGCCGCTCCTGCTTCGCCTCCGAGGACTTCCGCGAGGGCGTCCGGGCCTTCGCCGAAAAGCGAAAGCCGGATTGGAAGGGATGCTGAGGGCGCCGGGGGCGGCCGGCGAGCGGGTCAGCCGAGCCTGACGCCGCCGTCGGGAGTGATCGTCCAGCGTGGGTTGTGAGCGATCTCCCAGGGGTGACCCTCGGGGTCGATGATCACCGAGCTGTAGCCACCCCAGAACGTTTTCGCCGGCTCGCGGCCGACCTCCGCGCCGGCGGCCCGCGCCTCGCTGGTGACGGCGTCGACCTCCTCGGGCGAGCCGACGTTGAGCGCCAACGTGATTCCGCCCCAGCCGGGCGCGTCCTCGACGCAGCTGTCCTCGGCCAGCCGGGCACGGTCCCAGAGCGCCACGATCATGTCCCCGGCCTCGAAGAAGACGACGTCGTCGTCGGCGGCAGCGCCGGTCTCCCAGCCGAGGGCCTCGTAGAAGCGGCGCGCGCGGGCCAGGTCGCGGACACCGAGGGTGATCAGTGTGACTCGTTGCTTCATGCGGCCAGTGTGGCGCATCCATACGCGCCGGGCATGAACGAATCGGCCGCATCGCGTCCTCGGGCCGCGCTCGTGCACTAGGCTCGGCGCTAGCTGCGATGGCGCCGCCGTACCGGATCCTCTCGATCGACGGAGGCGGGATCAAGGGCCTGATCCCGGCGGTGGTGCTCGACCGGGTCGAGCAGCGGGTCGGCAGGCCGATCGCCGACTGCTTCGACCTGATCGCGGGCACCTCGAGCGGTGGCATCCTCGCGGTCGCGCTCACCCGGGCGGGCGGCGACGGCCGCCCGCAATGGGCCGCCGCGGAGTTGATCGAGCTGTACGAGAGCGAGGGACCGCGGATCTTCGACCGCACGCTGCTGAAGACGCTCTCGTCGCTGTTCGCGATCGAGGACGAGAAGTACCCGCGCGCCAACCTCGAGCGGCCGCTCAACCGTTATCTCGGCGACGCCATGCTCTCGGACGCGCTCACCGACCTGCTGATCCCTGCCTATGAGACCGAGCAGCGATTCCCGTTCTTCTTCAAGCGGCGCCGGGCGCGCGAGGACCCTGCCCACGACTTCGCGATTCGCGAGGTCGCCTACGCGACCTCGGCGGCGCCGACCTACTTCGAGCCGCTGAGGCTCGAGACCGCGGACGATGTCGAGCACTTCTCGCTCATCGACGGCGGCGTCTACGCGAGCAACCCGGCGATGTGCGCCTACGCGGAGGCGCAGCGCTACAACCCCGAGCGCGCCGTGATGCTCGTCTCGCTCGGCACCGGCGAGCTCACCCGCAGCCTCCCCTACGACGAGCTCACCGGGTGGGGCCTGCGCGAGTGGATCTGGCCCGACACCCCGATCCTCAATGTGGTCTTCGACGGAATGAGCGACGCGGTCGAATACCAGCTCACCCAGCTGCTCGACGACGGCAGCTACTTCCGCTTCCAGCCACAGCTCGACCGCGCCCGTGACGATCTCGACGACGCCAGCGCTGAGAACCTCAGGGCCCTGAAGCTGCAGGCGACCCGGTTGCTCGCCGAGCCCGACGCCGCAGCGCGGTTCGAGCGCATGTGCGAGCTGCTCGTCGCCTGAGCAGTCGGCGCTCCTCCGGCTCGCGCCTCAGCGGCAATAGTGGCCGCTCTCCGGGACGGGGTCCCGGCCCTCGATCCCGGCGCAGTCCGCCAGCTGGTCGGTGAGCGCCTCGAGGTCCTCGGTGGCATCGACCACACGCGGCAGATCGGGCGCCACCACGGCGAGATTGTCGAGCTCGAACGGGTCCGCCCCGTGGTCGTAGACCTCGACGATCTCGGACTCCTCGCAGGCGCCGGTCTCGGGATCCGGCGAAGAGCTGTGGCGCACGTATAGCCACGGCCCCCACCTGACGCCCGCGAACCGGCACGAGGTCGCGCGATCGGGCTGGATCCCGTCCTTGCCGATGTCGAACTCGGTCGCGATCGGGCGCTGCGCCGGCCAGGCGCCGCGGCGACCCTCGATCAGCGGCAGCAGCGAGCGCCCGTCGAGCACCCGGCAGTCGCCCGCCTCGGGACAGCTCTCGGTGCCCGACCACTCGACGATCGTCGGCACCAAGTCGATGTTCGCCGTCGGCGCGGCGACCCGCGTGCCGGCCTCACCGCCGCCACGGAGGCGCTCCGGCACGCGCATCACCAGGGGCACGTGCGAGGCCTCCTCGTAGGGAAGGCCCTTGCCCGCCGCGAGCCGGTGCTGGCCGTGGAAGTTGCCGTTGTCGGAGGCGAACACGATCACGGTCTCGTCGAGCTCACCTGCGTCGCGCAGCGTCTCGACCAGCTCGGCGATGCCCCGATCGACCGCCGGCAGGGTCTCGAGCCGGCACTGATAGCGGGCCCGGATCCCGCGGCGCTTGGCGGCGTCGAGCGCCCGCTGGTCGCCGACGAAGTACGGCTTGTCGTCGAGGTCGCGCTCGAGCACCGCCGCCATGTTGGGCAGCGGCTCGCCGGCGAAGCGCCCCTGATCGCGACGCGCCGGTACCGCGCCGCCCCCACAGGGGCCGCCGCTGTCGGCGTTGATGTTTTCGTTGTGCGGGGCGGCGTGGCCGAGCTGGAGAAAGAACGGTGTTTCGCCGGCGAGCTTTTGGACCAGCTCGGACGCGCGGTCGTTGAGGACGTCGGTCAGATACGGGCCGTCGTCGTAGACCTCCTTGCGCTGCTTGCCGTCGACGGTGAGCTTGAACTCGTAATAGCCGCGGGCGTTGCCGACCAGGGCCGACCAGCGGTCCCAGCCGGGCGCGACCTCGTCCTTGTCGTCGACGTAGCGCTCATAGCCGTTGAGGAACTTGCCCACGTAGGCGGTCTCGTAACCGGCGCGCTGAAGCCACACACCGAGGACGTTGTCGTTGTCCTCCAGGGTGCTGTAGCCCGGCTTGTTGTTGAGCACCCCGTTGTTGTGTCCGTACTGGCCGGTCAGGTAGGCGGCGCGCGACGGACAGCAGAGCGGCGTCGTGTCCTGGGTGTTGGTGAACGTCACCCCTTGCCGGCCGAGCAACTCCCAGGTGCGCGGCATCGTGCGGCGGTTGTAGGAGGCGTAGTCCTGGTCGTCGGTGAGCACGAAGACGACGTTCGGCTGCATGCCGAACGCGGGGTCGGGTTCGACCGGCGGGTTGGGATCCTCGCCGCCGCAGCCGATCATCGCGGCGGCCGCGAGCGCGGCCGCCGCGGCGGCCGCAGCTCTGCCTACTTGCATATCTTGATCTTCGCGGGTAGCCCGAGCCGGCGGCCGTCGACGAGGCTCGCCTCGGCGACCACCTCGGCGGCCTTGGGCAGCGCGTTGCGGAGCAGCTTGTCGGGCAGCACGATCTCGAACGGTGCCTCGGCGTCGGTGCCTACGAAGTCGCGCTCGACCCGGAAGTCGACCGTCCGCAGCCTGCCCGCGCTGGAGCTGAAGACGCGGGCGGTGATCGGCGGCAGCGCGCAGCCTCGCGGCCCGGCGCCGCCGGTGTTGAAGTCGAGCTGGCCGGTCGGGTGCTGGTAGCAGGCGGGGCCGGCGCAGCCGATCAGCGCGTCGAGCTGCTGGGCCAGATCGGCGACCACCGGCGCGTAGCCGGGGTCGTGGGCGAGGTTGTTGAGCTCGTAGGGGTCGGCGTAGGTGTCGTAGAGCTCGATCTCGGGCTGCTGTCGGTCGGTGTCCCACTCCGTGTACAGGTATCGATGCGTGCGCACGCCGATCATCTCGTCGCCGGCGTACGCCTCGAGCAGCGCCGCCCGGCCACGTTCGAGCCTCGGGTTGCGCAGGGTCGGCATCAGCGATTCGCCGTCCTGAGGAAGACCGGGCGCGACCCCGGTGAGCTCCGAGATCGTCGACACGAGGTCGGCGTTGGTGACCACGTCCGAGGACTGGCCGCCGCGCTCGATCCCGGGGCCGCGGGCGATGAACGGGACCCTGGCAGAGGGCTCGTACAGGTATCGCTTGGTGTTGCGGAGCCGATGCTCGCCGCGCATGTAGCCGTTGTCGGAGAGAAAGAAGATGTAGGTGTTGCGGCGCTCTCCGGAGCGCTTCAGCTGCTCGAGGATCTCGCCGACGCTCTCATCGACGGCCAGCAGCGACTCCCAGGCGCAGCGACGCTTGCGCAGCGTGTCGCGCACCTGTCCCGGGGTCAGCGGGTCGCGCTGGGCGATCGGTGACGGCTTGTCGCTCACGTCGTCCTCGTTGAACGAGCTCGGCAAGAACTTCTTCTTCTCGTCCTTTAGCGTGCTCAGGTGGCGGGGCGCCGGCTCCGCGGCGCGGTTGCAGGAGCGGCCGGGCGAGCCGCCGCCGCCGCCATGGGGCGCGGCGTAGCCGAGCATGAGGAAGAAGGGATCGATGCCGGGCGCATTGCGACGGATGAACTTCCTCGCCTTGTCGGTGAACACGTCGGTGCTGTAGTCGCGCTTGCGCTGGCCGCGTCCGGTCACGACCCCGTTCTGGTTCAGCCGGTAGCCGAAGTACTCGGCCTTCGAAGGCGCGAGCACGCGCCAGTCGTCCCAGCCCCTGGGAACGTCGCTCGGCACGGTCCCGTACTCGTCGGGCTCGGCGTACTCGTTCAAGAACTTGCCGATGTAGGCGGTCGAATAGCCGGCCCCCTGCATCCAGAGCGCGAGGTTGTTGTCGCCGTGGAGCTCGTTGAAGACGCCGTAGCCGCCGTCGGGCGCCTGGTTGGAGAGGACGCCGTGGTTGTGGGCGTACTGACCGGTGAGCATCGTCGCCCGCGACGGACAGCAGAGGGGGAAGCTCGCGTAGAAGCGCTTCATCGTCGTTCCCTTGCGCTTCATCTCCTTGTTGACCGTCCTCATCACCCGCATCGAGGCGGTCTCCTGGTCGTCGGTGAACAAAACGACGATGTTCGGGCGCGCCTGCTCGATCCCGGCCGCAGCGGGATCGGCGGTGCGGCCGAGCGCGAGCGCCAACCCCGCCGCCGCGGCGAGCAGGGCAGCGGCGGTTGCAACGAGGCGCGAGCGTCGTCGAAGCGGGTGGTTCGGCGCTTGTCCGGGCAGTTGTCCGGGCATTGTCGGCGGGTTGCCTGAGACGGTGGACCGTCAGGCCCTCGGCGTCGAAACACGCGCTGGGCGAGCAAGTCGCGGCCGCGGCGGTCCCGCGACGCCGAGGCAGGCCACGATAGCGGGGCCCCCAGCCGGATCCGACGGATCGGCGGGCTCACGAAATCTCCCTTTCACGCGTTTTCGTACCGTGCGGCTGATGAGCGTCCACGCGAGGCTGGCGGCCTCCGATCCGGTGATGGCGGGACTCGTCGAGCGTTTGGGCACGCTGTCATTCGAGACTCGGCGCCGAGGGCGGCCGCCGGTCGACTCCTACGGAATGCTGCTGCGAAGCGTCGTCGGGCAGCAGGTCTCGGCCAGGGCGGCGGCCGCGATCTACGACCGGGTGCTGGGGCTGTTCGGAGGCCGTACCCCGGCCCCGGCCGAGCTGCTCGCGGTCGAGCCCGAGGAGCTGCGCGCGGCGGGACTCTCGGGGCGCAAGGTCGAGTACGTGCGCGACCTCGCCCGCCACGTCGAGTCCGGAGAGCTCGAGCTCGACCGGCTCGCCGAGCTCTCCGACGAGGAGGTGATCGCCGAGATCAGCGCGGTCCGCGGCTTCGGCGTCTGGAGCGCGCAGATGTTCCTCATGTTCCAGCTCGAGCGCCCCGACGTGCTGCCCACCGGCGATCTGGGCATCCGCCGTGCAATCCAGCTCGAGTACGGCCTCGACGAGCTTCCGGACCACGACGAGCTCACCCGGATCGCCGAGCCCTGGCGCCCGCACCGCACGCTCGCCTGCATCTATTTGTGGGAGAGCCGCCACAACCTGCCCACGTAGCCGCGTCGTCCGAACCTCCGCTTAGCGTTCGCAACGGAATGCCGCCGCTGGTGACGTTCGACGAGGCGCTCGAGCTCGCGAAGATCTCGGAGCGTGAGCGGATCGAGGCGCTGATCGAGCGCGCCTGGACGGTCCGCACGGAGCGCTTCGGCGATTCGACCGACATGTGCTCGCTCGTCAACGCGAAGTCCGGCGGCTGCGCCGAGGACTGCGGCTTCTGCGCCCAGTCACGCTACGCGGAGGCGGACACGCCGATGCACGCGATGATGGAGCCCGAGCAGATCCTCGAGCACGCGAAGGCGGCCGAGGCCGCGGGTGCGCACCGCTTCTGCATGGTCACCCAGGGCCAGGGACTCTCCAAGCGCGACTTCGAAAAGATCCTCGCAGGCGCCCGGCTGGTCGCCGAGCACACCAATCTCAAGCGCTGCGCCTCGATCGGTCACATCTCGAGCGCGCGCGCCGAGCGGCTCGCCGACGCAGGGATCCAGCGGGTCCATCACAACGTCGAGACCGCGCGCTCCTACTACGACGAGGTCTCGACCACGGTTCGCTACCAGGGCAGGGAGCGGACGATCGAGGCGGTCAAGGACGCCGGGCTGGAAACCTGCGTCGGCGGCATCCTCAACCTCGGCGAGAGCCCCCGCCAGCGGGTCGAGATGGCCTTCGAGCTTGCCGAGATCAACCCGACCTCGGTGCCGATCAACCTGCTCAACCCGCGCACCGGGACGAAGTTCGGCGACCGCGAGCTGATGGACCCGTGGGAGGTGGTCAAGTGGGTCGCGATCTTTCGGCTGATTCTCCCCGACGCCCTCTTTCGCCTCTGCGGCGGACGGGTCGAGAACCTCGGCGAGCTGCAGGGGGTCGCGGTCCGTGCCGGGCTCAACGGGGTGATGATGGGCAACTTCCTGACCACGCTTGGCGTCGATCCCGGCACCGACCGCTCGACCTTCGAGGAGCTCGGCCTCAACGTCTCCCGCCAGCCCGACAACGGGGCCAACCCGCGCCCCGACAACCGCAGCGGCTGGCTCGAGGGCTCGACCCCCGAGACGCCGATCGACGACCTGATCGACAGCCAGACGGAGGCCAACTTCTGGGACCCCTCGACCCAGCTGCGGGTGATCAAGAAGCGCTCGAAGCCGCCCGCCTATCCCTCCGAGCGCGCCGCCCCGGGGTGGGGAGATTGAGGGTCGGCGGCCGGGCGTGACCGACGTCGCCGAGCGGCTCGCGGAGCTCCGGCGCACCGGCCTGCACCGCCGCCTGCGGCTGATCGAAGGCCCGCAGGGACCGCGAGTGCTGCTGGACGGCGCCGAGGTATTGCTGCTGTGCTCGAACAACTACCTCGGCCTCGCCGACCACCCACGTGTGCGCCAGGCCGCCGCCGAGGCGGCCGAGCGCCTGGGCGCCGGGGCCGGGGCCTCGCGCCTGATCTCCGGCTCGATGGCGCTGCATCGCAAGCTCGAGGGTCGCCTGGCCGAGTTCAAGGGCTCCGAGGCTGCGCTGCTGTTCGGGTCCGGTTACCTCGCCAATACCGGCACGGTGGCGGCGCTCGCCGGGCGAGGTGACGTGATCCTCTCCGACGAGCTCAACCACGCCAGCCTGATCGACGGCTGCCGGCTCTCGCGGGCCGAGATCTTCGTCTATCGCCACCGCGACCTCGAGCACCTCGAGTGGGGACTGCACGAGGCGGGCGGGCGCGCGCGGATGATCGTCACCGACGGCGTCTTCTCGATGGACGGCGACGTCGCGCCGCTCGGCGGGCTGGTGGAGCTGGCCCGCCGACATCGCTGCCTGCTGGTCGTCGACGAGGCGCACGGCACGGGCGCGCTCGGGCCCGGCGGTCGCGGCGCCGCCGCCGCCGCGGGGCTGAGCGGCGAGGTCGACGTCGTCGTCGGGACGCTCGGCAAGGCACTCGGCGGCTATGGCGCCTACGTCTGCGCGTCCGCGGAGATCGTCGACCTGCTCGTCAACACGGCCCGGCCGTTCATCTACTCGACCGCCCCGCCTCCGCCGTCGGTCGGAGCCGCGCTGGCGGCGCTGTCGCTGCTCGCGGACCGGCCGGGGCTGGTCGAGCAGCTACGGCGCAACGCGGCGATCCTGCGCGAGGCGCTGGTCGCCCGGGGGCTGAAGATCGGCGGCTCGCGGACCCAGATCGTGCCGGTGATCGTCGGCGATCCGCGCCGGGCGACGGCGCTGAGCGAGCGCACGCTCGAGGGGGGCGTGTTCGCGCAGGCGATCCGACCGCCGACGGTCCCCGCCGGGAGCTCGCGGCTGAGGCTGACGGTGATGGCGAACCATCGCACCGACGAGCTGCGCGCAGCGGCGCGCGTGATCGGCCGCGCCGCGCACGAGCTCGGCGTCGCCGGCGGAGGGGCGCCCGAGGAGCTTCGCGGCCTGCCCCGCGCCGCGTGAGCGACGGCGTCTTCGTCACCGGCACGGGAACCGAGGTCGGCAAGACGGCGGTCGCGGCGGCGCTGGCGCGCACCGCAACCGCCGACGGGCGGCGGGTCGCGGTGTTCAAGCCGGCGGTCAGCGGGCTCGGTGGGGAGGGCGAGCCCGACCACGCGCTCCTGCGCCGCGCCGCCGGCTCCCGCCAGTCCGACGACGAGATCGCCCCCTACCGCTACCGGCCGCCGGTCTCGCCTCACCTCGGGGCCGCACTCGCCGGCGAGGCGATCGATCCGGCGCGCCTGCGCGCGGCGGCGCGGGCGGCGGCCCAGGGGTCCGACCGCCTCGTGGTCGAAGGGGTCGGCGGATTCCTCGTCCCGCTGACGCTCGGCTATCTGATCCGCGATTTCGCCCGCGACCTCGGACTGCCCGTGGTGATCGCCTCGGCGCCGGGCCTGGGGACGATCAATCACACCCTGCTGACGGTGGAGTCGGTGCGCGCGACCGGGCTCGAGCTCACGGCGGTCGTGCTGACCCCGTGGCCGTCGCAACCGACCGAGGTCGAGCGCTCCAATCGGGAGGCGATCGAGCGCCTCGGCGGGGTCGGCGTCGCCACGCTGCCCCGCCTCGAGCTCAGCGAGCCGTCTACTTGGCCACAGCTCGAGCTCGGCGCCGCGGATCGGTCGCGCGCCGACGCTCGACGTTGAACGCGTTCGCCGGGGTTTCCCTCCGAGCGCGCCACTAGTGTCGCCGCAGACGATGGCGGAAGCGACCGCAGACCTCGATCACCGTCACCTCTGGCATCCGTTCACGCAGCAGCGCGACTGGTGCGACGCCGAGCCGATCGTGATCGAGCGCGGCGAGGGCACAGAGCTCGTCGACGCCGAGGGGCGACGCTACATCGACGGGGTCTCGTCGCTTTGGTGCAACGTCCACGGCCATCGCCACCCGCTGATCGACGAGGCGCTGCGCGAGCAACTCGACCGGATCGCCCACTCGACCATGCTCGGGCTCACCCATCCCGGGGCCGCCGAGCTCGCCGCCCGCCTGGTCGAGCTCGCCCCGCCCGGGCTCAGCCGCGTCTTCTACTCGGAGTCGGGATCGACGGCGGTCGAGATCGCGCTCAAGATGGCGTTCCAGTACTGGCAGCAGCGCGGCGGCCAGCACCGGCGGCGAACCTCGTTCGTCTCGCTCACCGACGGTTACCACGGCGACACGCTGGGCTCGGTCTCGGTCGGCGGGATCGATCTCTTTCACGGCGCCTACGGGCCGCTGCTGTTCGACTGCCACCGCGTCGAAGCGGGCGACGCCGAGCGACTCGAGCGGGTGCTCGAGCTTTACTCCGAGGAGGTCGCGGCGGTGATCGTCGAGCCGCTGGTCCAGGGCGCGGCGGGAATTCGGGTGCAGCCGCCCGGCTTCTTGCGCCAGGTGCGCCGGCTGACCGAGGCCCACGACGTGTTCCTGATCGCGGACGAGGTCGCGACCGGGTTCGGGCGCACCGGGACGATGTTCGCCTGCGAGCAGGAACGGGTCGCGCCGGACTTCCTCTGTCTCGGCAAAGGCCTCACCGGCGGCTATCTGCCGCTCGCGGCGACGCTGGCCACCGAGCGCGTCTACGAGGGGTTCCTCGGTGCGCACGAGGACTACCGGACCTTCTTTCACGGCCACACGTTCACCGGCAACCCGCTCGGCTGCGCCGCCGCCCTCGCCAGCCTCGACGTGTTCCGGCTCGAGCAGACGCTGCTTCGCCTGCAGCCGAAGATGCGGTTGCTCGCCGAGCTCTTGCGTGAGGTCGCGGCGATGCCGGAGGTCGCGGAGGTCCGCGGCCGCGGCTTCATGGCCGGAATCGACCTGGGCGAGCACGACCCGAGCCTGCGCCTCGGGCACAGGGTCACGATCAAGGCGCGCGAGCGGGGCGCGATCGTGCGGCCGCTCGGCGACACGGTTGTGCTGATGCCGCCGCTCGCGATCACGAAGGCGGACCTGCGGCGGCTGGTGGTGATCGTCGCCGCGTCGATCCGCGCGGCTACCGCGGCCGCCTCCCCGAGCGGCGAGGCGCAGCCGCTGCCGCGCGCCGCCTAAGCCAGCGCCAAGCGCAGGATTCATCCCGGAAAGGGGGATCCCACCTTGATGGCGTGGCGGCTAGTCGGTGTACGGCTCGAAGTCGGCCTTGCGCGCCCCGCAGACGGGACAGAACCAGCTGTCGGGGATCTCGTCGAAGGCGGTACCGGGTGGGATGCCGCCGTCGGGGTCGCCTTCGTCGGGGTCGTAGACGAACCCGCAGGAAGTGCAGACCCAGAGTTGCTTCGTCTCGGTCTCGGTGCTCATCGTCGCGCAGGTTAGCGCCCGAGGCCCGGCCCAAGAGCTGGCTCTCGAGCTTGTCGTCTGCGCGGCTGTGGTGCGGGCCACCGCGCCAGCGCCGCCGAGCCGCGAGTCGAGGGGCGCATGGAGCCCGCGGTCGACGACGGTGGCAAGAACGCTTGCACGGGCCCCGGTCGGACGAGCTTTCCGAGGACCGATCGGATGGCCACTCGACGGATCATCCGGACGATTTCTCGGCTAGGCGCGGCTTATCGCGCCGATGCGAGATTCACGGTCCTGGTCGCGGGTACGCCAATATATAAGGGCCGGGAGGGTTCCCGGGCACCCCAAGCGAGCAAGGAGGCCTTCTCATGGCCCAGACAAAGGCCGGTAGCACGCGATCCAAGTCCAAGAGTTCGAAGAGCCGGTCGTCGACCGCTTCGAAGAGCGGCAACGGCGCGAGTGCGCAGAGCAAACGGTCCCCGTCGAGCCGCTCTCGCAGCAGCAGCAAGCGTACGTCGAGTCAGCGCCGTCCCGCAGGCGCGGGTCAGCGGAGCTCGAAAGAGTCGAGTTCCGGCGCATCGGCGAGCCGCGACGGCGGCGACAAGTCGAAGCTGGCGGCGTTCGCCGCCAAGGCCAAGGCTCCCGCCGCGGCCGGCGGAGCCGCGCTGCTAGGGCTTGCGGGCGGGGTCGCGCTGAGCCGCACCCAGCGACGGAAGGGCATCCTCGGGCGGATGCCGAAGCCAAACGTGAAGATGCCGAAGCCAAACGTGAAGATGCCGAAGCCAAACGTGAAGATGCCGAAGGTCCAGGCTCCGAAGATCAACATGCCGAAGGCGGACTCGGCGTTGAAGTCGATCGGCAGCGCGGCCGGCGAGGTCGCGGACCGCAGTCAGCGCCTCGGTCAGGTCGCGGCGGAGGTTCAGAAGGCCAGCGATGCGATCGCCAACTCGAACTCGAAGAAGTGAGGGAACGTGGCTGACGAGAACACAATCAAGCGCCGGAAACGGAACGCCGAGCGCCGCGAAGAGCAGCGTGAGCGGGGGAACGAGCGGCCGGAGTACGACGACTACGCCGTCGTCGATCCGAGCAAGATCGAACAGGGATCGGACGTGATCGTCGACGTGCCGGTGGTCAAGGTCGACAAGATCGAGGTCGAGGTCGAGGATCTGCGTGCTCAGGTGGCGGTGCTCGCCGAGGTGCGCGACCTGGCCCAGCTCAGCGTCGGCGCCGAGGTCCGCCTCGACAAGGTCGAGCTCGAGATCTACGGCGTCGAGGCCCAGGCTCTTCTCAATGCGCGCCTCGACACCGTGCACTCGATCGTCGATCGCGTCGCCTTGACGCTCGACCGAAACCCAGAGCTCTTGAGCGGAATCAGCCGAGCGGTCGAGGACGCGGGGGCAGGAGCCGGCGAGCTTCTCGGATCCGTCGGAGATACCGTTGAGGACGTCGGCGAGGGCGCCGAGCAGGCGCTTCCGCAGATCGGCCAGGGCGCCAGCCAGGCACTCTCGGACGTCGGCCAGGGTGCCGGGCAGGGCGTCGGGCAGCTCGGACAGGGCGTCGGGGAGGGCGTCGGGCAGCTCGGCCAGGGCGCCGGGCAGGGTGTCGCGCAGGCCGGCCAGGGGGTTGGCCAGGGGCTCGGGCAGGTCGGGCAGGGGGTCGGGCAGGGTGTCGGGCAGGCCGGGCAGGGGGTCGGACAAGGCCTCGGCAACCTGGCGGGTCAGCAGGGCCAACAGAGCCAGGCGCCTCAGCAGGGCCAACCGGCCCAACAGGGTCAGCAGGGCCAACCGGCCCAACAGGGTCAGCAGGGCCAACCGGCCCAACAGGGTCAACAGGGCCAACCGGCCCAACAGGGTCAGCAGGGCCAACCGGCCCAACAGGGTCAACAGGGCAAACCGGCCCAACAGGGTCAGCAGGGCGGAGGAGGCTGAGAAGGCATGGCGCGAGAGTCGAAGAACCGATCCAGCGGACAGAAGCGCAGCTCGAGGAGCGGCGGCTCCTCGACGAGCGGCCGGTCCAGCTCGCAGAAGACGAGCGGCCGGTCCGCAGCGCAGAAGACGAACGGCCGGACCGCCTCCCAGAAGACTGAGAAGTACCGGTTCGCCCAAAATGTCGAGGGGCAGTTGACGCGCGCGGAACGCGAGTACCGCGAATATGCAGCGGGCGACGGCGAGATCGCCAACCCCGATCTCGTGCTCGCCGTGCCGGTCGTCAAGGTCGACCGGATCCACCTCAAGCTCGAGCAGCTCGACGCGCATGTTGCGGTCAAGGCGAAGGTGCTCGACCTTTTGACGCTCACGGTCGGGGTCGACGTTCACCTCGGCAAGCTGGAGATCGACATCGAGGGCGTCGAGGCGCAGGCACTCGCCAAGGTGCGGCTCGACTACGTCGCGGCGATGATCGACCGGATCCTGACCGCAGTCGACCGCAACCCCGAGCTGGTCGAGAATCTCGCCGCCGCGGTCGAGCACGTGGGCTCGGGGGCCGGGGAGGCGCTCGATGAGACCGGCGAGGGCGTGGAGCACGTGGGCGAAGGCGCCGGGCAGGCGGTCGGCGAGCTCGGCGAGGGCGCGGGCCAGGCCGTCGAGGGGATCGGCCAGGGCGCCGGGCAGGCGGTCGAGAACATCGGCCAGGGCGCCGGGCAGGCGGTCGAGGGCGTCGGCCAGGGCGCCGGGCAGGCGGTC
>JAJNAZ010000053.1 GCA_021155855.1 Solirubrobacterales bacterium
AGCGAGCGGCCACTCGGCGCTACCATTGAAGGCACATACCGGGGGCGAACCAGATTCGACGTGGAAGTTTCGTCCCGGTGTTGCGAGTCGAGGATTCCGGGTTGGCCTCGTAAAAGAATCCCGGAAAACCATAGTTGCGAACTCCAAGCATGAGTTCGCCCTCGCGGCCTAACAGCCGGTGAGGGAGTCGCGCCGGGGTTGCCCGTGTCCCGGGTCGCGGCTTCAGAAAGCGGGCTCACCCCGAGGGTAGGACCCTCGACCCGCGGGGGACATTTGCAGGAGGGTATGGCGCCGGGGACGTGCCCCGCGGATCGACCGAACCGGACGCCGAGATCCGACTCCGACGGGAACACTCGTAGATGACATCGGGACCCCTCCGCGGACGCGGGTGCAATTCCCGCCGCCTCCACTCTCACCCGGCGCGCGCATATTGACAGGGCGGTTAGGCGGCGCCCCTATCCTCAACCGTTGATGAGCGAGTATCCGACCGGATCCTGGCGGCCGCACCCGGCCCCCACCCCACCGGCACCGCCGGAGCCCGACTACGAGCCGATTCATCCCGGCTCGGGCCGTCGCGACTGGCGCGAGCGGGCGAAGCGCTGGGGCGGGCCGATCGTCGCCGCGCTGGTGCTGGTGGCGACGAAGCTGAAGGCGGTTCTGCTGCTGCTGCCGAAGCTGAAGATCTTCACCACCTCGGCTTCGATGCTCGTCTCGATCGGTGCCTACGCGCTGATCTGGGGCTGGCAGTTCGCGGTCGGCCTGGTGCTCCTGCTGTTGGTCCACGAGATGGGCCACGTGATCCAGCTTCGTCGCGAGGGGATCGAGGCATCGGCGCCGATGTTCATCCCCTTCCTCGGCGCGGTGGTGGCGGCGAAGTCGCTCGGCGACGACGCCGCTGCCGAGGCACGGGTCGGCCTCGCGGGCCCGATCCTGGGCACGATCGGGACCCTGGTTCCACTGGCGCTCTGGCTGGCCACCGGCGAGGAGTTCTGGCAGGCGCTGACCTACGTCGGCTTCTTCATCAACCTGTTCAACCTGCTGCCGGTGCTGCCGCTCGACGGCGGGCGGGCGATGGCGGCACTCTCGCCCTGGGTCTGGTTCGCGGGCTACGCCGGGCTGGTGGCGCTGACCTTCATCTTCCCCAACCCGATCCTGATCCTGATTCTGCTGATCGGCGGATATGAGAGCTGGCAGCGATGGAAGATGCGCAAGTCGCCGGAGGCCCGCGCATACCACGCGATCCCCGCCGGCACCAGGGCGCTGGTCGCGATCACCTACCTCGGCCTCGCCGCGGCGCTCGCGGTCGGCGTCTCCGAGAGCTTCCTCGAGAAGGACTTCGACGACGTCTAGGCGCCGGAGCTCCGGTCAGGCTTCGACCGGCCGCTCGCGGACGACGTCGGCGGGGGGCTTGTCGTCGCGCAGGCCCTCGTAGGAGGCGTGGCGAAGGGTGCCGGCGCTGGTCCACTCGGCGAACTCCACCTGGGCGACGAGCTCGGGCTTGACGAAGTTCGTGCCCTGCGGCGGCTGGCGGCCCTCGAACGGGCTCTCCTCGACGCACAGAGGCTCGAGGCGCTCGCGCAGCAGCCGCAGGTCGGCGGCGGCGAAGCCGGTGCCGACCTTGCCCGCGTAGCGCAGGGCGCCGTCGTCGTAGTAACCGACCACCAGCGCTCCGAGCTCGCCCTCGCGGCGCCCCTTGCCGGGGAGCCAGCCGCCGATCACCACCTCCTGGCTGCGCACGTTCTTGACCTTGAGCCACTCTCGACTTCGCTTGCCCGGCCGGTAGGGGCTGGCGAGCCGCTTGGCGAGGATCCCCTCGAGCCCCTGCTTTCGGCTCGCCTGCTGCAGCGCGGCGCCGTCGCCGCGGTGATAGGCGGGCGTCTGCCAGCTCTCACCCTCGAGGGCGAGCGACTCGAGCAACTCGCGGCGCCGCTCGTAGGACCGCTCGAATAGGACCTTGCCGTCGGCGTAGAGCAGGTCGAAGATCACATAGGTGACCGGGGTCTCTCCCATCCGCCGGCGGACCTCGGACTCCGAGGCGACGTGCATCCGCCGCTGAAGGCGTTGAAAGCTCGGCCGGCCGTCGTCGTCGAAAGCGACGAGCTCCCCGTCGAGGATTACTGTGTCGCCGCCGATCGCCTCGCGGATTCGGCCGACCTCGGGGTACTGGCTGGTGATCTCGCGCAGGTTGCGACTCTCGAGCCGGACGTGCCCCGGCTCGCAGTAGGCGATTGCGCGCACCCCGTCCCACTTGATCTCAAAGCCCCAGCCGGCGTCTCCGGACGGCAGCTCGGCCAGCGTCGCCTTCATCGGTTCGATCCGCTGCGGCAGCGGCTCCCGCTCGGGATCGGGCGGATCCATGCGATGGATCATCCAATCGTCGCCGCGGGTTTGAAACAACGCATAGCGCCCGCGAACCCGCTCGCCGTTGAGCCGCACGACGAGCTTGTTCTCCTCGAGCTTCTCGGGCTCGTAGGTCCCTCTGTCCCAGATCGTCATCTCCCCGGCGCCGTACTCGCCCTTCGGGATCGTGCCGTGGAAGTCGAGGTACTCGATCGGGTGGTCCTCGGTGTGGACGGCGAGCCGGTTCTCGCTCGGATCCTCCGGGACACCCCTCGGCAGCGCGAAGGAGAGCAGGACGCCGTCGTGCTCAAGCCGCAGGTCCCAGTGCAGTCGGCGGGCGTGATGCTCGTGGACGACGAACCGGTTGTCGTTCCCGCCGCTCCCCGCGCGCTCGCCGCTCGGTTCAGGGCTCTTTGCCGGATCTCGCTTGGCGCGGTAGGCATCGAGCTGCTCGGGGGTCTTCGTCTTTGCCCTTTTTGCCATCGGTCAGTAATTGTTGCGGGGTCAGCGAGACGTGGAGGAGCAATGGCCGAGCGAGAGTTTGACGCGATCGTGATCGGAGCCGGGCCGGCGGGCGAGGTCTGCGCCGGGCGGCTCGCGGACGGCGGCCTCGAGGTGGCGCTGGTCGAGCAGGAGCTGGTCGGCGGCGAGTGCTCCTACTACGCCTGCATGCCCTCGAAGGCACTGCTGCGCCCGGCGGAGTTGCTGGCGGAGGTCCAGCGGGTGCCGGGGGCGCGAGAGATGATCTCCGGCGAGCTCGATCCGGATGTCGTCCTGCGGCGCCGCGACGAGGTGATCCACGATCGCGACGACGCCTCCCAGCTGCCGTGGCTCGAGGCTCGCGGCGTCGGGTTGATTCGCGGGCACGCGAGCTTCAGCGGCGAGCGCACGCTCACGGTCGGGCGCGAGGCGCTCCGCGCGCGTCGCGCCGTGGTCGTCGCCACCGGCACCGCGGCCGCGTTTCCTCCGATCGAGGGCCTGGCCGAGGCCCGCCCGTGGACGAATCGGGAGGCGACCACGGCGAAGCGGGTGCCGAGCAGGCTGCTGATCCTCGGCGGCGGCGTGGTCGGGGTCGAGATGGCACAGGCGTGGAGCAGCCTCGGCTCGAGCGTCACCCTGGTCGAGGCGGAAGATCGGCTCTTGGCCGGCGAGGAGCCGTTTGCGAGCGAGCAGGTCGCTGCCGGCCTCGGGCGGGGCGGGGTCGAGATCAGGACGGGGGCGCGGGCGACCGCCGCCTCGCGGGGCCAGGGCGGGCAGGTGTCGCTCGGCCTCGACGGTGGCGAGGAGCTGCGCGGCGACGAGCTCCTGGTCGCGGTCGGGCGCCGCCCGCGCAGCGACGAGATCGGTCTCGAGGCCGCGGGCGTCGCGGCCGGCGGCTATCTCGAGGTCGACGACCAGCTCCGCGTCGGCGGATCGCAGTGGTTGTACGCGATCGGCGACGTCAACGGCCGCGCCCTGCTCACCCACATGGGCAAGTATCAAGGAAGGATCGCCGCCGACCACATCCTCGGCAGGGACGTGGCCGCGACCTGCGACAAGCTCGGCTCCCCGAGGGTCGTGTTCACCGAGCCACAGGTCGCCGCGGTCGGGCGCACGCTCGCGGCCGCGGGAGAGGACGGACTCGACGTCCGTGCGGTCGACGTCGAGACCGCCGCCAACGCCGGCGCGAGCTTCGTCGGTCGCAATGCACCGGGGACCTCGCGACTGGTCGTCGACGAGGACCACCGGGTGATCGTCGGGGCGACCTTCGTCGGGCCCGAGGTCGCCGAGTCGCTGCATGCGGCGACGATCGCGGTCACGGCGGCGATCCCGCTGGAGCAGCTTTGGCATGCGGTACCCACGTTCCCCACGCGCAGCGAGCTGTGGCTGAGGCTGCTGGAGGAGTACGGGCTCTGATCGGTCAGCGGCGCAGGCGCGACCTCAGCCCACGGACGAAGCCGCCGAAATCCAGAATCTCGCCGACCGCTATCGGAGCCGATGACGGACCTCGCGCTCGACCTCGCGCTGGACGTCGCGGTCACGGATCTCCCGCCGCCGGTCACGCTGCTCCTTGCCGCGCGCCAACGCGATCTCGACCTTCGCCCGCCGCCCCTTGAAGAAGACCCGGGTCGGAACCATGGTCAGTCCCTTGCGCTTGAGGCGACCGATCAGGCGCTCGATCTCGTAGCGATGAAGCAGGAGCTTGCGGGGCCGCTCGGGATCGTGGTTCTCGCTGCTCGCCGGCGCGTAGGGAGGGATGTGGGCATTGCGCAACCAGACCTCGCCGTCCTCGATCGCAGCGTAGGCGTCACCGATCTGCGCCTTTCCCTCCCGCAGCGACTTGACCTCGCTGCCCTGCAACTCGATTCCGGCCTCGAAGCGCTCGACCAGCTCGTACTTGTGCGAGGCGCGCCGGTTGGTGGCCACGTCGCCCGCCGCCGCCTTGCGCTTGCCGCGCTTGGCCATCAGCGCCCGGGCTCCGCGACCGCGATCAGGTCGACCCGACCTCGCGGGGCTTCAACGCCGTCGACCCGCACCCCGACGGGGTCGCCGAGGCGAACCTCGCGGCCGGTGCGCCGGCCGACCAGCGCCGTCTCGGTCGCGTTCAGGTCGAAGCGGTCCCCCGGCATCCGCCGCGCGGGCAAGAAGCCCTCGTAGACATCGCCGAGCTCGCCGCCGAAGCGGACGAAGGCGCCGGCGCCGATCAACCCCGAGACCTCACCCTCGAACTCGCGCGACCAGCCGCTCTCGAACAGCTCACGCACGAGCAGGAACGCGGCGCAGATCTTGTCCGCGTCGCGCTCGATCACCATCGACTCTCGCTCGCGCTCCGAACACCACCATCCGGCCTCGCGGACCTCGCCCCGGTCGGGCTCGACCTCCCCGGCCGCGAGCGTGGACAGCAACGCTCGGTGGGCGATCAGGTCCGGGTAGCGGCGGATCGGCGATGTGAAGTGGGTGTACGCGGGGCTGCCCAGTCCGGCGTGGCCGATGTTCTGGTGGCCGTAGAAGGCCGGCTTCAACGAACGGAGCACAAGCGATGTATACGCCGCCCGGCCGTGTCCGCGACGTTCGGCCTCGCGGGAGACCAGCCGGCTCGCCTCGCGCGCGAGCCGCTCCGCCTCGCGCGGCGGCAGCCGCTCCGGCTCGGGCAGCGGCGGCGTGGGGAGGTCGAGGCTCGCCAGCTGCTCGAACAGGACCGCGATCCGCTGCGCCTCCGGCCGCTCGTGCACCCGGTACAACGTCGGCACCCCGCGGCGCTCGCAGAGCTCGGCGACGCGCTCGTTGGTGACGATCATCAGCTGCTCGATCAGGCCGTGGGCCTCGGTCTGGGTGACCGAGTGTGCGGCCACGACGTGGCCTTCGGAGTCGAACTCGAACTCCGGCTCGGGGGTCGAGATCTCGAGCGCGCCACCGGAGCGGCGTTCGCG
The DNA here is from genome assembly GCA_021155855.1 of Solirubrobacterales bacterium. GTDB lineage: Bacteria > Actinomycetota > Thermoleophilia > Solirubrobacterales > 70-9 > WHSW01. The sequence goes on from JAJNAZ010000053.1 coordinate 5,751, forward strand.
CAGCGCGGCGGCGGCCCGGCGGGCGAGCACCAGCGATTCCGCGATCTCCGCGGGCGGGGTGCCGCCGGCGAAGATGCGATCGAGCTCGTCGTAGTCGAGGCGTCGGTCGGAGCGGATCCGGCTGCGGTAGAAGCCGGTCGAGCGCGGCTCGCCGGCGGCCGAAACGACGATCTCAGCGGTCACGGCGAGCCGCTCGACCCCAGGCGCGAGGCTGCAGGCACCGGCCGAGAGCGCCAGGGGCAGCATCGGCTCGACCGTTCCCGGTGCGTAGGTGCTGTTGCCGCGGCGAAGCGCCTCGCGATCGAGCCCGCCGCCGGGACGCACGTGGGCGGCGACGTCGGCGATGTGGATCCAGAGCCGCGCGCCGTC
>JAJNAZ010000030.1 GCA_021155855.1 Solirubrobacterales bacterium
CAAGAAGGGCGGGCCCCTCGTCGAAAGCGCGATGTCGAAATATGTCGCGTCTCAAGCGACGAAGGCGACCGACCAGGTCGACGTGCCTTCCACCGACCAACCCGCCTCGGGCTCCCCGGTAGGTCAGTAGCCCGCTCTTGCGGGGCAAGCCGCCCAGCAGCTCGGCCACACCGAGCCGGCGTTCTCTATGAGGGTCTACGCTAGGGCCGTCCGCCGCCGCGAACGGCTCGCCCGTGGGGCGCTTCGCGAGCCGACGGATACTCGCCAGAAACGGCTCCACAAAGCCATAAACTGGCATCCGGCCCCGATAGCTCAGCTGGATAGAGCGACTCCCTCCTAAGGAGTAGGCCCCAGGTTCGAATCCTGGTCGGGGCGTTCTCGTTTGCATGAATAGCGTGCGAACGGAACCCAGCGACCACCGTCGAGACACAAGGAGGGCTGATGGGAATCTACGGCGAGCATGTGCTTCCCCGGATCATCAACGTCGCCTGCGGGTTGAAGACTGTCGAGCCGTTGCGCCGGCGGGTCTGCGAGGGGCTCGAGGGCGACGTCGTCGAGATCGGCTTCGGCTCGGGGCTCAACGTCCCGTTCTATCCGGATCGCGTAGCCCAGATCTCCGCGGTGGAGCCGGCCGACGTCGGCTGGAAGCTGGCCGACAAGCGGCTCCGCGAGACGAGCGTTCCGGTGCAACGCGCCGGCTTGGACGGCCAGTCCCTGCCCTTCGCGGACAACAGCCACGACGCTGCCCTGTCGACATGGACGCTGTGCACGATCCCGGATGTCGCCACCGCCCTGCGCGAGGTGCGGCGCGTGCTCAGGCCCGGCGGGACGCTGCACTTCCTCGAGCACGGGTTGGCCCCTGACGAGCGCGTCCGCCGCTGGCAACATCGCCTGGAGCCGATCCAAAAGCGCGTGTTCGGCGGCTGCCACCTAACCCGTCCCGTCGTAGAGCTGCTGACAGGCGCCGGCTTCACGATCACCGAGCTCGACGTCTTTTACGAGGAGGGCACCCCGAAATTCGTGGGCGCCGATTCGCTCGGCACCGCGCTGTCTCCCTGAACGCGCAGCGTGCCAGCCTCGGTGTCGGCGCGATCGACGCGTCGCCCGGCCTCCCAGGTGAGCCGCGCCCGTGCGCCGCGCAAGCGCCGCTGCACCGGCAGGACAGCGGCAGCAGCGACCGAACCCCAGGCTTCATGAGCTGGCCCCAGAGAATCCTGCTGACGACCGGCGTCGTCTTCTTCCTCTTCGCTTTTCTGCTGATCGCGATGATGCTTGGCGACGTCGGGGTGGGGCCCGAGGCTAGCCGCGGCTGAGCTCCTCGAGCGCGAAGACGAACGACTCATACGTTCTACCCGTCCCCTGCTCGAGTCCGATCTCACAGGTTCGGTTGGAGCAGAGGGCGGCGTCGAAGCTCCGGCCGGCGAGTTCTGAGGCCTGCTCGCGAGTGGCGGCGAGCGGCAGCTCGGGGTGCAGCAGTCCGCGGTCGCCGGCGAATCCGCAGCAGGTGGTGGTCACCGGGACGTGCACCTCCTCGGCGAGCGCGCCCGCGATCGCGACCAGGTCGCCATCGAGTCCGAGGTGCTTGCTCGCACACGGCGGGTGCAGGGTCGCGGATCGCAGCCGGCGCTTGAGCTGGAGCTGCGGCAGCAGCCGCTGGCGCGCCCATGCGATCGAGTCGACGATCTGCAGCTTGCCGTGGCGCTCGGCGTTGACCTCGCTCAGCAGTGGCACCGTCTCGGCGGCGAGCCCGAGGGTGCAGGAGGTCGCGTCGCAGATGACCGGCAGCTCACCCCCGTCGCTCCAGTGCCAGAGTGCGCCGATCGTGTGGTTGGCCATCCGCCTGGCGCCGGCCGTGTAGCCCTTCGAGGTCCACGGGGTCGCGCAGCAGTGGCCCTCGACGTCATCGGGGATCCACAGCGTCAGCCCGGCCCGCGCCGAGACCGCGGCCATCGCCGCGGGCAAGCTGGCGCCGGCCCCGCGGCCGCCGCGGGCGCGGCCGAAGATCCGGTTTATGCAGGCGGGCACATAGACGGCGGCGGCGCCTCGGCGCGCGGTCGCGGGGAGCTCGGCGGGCGCCGGTTTGGGCATCTTCGCCTGCCATTCCGGCACCAGCTCGCCGCCGATCGCGCGCCGCGCCGCCCGGCTCACGCCGCGCATCGGCGTCGCGCCGATCCCGCTGCCGACCCGCAGCCCGGCCCGGGCGGCGCGCTCGACCGCTGCCCAGCGGCCGGCCAACCGCAGCGCCACGCTCTCGGCTCGGGCGCCGTGGCCCTCCGCCCGCAGGCGCTTGACCAGCTTGCCGGTGTCGATCCCGACCGGGCAGGCGAGCACGCAGGTACCGTCCGCGGCGCAGGTCTCGAGCGCGTCGTACTCGAACTCCTCCAGCAGCGCCTGGCGCACCGGAGAGCCCTCGGCCTGGCGCGCGATCTCGCGCCGCAGCACGATCCGCTGGCGCGGGGTCGTGGTCAGCTCGCGGCTCGGGCAGACCGGCTCGCAGAAGCCGCATTCGACGCAGGTGGTCGCCTCCTCCTCGATCGCCGGCGTCGTCTTCAGATCGCGCAGGTGCACTCCCGGGTCGTCGTTGAGAACCACCCCGGGCGCGAGCACGTCATCGGGGTCGGCGAGCCGCTTGATCCGCCTCATCAGCTCGGTCGCCGTTGGTCCCCACTCGCGCTCGACGAACGGCGCCATGTTGACCCCGGTCCCGTGCTCGGCCTTGAGCGAGCCGTCGTACTTGTCGACGATCAGCTCGATCAGGTTCTCCATGAAGGCGTCGTAGCGCCGCAAGTCCTCGGACTTGGAAAAGTCCGGGGTGAGCATGAAGTGCAGGTTTCCCGCCGACGCGTGGCCCGCCACCCCAGGGAGGAACCCGTGCTCCCCCAGCAGCGCCTGCAGGTCCTTGGCCCCCTCGGCGATCCGCTCGGGGGGCACGCAGACGTCCTCGACGATCAGCGCCGTGCCCGGCGGTCGCATCTTGCCGACAAGCCCGTGCATCCCCTCGCGCACCCGCCAGTACATCTCGATCGTCTCGAGGTCGCGCTTGAACTCGGGCTCGCGGATCAGGTCGTGGCCTGCGAGCGCGGCGACGGCGCGCGCCTCGCCGTCATCGAGCTCGGCCTCGTCGGCGCCACCGAACTCGACCAGCAGCGCGGCCGAGGCCGGGTTCAGCTCGCGCCAGCCATGCGGGGTGCCGCGGATGTTGTAGCTGGCGACGATCAGCGCCGGCGCGACCATCAGCTCGACCGCCCGCGCGCCCGTGGCGACGAGCTCGCGGACCGGGGCCACCGCGGCATCGACGTCGGCGAAGTGCAGCCACGAGCAGGTGGTTCGCCGCGGCTCGGGCACGGTCTCGAACACCGCCTCGGCGACGAAGCCAAGGGTTCCCTCCGAGCCGACCAGCAGCCGGCGAAAGATCTCCAGCGGCGTCTCGGCATCGAGGAAGGCGCAGAGCCGGTAGCCCATCGTGTTCTTGATCTCGAACTTGCGCCTGATCCGCTCTGCGAGCCCGGGGTCGGCGAGGATCCGGTCGCGGATCTCGGCGAGGCCGTCGGCGAGTGCCGGCTCGGCGTCGGCGAACCGCCGTTCGGCGCCTGGCCCGGCGGTGTCGATCACGGTCCCCGAGGGGAGCACGAAGGTCAGTGCGGTGACGGTCCGGTAGCTGTCGTGGGTGACGCCGCAGCGCATGCCGCCCGAGTTGTTGGCGATCACGCCGCCGACGCAGGCGATGTCGGTAGAGGCCGGGTCGGGCCCGAGCCGGTAGCCGTGCGGGGCGAGCACCCGGTTGACGTGACCGAGGACGGTCCCCGGCCGCGCTCGGACGCGAGCCCCGTCGCGCTCGACCGTGACCCCGCGCCAGTGGCGGCGGACGTCGACCAGGATCCCGTCGGACTGAGCCTGCCCGCTGAGGCTGGTGCCGCCGGCGCGGAAGGTGATCGGCGTGCGGGTGCGGCGTCCGTAGGCGAGCACGCTCGCGATCTCCTCGGCGTCGCGCGACATCACGACCGCCTTCGGGAAACGCCGGTAGGGGCTGGCATCGGAGGCGTAGCGGACGATGTCGGCGGCCCGGCTCAGAACGCGGTCGGCGCCGAACAGTGCGGTGAGCTCCGACCGCAGCGGCTCCGGGGTCCCGCCGGCGACCCAGGCGGGCGCCGCGTCGGCGCTTGCCGAACCTCGCTCCGCTAGAACAGCCACATCCCCGGCGCCACCCCGACCTCGACCAGCTCGGGCCGTCCGGCGGCGATCGCGCCCGCGAGCGCCTCGCGCAGCTCGTCGGCGGTGCCGACGCGGACCGAGCCGACCCCATAGCCGGTCGCGATCGCCGCGGTGTCGAGGCCAGGGAGGTCGAGCCCGGGGGCGCCGCTCACGCCCTCGATCTCGGAGAACCACTTCAGGATCGCGTACTCGTCGTTGCGCAGGACCAGGAAGGTCACCGGCGCCTCGTTGGCGACGGCGCTCCAGAACGCGGTCACCGCGTACTGCACCGAGCCCTCGCCGACGACGCAGACGACCGGCCGGTCGGGCTCAGCGAGCTGGACGCCGACGGCAGCCGCGAGCCCGTAGCCGAGCCCGCCGCCGGCGCAGAAGTAGTAGCTGCCCGGCCTCGAGATCCGTAACTGGTTGCGCAGCGCCAGGGTCGCCGACGGAGCCTCGAGAACCACGATCCCGTCGTCGGGAAAGGCGCCGGCGAGCGCGTGCATCGCGGCGGTGCCGGTGATCGGCTGCTCCTCCGGGCCGGCGACCGGCTCGGGCAGCGAATCGCCGGGGTCACGGTCGGACTCGGCGACCTCGTCGACGAGCGCCTCGAGGCTGAGCTTCACGTCGGCGACGATCGCCTCGCCCATCGGCGCCCGCGCAGCCTCGTCCGGGTCCGACGTGATTGCGACCAGGGTCGCGTTCTCGGGCAGCAGCGGCCCCGGGATATAGGGGTAGTAGGAGAACACAGAGGCTCCGGCGACCAGCACGAGGTCGCGGCCCGCGAGCGTCTCGGAGACCGGGCCGATCGCCGGCGGGAGCACGCCGCGGAAGTTCGGGTGGCCCTCGGGGAAGCCGAGCCGCCCCCCGCCCGGCGCGGGGATCGCGAACACGGCCAGGCGCTGGCGCTCGGCTAGCGCGACGGCGGCGTCCCAGCCGCCGCTGGCATCGACGTCGGGGCCGGCAATCAGCACCGGGTTCGATGCGGCCTCGAGCCGGCGTGCCAGCGCCGCGATCGCCGCCGGGTCGGCGACCGCGCGCCCGACTACGCGCCGCTCGACCGCGGCGCGCGCGTAGTCGTCGGCGACCTCGATCTCCCAGTCGTCCATCGGCACCGAGACGAAGGTCGGGCCCTTGGGCGGCAGCGTCGCCAGGTGCGTGGCGCGGGCGAGCGCGTGCGGGACGTCCTCGGCCCGCGGCGGCTCGTAGCTCCATTTGACCAGCGGGTGCGTCATCCGGGTGGCGTCGCGGTTGGTCAGGTTGGCCTGCATCGTGATCGCCGGGCGAACCTGCTGGCCGGCGGTGATCACCAGCGGCGAGTGGTTCGCCTGGGCGTTGAAGATCGCGCCCATCGCGTTGCCGACCCCCGGGGCGGTGTGGAGGTTGACCAGCGTCGGGCGTCCGCTCGCCTGGGCGAAGCCGTCCGCCATCCCGACGACGACCGCCTCCTGGAGGCCGAGCACGTAGCTGAAGTCGTCGGGCCAGCCGGCCAGCATCGGGAGCTCGGTCGATCCCGGGTTGCCGAACATCGTCGTCATCCCGTGGGCGCGAAAGAGCTCGAAGGAGGCCTCACGGACGGTGGTCACCGACCGCACTCTATGGGTCCGTCGGCCGATCGCCTATGGCTCGATCTCGACACCACTTCGTGCAACGGTTGGTCGGGGCGGTGGGCACCGCGAAGGGAGGAATCGACCAGGCGGGATTTCTGCCGCGCTCTGGACGGCTAGCGGTCGGGTCTGTTCGGATAGACGTCGTCGACCGTCGTCAGCGCCTCGAACGGAGCACCGATCGCGCCGGCGATCGCCTCGGCGCCGCCGGCGAGGCGATCGACCACGCAGAGGCCGCCGACCACCTCGAGCCCCTGTTCTCGCATGCGCCCGATCGCGGCCACGGTCGAGCCGCCCGTGGTCACCGTGTCCTCGACCACCAGGCAGCGGGCTCCCGGCTCGACCGGCCCCTCGACCCAGCGCTGCAGGCCGTGCTCCTTGCGCTCCTTGCGGACGAAGAAGCCGACCAGCCCGTCGCCGGCGGGCACGGCGATCGCGGCGCAGGCGAGCGGGATCGCGGCCGTGACCGGGCCGCCGACCGCGTCGGCACCGTGTCGCGCTGCGGCGTCGGCGATCAGCTCGCCCGCCGCCCGAAACCCCGCCGGCCGCAACAGGGCGCGGCGCGCATCGACGTAGTACGACGCCCTCCGTCCGCTCGAAAGCGTCACCTCTCCGACCACCAGCGCGTGTTCGCGCAACTCGGCGATCAGGGTCTCGCGCGAGGCGGCGAGCTCAGCGGTAGACAAACATCTTGTCCCCGAGATCGATCCAGTTGTAGATGAAGACCGAGTCGGGGATCGGGTTGCGGATGCAGCCGTGGCTCGCCGGGAACGGCGGCACCGAGTGATATCCGTGCGTGGCCTCGCCGCGGTTGTAGTAGACGGAGTAGTACATCCCGATCGAGTTGAAGCCGGGATCCTTGCGGTAGAAGGTGAAGCCGCCGACGTCCGACGGGGTCGCGGCGGCCCCGGTCGCGACGTGGAAGACGTGCTTGGCCTTGCCGTTGTCGGCGAGTGCCATCACCTGCTTCGAGATGTCGACCTCTACATGCTTGCCGGCGCCCGGGTGTTTGATCTTGAAGCCACCCTCGCCGGCGGCGAGCTTGGCGAAGATCTCGGGGGTCGCCTGGAAGTTGCGCGCCATCCCGTTCACCTTGCGGAAGGCCATCACCGCACGCTCGGTGTGCGAGCCGTAGCGGCTCTTGTCGGTGTTGAAGTAGTCCCGGCGGCGCAGCAGGTCGTTGAAGAGCTCTACCGCAGGGCCGCGATCGCCGGGGTCGAGATCGATGAACTTGAGCTTGAACGGCTTCGACTTCGCGCTTGCGCCGGCCTGCGCGGAGGTCGCCGGCTTGCGCACCCGGACGCGGTACTTGCCGCTCTTCAGAAGCGGCTTCGAGCGGAGCTTGAAGCGGCCGAAGTCCTGGCCCTTGACCCGACGGATGAACGGGTCGCGCTTAAACACCGTGTCGCCGCGGTTTCCGAGCTTGACCTCGACCCGCTGGCCGCCGAAGAACGGGGTCACCTTGCCGATCACCTCGACCCGCTCGCCGACCTTCACCTTCCCCCCGTGCAGCCCCTTGAGCTTCAGCTTCAGCCGCGCCGGCGCCGGTCCCTGCTCGGGATCGCCCCCGCCCCCACCGCCGCCGGCGGGCGCTCCGGCGGGCTGCGCCGCGGTTGCCGTCGGCGCGGAGACGGAGTCGTCGTCCTGGGCGACCGCTCCGGCGGGAAGTACCAGCGCCGCTGCGATACCCCCCGCGACGACCGGGGAGCGAAGCTTCATCGCTCGAGATTGTGCCAGACGCCCTGGATGCGCAATCACGCGGTAAGCAGGGTGAACGCGATCGCGTTGTTGAACGCATGCACCGCGATCGGCGGCCAGATCGAGCCGGTGCGCTCGTAAAGCCACGAGAGCCAGAGCCCGAACACCGAGAGCTGGACGACGACGCCCCAGGTGTCAGGGCCGGTGTAGTGGAACAGCCCCCAGATCACTGCCGGGATCAGCGCGGCGGCGGCGAACGGCATCGCCCGGCGCATGCCGGCGAACATGAACCCGCGGAAGAACACCTCCTCGGTGAACGGCGCCACGCCGACGATCAGCAGCCCGGCGACGATCACCCCGAGCGCCCCCTCGTCGACCCCGAGCTCGCGGGTGACGTCCTCCTGCTCGGGCTGCAGCAGCGCGGCGATCGCCAGCGCGCAGACGAAGTAGCCGACGTATGCGGTCAGGGTCGCCCGCACGAACTTGCCGCGCGGACGCCGGAGGCCGAGCTGGGCGGCCGAGGCGCGCGCGCCGCCGGTATTGGCGGCGACGAAGGCCGTCCCGACGAGCGTGCCCGCGAGGGCCGCTTGCAGCACCAGGGTGGCGCCCAGCGACTCGAGCTCGGGGTCGAGGATCGCCGCGATCAGCGCCACCTCGGCGAACAGCGCCAGCAGCATCGCCCCCAGCGCTCCGAGTGTGCGGCCCGGGCCCCAGGTGACGTGGGGCAGCGCCCCGCCCGTCGGCGGGGCCCTGCCCGGGCCCAGGTCCACCGGCGGGCCGCTCGGTGGTGGCGGCTGGCCCTGTGGCGGCGCCCGCCCGACCCGGCTGTCGCCCTCGGCCGGCGGCTGACCGCGCCCGCTGTCGACGCCTTCGCTCAAGGGGCGAGATGGTCCTCGATCTGGGCCAGCGACGAGATCTCGCCGTCGCCGGCGCGGTCGATCAGCAGGCTCCGGATGCCCGCTGCCCCCGCCCCCGCTCGGTCCTCGTCGGGGCTGTCGCCGACGTGCAGCGCCTCGGCCGGGCGGCAGCGGGCGAGCTCGAGCGCCGGGATGAAGATCGCCGGGTCGGGCTTGCGCACTCCCGCCCCGGCCGAGGTGATCACGCCGTCGAGGTCGGCGCCGAGCCCGCAGCGCTCGAGCACCTGCGGCAGCGAGATATCCCAGTTCGAGACGCAGACCAGCGCCAGTCCGCGCGCTCGCAGGGACGCCAGCGCCGGCGCGGCGTCGGAGTAGGCCCGAAATCGGATCGAGGCCATCATCTGCTCGACCGTCACCTGGCGGCTGAGCTCGCGCGAGAGCAGCTCAGCGCAGCGACGGCGCAGGTCGGCGAGCGCGGCCGCATCGGTGCCCTCGTGGGCGTGCGCCTTGTAGAAGGCCATCTCGGCGCGCACCGCGCCCGCCAGGCGCTCGTCGGGCTCGACCCCGAGCTCGGCCGCGAGGTGGGTCCAGGGCGGGTCGAGCTCGACGATCGTGCCGAGCGCATCGAGGAATACCGCTCGGGTCTGCATCGGGCGCAGAAGATTGGCAGGATCGCGGCGATGGAAGAGGGCTTCTGGGATCAGGACTGGGTCGCCGCGGCGATCACCTTCGGGATCGCGCTCGCGTTCGCATTCGTCGTCGATCGCTTCGTGATCGGGCGGGCGACCCGGATGGCCGCGCGCCTCGGCGATCGCCGAGCGGTCTCGGTCTCGCGCGCGGTGCAGACGCGTCTGCGGCTGATTCGCCGGCTCGTCTTCGTGATCATCATTTTGATCGGCATCTTCCTCGCGCTGGGCGAGTTCACGAAGTTGAACCGGCTCGCCACCGGCCTGCTCGCCTCGAGCGCCGTGATCGGGATCGTCCTCGGCCTCGCCGCGCGCCAGATCCTCGCCAACCCGCTCGCGGGGATCTTGCTCTCTGTCTCCCAGCCGATCCGGCTCGGCGACCTGGTGACGGTCGCCGACGAGACCGGCCGCGTCGACGACCTGACGCTCTCGCATACCTTCATCGACACCGGCGACGGACGGCTGGTGATCGTCCCGAACGAGACCGTAGTCACCGGCGTGGTCATCAACCGCTCCACCGGCGATCTCACCGCGCCGGCGATGGCCTCGGTCTGGGTCCCTCCCAACGCCGACCTCGAACGCGCCCGGGAGGCGCTGGCCGGGCTGGAGCCGTCGCAGGTGGAAGTGGCCGAGATGACGCCCGAGGGCATCCGGATCGAGGTCCGCGGGCCGCGGCGACCGGGCGGGACCCGGGCGGGGGGCGAGGAGGCGGCGCTGCGCGAGCGGGCCCAGCGGGCGCTGCGCCAGGCGGGCGTGCTCGAGACCGCCGAGCGGTAACCCGCGGCCCGCTGCGGCGCAGCTGATCCACGCCATGCATCGCGCCCGTACTTACGAAGAACTTACGTGCTCCCGGCTACCCTTCCTGGCTAACCCATGAGTCAGCGAGCACGCAGACGTCAGCGGCAGGCTGGGGGCTCGGTCGGCAAGAAGGTTTTGGCCGTCTTCGGAGCGATCTTTGCGCTCATCGGCATCGCCGCCGCGAGCGCAGCGCTCTGGGTCCAGGACATTCGCGCCTCCGCGCCCTCGATCGACACCTTGAAGCCGGCCGAGAGCGGAGCCAACTCGGAGGTCTTCGCGGCCAACGGCTCCAGCCTCGGCTACGTCGACTCCGACATCATCCGCGACCCGGTCGACCTCGACGAAATTCCGAAGCGGCTGCTGAGCGCGACGATCGCGATCGAGGACGAGAACTTCTACGAGCACGACGGGGTCGACTACAGCGCGATCGTCCGTGCGGCGGTCGAGAACATCGAGGCCGGCGAGGTCAAGCAGGGCGCCTCGACGATCACCCAGCAGCTGGTCCGCAACCTCTACATCGATGACCCCGAGGACACGGTGGAGCGGAAGATCATCGAGGCGGAGATGGCGGGCGAGTACGAGGAGGATTACTCCAAGGACCAGATCCTCGAGGAGTATTTGAACACCGCTACCTACGGCACCAACGACGGCAACACCGCAATCGGGGTGGAGGCCGCATCCCAGGTGTTCTTCAACAAGCACGTCTCCGACCTCAACCTGGACGAGGCGGCGCTGCTCGCGGGGCTGCCGCAGGCGCCCACCACCTACAACCCGTTCCTGAACCCTGACGGGGCGACCAACCGACGCAACCAGGTGCTCAAGGCGATGCTCGAGCAGGGCTATATCAGCGAGCGCACCCACGAGAAGGCGATCAAGGACGGTCTCGGGCTCGAGCGCGGCTACCGCTACGAGACCCGTGAGGAGCAGTACTTCTTCGACTTCGTCCAGCAGGAGCTGATCGACCGTTACGGGGTCACCACCGTGCGCGACGGCGGGCTCAAGGTCTACACGACGCTCGATCGCAATCTGCAGGCCGCTGCGCAGCAGGCGATCGCCGACCAGCACACAACGCCGGGCGCCTCGGCGGCATTGGTCTCGACCAATGCCGACACCGGAGAGGTGCTGGCGATGGCGTCGTCGGAGGCCTACGAGGACAGCGAGTTCAACCTCGCCGCGCAGGGCCTCCGCCAGCCGGGCTCCGCATTCAAGCCCTTCGTGCTGACGGCAGCCGTCAACCAGGGGATGGATCCCGACGCGACCTACTACAGCGCACCGAGCTCGATCACCCTCTACACGGAGTTCGGGGAGGCGTGGCCGGTGAGCGGGGGCGGCGGCGGGACCATGAGCCTGCGCGACGCGACCGCGAACTCGGTGAACACGGTCTTTGCGCAGCTCGCCCAGGACGTCGGCCCCGAGAACTTCACCGAGATGGCGAAGAAGATGGGGATCGAGACCAAGCTCGGTGGATACTTGGCCGAGGCCTTGGGCGGTCTCACCCACGGCGTCTCGACGCTCGAGATGTCGAACGCCTACGCGACGCTCGCCAACGGCGGCGTCCACCACAATCCGACGGCGATCCGCAAGGTCGAGTTTCCCGACGGCGAGGTCGACGAGCCGGAGCATCCGGAGGGCGAGCGCGTGATCACGGACGGCGTTGCCTACACGGTCGCCGATGTGATGAAGGGCACGCTGGAGTCCGGGACCGCGGCCGGAATGGGGATCGGCTGCCCGGCGTCGGGCAAGACCGGCACCACCGAGGAGCAGGCGGACGCCTGGTTCGTCGGCTACACCCCGCACGTCTCGACCGCGGTCTGGGTCGGCAACCCGGACTCGCGCGTGCCGATGCCCGGGTACGGCGCCGATCTCGCCGCGCCGATCTGGCAGCAGTACATGAACACCGCCGCCACCTCGCCCTGCGACGACTTCCCGGCTCCCGAGAACCCGGCTGATCTCTCGGGCTACTCGAGTGACAGCACCGCCTCCACCAGCTACGACTCCTCGGGCACCAGCACCGACTACGGCACGACCGACTCGACGGCCGCCGCCCCGACCACCGACTCGACGGCCACCGATGACACCGGCGGCTATGACCCCGATCTATACGCGCCAGGCGCCGGCCAGGAGCCGTTGGCGACCCCCTGAGCCGGCGATCGAGGGCGGGCCCGGATCAGCGCTTCGAGCCGGCGCTCGGCGCGCTTCAATTTGGAGCCGTGAGCCGGCCCCTCGGTGAGTTCGAGCTGATCGCCGCGATCCGCGATCGGATCGCCCGCGCCGGGGCACCCGCAAGTGTCGACGGACTCCTGCTGGGTAGCGGCGACGACGCGGCGATCAGCACTCGAGAGGGCGTTTCGGTCACCAGCGTCGACGCGCTGGTCGAAGGCGTTCACTTTCGAATGCCACCGTTCGAGCCCCGCAGCGTCGGACACAAGGCGCTGGCGGCCGCACTCTCCGATCTCGCCGCGATGGGCGCGCAGGGGCGTGAGGCCTACGTCCAGCTCGGCGTCCGCGAGGGGATCTCCGATGCGCAGCTGCTGGACCTGGCGGACGGCCTCGGCGGGCTCGCGGCGGCCCACCGGATCGCGGTTGCGGGCGGGGACGTGACCCGCGCGCCCGCACTCCTCTTGGCGGTGACCGCGATCGGTCACGCCCGCGGCCCCGAGGCGGTGGTGCGGCGCAGCGGCGCCCGGGCGGGAGATCTGCTCGCGGTCACCGGCGCGCTCGGCGGCGCCGCCGCCGGGCTGGTGCTGCTCGAGCGCCCAGAGCTGGGGGCCGGACTCGAGCAGCCGGTCGCCGCGGCGCTGCGGCGGCGACAGCTCGAGCCCGAGCCGCTACTCGCCGCCGGGCTCGCGCTCGCAGGCGCCGGGGCTACCGCGATGATCGACCTCAGCGACGGGCTCGGGGGCGACGCCGGGCATCTCGCCGCGGCCAGCTCGGTGACGGTGCGAATCGAGGCCGAGCGGATCCCGGTTCAGCCCGGCGTGGCGGCGGTCGCCGAGGCGGCCAGGATGGAGGCCATCGACCTCGCCGCCGGCGGCGGCGAGGACTACGAGCTGCTTGCGACGCTGCCGCCTGAGCGACTCGCCGAGGCGTCCTCGGCGGTTGCGGCATGCGGGCTCGAGCTGACCGTGATCGGCTCGGTCGAGACCGGGGCGGGCGTGGAGCTCAGCGGTGCGAGCTCGGCCGCGCGGCCGACCCTCGGATTCGATCAGCTTCGCCCGAGGCCACCCGGCCGCTGCTGAGACAGAGCGCGATTGCGCCCAGCAGGGCACCCCCGACAAAGCACGCGGGGACGGTCACCCCGAGTCCGATCTGGCCGTCGGCGACCATCAGCGCGAAGGTCCAGGGAGCGCCGGCGCCGAGGTCGAGGGCGCCCGAGATCGTCGCCAGCGCGGCGACCGCGGGCGCCGCCGCCACCCCCGTCGCCGCGACCGCGAGCGCCCCCCGAGAGGCGGTCGGTTCGCCCGCGGCGGCGAGCAGCCACGCGTGCGCCGCGGGTACCAGCAGCAGTGCCAGATAGGGGTTGGCGAGCCAGATCAGCAGGCAGGCCACGGCCGCCACCAGGCCGATCGCCGGCGCGGCGGCGGCCGGTGCGACGGCTGCGGTGACGCCGCGGCGGCGCAGCAGCGCGGCGCTCGCGATTCCGACCAGGACCACGACCGCGAGGCTGATCGCCGCGCGGGTTCCGAACTCGTGCAGGCCGGGGTCGAACGGAAACGCTGGGCGCGGCACCGCACCGACGATCGCGAGCCCGTAGAGGGCCAGCAACGCGCCGACGAACGGCACGCTGCGCGCCGCCGCCCAGGCGACGCTCGGGCCGAGATCCATGCGCCCGCGGGCGGCCCGCGCGCAGGCGTCGACCGCCACCACCACGGCGGGGAGGATCAGCCCCAGCGCCAGCAGCGCGATCGTCCAGCCCGGGACGAGGTTGCCGGAGAGCTCGAGATGCGTCCCGGGGCCGTGGACGAGCGGCTCCGTTGATTCGTCGACCGCGAACACGGTCGATTCCACCGCTCGTCCGAAGGCGTCGAGGGTTTCGCCGGAGAGCTGATCGAGCCCGTCCTCGGACTCCTCCAGTGGGCGCTCTCCCGCGGCGGAGATCGCAACCGCGTCGAACCCCTCCGCGATCAGTGGCGCCTGCGGGCCGAGCCCGGACGGGATCGCAAGCCGCGCGAGCTGGCCAAACGCCGACGGGTCGCTCGAATCCTCCTCAGCCTGGGCGCTAATCGCCTGCTCGGCCGTGCGTTCGAGCTGCACCGGGCCGCTCGTCTCGCTGGTGGAGCTCGAGACGACGAACGGCGGACTGCGCTCGGCTGCCCCGGGTTGGGTGATCGCGATCACCGCCTCGATCGACTCGCGCTCCGGCAGGCCGCTCACCAACGCCCGTGCGCCGGCGGCACCGGCCTCGCTGCCGGTGGTCGAGGCGAGCAAGAAGGCCTTCCGGCGCTCGCGGTTGCCAAGTGCCTCGGCGAGCTCGATCAGCGCCCCGGTCGCGGCGGCGCTGCTCGCGGCCCCGCTGCCGCGCGCCGAGTCGCGCGGGGCGAAGACCACCACGGTGCTGGCCGTGTCGCCCGGGAGTGTCAGGAGCACATTGCGGAGCTCCAGCTCCTCACCCTCGAACTCGGCCTCGAACAGCTGCTCGGAGACGGCCCCGGCGGCGACCTCGGCGAACCGCTCGGCGACGAGGTCGGCGACGGCGTCGTCCCCGGGGCTACCCGGTCTTCGGTCGGGCGCGAGCCGGAGCACCTGACGGGCGGCGATGGCCGCGCGCTCGTCCTCGAACCCCGGGGAGGCGGCCGCCTCGATCGCATCCGGGGTCCCCTCGAGCGAGAACATCGCCACGACCACGGCCAGCAGCGCGAGCCCGAACGAGAGTCGGTAGAGGCGGAAGTCGATCAACGGGTGGGGGATTCGCTCACCGGGGGCCTGCATACTGCCGACCGGAGGAGGCGAGGGCTCGCGATTACGCTTTCGTGCATGGCCCCCAACGCGGGCGAAACGGGAGCGGCGCGAATCCTGCTCGTCGACGACGAGCGATCGGTGCAGATGCTGCTCGCCTATCCGCTGCGCAAGGACGGCTACGACGTCGTCTCGGCGCTCGACGGGCGCGAGGCCCTCGACCGCTTCGCCGAGCAGCGCTTCGACCTCGTCGTGCTCGACATCATGTTGCCGAAGCTGGACGGGATCGAGGTCTGCCGGCGCCTGCGCAGCCGTAGCCAGGTGCCGATCATCATGCTCACCGCCAAGGACGACGAGATCGACAAGGTGCTCGGTCTCGAGATGGGGGCCGACGACTACATCACCAAGCCGTTCTCGGTGCGCGAGTTCCGCAGCCGGGTGAAGGCGGCGCTGCGCCGCGCCGAGATGCTCAGCGGCCGGCTCGGCGGCGAGGAGCCGATCCGCGCCGGCGAGCTCGAGATCGACTTCGAGCGACGGGCGGTGACCGCGCGCGGAGAGTCGGTGAGGCTGACCTACGTCGAGTTCGAGATCCTCTCCACGCTCGCCGGCATCCCCGGCCGGGTGATGACGCGCGAGATGCTGCTCGAACAGGTCTGGGGCGACTCCGCCTACCGCGACCCGCGCACGATCGACGTCCACATCCGCCATCTGCGCGAGAAGCTCGAGCAGGATCCCCGCCAACCCGAGTACCTGTTCACCGTACGAGGCGTCGGCTACCGCTTCCGAGATGAATAGCACCGAGGAGATCCTGTGCTTCGCCTCCGGGCTCCTGGGGTCTGGTCGCTTACGGGAAGGCAGGTCGGGCCGGTAAACCGCGACTTGGTCGCTCCCGCCAGCGAGGTGTCGGTGAATTCGGTTCGAAACAGGCTCGCGCTGCTCTTCTTCGCGATCGTGGCGGCGGCGGTCGGGTTCATCTATCTCTACGTGGTCCCGCAGCTGCGCTCGAGTCTGACCGCGGAGCAGCTGCGCCGCCTCGAGGCGGTCGGTAGCGAGCAGGGTGCCCGCCTCGACGCCGCGATGACAGCGGGGATCTCACAGCAGCGCCTGCGCGCGCTCGTGCGCGGGATCGATCAGCGAACCGGCTCGCGGGTAACCGTGCTCGGCGTGCGCGAGGGCGATTCGGGCCCGCAGCCGTCGTTCGTGGTCGCCGATTCCGAGCTCGAGCGGACCGCCGTGTTGCCCGGCTATCCGGCGGCGTCGGTGGCCGCGGCGACCGGCTCGGCGGCGAGCGCGGTGGAGACGGTCGGCGGCGAGCGGCGCGGCGAGTCGGCGATCGCGCTCTCCGACGAGGGCGAGCCGCGCTGGGTCGCCGTGTTCTCGACCGACCTCGCCGACGTCGATGACAACGTCGATTTGATCCGGCGCCAGATCCTGATCGCCGGCACGATCGCGCTGCTGGCCGCGCTCGGTGCAGGGTGGCTGGTCGCCCGCGCCCACGCGCGCCGCTTGCGACGACTGGAGAAGGCCGCCGAGAAGATCGCCGACGGCGACTTCTCGACCCCGATTCCGGTCGACTCCAGCGACGAGGTCGGGCAGCTCGCGGTCACCTTCAACGAGATGCAGAAACGCCTCGAGCGGCTCGACAGCGCCCGTCGCGAGTTCATCGCCAACGCCTCGCACGAGCTGCGCACCCCGATCTTCTCGCTCTCGGGGTTCGTCGAGCTGCTCGAGGACGATGATCCCGACCCCGAGGCTCGGGCGGAGTTCGTGCGCACGATGCGCGAGCAGGTGGCGCGGCTGGACAAGCTCACGGTCAACCTGCTCGACCTCTCGAAGCTCGACGCCGACGCGATCCAGATCCGCCGCGAGCCGGTCGAGCTGGGGGACGTGGCGAGGCGGCTGGCGGGGGAGTTCGGACCGGCGGCCGAGCGCCATGAATCAGCGATCGAGGTCGGCGAAGGGGCGGCGGCGGCGGCGGCCGCCGACCCGGACAGGGTGGCTCAGATCATGCGTATCCTGATTGACAACGCGCTCACGCACACACCGGAGGGAACGACGATCAAGGTAGGGGCTCACATCGACAACGGCTCGGCCAGCCTCGTCGTCGCCGACGACGGGCCCGGAATCGAGCTCCGCGCGCGCGAGCGGGTATTCGAGCGCTTCTACACCGGCGACGAGGTCGGCGGATCGGGGCTCGGCCTGGCGATCGCGCGCGAGCTCGCGCTGCGCATGGACGGCACGCTCGAGCTTCGCTCGCGGCGGGGCCGGACCGAGTTCGAGCTGCGGCTCCCGGCCGGGGCCGCCCGGAGTCGAGGCTGAATGCGGCCCCGCCTGATCATCGTCGCGGCCCTGGTCGCGACCGCGTCACCCGCCCTCGCCGCCTGTGGCGGTGAGCAGAACGATGAGACCTCGACCGCCTCCGCGATTGAGCAGGACGGCGAGTCGAAGCGGGTCGTGATCGAGGCCGCCGACGGCGCCTTCGACGCTCAGGCGATCTATGAGAATGCGGCGGCGGGCGTGGTCACGATCCGCTCGGTGATCGGCGGCGGCGGGACGCCGGACCTGTTCGGTGGCGGCGGCCAGGGCCAGGGCTCCGGGTTCGTGATCTCCGACAGCGGCGAGATCCTCACCAACGCTCACGTCGTCACCGATGCCGACACGGCGGGGGCGCAGAGCGGCCCGCTGCACGAGGCGCGCGAGATCTACGTCCAGTTCGCCGACCGCAACCAGGTCGAGGCCGAGATCGTCGGCTTCGACCCGTTTGCCGACGTCGCCCTGCTCAAGGTCGACCCCGAGGGCCTCGACCTGCAGCCGTTGCCGCTGGGCTCCGAGCACGACGTCGAGGTCGGCGAGGGGGTCGCGGCGATCGGCAGCCCGTTCGGCCAGCAGCAATCGCTCTCGGTCGGCATCGTCTCCGCCTCGGACCGCTCGATCGAGTCGCTCACCGACTTCAAAATCGACGGGGCGATCCAGACCGACGCCTCCATCAACCCCGGTAACTCCGGCGGGCCCCTGCTCGACGCGGAGGGCGAGGTCGTCGGTATCAGCCAGCAGATCAACACCACCTCGGGCGGCAACGAGGGGGTCGGCTTCGCGCTCCCGATCGACCTCGCCGAGCGCTCGGTCGAGCACCTGCGCGACGACGGCGAGGTCTCATACGCCTACGCAGGGGTGACCACGAACGAGCTCTACCCCCAGCTGGCCGAGGAGCTTGACCTCGAGGTCGACCGCGGCGCGATCGTCGCCGAGGTCGTCCCCGGCAGCCCCGCCGACGAGGCCGGCCTCGAGGGGGGCGACGGCGACCAGATGCGCTTTCAGGGACTCCCGGTCGAGGTTGGCGGTGACGTGATCGTCGCCGTCAACGGCGAACAGGTCGAGGCCAACTCCGACCTGCCGCGAATGATCTCCCGGCTCGAGCCCGGCGACGAGGTCGAGCTCGAGATCATTCGCGATGGCGAGCAGCAGGAGCTCGGCCTCACGCTCGGCGAGCGGCCGGCTGAAGTCCCCGGTCCGTGAGCGACGAGCCACGCGGGCTCACCCGTCGGCTCGCGCTCGCATTGCGCGAGGAGGTGGCCCCCGAGCTCGGCGAGCACTCCGGGCGCGCCCACGCGGGCGCCGCGCCCGGCGGCGACGTCACCTTCGCCATCGACGAGGAGGCGGAGTCGTTCATGGAGGAATTCCTCGCCGATCACGCGCCGCGGATCGCGTTCTACTCCGAGGATCGCGGCCTTATCGAGCCCTCGGGCGACTCGCGCTGGGTGCTCATAGTCGACCCGATCGACGGCACCCGCCCGGCGATGGCGGGGTTCGAGGCGGCGTGCGTTTCGGTGGCCTTGGCCGAGCTCGGCGACAGCGAGCCGACGATGGGCGACGTGGTCGCCGGCTGCATCGTCGAGCTCAAGTCCGGGCGCGCGTTCTACGCCGAGCGGGGCGGCGGGCTCGACCCGCCGCCGGCGCTTTCGTCGAACCGCGATCTCAGTCGCCTGTTCTGGGCCTACGGCTTGCGCGGGCGGCCGATGCGGGAGATCGCGGAGGTGATCGGCGAGCTGATCGACGCCTCGTCGGTCGGTGGCGGAACCTTCGACCTCGGCTCGGCGACCTACGACATGACCCGGATCGCGACCGGTCAGCTCGACGCCTACGTCGAGCCCGGGCCGCGGATGGTGGCCGACATCCCCGGCATGCGCGAGCGCTTCGAGCGGGTCGGCGGCGGCGCGGTGCTCAACAACAGCCCCTACGACCTCGCCGCGGCCGCGCTCTGCCTTGAGGAGGCGGGAGCGATCGTCACCGACGCCTACGGCGAGCCGCTCGCCGCCCGTCCCCTGCTCGGATCCGGCCGCGACGTCCAGATCTCCTGCATCGCCGCCGCAAACCGCGACCTGCACGCGCAGATCCTCCAGACGGTCGAACGTAACATCCAGCGCCTGCTCCCGAAATAGCGACGAAGTCGCGGTGTACGCGAACAAGTAGCCTCGCCTGAGTTGTTCTGTAGGTTGCGCGCGTGCTCACAGAGGTACCGCTCGGCCAGAAGTCGCTCGCCGATTACACCCATATCGCCGGCCGCGGACTGATCGAGCGGATCCGCGAGCTGGTCGAGCCGCTGCAGGGCAGGAGCGTCCTGCACGTGAGCGCGACGGCGTTCGGCGGCGGCGTCTCGGAGATCCTCTACACGGTGGTGCCGCTGATGCGCGACGTCGGCCTCGATGCCCACTGGCAGGTGATCCTCGGTCGGGAGGACTTCTTCAACGTCACCAAGCTGATGCACAACTCGCTTCAGGGTGACCCGCAAGCGATCGACGATGAGCAGTGGGAGGTGTTCCAGGGCTACAACGCGATGAACGCACAGGATCTGGAGGGAGACTGGGATGCGATCGTCGTCCACGACCCGCAGCCGGCCGGGTTGCGTGAAAACGCGCTCGACAGAGCCCGCCGCTGGATCTGGCGCTGCCACATCGACCTCTCGACGCCGAACCCCGCGACCCTGGCCCGCCTCGAGCCGCTGATCACGGGCTATAACGCCAGCGTCTGGCATCGCGAGGAGTACATCCCGGCCGACCTCGACGGCGGCCTGCGGAAGATCTACCCGCCTGCGATCGACCCGCTGTCGCCGAAGAACATGGCGCTCTCGCCAGAGGACGCCGCCTTCGTCTGCGAGCAGTTCGGGATCGACACCGACCGGCCGCTGATCTGCCAGGTTTCGCGCTTCGACCCATGGAAAGATCCGATGGGCGTGATCGACGCCTACCGGGTGGTGACCGAGTCCGTTCCCGAGGTCCAGCTCGCGTTGGTCGGCTCGATGGCGACCGACGATCCCGAGGGCTGGGAGTTCTTTCACCGCACCTTCCGCCACGCCGACGGCGATCCCGACATCAAGATCCTCAACAACCTCAACAACGTCGGCGCGATCGAGGTCAACGCCTTCCAGTCGCAGGCCGACGTCTGCATCCAGAAGTCGATCCGTGAGGGGTTCGGGCTCACCGTCACCGAGGCGCAATGGAAGGGGCGGCCGGTGATCGGCGGCGACGTCGGTGGCATCCCGTTGCAGATCACCGACGGCGTCTCCGGCTTTTTGGTCGGATCGCCCGAGGAGGCAGCCGAGCGCGCGATTCAGACCCTCGAGGACCCGGAGTTGGCGAAGCGGATCGGCCGGGCGGGCAAGGAGCACGCCCGCGAGCACTTCCTCAGCCCGCGCCTGCTGCGCGACTGGCTCGAGCTGTTCACCGAGCTCGGGGTATGAGGCGGGGGTAGGAAGCGGCGATGACCGATCCGCGCCTCGTGATCGTCTCCAACCGAGGCCCGGCGCAGTTCGAGCGCGGGCCGGGCGGCGAGCGGCTGGTGCGGCGTGGCGGCGGCGGCCTGGTCACGGCGCTGACCGGGCTCGTCGCCCGGCGCCATGCGCTCTGGGTGGCCTCGGCGATGACCGAGGAGGACGCCGCCGTCGCCCGCGAGGCGGGCGCCGACCCGGTCAGCGTCGAGCTCGACGAGATCTCCTACGACGTCTGTCTGGTGGAGAGCGATGCGGCCGCCTACGACCGCTTCTACAACGTGATCGCCAACCCGATCCTCTGGTTCATCCAGCACTACCTCTGGGACCTCTCGAACGCGCCCGACATCCGCCGCGAGGAGGCCGAGGCGTGGGAGCTGGGCTACAAGGTGGTCAACGGCGACATCGCCGACGCCGTGCTCGCCCAGATCGCCGGCGAGCGGGAGCCGCTGGTGATGTTCCACGACTACCACGTCTACACCTGTCCGGGCCTGATCCGCGAGGCGCGACCGGACGCGTTCCTGCAGCACTTCGTCCACATCCCCTGGTCGCAGCCCGACTCGTGGCGGATCCTGCCCGCGGGGTGGCGCGAGGAGCTCTACCGCGGTCTGCTCTCCAACGACATCATCGGCTTTCACACCACCGCTTATTGCCGCAACTTCCTCCACTGCTGCCGCGAGCTGATGGAGCTCGAGGTCGACTACGAGCGCGGCGCGGTGCTCCACGACGGCCGCGAGACCTGGGTGCGCGCCTACCCGCTCGGCATCGACGCCGGGAGGCTCGATCGAGCCGCCGCCTCCGAGGAGGTCGCCGGCTATGAGGAGGAGCTGCTGCGCCGCCGTCGCGACCACCTGATCCTGCGCGTCGATCGCGCCGACCTGTCGAAGAACGTGCTCCGCGGCTTCACAGCGTTCGACGTCTTTCTCCAGCAGCACCCCGAGTTCCGCGAGCGGGTGACCTTCATCGCCCACCTGCAGCCGTCGCGCCAGGACGTGCCCGAGTACGCCGAGTACCTGGAGCGGATCGAGGCTCTGGTCGCGGTCGTCAACCATCGCCACGGGACCACCGACTGGATGCCGATCGACCTGCGCATCTACGAGAACTTCCCCGAAGCGGTGGCGCGCTACAAGCACTTCGACCTGCTGATGGTCAACTCGATCTTCGATGGCATGAACCTGGTCGCCAAGGAGGCGCCGGCGGTCAATCGGCGCGACGGGGTGGTGATGCTCTCCGAGAACACCGGCTCACACGAGGAGCTCGGCGACTGCACGCTCTCGGTCAACCCATTCGACATCCAGGAGCAGGCCGACACGATCCAAAGGGCCCTGACCATGGACACCGAGGAGCGCCGGCTGCGCGCCGAGCGCCTGCGCGAGATCGTCCGCGAGCGGGACCCCGGGGTCTGGATCGCCGAGCAGCTCGCCGACGTGAGGGCGAAGCGCGAGGCGATCGCGGACGCCTAGCGGGCGACCCGGCGAGCGGAGGGTGGCGCGACCGCTAGCGCCGCCGCCGCTTGAGCTTCACTCTGACCGTGCGTGAGTGGCCGGGCTCGTACGGGTAGCCGGCCTGCCCGGGCACCCGGGCGCGGAAGCGGTAGCGCCGCGCGCGGCGGGTCGCGCGCAGCTTGTACCGGGCGGTGAACCGGCACTCGCGATCGGCGCGGTCGGTGCGGAAGACCTGCCAGCGTCGTTTGCCGATCCGCGCCTGCACCTTGACCACGCGTTCGACACAGGCGGGACCGGGGAGCCGGCCCGCGAAGTGAAGGCGATCGCCACGGCGCACGCCGTGGTTGGGGCGCGCCGTGAGCGTCGGCCGGACGATCGAGCGCAGGTCGAGCCCGTGACGGGCGACGACCCGGTCGCGATCGGCGTAGTGGACGAACACGTCGCGGCCGGGACCGGGGGGCAGTTCGATCGCGTAGACGCCGTCGGAACCCGTGATCGCGGTGGCGGCGACCACGATCGGAGAGTCGGCGACGCGGGTGCGGGTCAGCGCGCAGACCGTGGCCCCCGCACCGACGCCGGCGAGGCGCCCGTGGACCACCGCGCGACGGTCGGAGCGCACCACCGAGGCGGCTCCGTCGCCCAACCGGGCGCTCAGCTCCGTCCCGCCGGCGACCGCCGACCCAGGACAGGCGTTGTCGACCCAGACCGTGTGCGGCCTGCAGGTGCGGTTCGCGGCCCCGTCGAGCGCCAAATCCTCGACGCACGCGGTGACCGTGTTCGGGCCGGTGGCGAAGGCGGCGTCGGCGGTGGGCACGGCGGCCGACTCGCCGGTCGTCGCCGGACAGGGGCTGAGCGCCGTCGCGTAGCCGGCTGTGAGGGCGCAGTTGCGCTCGTCGGTGACGAGGAGCTCGCCGTTGGCCTCGACGTAGGCGCTGCGGATGCCGCCGCCGGCGTCGGCGGCGGCGAACCGCAGCCCGCGAACCCCCCGGACGACCTCGTCGACGAGCAGCGAGCCGCCGGTGAGGGTCAGGGTCGGGGTCGCGCGGTCCTCGGTGCGCAGGAACACGCCCCGCACGTAGGCGTGGGCGCTGTCGTAGCCGGCGCGCCCACAGGGACGTCCGGCGCCGGGGGCGACGCAGCGAAGCCAGGCGTGAAATTGGGTGAACTCGCCGCCGATCGCGTGGACGCGGAAGTCGTTGTGCTCGGCGCCGAACTCGACCAGCTCGCCGGAGGGCCGGGTGACGATCAGCTGGCCGCGGTGGCCGGCCTGGTAGGTGAGGCTGGCGTTCGCCTGCACGTCGGTGAACACGGCCCCGGCCGGTGCTCGCCAAACCCAGGCGCCGTAGTGCCAGAGCGCCGATTCCTCTGCGGCGTGAAACACCTGAAGCCCAGCTTTGGTGCCGCAGAAGGAGCGCCCGCCGTAGTGGTCGCTCGAACGCTCCCAGCTCGCCTGCCCCGCGCTGCTGTTGATCGAGCTGCATTGCGTGACCACGTAGCTGCCGGCGTTCGCGGGGCGGGCCGCGACCAGCACCGCCGCCAGGGCGAGCAGGAGCGCGAGGGCGATCGTGCGGATGCGGATCGGTCGACGGGGTGCGGCGGTGTGGTCGCCGGGCGGGCGGGCGTGCATCGGTTCCTTTCGGTCAGTGCTCGAACCCGAACTGGCTCGGGCCCTGGTGTTGGTCGGGGTGGCCCGCCGACGGCGGACTCGCCGGCTCGTCGGGCTGATCGGGCTCGACGGGTGCGGGAGGAGATGGCTGCGGCGGCGGCGGGGCGGGCACAGGCGCCGGCCCGGGGGTGGGGGTTGGCCCAGGTGCGGGTGGGGACGCGGGCGGAGGCTCCGGTGGCGCCGGAGCGCCGGTGAGCCGGGACGCCGGCGGCGGGCCGTTCCCGCGCGCCTCGGCGGGCAGCGGGCTCGGACTGCGATCGGGTCGCGGCCGCTCGGGAGCCGCGCCTCGGCGTCGGTGGTCGCGCTCGCCGCCGGCGGGTCCGCGCCGCGCCGTCCCGGACGGCTTCGGCGGAGCGTAGGCGTGGGCGCCGCTCGTGCCCGCCACAAGGCCGACGTCGGCCGGCAGCGGCTCGGGTTCGGGTGGTGTGAGCAACCCGGGGAGGACCGCGAT
>JAJNAZ010000031.1 GCA_021155855.1 Solirubrobacterales bacterium
GCGATCGCGATCATGTGCCGGGAGGCGCCCGAGGAGATCCTTCACCTCGAACACCTCGGCGTCCCCTTCCACCGCAACGAGGAGGGCAAGCTCGGCACCCGGGCGTTCGGCGGCGCCTCGGCGGCGCGCACCTACTACGTCGCCGACATCACCGGCCAGGCGATCATGCACGTCCTCTACGAGCAACTGATGAAGCACTCCGAGCTGGTCGACCGCTACGAGGAGTACTTCACCAGCGCGCTCGCCCTCGACGACGCCGGCAGCTGCGTCGGGGCGGTGATGCGCAGCGTGCGCGACGGATCGATGGAGCTGTTCGAGGCCAAGAACGTGATCCTCGCCACCGGCGGCAATGGGCAGGCCTGGCAGCCGACCACCAACGCGCTGATCTGCACCGGCGACGGGATCGCGATGGCCTATCGGGTTGGCGCTCCGCTGATGGACATGGAGATGATCCAGTACCACCCGACCACGCTCGCGGGCAAGGGCTTTTTGATCACCGAGGGAGCGCGCGGCGAGGGCGCCCACCTGCTGAACGCCAACGGCGAGCGGTTCATGGAGAAGTACGCGCCGAACAAGATGGAGCTCGCCTCGCGCGACGTCGTCTCGCGCGCCGAGCAGACCGAGCTCAACGAGGGCCGCGGGTTTCCCGACGGCACCGTGGCGCTCGACATCACCGTGGTGCCGCGCAAGCGGATCCACGAGGCGCTGCGCGAGATCGTGCTCGTCGGCCGCGACTTCGCCGGGGTCGACATCACTCGGGAGCCGATCCACATCAAGCCCGGCAACCACTACACGATGGGCGGCGTGAAGACCGACATCGAAGGGGCGACCGAGATCCCGGGTCTGTACGCCGCCGGCGAGTGCGCCTGCGTCTCCGTTCACGGCGGCAACCGGCTCGGCGCCAACTCGCTGCTCGACACGCTGATCTTCGGCCGTCGCGCGGGCATCCACGCGGCCGGGCGCGCGAAGCGGACCGAGGTCGGCCGCCCCTCGGCTGCCGTGCTCGCCGACGAGGAACGGCTGATCGGCGACATCGTCGGCCGCGAGCGGGGCTCCGGGCGGCGGGTCTCGGAGGTGCGCAAGGAGCTCGGTCAGACGATGGACCGCTATGTCGCCGTGTTTCGCGACGAGCAGGGGGTGCGCGGCGCCTTGGAGACCGTCCGGCGACTCAAGGAGGAGGCTCGGACCGTCTACATCGACGATCGCGGCTCGGTCTTCAACCAGGACGTCCTCGGCGCGCTCGAGCTCGGGTTCATGCTCGACAATGCCGAATGCGCCTGCATCGGCGCCCTCCACCGCACCGAGAGCCGCGGGGCGCAGTACCGCACCGACTTCCCGGAGCGAAACGACGACGAGTGGCTCAAGCACATCGACCTGAAGATGGACGGCGAGGGCCCGGAGATCAGCTATTCGGACGTGACGATCACGGAGTGGGAGCCGATGGAGAGGACGTATTGATGCTCGGCGGTTCGCTGCTCGTCGCTCGTTGCTCGGTAGGGTCGGGCGTTGATGGCTGAGGCACAGAGCTACACGCTCAAGGTCCGGCGCTTCAAGCCCGAGGATGGGCGAGGACCGTACTGGCAGGAGTTCGAGGTCGACCTCGACCCGACCCTGTCGGTCCTCGACGGCCTGCTGCAGGCGAAGGACCGCGAAGACGGCTCGCTCTCGGTGCGCTGCTCGTGCCGGGCTGCGATCTGCGGCTCATGCGGGGTGAAGATCAACGGCCAGTCGACGCTCGCCTGCCTGACCCAGATCGGCGAGGCGCACGAGCATGTCAACCGGCGCGACCGCGACGGCGACGCGAAGCCGATCACCGTCGAGCCGATGGGCAACATGCCGGTGGTCAAGGACCTGGTCACCGACATGGAGTCGACCCACTGGGAGAAGATCCGCCGGGTCACCCCGTGGCTGCTCGACGACGGCGACCCGCCCGAGCGCGAGCGGATCGTGCCGCCCGAGTCGATGGTCGACATCACGCAGACGATCGCCTGCATCCAGTGCGGCGCCTGCGTCTCGGCCTGCCTGTCGATGGAGGTCGACCCCGACTTCATCGGCCCGGCGGCGCTGGCCAAGGCCTACCGATTCGTCGGCGACCCGCGCGACGTCGAGACCCGCGAGCGCCTCTACGACCTCGCCCAGGACCCGCATGGGATCTACGACTGCACCCACTGCTTCGCCTGCGTCGACGCCTGCCCGAAGGGCGTAGCGCCGATGGACCAGATCATGCGCCTGCGGCGCCGCGCCGGCGACGACGAGGGGATCCGCGACCGCAACAACGGCCACAATCACGAGCTCGCCTTCGTCAAGATCATCGAGAAGAAGGGCACCCTGGACGAGTCGCTGCTGCTGCAGGAGTCCTACGCGCCCGGGATCAAGGGCAAGCTGATCCCGAAGCCGGCCGCGATCAAGGGCCTGGTCGGCTCGCTGCCGACCGCCGTGCGCGGCCTGCGTACCGGCAAGATGCGCTCGCTGTCGAAGCTGATCCCCGGGGTGCACCCGAAGCTCCCCGGTGACGCGCAGGGCCACGTCAAGCGGATCCACGAGCACGCCGAGGAGCACGGCGACGAGCTCAACCTCTACATCACCGGCGAGGAGGACGTCGAGCCCGAGCCCGACGAGGAAAAGCTCAGCCCACCGGAAGCATCCGAAGGACCGAAGGAGCCCGAATGAAGCTTGCGTATTGGCCGGGCTGCGTTTCGCGCGGCTTCACCCCCGAGCTGCACGGCTCGATGGCGCTGGTCGCCGAGCGGCTCGAGATCGAGCTCGTCACCCTCGACCGCGCCAACTGCTGCGGCGCCGGCGTGATCGCCGAGCACAACCAGGAGCTCGCCGACACGCTCAACGCCCGCACCTTCGCGCTCGCCCAGCAGACCGGGCTCTCGATGATGAACATCTGCTCGACCTGCCAGGGGGCGCAATCGGAGTGCCAGCAGCGCCTCGACGCCGACTCGGCCTACCGCGCCCACATCAACGAGGCGCTCGCGGGCGAGGGGCTCGAGTACGTCAAGGACGGGGGCGGGTTCGAGAACAAGAACTTCCTCTGGGTCCTGGTCGAGGACTACGGCCTCGAGCGGCTGAAGACGAAGGTGACCCGACCGCTGGCCGGGCTGCGCGTGGGCCCTTTCTACGGCTGCTACGTGGTTCGGCCCAAGCACCGCCTCGGCTACGAGGAGCATCCCGAGCGCGACCTGTATCTGGAGTACGTGATCGAGGCGCTCGGCGGCGAGGTGGTCGACTACGACGGCTCGCGCAAGTGCTGCGGCTTCCCCGTGATCACGATGAACCGCGAGACCTCGCTGCGCCAGGCGGGGACCCATCTCGGCGACGCCCTCGACCAGGGCGCCGACTGCCTGGTGACGCCGTGTCCGCTCTGCCATCTGAACCTCGACATGCAGCAGCCCGAGGCGGCGAAGATCGTCGACCGCGACCTCGGCCTCGCGGTGCTCCATCTGCCCCAGCTCGTCGGCCTGGCGCTCGGCTATAAGCCCAAGCAGCTCGGCATGAGCCTGCACATCGCCTCGACGGAGTGGGTCGAAGAGCGGCTCACCGGGGTGCCGGCATGAGCGGCGCGAGCGGGTTCGAGAACCCGCCTCCGCCGCCGCCCGAGGTCGAGCAGGCGGCGCTGCTCGGCCACATGGACGACGCGGTCAGCCTCTATCTGAAGTTCACCGACGTCGACCCCGAGACCGCCCGCCAAGTGGTCGAGCGGCTGGCCGACGGCTAGGCTCGGTCGCGGGTCGCGGGGGCGTCGGCGCCGGCCGGGCGCCACATGAACCAGTTCGCAACCCCGAGCACCTCGGCCTCCTCTACCACCTCGAACCCGAACCGCCCGTAGAGGGCGACGTTCTCGGGCTTGTCGGTCTCGAGATAGGCGTGCTCGTCGGCGGCGTCGAGGCGGCGCGTGTACTCGGCCATCACCAGGCTGCCGATCCCGCGCCCCTGAAACTCGGGCTCGACCCCGAACGGCCCATAGTGTGAGTGTGGGGCGTCGGGGTCGCGGCGCTCCCACTCGGCGAGCCAGCGCAGCGAGCGAACCGTGATCGGTGGTGGGGTGACGACGACGTCGAGTAGCGCGCGCAGTCGCTCGCGGGCGCCGAAGCGGCAGGCGCCACCTACGAGGTCGTTGGTGGAGGCGATCACCCGTCCCTCGAGGCGAGCGACCAGCGGCCGCTGGTGCCGGGCGACCTGGTACAGCCGGGTGAAGAAGCGGCTCAGGTGCCGTCGGCAACGCGCCGGGTCGGGGCCAATCACGGCACGCGGCATCGGGCTGGTGCTCATCGCTCGGGCGACGACGGCGATCGCCTCGGCGCGCTCCTCGGCGCGCATGTCCCCGACCTCTACCCGAGCAAGCTCGCCCGGTTCGCTCATCCGGTTCCTCCAATGTCGGGGTCAAACTCGCGTCGGTCCCTATATTCTGGTCGCGGCGCGCCGGGAAGGCTGGTCGGCATCGATGATGACCCGATCCGTGACCAGGCCACCGGCAGCTTCACAGCTTCTGATCCGCGGGGAGACGACCCCCGCCGCGGTTGCCCTCCCTGATCACGTCGCTCGATGCCGCTGAGCGAGGGCCGCTCGAGCTTTCGGGCCCCGCGCCGCTTTCAGCGCCCGTGGCTGCGATCGGATCGGCCGGTTCCGCGCGCCGTCGTCCGTCCGCTCGAACGTTTCTTGCGCGAGGAGGTCGGCAGCGGGAGCCTGCTGCTCGCCGCCGCGCTGATCGCGCTCATCTGGAGCAACGTCGCCACCGATGCCTACGACCGCTTCTGGTCGACCCGGCTCTCGATCGAGCTCGGCCCGCTGAGCTTCGATGAGGACCTCAGGCACGTGGTGAACGACCTCTTGATGGCGGTGTTCTTCTACGTGGTTGCGCTCGAGGTGAAGCGCGAGGTCGTCTTCGGCTCGCTTCGGGACCCAGCCACCGCGGCGGTCCCGGTCGCCGCCGCAGCCGGGACGATGGTCGGCGGCGCCGTCGTCTACGTCGCCGTCAACATCGACGGCGGCGCACTCCAAGGCTGGGCGGTCCCGATCGCGACCGACATCGCCTTCGCGCTCAGTGTGCTCGGGATCGCCGGCAGGCGAGCGCCACCCGAGCTGCGCGCCTTCCTGCTCACGCTCGCCGTGGTCGACGATCTCGGAACGATCACTGTGATCGCACTGTTCTTCAGCGACGACCTCTCTCTTGCCTGGCTCGGCGGAGCTGCCGTCGTGGCAGTCGGCGTGGTCGTGCTCCAGCGCCTCGGCGTGCGCCACATGACCGCGTACGTGATCGCGGCGGGGCTGCTGTGGGTCGCGGTGTTCGAGTCGGGCATCCATGCGACGATCGCCGGCGTGGCGCTCGGCTTTCTCACCCCGGCGGTCGCATTCCACCGCCGCGAGGACGCGGCCGAGGTGATCGGCACCCAGCTCAACGAGCTCTCGCGCAGGGAGGACGCCGAAGTTAGCGAAGCGACGATATGGGAGACGTCGCGTCTGGCACGCGAGTCGGTCTCCCCGCTGGCGCGAATGGAAGAGCAGCTTCATCCCTGGAGCGCGTACGTGATCCTGCCCTTGTTCGCGCTCGCGAATGCCGGCGTGCCGGTTTCGCTCGCCGAGCTCGGCGACGCGCTCAGCAGTCAGGTCGGCCTCGGAATCGTCCTCGGCCTGGTGATCGGCGCCCCGCTCGGCGGCATCGCCCTCGCCTGGGCGCTGACCAGACTGACCCCGTCCCGGGTCCCCGACGGGCTCGACTGGCCGGCGATCGCCGCCGTCGCGCCGCTCAAGGGCATCGGCTTCACGGTCGCGATATTCATCTCGGTGCTCGCCTTCGACTCGGAGTCGCAGATCGAGCAGGCCAAGCTGGCGATCCTCGTCGGATCGGCGGCGTCGGCGGCGATTGGGCTGGCGGCGCTTTCGGTTCGAGGCCGGCGCATGGGCCAAGGGCGGCGTTGAGGATGGCCGTCGCCGTAATCACCTTCGTCGTCGCGCTGGCGGTGATCGCCAGCGAGCGCGTGCACCGGACCAAGGTCGCGCTGCTGGGGGCGGCGATCGTCGTTCTCTTCGTCGGCGGGGAGTTCGACCAGGAGGCGGCGATCGAGGCTGTCGACTTCAACACGATCGGCCTGCTCGCGGGGATGATGATCCTCGTCTACCTGACCCAGCAGACCGGGGTCTACGACTACATCGCGATCCGCGCCGGCCAGCTCTCGCGCGGAGACTCCCTGCGCCTGGTGCTCAGCCTCGCCGGCACCACCGCGCTGCTCTCGGCCTTCCTCGACAACCTGACCACGATCCTGCTCATCGTCCCGGTCACCTTCCTGATCGCCGACGCCTTCGACATCGACCCGCTGCCCCTGGTGATCATCGAGGTGATCGCCTCGAACATCGGCGGCACCGCGACGCTGATCGGCGACCCGCCGAACATCATCATCGCCGGCGCCACCGAGCTCAGCTTCAACGACTTCCTCGTCAATCTGGCACCGGTGGCGGCGCTCGCATTCGTGGTGGTGGTCGCGTTCCTCTACGCGGTCTACCGCCACCGGCTGCGGATCCCGGAGCGAAACCGCGAGCTGGTCATGGAGCTCGATGCCGCGGCATCGATCCGCGACCCCGCCGAGCTGCGGCGCTCGGGAGTCGTCCTCATTATCACCGTGCTCGCGTTCTTCGCCCACCAGGCCCTCCACATCGAGCCGGCGACGGTGGCCCTGGCCGGGGCGGCCGTCGCGCTGCTGATCACCAGCATCCCGCTCGAGCAGGCCCTGTCGAAGATCGAGTGGCCGACGCTGTTCTTCTTCGTCGCCCTGTTCGTGATGGTCGGCGCGCTGGAGGTGACGGGCGTGATCGCCGACGTCGCCGAGGGCGTCCAGGACCTCACCGGCGGCGACCGGACCGCGGAGCTTTTCGGGATCCTCTGGGTCGGGGCGCTGGGCTCGGGGATCGTCGACAACATCCCGTTCACGACCGCGATGATCCCGGTCGTCAGCGAGCTCCAGGGTGCCGACGGCGACGACTCCTACTGGTGGGCGCTCTCGCTCGGCGCCTGCTTCGGCGGCAACGCGACGATCATCGCCGCGGCGGCGAACGTCGCTGCGGCCGGGCTCACCGAGCGCGCCGGGATGCCGATCGGCTTCGTCAACTTCCTGCGGATCGGGGTGCCCGCGACCCTGATCTCGCTCGCGATCGCGAGCGCCTATGTCGGTGTGCGCTACGTGGTTCTATAGAGGAGGTCCGATGCCCGATTCGATCGTCAGCGCCGTTCTCCGGGAGGTCGAGCCGCTCTCGGCGGACGAGCTGGTCGGCGTCGCGGCGCGCAAGGTGGTCGAGAGCTCACTCCCGGGGCTGCCGGCGGTCGAGGACGACGGGACCTTCGCCGGGATCTTCGGCGAGCGCGAGTTCATGGCCGCCCTGTTCCCCGGCTACGTCGGCGAGCTCGGCTCCTCGGCGATGATTCGGCGTAGCATCGACGAGACGATCGATCGCCGCGAGAGCTGTCGCGAGGAGCCGATCCGCAAGTACCTGACCACCGACCACGTCGTGGTCGAGGACGAGTACTCGGACACGCAGCTCGCCGAGCTGTTCCTCCACCACCGGGTGCTGATCATCCCGATCGCGAGCGACGGCCGGATCCACGCTGTGGTCACGCGCGGCGACTTCTTCCAGGCGCTGGTCGCCAGGTTCAGCGACATTGCCGAGGACGTCGGCAGCTAGGCACCCTCAGCGCTGCTCGTACCAGTCGACGTAGCCGCGACAGCGCGCGTCGATCCGGTGGGGGCGGGCGGCGGTGGCCGCGAGCGCGCCCAGGTGGGCGACCGAGTCGGCCCCCAGCAGCCGGCCGGCGGGCGGCGGCCGCTCGACCGAGGCGGTGATCGGGATCGTTCCCGGCTCGGCGACCTGGATCGTTCCCGCCGACCAGAACGGCGCCGTGCCCCGATAGTCGAGGTTGCCCGGCAGCGTCGCCTCGAAGCCTGGCGCGGTCAGGCTCACCGGCCTGGTCGAGTCGTACTCGAGCGAGAGGTCCCAGGCGCCGGGCGTAAGCTCGACCTCGAGCACCGCCTCCTCGCCGCCCTCGATCGTGGCCGCGCTCCAATCGGTCGGCGCGGCGACGACCGGCTCCGCGGCGAAGCTGGCGACCCGCTCGGCTCGGCCGCTGCAGCCGCCGACCCGGCCCGGCTCCTCGTCGGTCTCCCCGGGACGGCGAGCTTCGCCCCGGCCGCCGCGCTCCCAGAGCAAGTAGCTCTCGGTCTCCGCCACCGGTTCGTAGCCGGGGGGCGGACCGCTGGCGTATGAGGCGCGAGTGGTGAGCACGTAAGGGAAACGCGCCAGGGTGCTCGCGGCGACCGCATCGAAGTCGAACTTGGAGCCCGCCCGCTCGAGCTCGAAGTTTGGCTCGACGAAGTAGGGGTCGTAGAAGTTGCGCACGTGGGTGAATGGCTTCGAGCCGCGGAGCTCGTGGAGGATGAAGTTGTCGCGGCCGAGGAAGAGGAGCTTCTCGCCCTCGACCAGGGGCCGGATCTCGGCGAGCTCGTTGGCGTGAGCTTCGGGGCCCACGGGGGCTTGGCGGAGGATCAGGAAGCTGGAGAAGGCTGCGGCGGTGGCGAAGGCCGCCGCGAGGGCCGCGAGGGGGGCGGGGGCGCCGCGCCGCTCACGTTCGGGCTCGCCGGCCGCCAGCAAGCCGCCGAGAATGATCAGGGTGATCAGGGGGGCGGCGATGGCGAGTGCCTTGGCGGAGGTGTAAACGGTGCCGAAGGCGAGCGCGGCGAGGTAGAGAAGCACGGCGGTCGCCAGCGCCGCCGGGACGGCGAGCCCGTGGCGGCGAAGCCAGCGCGGCAGCGCGACGGCGAACGCGAACAGCGCGAACAGCGCCCCGGCGTAGAACACGACCACCGGCACCGAGCTTGCGGCGGCTGAGCGCCGGAAGTCGCTCGTCGGCCAGATCCCGAGCGCCTCCAACGGCGGGATCTGCCCTGGCAGGTTGCCGAGACCGCCCTCGTTGGCGCGGTCGGGGTGCAGGGCGCGGAAGTCGACGAAGTCGCGCAGCCGGTCGAGCTCCGGCAGCGCCAGCGCCGCCAGCACCACCACCCCGGCGCCCACGGCGCCGAGCACGGCTCGCCGCGAAGACGTCGGGCCCGGATTGCCGGCAGCGGCGGCGAACGGCGCCCAGCGCCGGGCCCGAACCAGCTCGATCAGTGCCCAGGCGACCGCCACGCCGCCGAGCCAGGCGAGGCCCGGGAACGAGTACACGTAGACCGTCCCCGCGGCGAGGATCCCGAGCGAAACTGCATCACGCCAGCCGCGCACCGTCGGCACCAGGAGGGTAAAGGCGAGCAGGAACAGGGCTACGATCGGCTCCTTGAACGCCTCCTGGGCCAGGTACGCCGCCGCCAGGTACGGCAGCGCCACCAGGGCCGAGGCGCTGACGCGGGGCGCCGTCCGCAGGCCGTCGAGCACCGAGTAGGCGACCAGCGCGGTCAGTGCCGGGATCGCGAGCGTGAGCCCGGCGAAGACGTCGACCGAGCTCGAGCCGAGCAGGTCGCCGAGCCCGGCGACGAGAGCGTGGGGGCCGAGCGGGTAGCCCTGGTCGACGAGCACCGGCTCGGGGCGAAAGCCCTCGCGGATCCAGTCGGTGAGCAGCAGGTGGGAGGCCATGTCATCGTTGACCAGGCCGACGCCGAGGATGCCGACGTTGCCGGCGGCGATGAAGGGAATCGCCGCGAACGTTGCGGCGAGGGCTGCTGCGATCAGGGCCGGGACGGGGGTGGTGACGGCGCGTCCCCGTCCCTTCCGCCACCTCAGTAGCAGGGCGACTGTCGCCGCCGCGACGATCAGGCCGACGGTGATCGCGACGGCCGGGGCGCTGCGGTCGACGCCGACGACGATGGCCGCTGTGATCAGCAGGAGGGCGAGGCCGAGGGGGCCGGAGAGCCAGCTTGGGTCGGGACGACCGGAGAGGGCGAGGATCGCCTGGCCGACGACGAGTGAGCCGGCGACGATCAGCGTCGCCGAGGCGAGTGCCCCGATCAAGGCTCGCTACGCGGAGAAGCTGGCGGCGCCGGCCGGGACCCGGATCAGGTCGCGATCGGCGAGCAGCTCGGCGACCTGCACCGCGTTGGTCGCTGCGCCCTTTCGCAGGTTGTCGCCGACGACCCAGAGGTTGAGGGAGTTCTCGTGCGAGGGGTCGCGGCGGATCCGGCCGACGAGCACCTCATCGCGCCCGGCGGCGTCGATCGCGAGCGGATACCGCCCCTCGGACGGGGAGTCGACGACGATCAGGCCCGGGGCGGCGGAGAGCAACGCGCGGCACTCGTCCGGCGACAGCGGCTCGCGTGTCTGCACGTTGATCGACTCCGAGTGCCCGGTGACGACCGGAACCCGGGCGCAGGTCGCCGAGATCGGCATCTCCTCCTCGGTCGCGCCGAGGATCTTTCGCGTCTCGCGCATCACCTTGCGCTCCTCGGTGGTGTAGTCGTCACCGTCCTTGAACGTCTCGACCTGGGGAATGACGTTGAACGCAATCCGGTGCGGGAAGGCCTCGACCTCGGGGCGCTCGCCGGCGAGCACGGCCCGCGACTGCCGGTTGAGCTCCTCGATCGCGCGCCGCCCGGTACCGGAGACCGATTGATAGGTGGAGACGACGAGGCGCTCGATCCCGGCGGCGCGATGAATCGGCCCGAGCGCGACGACGAGCGCCATCGTGGTGCAGTTGGGATTCGCGATCAGGCCGTTGTGTCCCTCCGCCGCGTCCGGGTTGACCTCGCTGACCACCAGCGGCACGTCCTCGTGCATGCGCCAGTAGCTCGTGTTGTCGACGACCACCGCCCCGGCCTCGACGAAGCGCGGCGCCCACTCCGAGCTGACCGCGCCGCCGGCCGATGAGAGCACCAGGTCGAGCCCGCCGATCGAGTCGGCGGAAAGCGGCCGGCACTCGATCTCGCCGCCGCGAAACCCGAGCTTGGTCCCGGCAGAGCGCTCCGACGAGAACGGAACCACCTCGGCGGCGGGAAACTCGCGCTCGGCGAGCACCTCGAGGATGGTCGAGCCCACCGCCCCGGTGGCGCCGACCACGCCGACTGTGAATCTCCGGTCGTTCATCGGCGTTCAGTATGCCGAAGCACCCACACGGCGATGAATCCGGCCCGATCTCCGGGTCTCATCGACCGAGGCGTAGGCGATTCGAAGGAGGTTCGGCCGTGAGCACCGTGATCTGGCACACGATGATGTCACTCGACGGCTTCGTCGCCGGGCCCGACGACACGATGGATTGGGCCTTCAGCCACGGCGGACGCAGCGCGCTCGCCGACGAGACGCGGGACTCGATCGGCGCGATCCTCGCCGGCAGGCGCTGGTACGACGTCGCGAGCGCCAGGTACGACGGCGTCGCCGGCATCTACGGCGGTGCCTGGACCGGTCCGGTATTCGTGCTCACCCATCGACCCGAAGACCTTCCCGACGATCCGACCGTAACCGTCCTCTCCGACGGGATCGAGGACGCCGTTTCCGTCGCCCGCCGCGCGGCGGACGGTCGCGCGGTCGGTGTCCTCGGAGCGATCACGGCGGGCCAGGTCGTCCGGGCCGGGCTCCTCGACGAGATCATCGTCCACATCGCTCCGATCCTGCTCGGCGACGGCGTGCGCTTCTACGGCGCGCCCGGAACGACGGCGACCGAGCTCGAGCTGGTCGAGCGCGGAGACTCCGAGCAGGTGATCGACCTGCGCTACCGCGTCCGCCACCCCGCCGCCTGAACCGAGCCGGACCGCCGGCTAGGAGGTCACCCGCGGGCGGTGCTCGCCCGACGGGTCCTCCTCGCGCACCGCCTCGGCGCCGAGGTCGAACGCCTCGTGAATCACCCTGACGGCGTCCGGCACCTGGCCGGCGGCGATCACGCAGGAGATCTTGATCGGCGAGGTGGAGATCATCTCGATGTTGATCTGGTTCTCGCCCAGGGTGCTGAACACCCGTGCGGCGACGCCCGGATGGCTGCGCATCCCGGCGCCGACGATCGAGACCTTGCCGACCCGGGGGTCGGTCTCGATCGCCTCGCCGACCTCGAGCGGGGCGAGCACGTCGGTGGCGGCGCCGAGGTCCTCGCTGGCGACCGTGAACGAGAGATCGGCCTTCTGGTCGACCGAGACCGGCTCGTTCTGGATGATCATGTCGACGTTGACGTTGGCGTCGGCGAGGGCGCCGAAGACGCGCCCCGCTACCCCCGGCTCGTCGCGCAGTCCGGTTAGGGTCACCCGCGCCTCGTAGGCGTGGGTGACGGCTGTGACCATCGGTCGTTCCATCGTCTCGTCCTCGGCGAGCACGAGCGTACCGGGGTGATCGTCGAACGAGCTGCGGCAGTGGATGCGAATGGCGTGGTTGCGCGCGTACTCGACCGCCCGCAGCTGCAGCACCCCGGCGCCCGAGGACGACATCTCGAGCATCTCGTCGAAGGAGAGGTGAGGCAGCTTCCGCGCCCCGGGCACGATCCTCGGATCGGCGCTGAAGACGCCGGCGACGTCGGTGTAGATCTCGCAAAGGTCGGCCCCGAGCGCGGCCGCGATCGCGATCGCGGTGGTGTCCGAGCCCCCGCGTCCGAGCGTCGTCACGTCGCGGCTGTCGCCGGAGACTCCCTGGAAGCCGGCGACGAGCACGATCCGGTCGGCGCCGAGCCCCTCGCGGATGCGATCTCCACGTACCTCGATTATCCGCGCCCTGGTATGGGAGGAGTCGGTGACGATCCCCGCCTGAGAGCCGGTCAGCGAGATCGCGTTGTGGCCCATGTCGTGGATCGCCATCGCACAGAGCGCGCACGAGATCCGCTCACCGGTGGAGAGCAGCATGTCCATCTCGCGCGCCAGTGGGCGCTCGGAGATCTCAAACGCCTGCGCGACCAGGTCGTCCGTGGTCTTGCCCCGGGCCGAGAGCACCGCCACGACCTGCTTGCCGAGCTCACGCGCATCGACGATCCGGCGCGCGGCGCGCTTGATGTCCTCGGGCGCGGCGACCGAGGTACCGCCGAACTTCATCACGATCGTCTCGGCCATTGCCGGGTGAGAATACGATCGCGGCGCCGACGGATGACTTCAGATGCTCCGATTCGGCTCACCGTGTGACCTCGCTCACAGTCAGACACCTATCTCGATGATATATCTTGGCGATATATGGAACTCAACCCGACCTCCTACGTCGTCCTCGGGATGCTCCGCCACGAGCCCCGCTCGGGCTATGAGATCAAGCGCGCCGTCGACAGCTCGACCCGGTTCTTCTGGGCGGCCAGCTACGGACAGATCTATCCGGAGCTGCGGCGGATGGCGAAGGCCGGGCTGGTCGAGGGCGAGGCGCAGGCGACCGGCGGTCGCAAGCGCACCGTCTACCGGCTGACGGCCGCCGGTCGCGAGGAGCTGCGGCGCTGGCTCGCCGAGCCCGCGGACACGCTCGAGCTTCGCGATGAAAGCCTGCTGAAGCTGTTCTTCGCCGTCAGCGCCGCTCCCGGGAGGGCGGCTGGGATCCTCGACGAGAAGCGGCGGATTCACGAGCAGAAGATCGCCCGGCTGCGCGAGGTCGAGCCGAAGGCGGCGGCCGCCGCCGCGAGCGGCGACCCGTTTCCCGACATGGTGCTGAGCTACGGGCTCGAGTCGAGCGAGTGGACGATCGACTGGTGCACCCGGGTGCGCGCCGAGCTCGAGGCCGAGAGCGAGAGGTCGGTCTGATCATGAAGCGGCTGGCCGAGCTCGCGCAGCGCCGGGGGCGGCGAGTGGTGATCGTCGCCGCGATCTTCTTCGTCGGCGCCGGCGCGCTCGGGGCCGGGGTCGCTGATCGGCTCGACCCCTACGGCGCCGATGACCCCGACACGGAGAGCGTGCGCGCGGACGAGCGTCTCGAGGCAGCCGGCTTTCGCGACACCGGGGTGGTCGTCCTGTTCGAGGACGTCGACGTGCGCTCGGCCGCGGGCCGCCAGCGGGTCGCCGCGATCGCCGACGAGCTCGCCGCGAACCCCGACGTCGCCGAGGTCGCGAGCTTCCTCAACACCCGCTCGCCCGACTTCGTCTCCACCGACGGTGACGCCACCTACCTCTCGGCGTCGCTCGCGCCCACCGACGACGGCGACCGCCAGGACGCCGCCGAGGCGATCGCCGACGAGCTCGCCGGCGAGCCCGGGGTGACGGTCGGCGGCCCCTCGGTCGCCCAGGCGCAGGTCAACGAACAGACCGAGAAGGACCTGCGCACGGCGGAGCTGTTCGCCTTCCCGATCCTGTTCTTGCTCTCGCTGCTCTTCTTCCGCAGCCTGGTCGCCGCGCTGCTGCCGCTGCTCGTCGGCGGGCTCGCGATCGTCGGCACCTTCCTGATGCTGCGGGTCGCCGCGGAGGCGACCTCGGTCTCGATCTTCGCCCTCAACCTGGTCACCGGGCTCGGGCTCGGGCTGGCGATCGACTACAGCCTCTTCGTCGTCTCGCGCTATCGCGAGGAGATCGCGAAGACGGGCCCCGGCCTCGATGCGATGCGCAGAACGATGGCGACCGCCGGGCGCACGGTGCTGTTCAGCTCGCTGACGGTCGCCGGCGCGCTCGCCTCGCTGCTCGTCTTCCCGCAGCGGTTCCTTTACTCGATGGGGATCGGCGGCTCGCTCGTCGCCCTGATCGCGGCGGCGATCGCCCTGATCGTGCTGCCGGCGATCCTCGCCCTGCTCGGGAACCGCGTCAACGCGCTGTCGCCGAAGTTCCTCCAGCTGCGCGCCGAGCGCGACGCCCGGGAGACCGGCGACGGCTTCTGGTACCGGCTCTCGCAGCTGGTGATGCGGGTGCCGGGCCGGATCGCCGCCGCGAGCGCCGCGCTGCTGATCGCGCTCGGGCTCCCCTTCCTCGGGGTCCAGTTCACCTCCGTCGACGCCCAGGTGCTGCCCGAGTCGGCCACAGCGAGGCAGGTGGACGACGCGATGCGGGCCGACTTCCGGCCCTTCCGCGATACTCCGGTGACCCTCGCCGTGAGCGGCGGCGGCGGGGAGGCCCAGCGGGTCGCCGACCAGGCTCGCCGGGTACCCGGGGTCGCCGACGTGCGAGCGCCGGTGGAGCTCTCCGGCGGTGTGCACGCGGTCGACGTGATCTCGGCCCACGGGCCGCTCGACGAGCGCAGCCAGGCGCTGGTCGAGGACCTCCGAGAGCTCCCGGCACCGGCGCTTGCGACAGGTGCTACGGCGGGCTTCCTCGACCTTCAGGACAGCCTCGGCGAGCATCTGCCGCTCGTGCTGGCGATCGTCGTCGCGGTCACCTTCATCGTCCTCTTCGCGATGACCGGCTCGGTGGTGCTGCCGCTGAAGCAGGTGCTGATGAACGCGCTCGGGCTCAGCGCCACCTTCGGCATCCTCGTCGTGATCTTCCAGGACGGGCGCCTCGAGAGCCTGCTCGGCTACACCAGCCAGGGCGGCCTCGAATCGACCCAGCCGCTGCTTTTGTTCGCGGTCGTCTTCGGGCTCTCCACCGACTACGGCGTCTTCCTGCTCTCGCGGATCAAGGAGGCGCGCGACAACGGCTTCTCCGACAGCGACGCGGTCGCGGTCGGCCTCGAGCGCACCGGCAGGATCGTCACTGCCGCGGCACTCTTGTTCTCGGTCGCAATCGGCGCCTTCGTCACCTCCGAGGTGGTGTTCATCAAGGAGCTCGGGCTGGGCACCGCGATCGCCGTGCTGATCGACGCGACGATCATCCGCGCCCTGCTGGTGCCGTCACTGATGGAGATGCTCGGCCGCTGGAACTGGTGGGCGCCGGCGCCGCTGCGGCGACTGCACCGCCGGATCGGGCTCAGCGAGGCCTAGCTGCCCGCGCCGCGCATTGGATTGGCTCGCGATCGAGGGGGTACCCTTCGCTCGCCAACGATGCGGGAGGTACGCGGATGTCGATAGCCGGAGCAATCGCCTTGATCGCGATCGGCGCGATCCTGCGCTACGCGGTCAACGACGAGATCGAGAGCATCAACCTCGAAACCGTCGGCATCATCCTGATGATCGCGGGCGTGGTCGGGCTGTTGCTGACCTTCGTCTGGCACATGATGAACCGGCGTCGTGGCGACGTCGTCTACGAGCGCGAGCGCCCGGTCGAGCGCCGGGTCGATCCGCCGCCCCGGTAGCGAGACGCACTTCCGGGCGTCGAGAGGCTCCCGGAGCTCGATCCCGCGGATACGCCTATACAACTGTATCGTTGTGCTATTGTGCGGACGATGAGCAACGACGCCCTCGTCCACCCGCTCTCCGATCAGCTCGTCGAGACGATCGCCCGGCGCTTCCGGATCCTCGCCGAGCCGATGCGGATCAAGCTCCTCGACCGAATGCGCGACGGCGGCGTCACCGTCTGCGAGCTGGTCGCAGCGACCGGGTCCTCCCAGCAGAACGTCTCCAAGCACCTCAGGGTTCTGCTCGATGCGGGCTTCGTGGCTCGCGAGCAAGACGGCAACTTCGCTCGTTACTCAATAGCCGACGAAACCGTGTTCGATCTCTGCGAGCAGGTGTGCGGCGGACTCCGCGAGCGACTGGCGGAGCTCGACGCCGTGCTCGAGCAGGGGGTCGCGCGATGATGTTCGGCCGGTCGGGCGCGTGGGCGGGGCGCTGGCCGCTGGAGCGGGCGCTGTTCGCGCTCGCGGGTACGATGACGCTGCTCAGCGTCGCCCTTGCGCTCCTGGTCTCCCCCTGGTTCCTTGCCCTGACCGCGTTCGTCGGCCTCAACCAGTGGCTCTTTGTGCTCGTCGGCGCCTGTCCGGCCTCGCTCGTGTTCGAGCGCTTCTTCGCTCGCCGCTCAGCCTACGGAGATCTCCGGTGAGCACCCTCGGCCCGATCGGCAGGCTCGGCCTCTGGACCGCGACCCACGTCCGGGCGGTGGTCATCTCCTGGGCGATCGTCGCGGTGGCGCTCGGTTTCCTCGCCCCCCGGGCCGAGCATGCGCTCTCGGGGGCGGGCTGGGAGGCGACCGGGTCGGAGTCGGTGATCGCGCGCGACGCGATCGATGCCGAGTTCGACGGGCTCACCTCCAGCGGCCTGATGGCGGTCGTCGACTCCGAGACCCTCACCGTCGCCGATCCCGGATTCGTCCGGGTGATCGACGGGGTCGAACACGAGCTGGCCGCAGAGGAGGACGTGACGCGGGTGGTCGCGCCGAGGGCGGGCGTCTCGATCTCGGCGGACGGCCGCACGGCCGTGGTCCAAGCCGGAGCCGGGGCTGATCCCAACCGGATGGTCCAGGTCGCAGACGAGGTCAAGGACGAGCTGGCCGACCTGGGGACCTCCAAGGTCGCGGTCAACCTCACCGGTGCCTCCGGGATGTGGTCCGACTTCAACCAGGCGAACAAGGAGGCGATGCTCAAATCGGAGCTGATCTCCTGGCCGGTGACCCTGGCGATTCTCGTGCTCGCGTTCGGCTCCCTGGTCGCCGCGGGCCTGCCGCTGATGCTGACCATTCTCGGTCTCGTCGCCGCCGCCGGCTCGCTCTATCTCGGCGCGCAATTGCTCGACGTCTCGATCTGGGCGATGAACTTCGCGCTCATGTTCGCGCTCGCCCTCGGGATCGACTATGCGCTGTTCATCGTCTACAGGTTCCGCGCCGCGCTGCTCGGAAGCCGGCTCTCCCCGACCGAGGCGGTGGCCGTGACCATGGACACCGCGGGCAAGGCCGTTCTGTTCTCGGGGCTGACGATGCTGATCTCGCTCAGCGCCGTGATGTTGGTGCCCAGCCCGGCTTTCCGTTCGGTGAGCCTGGGAATCATGCTCTCGATCCTGTTCGTGCTCGCGGCGGCGCTGACCCTGCTGCCCGCGGTGCTGGCCAAGCTCGGTCCGCGCGTCGATCGGCTGTCGTTGCCCTGGGTCCACTCGGGCGAGCATCGCTCGGCGCGTTTCACACGCTGGGGCGAGCGCCTGTGGCGACAGCCGCTGCGCCACGGGCTGCCGGCGCTGGCGATCCTGGTCGTGCTCGCGGTTCCGGTTCTCGCTCTCGACACCGGCATGCCCTCGATCAAGGTCGTTCCCGAGGACGATGGGTCGCGCCAGGGCTACGTCGCGGTCCAGGAGGCCTTCGGCCCCGGCGCGCCCGGCGCGCTCCAGGTCGTCGCCGACGCGCATGATGCGCGCCGGGTCGAGGCGGTGCTCGCCGGCGATCCCGCCATCGCCGCGTCGCTGCCCCCGAC
The DNA here is from genome assembly GCA_021155855.1 of Solirubrobacterales bacterium. GTDB lineage: Bacteria > Actinomycetota > Thermoleophilia > Solirubrobacterales > 70-9 > WHSW01. Next base: position 18,118 of record JAJNAZ010000031.1, read on the forward strand.
CGACGGACGTGGCGGAAGCGCGCTGGTGCAGGCGATCCCGGCGGCCGATCCCTCGGATCCCGCGGTCGGCGCCGCCGTCGACCGGCTTCGCGAGCGGCTGCCCGGATCGGCGCTCCTCGGCGGCGCCGCGGCCGAGAACCACGACCTCGAGTCCGCCCTCGCCGCCAAGACACCGCTGGTCATCGGTGTCGTCCTCGCGCTCGGCTTCCTGCTCTTGCTGGTCGCCCTGCAGGCGCCGCTGGTGGCGGCGATCGGGGTCGTCACCAACCTGCTCGCGACCGGCGCGGCCTTCGGCGCCGGCAAGCTGATCTTCGCCGACGGCAACCTCGAGGGCCTGCTCGGGTTCAGCTCGCAGGGGTTCGTCAACGCATGGGCGCCGGTGTTCTTCTTCGCGATGATCTTCGCGATCTCGATGGACTACACCGTGTTCCTGTTGAGCTCGGCGAAGGAGCACTGGGATCGGTCCCAGGATTCCCGCGAGGCGATGGTCGGCGGGCTCGCCCACTCGGGCCGGGTCGTGCTGGCCGCAGCGGCGGTGATGGTCGCCGTGTTCTTCACCTTCGCACTCTCGGGACCGCTGCCGCCGAAGGAGATGGGCGTGATCCTCGGGATCGCGGTGCTGCTCGATGCTCTCCTCGTGCGCTTGGTCCTGGTTCCGGTGCTGCTCCGCTTCGCCGGGCGCTGGGCCTGGTGGCTGCCACGCTGGATCGATCGCCTGCTGCCGGACGTGCGCTTCGGCCACGCCTGAGCAGGCCACCAATCCCGCGGGCGGTCGGGAGCCGTAATACCCGGCATGAGCGTAATCCGCAGGAGCCCTCTGCTGGCCGTAGCCGCCGTGGCGGCAGCGCTGCTGTTCACCGCCTGCGGCGCGGACGACGAGGACGGCTCGAGCGCCGACGCGGCGTCCGGAACGCAGGCGGGAAGCGAGACCGTCGCGGTGGAGACGATCGGCGACGCCGGCGAGGTGCTCGTCGATGGCGACGGTGCCGCGCTCTACACCGCCGACCAGGAGGCCGACGGCAAGGTGCGCTGCACCGATTCGTGCGCCGCGACCTGGCTGCCGCTCACCGTCTCCGACGATGCTGCGCCCGAGGCCGAAGAGGTGCCGGGCACCCTCGCCACGGTGAAGCGGCCCGAAGGCTCGAACCAGGTGACCCTCGACGGAGTGCCGCTCTACACCTTCGCCGACGACGGCGGCCCCGGGCGCGTAACCGGCGACGGCCTCTCCGACACGTTCGGCGGCGAGCGGTTCTCATGGAGCGTGGTCAGCGTCAGCGGCACCGACGAAGCGGACGACGAAGCCGAGACCTCCGCGCCCAGCAGCGGCTACGGCGGCGGCTACTGAGCAGCCGGATTCGCGGGACCCCGAAGCCCCCGGGTCAGCCCACCGACTGGCGGCCGGCAAAGGCGCGGCCGAGGGTGACCTCGTCGGCGTGCTCGAGGTCGGCGCCGACCGGCAGGCCGCTGGCCAGCCGGGTGATCGTCACCCGGCCGCGCAGCAGCTCGGCGACGTGGTGGGCGGTCGCCTCGCCGGTGGTCGTCGGGTTTGTCGCAAGCACCACCTCGGTCACCTCGTCGGCGCCGACGCGGTCGACGAGCTCGGCGATCCGCAGGTCCTCGGGGTCGATCCCGTCGATCGGCGACAGGGCCCCGCCGAGGACGTGGTAGAGGCCGCGATACTCGTGCGTGCGCTCGATCGGGATCACGTCGGCCGGCTGCTCGACGACGCAGATCAGGGAGCGGTCGCGGCGCCTGTCCTCGCACACCACGCAGCGCGGACCCTCGGCGAGGTTGAAGCAGGCCTCGCATAACCCGACCTTCTCCTTGACCTCGCGAACCGCGTCCGCGAGCGCGAGCGCGTCGGCGTCCTCGGAGCGCAGGACGTGGAAGGCGAGCCGCTGCGCGGTCTGCCTCCCGATGCCCGGGAGCTTCGCGAGCTCGGTGACCAGGCGTTCGATCGGTTGCGGATACATGCCGCCGTCAAGCTAGCGAGCGCCGCGGCTACTGTGACGGGAGTGTCCTCTGCCGCGCGGATACCAGGCGATCGTGCTCGGATCGTGAGCGCGGGGCGGGGTTAGAGGCCGGGGAGGCCGAGGCCGCCGGCGCCGCCGAGTCCGCTCGCACTGCCCATGCGGCTCGCGGCGAGCTCCTGTGCCGAGCGGATCGCCTCGTTGACCGCCGCGAGGACCATGTCCTGGAGCAGCTCGGGATCCTCGGGGTCGATCGCCTCCGCCTCGATCGAGATCTCGAGCAGCCGCAGGTCGCCGCTCATCTTCACCTTCACCATGCCGCCGCCGGCGCTGGCGTCGACAACCTCCTCCTTGAGCTTCTCCTGCGCCTCGGTCATCTCCGCCTGCATCTGCTGGACCTGCTTCATCATCGAGTTCAGGTCGAAACCGCCGGCGCCCTGGGGTAGCCGCGTCATCCGTTCATCTCCTTAGCCTCGGCCTCGCCGTCCTCGGGCTCGGCGACGTATTCCTCCGCGTCGAACTCGCTGCGCACGAGCTCGATCAGCTCCTCCTCCGAAAGCCTCGCCTCCGCCGGGATTTCGACCTCGTCGCCCTCGAGCAGGACGTAGACCGGCCGCAGGCGCTGCCCGACAATCGCCTTCACCGCCTCGGCGAAGCGGTCGCGCGCGTCCGCGGCCTCGGCCTTGCGCTTGTTGAACGCCGCCGAGGCGGGGAAGCCGACCTCGAGCACCGCCGCCTCGAGGTTGACCGCCACCGGCCGCGCCGCCGCGAGCACGTGCGAGAGCAGCTCCGACCCACCCTCGCGCACCTGGTCGAGCACCGCCGGCCACGCGCGCACCATCCGCTCCAGATCCAACCCCTCGACCGCCACAGCCTGAGCCACGGGTTCATCTCCCGTCTCCCCGCCACCCCCGAGCGGCTCGGACGCCTCGGATGCAAAGGCGTCCGGTGGCCCCCCAGCTTCGGCGGCGGGGGTTGGCGCCGAAGCCCCAACCGCCGTCACCCTCTCCAGCCGCTCGAGCCGCTCCGCCAAAGCCTCCTTCGAGGGGTCGAGCTGCGGCCGAGCGGCGCGCAAGAGCGCCAACTCGACCGTCATCCGCGGCTCATCTCCCTCGCGAATCGCCGACAACGCCGCCGAGAGCGTGTCCACCGCCCGGCCGAGCCCGAGATCGGTCATCGACTCCGCCTGCGCTCGCAGCCGCTCGGGCTCCGCGGCGGTGACGGTGAACGCGTCCGGCACCTCGCCCACGGTCCGGATGACGATCAGCTGGCGCAGGTGCGCGAGCAGGTCGCGGGCGAACTGGGTCACGTCGCGGCCCGAGCGAGCCAGCCGCTCGCTGGCCTCCAGCGCGGCACGCCCGTTGCCGGCGGCGATCGCGTCGGCGGCGGACAGGATCAGCTCAGCGTCGGCGACTCCGAGCACCGCGAGCACATCGTCGGTGTCGACGTCCTTGCCGCCGTAGGAGACGAGCTGGTCGAGGGTGCCGAGCGCGTCGCGGAAGCTGCCGGCGGCTGCGCGGGCGATCGCGGCGATCGCGCCGTCGGAGATCTCGATCCCCTCCGCGGTGGCGACGCGCCCGATCACCTCGGCGATCTGCTCCAGCGAGGGTCGCTGGAAGTCGAAGCGCTGGCAGCGGTCGACGATCGTCGCCATCACCTTGTGCGGCTCGGTGGTCGCGAGGATGAAGACCGTGCTCGGCGGCGGCTCCTCGAGCGTCTTCAGGAACGCGTTCCAGGCCTCCCGGGTGAGCATGTGGGCCTCGTCGAGGATGTAGACCTTCCACCTGCCGGTCGCCGGGGCATAGCCGACCCGCTCTCGCAGCTCACGGATGTCGTCCACCGAGCGGTTCGAGGCGGCGTCCATCTCGATCACGTCGAGCGAGGTGCCGGCGGCGATCGACACGCACGACTCGCACTTGCCGCACGGGTTCAGGGTCGGCCCGTCGACGCAGTTGAGCGAGCGGGCAAGGATCTTCGCCACCGAGGTCTTGCCGGTCCCGCGCGAGCCGACGAAGAGGTAGGCATGGTGGACGCGATCGCGCTCGACGGCGTTGCGAAGCGTGCGCACCACGTGCTCCTGGCCGACCACCTGGTCGAAGGCCTGAGGGCGGTGGCGGCGGTAGAGGGAGGTCTCCGCGCTCACCGGTTCGATACTAGCGCTGGGTCGAGCGGCCCCACCGCAGCCGACCCGCGATCTGCGTCAATCAAGAACCGAAAGCCCGATGGCCGGGCGGCCGGCGTCGAGTGGCAAGAATGACCGTGCGGGCCCGTCCTCGAAAGCGGTCCCCGGGCGTGCTCGCCGTGGCTGGCTCGGGCCAGGCTTGTCCGCGGCACATGCCCGCTGCCGCTTAAGGCTGCTTCCTTCCGGACCTGACCTGATTCGCGGACGCGCATTGCGCGGGACCTGGCCGTCAACACCGCCCGCGGCGTACTGGCCCCGAAGGCCACAACCCTCAGACGAGCGTTCGGCCCCGCTAGAGCGGATTGCGGGTACAGGGCACCGCTAATTCCCCGCCTAGCACGGTCGGGAGAGATCCTACCGGGCGACGGCTCCAGCCGCCCGCCCGATGCGGTCCCGATCGGGACGACACCGAATCGCGCTCATAAAAGTGCACGCTCTCGCCCGCGAGATCGGGTGCAGGAACCTATCTTCAGGCGCTTGGCAGATCGCGAGCAACTCCAGATCGAGCGCGGCCGGCCGGGCGCGTGCAAGCGCGCCGAGCTCTGGCGCCGGGCGCCAGGCACGATGACCGAGAGGGGGGCGATCCGCCGGCTTGGAGCGATCGCCGGGATTCTCGTCCTCGCGCTCGCGCTCACCGGGCTTGCGGCGGCGAGGATGAAGAGCCTCAAGCTCGAGGCAGGTCTCTGCGAGACGACCGGCGGCGGGAAGTTCGTCGAGATCCCCGGCTTTCCGGGGGAGAAGATCGACCGCCGGCTGCTGACCGACATCCGCAGGCTCGAGCGCCGCTACAAGATCTTCGTCACCGACGGTTACTCGATCAGTGACGTTCACGCCGCCAACGGTGAGCACCCGCTCGGGCTCGCGCTAGACATCGTTCCCAACAAGGCCGTGGGCGGCCGCTGGAGGCAAATCGACCGACTCGCGGCGTGGGCCGAGCCGAGGCCTGACAGGCCGCGACCGCCGTTTCGCTGGGTCGGCTACGACGGCGACGCCAACCACGGGCGCGGCCACCACCTGCACCTCTCCTGGAGCCATTCCCCGGCCAAGCGCGGCCGCACGGCGCGCACCGTCTACACCCGCCGCTGCCCGGCGCGGGCGACGCCCCCGGCACCCACAGCGGAGCCGCCGCTCGCCGGCGGAACGGAGGTCGGCGCGCCGGTGAAGGACAATGACGGCGGAGGCTCGGGCGGGGGCGATCAGGATGGCGGCGGTGGGGGCGGCGGGCCGAGCGGTCCCGGCAGCGGCGGGATCGGCGGTGATGGGCTCGGCTCGGGCAGCGGCGGGATCGGCGGCAAGCTGAAGCTGGCGCCCCGGGTGGCCGAGCGGCGCGGCGTCGACGACTCGAGCTAGCCCGGCCCTAGCGGTTCTCTTTGATGGTCGTCCTGCTGTCAAGCCAGCGGCATCACCACCTTCCCCGGCTCCCAGTTCGCTGAGTCGGACTCATTTCTCTTTCGGCGCTCGCG
>JAJNAZ010000032.1 GCA_021155855.1 Solirubrobacterales bacterium
GCCGATCCTCTCGGTCGGCGCTCCCACGCTGCCGCCGTTCGAGGGCGCGCCGTCGACCGCGGACAAGCTCAAGAACCCGACCAAGCCCCCGCAGAATCCGTACATGGCGCCGGATCCGAACTCGAACATCCACAACGACTCCTGGATGACCGACGCCTACCGCCGTCGCGGGCCGGTGGGCGAGGCGCTCGTCGCCGGCTCGGAGGCGATGGCGGCGGCGCTCTGCGGCTCGCTCACCTTCGACAGCCGCGGGCGGATCGTCAGCGTCTGCCCCTCGCTGGCGACCCCACCGCAGGCGCGGATCATCGACCCGCAGACGCTCGAGATCATCGCCACCTACGACCTCCCCGACGCCCCCGACCCGCCCGCGACGCCCGAGTACCAGAACTTCACCGGCGGCGGCTACTTCTTCCTCGACCACAAGGACCGGATCTGGGTGCCGACGAAGACCGACCACATCTTCGTCCTCGGCCAGTCCGCCGACGGGCAGAGCTTCGAGCTGCGCCGCGACTACGAGCTCACCTCGGTACTCGATCCCGAGACCGAGCGGATCACCTCGGCGCTGCCCGACTACGACGGGCGGATCTGGTTCGTCAGCGAGGCCAACGGCACGGTCGGCACGCTCGATCGCCGCACGGGCGCGCTGCAGGTGAAGGCGCTCGGCGAGGAGATCGAGAACTCGTTCGCGGTCGGCGAGGACGGCGTCTACATCGTCTCCGACCGGCGCATGTACCGGTTCAAGGCCGGCGCCAAGGACCGCCCGTGGGTCGTCTGGAGGTCGGGCTATCCGAACTCGGGGATCGTCAAGCCGAGCCAGGTCAACGCCGGCTCGGGGACGACGCCGACGCTGATGGAGGGCGGCTACGTCGCGATCACCGACAACGCCGAGCCGATGAACGTGGTCGTCTACCGCAACGCGCGCCGCCTGCACGGCGAGCGCCGAAAGCTCTGTGAGGTGCCGGTCTTCGGCGCCGGCGCGAGCGCGACCGAGAACTCGCTGATCACAGCCGGGCGCTCGCTCGTGGTCGAGAACAACTACGGCTATCAGGATCCGTTCGGGCCGACGGCCGGGACGCTGACCGAGCCCGGATTCGCCCGCGTCGACGTCGACCGCGACGGCGAGGGCTGCAAGCTGAAGTGGACGAACACCGAGGCGCGGGCGCCGAGCGTGGTGCCGAAGCTGTCGACCAAGACCGGGCTGATCTACACCTACACCCGGCCGTCCGACCCGCTCGCCGAGGGCTACTACTGGACCGCGATCGACTGGCGTAGCGGGCGCACCGCGTGGCGCCAATACGCGGGCTCGGGGCTACCCTACAACAACAACTACGCCGGGATCGCGCTTGGCGCCGACGGCACCGCCTATCTCGGGGTCACCGGCGGGATCGTCACCCTGCGCGACGGAGGCTGAGGTCCCCGGCGCCGTGACCGTACGCGAGGCGACGAGCGCGGACGCGGAGGCGATGGCGCTCGTGATCGCGGCGGTCGCCGAGGAGGGATCGATCGCGACCGAGGCGCCGGTCGACGTCGCCGATCGCGCCCGCCGCTTTCGGGAGACGATCGAGGGCGCGGGCCCCGCGGCGGCGTGGGTGCTCGAGGACGACGGCCGGGTGGTCGGCAACGCGGGGATCCACGAGACGCATGCCGCCGGGGTGCTTGCGCTCGGGATGGCGATCCTGGCCGAGGCGCGCGGGCGGGGCGGCGGGCGGGCCCTGCTCGAGGCGACCCTGGAGCACGCCCGCGTGTGCGGCGCGCACAAGCTCGAGCTCGAGGTGTGGCCCGACAACACCGCCGCGATCGCCCTCTACGCCTCCGCCGGATTCGCGGTCGAGGGAGTGCGCCGCGACCACTACCGCCGCCGCGACGGCTCGCTGCGCTCGGCGCTGTTGATGGCGCGCCCGCTCGGCGACGGGGATTGAGGCGTGTCGCGCGCCGACGTCGAGCTGGTCCGTTGATCGCGCTATGCCCCGCCGATCGCCATCTCGCCGATCAACAGCGCCGGGGTCGAGACCGAGCCGCCGAACGGGACCCAGCGCGCCGCCGCCCCGGCGGCGCGGACGGCGGTCAGCATCGCGGGGAGGTCGGAGGCGATCGTGAACTCGTCGGCGGGCTCGGCGAGCTCGCCGCCGGCGATCGCGCGGCCGGTGGCGCCGACCGAGAAGGTGCCCGAGACCGGGTTGACGCCGGAGTGCAGGCCGGCGACGTCGGTGACGTAGATCCCGTCGCCGGCCTCGGCGAGCAGCTCGGCGAAGCCGTGCGCGCCGGTGGCGACGATCAGGTTCGAGGTCGCCACCGAGGGCGGCGAGCGGTAGCCCGAGCGGGTGCCGTTGGCGGTCGAGCGGGCGCCGTCGCCCTGGCGGCGGGCGGTGTAGGAGTCGTGCAGGTAGGCGCGCAGCTCGCCGGCCTCGATCAGCGCCGTGCGCCCGGTCGGCACGCCCTCGCCGTCGAAGGGCGCCGAGTTGAGCCCGACCGGGTCGGCGCCGTGGTCGGCGATCGTCAGCGCCGGCGAGCCGATCGCCTCCCCGAGGCGCCCGGCGAACGGCGAGCGCCCGCGCTGGACCGCGTCGGCGCAGAGCACCCCGCCGATGAAGCCGGCAAAGCTCGCGGCGACGGTCTCGTCGAGAACCACCGGGCAGCTGCGCGAGGCGGGCTTCGCCGCCCCCAGCAGGGCGGTCGAGCGCTCGGCGGCCTCGCGGCCGATCGCCTCGGGGTCGAGCGCCGCCGGCGAGCGGCCCATGCCGAAGCCAAGCCCGGTCTGGCGGTCGTCGGCCTGCTCGGCGATCGCCGAGAGGTAGGCGTAGCAGTGGGTCGCCTCATAGGCGCCGGAGACGCCGCGCGAGGAGGCGAGCGCGGCGGCGGCGCGCTCGTCGACGAAGACGGTGGTCTCGACCGCGACCACGTGCTCGTCGGCCGCGCGGGCGGCGCGCTCGACCGCGACCGCGAGCTCGACCTTGCCCTCGGTCTTCCACTTGGCCGCCTCGGGATCAGCGAGCCCCTCGATCGCCCGCGCCTCGCCGGCGGGATCGGGCGCGGCCGCGAACTGGTCCGGATCGGCGACCCGCGCCGCTTCGACCGCGCCGGCGGCGATCTCGGCGATCCCCGGCTCGGCGAGGTCGGTGCCGTAGGCGTAGCCGGCGCGGCCGTCGATCCACACCCGCACCCCGAGGCCGCGCTCGCCGGCCTCGGTGAGGCTCTCGACCTGCTGCTCGAAGATCCGCACCTCGAGCCCGGTCGAGTCCTCGACGAAGGCCTCCGCGTCGCCCGCGCCGGCCCCGAGCGCAACCTCGACCGCGCGCCCCGCGATCCGCTCCAGGTCGGCCATCAGACGGCCGTCCCGCCGACGGTCATCTCGGCGATCCGCACGTGCCCCTGGCCGACCCCGGTGGGCACCGACTGGCCGCCCTTGCCGCAGAAGCCGGTCTTGACCTCGAAGTCGCCGGCGACCCCGTCGATCTTGCGCAGCGCGCCGAGGCAGTTGCCGATCAGGGTCGCGCCCCGGCACGGCCGGGTCACCTCGCCGCCCTCGAGCAGATAGCCCTCCGAGACGCCGAAGACGAAGTCGCCGGTGGTCGGGTCGACCTGCCCGCCGGCGAACGAGACCGCGTAGAAGCCCCGCTTCACCGATTCGATCAGCTCCTCGGGCGTCGCCTCGCCCGGGGCGATGAAGGTGTTGGTCATCCGCGGGATCGGCAGGTGGCGAAACGACTGGCGGCGCCCGTTGCCGGTCGACTCGACCCCGTCCTTGCGCGCCCGCAGCAGGTCGTAGAGATAGGCGGTCACCCGGCCCTCGTGGATGACCGCGGTGGCGCGGGTCGGGGTGCCCTCGTCGTCGACGCCCTCGGTTCCCCACTCGCCCGGCAGCCGGCCGTCGTCGTAGGCGCGCAAGAACGGCGGCGCGATGTCCTCGCCGAGCCTGCCGGCATAGACCGAGGCGCCCTTCTGGATGTGATCCGCCTCGAGCCCGTGACCGGTCATCTCGTGGAAGAGGACGCCGCCGAAGCCGTTGCCGACGACCACCGGCATCGCCCCGGCGGGCGCGGGGCCGGCGTCGAGCAGCGCCAGCGCCGCCCGCGCCGCCCGCTCCGCGATCGCCTCGCCGGCGCCGCCCTCGACCAGCTCGAAGCCGCGGTGGCCACCGAGCGTCTCGAAGCCGGTCTCGACGGTGCCGTCGCGGGCGGCGACCACCTGGACCCCGAGCCGTACGCGGGTGCGGTCGTCGGAGGCGAACCGGCCGTCGGAGTTGGCGACCGTGATCCGCCGCCGCGCCTCCGAGTAGCCCGCCTGCACCTGCGCGACCTCGCCGCCGGTGGCGCGGGCGCGCTCGTCGCAGGCGCGCAGCAGCTCCGCCTTGCGCTCGGCGGCGACCGCGGCCGGGTCGGTGTCGATCTCCTGGGTGCCGACGCCCTCGGTCGCGGCCATCGCCTGCGGTCGGTGGCGGTCGCCGGAGAGCCCCGCCGCGGCGGCGTCGGCGGCCCGCTCGAGGTCGGCCTCGGCGAGCCCGTCGACGTGGGCGAAGTAGGTGGTCTCGCCGCTGACCACGCGCACCCCGGCGCCACGGTCGGCGCCGCGCTGGGCGCGCTCGATCCGCGACTCGTCGATCGCCAGCGAAAGCCCCGAGCGGTCCTCGCAGAAGAGCTCGGCGAAGTCGCCGCCGTTGGCGAGCGCGCGGGCGACGGTCCGCCCGGCGAGCTCCGCGTCGACCAGGTGCTCGGGGTCCTCCCGGGTCATCCGCGGGCGACGTCGAGCACCCGAGAGGCGGCGAGGAAGAGCTCGCGCCCCAGCTCGGTCTCCGCATCGCAGGCGATTGCCCGCCCGCCGGGTGCGCCGATGCGCGCGAACGGGCGCCTCGTGAGCCGGCGCCGGCGCAGGTAGGCGGAGGCCTCGTCGGCATAGCCGGAAACGCGGTCGAGGATCGCGCGGTGGGGCTTCGGGGGCATCACGCCGCCTTCGCGCGGGCGTCGCGGGCGGGCGCCGCCCCCGGGGCCCGCGCGAGCTCGCGCAGCACGGCGCGCATGTCGGAGAGCATCAGCGAGGCGAGCGCGAAGCGGTCGCTGGCGGCGATCAGCGCGAAGCCCCGGTGGCGAACCGCGAACACCTCGCCGTCCTCGGTGCCGACGTGGGCGTGGCTGGCAGGCTCGCCGGCGGCCGCGTCGGCGGCGGCCAGCACCTCGCGCGCGGCCCGCTCCCAGGGCTCGAGTTCGCCCGACGCGGCCAGCGCGGAGCCGTCGGCGGCGAGGATCACGCAGCCGCGCAGGTCGCTCGACATCGCCGTCAGCCGGGCGACCGCGACCTCGGCGTCGGCGACCGTGGGACCGTTCTCGGCGTTTCGGTCGGGCACGTCGGCGACAATAGCGGCCGTGTCCCTGGAGCGAGCCTCGTGGCTGACCGTGGTCGGCGTCTGCGCGATCGGCGTCATCCTGCTGGCGATCAACGGCTACACCGGCTACTCGATCACGCTGGCGGCGGTCGCCGCCGCGGCGGCCGTGAACCTGCTCTGAGCCCGCGGCTCAGCCGGCCCGATACGGCCCCCGCGCCTCCTCCTCGGGCGGGCGGAAGGACTCCTCGGGCTCGAGGTGGATGAGGACCTCGGACTGCACGATCTCCGCCTCGATCGCGCCGCGGACCGCGTGCGCGGTGGCGTGTGCCTGCTCGAGCGAGGTGCCGTGGCGGAACTGGAGGTGGAGGTCGACGTAGTAGGTCGCCCCCGCGCGGCGGGCGCGCAGCTTGTGATAGCCGGCGACCTCGGGGGCGCGGTCGCGCTGGGCGGCGATCGCCGCCTCGATCCGGTCGAGCTCGCCAGCCGGAGGCGCCTCGTCGACCAGCACCCTGCCCGAGCGGGTGAGGATCCGCAACCCGGCGACGACGATTGCCGCGGCGACGGCGAGCGCCGCGATCGCGTCGAAGGCGGGCTCGCCGGTGACCTCGACCAGGACCAGGCCGAGGAGCACGCCGAGCGAGGTGAGTGCGTCGGTGCGCAGGTGGGCGGCGTCGCCCTCGAGCGCCGCCGAGCCGAGCGCGTGGGCGCGCCGATAGAGGAAGGTGGAGACGCAGACGTTGGCGACCATCGAAAACGCGATCACGGCGATGCCGACGCCGAGCTCCTGGATCTCCGCCCCGGTGACCAGCCGGCGGGTGGCCTCGAAGATGATGATCCCGGCGCCGACCAGGATCAGCATGCCCTCGATCGCGGCGGCGAGGTTCTCGAGCTTCTCGTGCCCGTAGGGGTGCTCGCGGTCGGCGGGCAGGTCGGCCTTACGAACGGAGACGAAGGCGACCACCGAGGCGAGCAGGTCGATCGCCGAGTGGATCGCCTCGGTGATGATCGCGATCGAGCCCGTGATCGCGCCGGCGGCGAGCTTGAGCGCGATCAGGATCGAGTTCGAGGCGATCGAGAGCCCGGCGGCGCCGCTCTTGGTGCGGATCATCGCCGCCGCGCCTCGGCCCGTCGTGAGAGATGCCGCGCGAGCGCCCGCGCCGCGCGCCCGCGGTGGCTGATCCCGTGCTTCTCGGCCGGGCGCAGCTCGGCCATCGTGCGCGAGTCGTCGATGCCGGTGTCGTCGGGGACGAAGGCGGGGTCGTAGCCGAAGCCCCCCGAGCCGCGCGGCTCGGGCGCCAGGATACCCTCGCAGCGGCCCTCGAACAGATGCTCCTCGCCCCGCTCGTCGACGTGGGCGAGCACGCAGACGTAGGCGACCCGGCGGTCATCCAGGGGCTCGAGCTCGCGGATCAGCCGCTCGAGATTCTGCTCGTCGGTCGCGCCCTCGCCGGCGTAGCGCGCCGAGCGCACACCGGGCCGCCCGCCGAGCGCCGCCGCCTCGATTCCCGAGTCGTCGGCGATCGACGGCTCGCCGGTGAGCTCGTGCGCCGCCCGGGCCTTGATCAGGGCGTTCTCGGCAAAGGTCTCGCCGGTCTCCGGCGGCAGCTCGTGGCGGTCGTCGAGCGGGCTCAGCCGCGCGAGCTCGTCGCCCAGGACTTGCTCGAGCTCGTCGAGCTTGTGCGGGTTGCGGGTCGCGACGACGAGGCGCACGCGACGGTCAGCCGGGCAACGGACCGCCGCAGGCCTCGGCCTGCGCCTCGCGCAGGGCGGCGATCGCCGGCTCGGCGAGCCCGAGCAGCTCGTCGAGCGAGGCGCGCGAGACCGGGGTTCGCTCGGCGGTCGCCTGCAGCTCGACCAGGCCGCCGTCGCCGGTCATGACGATGTTCGCGTCGACCTCGGCGCGGGAGTCCTCGGAGTAGTCGAGATCGCAGAGTGGCTCGCCGTCGACGACACCGCAGGAGATCGCGGCGACCGAGCCTGTGAGCGGGTCGCGCTCGAGCTTGCCCGCCTCGAGAAGGCTCTGGGTCGCGAGCCGCAGGGCGATGTAGCCGCCGGTGATCGAGGCGCAGCGGGTGCCGCCGTCGGCCTGCAGCACGTCGCAGTCCACGTAGACCGAGCGGTCGGGGAGCGCGCCGAGGTCGACGACGCCGCGCAGCGCGCGTCCGATCAGCCGCTGGATCTCCGTCGAGCGGCCGTCCGGTCGCCCGCGCTTGGAGTCGCGCTCCTTGCGCTCGCCGGTCGAAGCGGGCAGCATCGCGTACTCGGAGGTGACCCAGCCGCGGCCCTTGCCCTCGAGCCACCGCGGCACCGACGCCGAGACCGAGGCGGTGCAGATCACCCGCGTTTCGCCCTGCTCGTAGAGGCAGGAGCCGGTCGCCGTGCGCACGAATCCGGGCTCGATCGAGACCGGCCGCGGGTCGGCGCTGGTGCGGTCATAGCTGCGGGCCACGGGCGCGAGTCTCGCAGAGCCGCCGCGTGCGCTGCGGCCGACATCTGGGATCCTGGGAACGGATGTCGAACTCCGAACTGCTTCGCGCCGGATTCGAGGCCTGGAATCGCGACGACTGCGAGGGCTGGCTCGAGCTGCTCCACCCCGACGTGGAGATCAGCACCTCCGGCATCTTTCCCGACTTCGCCCCCGTCTACTGCGGCCACGCCCAGGCGGCGAGGTTTTGGCGTCGCCTGCGCGAGCCCTGGGAGGAGTTCCGGATCGAGATCGAGGAGATCACCGAGGACCGCGAGTCCGCCACCGGGGCGATCAGGTTCCGTGCCCGCGGCACCGACAGCGGGGTCGAGGTCGACATGCGGTTCGGGACGGGGATCAAGATCCGCGACGGCCTCGCGACCGACCTCGTCAATCGGCGCACCGCCGAGGAGGCCCGCGAGGCCCTGCGTGAGAAGCGGGCTGCGGCCCCAAGCCCTGAACCTCGGCCGGGATCGCGCGTCGTCAACTGAGTCGCGGCGGCGGGCGCCTAGCCGACGGCCTCGCCGCCGGGCTCGACCACCAGCCACAGGCCGCCGAACTCCTCGACGTTGTGGCAGAGCGCCTCGCCGGGCGGATCGTTGACGTAGTAGTAGAGCGGGCGACCGGCGTAGGTGACCTGGGTCGAGCCGTCGTCGCGCTCGGTGGTGCCGAGCAGCTTCGCCTCGGCGCCGCCCTCGGCTTGCGGATCTCCCTCGGTGAGCACCGGGGGCCAGGCCTCGGCGCAGGCGCCGTAGCACTCGCTGGTCTCCGAGGTCTCCTTGTCGAAGAAGTAGATCCCCCGGTCGGAGCCGTCGAAGAGGATCTGCCCGAACTGTGAGTCGCCGGTCGCGATCGTGATCCCGGGCTTGCCGGAGCCGCCGCCCCGATCCTGCTTCGACGGCTTCTCGGCGGTGGTCGCATCGCCGCCGCCCGCCTCCGGGCTCGCGCTCGCCTCGGCGGCGGGCGCCTGCGCTTCGGGCGCCTCGTCGTCCTCGCCGCAGGCGACGAGCGCCAGGGATCCGACGATCGCGACGGTGGCTATCAGGCGGCTCATCACCGCAACTGTCGTCCCCTCTGCTTACGGATTCGTTACACGCTCGGGAAGCTCGACCGCGAAGCGCGCCCCGCCGGCGGTCACCGGGTCGATCTCGATCCGACCGCCGAGCGACTCGACGATCCGCTTCGCCAGCGCCAGCCCGAGCCCGGCGCCATCGCCCGAGCGGGCGGCGTCGCCGCGCCAGAACGGCTGGAACACCCGCTCCGCCGCCTCGGGCGGGATGCCCGAGCCGCCGTCCTCGACCGTCAGCCGCACCGAGCCGCGGCGGCGATGCGCCTCGACCCACACGGTGCCGTCCGTGGGCGTATGGGTGATCGCGTTCTGGAGCAGGTTCTGAACCACCCGGGTGAGCCGCGGTGAGCACGGCGATTCCGCCGCCTCCGCGATTCGCGCCTCGATCCGCAGCCGCTTCTCGCTCGCCTGCCCGTCGCAGGCCGCGAGCGCCGCCTCGACCACCTCGGCGATCGTCGCCCGGCGCGTCTCGACCTCGATCGCCCCCGCATCCACCTGAGCGAGCTCGAACAGGTCGTCGACCAGGGAGACGAGCGAATCGACCGCGCCGCGCATCTCGTTGACGTAGCGGCGCAGCGTCGGGGGATCGTCGACCACGCCCTCGTCGATCGCCTCGGCCATCGCCCGCAGGCTGGCGAGCGGCGTGCGCAGGTCGTGCGAGACGACGGAGATCAGATCGCGACGCTGGAGGTCGATCGCCCGCTCGCGCGCGGCGGCGTCCCGATAGGTGGCCCAGCCGGCGACCGCGACTGTGAGCGCGAGCGCGGGCAGGACGAGCAGCGCCAAATGCGCGATCTCCTTACCCGGCATGCCGGCGAGCGCCGCCGATCCGAGCGCCGCCGCCCCGGCGAGGATCCCCGCTGCCGCGGCGAGCAGGATCGGTCGCAGCCGGCGACCCCGTCTCGGATGCCCGCCGCTCACGGCTCAAACCGGTAGCCGGCACCCCAAACCGTGATCAGGTGTCGAGGCTGGGACGGATCGCCCTCGATCTTCTCCCGGATCCGGCGCACGTGGACGGTGACCGTCGCCGGGTCGCCCTGGAAGGCGACGTCCCAGAGCTCGTCGAGCAGCCGGTAGCGGCTGAACACCGTGCGCGGCCTCGAGGCCAACAGGTGCAGGAGGTCGAACTCCTTCGGGGTTAGCTGGACGAGCTCGCCACCGGCCCACACCTCCCGCGTGCGAGCGTCGATCTCGAGCTCGCCGAAGCGAAGCGGGTCGGCACCCTCGCCGTCGACCGCGGCGCGGCTGCGCCGCAGCACCGCGCGCACCCGGGCCACCACCTCCTTCGGCGAGAACGGCTTCGAGACGTAGTCGTCGGCGCCGATCTCGAGGCCGACGATCCGATCGGTGACCTCGCCCCGGGCGGTGAGCATGATCACCGGACTCGCGACCCCCGCCGCGCGCAGGCGGCGAAAGACCTCGAAGCCGTCGACCCGCGGCAGCATCAGGTCGAGCAGGATCAGGTCCGGCCGGACGGCCTCGAACGCGGCCAGCGCCGCCTCGCCGTCGCCCACCGTCTCGACCTCGAACCCGTCGCGCGCCAGGTAGCGGGCGAGCACGTCGCGGACCATCGGCTCGTCGTCGACGACCAGGACCCGGTCTGCCGCGATCATGCTGCGATCGTCCATCCCGACCCTTAAGCGGACCTTTCCGAACTCCCGGCCCGGCGAAATGGTCCCGTAAGCCCGGGCGCCTACCGTCGCCGGCCGGCTCCCCAACCCGCAGGAGGTCTGAGATGTTCGAGGTCCTGGGATTTTCACGACGGGCCGCGTTGCCGGTCGCACTGGCGCTCGCGGCGGCCGCGCTCGGCGTGAGCGCCGCCGGCGCATCGGCGTCGTCGGCGGCGGGCGAGGTCTACACACTCACCAACAGCCCGGCCGGAAACGCGGTCAAGGCCTTCGACCGCGCCGGCGACGGCTCCCTGGCGCCAGCGGGCCAGTTCGCCACCGGCGGCACCGGCACCGGCGGCGGGCTCGGCAACCAGGGCGCGATGGTGATCGAGCGCGGGCTCCTGTTCGCGGTCAATCCCGGCAGCGACTCGATCTCAAGCTTCAGGATCCGGCCCGACCGGCTCGAGCTGATCGACACCGATCCCTCCGGCGGCGACCAGCCGATCAGCCTCACCGCCGACGACGGCCTGCTCTACGTGCTCAACGCCGGCGGCGCCGGCAACATCACCGGGCTTGTGGTGTCCGAAAACGGAGCGCTGTCACCGCTCGCCGGCTCCACGCGGCCCCTCAGCGGCGCCGGCCCCGGCCCCGCCCAGGTGTCGTTCGATCCCGACGGCGAGCAGCTCGTGGTCAGCGAGAAGGACACCAACCTGATCGACACCTACGAGATCGACGACGACAGCGGCCTTGCCAGCGGGCCGAACCCGCAGCCCTCGGCGGGCCAGACGCCGTTCGGGTTCGGCTTCGACAAGCGCGGGCACCTGATCGTCTCGGAGGCGTTCGGAGGCGCGCCCGACGCGAGCGCCGTCTCCTCCTACAGGCTCGAGAACGGGCTGATCGACCCGATCACGCCGTCGGCGCCGACCACCGAGACCGCGGCCTGCTGGATCGCGGTGACCAAGGACGGTCGCTTCACCTACACCACCAACACCGGCAGCGCCTCGATCTCGGGCTACCGGATCGGCCACCAGGGCGAGCTCAGCGCGCTCGACCCGGACGGCCAGACCGGGGTCACCGGCCCCGGGCCGATCGACATGGCGCTCAGCCGCAACAGCCGCTACCTGTACTCGCTCAACTCGGGCGACGGGACGCTGAGCGGCTTCCGCGTCGGCGCGCGCGGCGACCTGACCCCGATCGGCGGCGCGGCCGGGCTGCCGCTGTCGGCCTCGGGGCTGGCGGCGAGGTAGCCGACCACGCCGCGAACCGGACGAACCGCCGCCCGCTCTACCCCGCGGCCCACGGCCGGGGACGTGGCGGGCGGCGGCCGGACCCGCCGGCGGAACGGACGGCGGCGGAGCCCCTACTTGAACGAGATCGCGTTCACCGCCTGCTTGATCTTGGCGATGATCACCTCGGCGATCTCGGTGCCCTGAGAGCCGTTGAAGTTGCGCATCGCGACCACCATCCCGACCATCAGCATCGAGACCAGCAGGATCAGGCCGACGTACTCGACCGTGCCCTGACCGCGCTCGGAGGCGAGGCGGTGGCGGAGGCGGTCACCGAGGCCGAGGGCGGTGAGGTGCGCGCGGGCGATCAGCTTGTGCATCGTTCTCCTTCCGTCGATTCCGACGCGGCAATGCTGGCCCAGGAGCCGTGACGGATCCAGACGGCGATGTGGCGAGTTCGCTTCGGACCTGTCAGGCGTCTCGGCAACGGATAGGGGTGCAAATGGGGGGAGTCCCCCGATGCGCCGGCGTCGATTGGGGCGATCAGCCGGCCGATGACGACTACGACACGGCCGGCGGCGGCATCGCCTCAGCCGTGCAGCGGGCGGGTTTGCGCTATACCCCGCCGTGCACGATGACCGGCGACCCTCGCGCAGAACGATTGGCCGCGAACGAGGCCTTGTTCCGGACTGCGAATGAGCGGATGGCCGGGTGGGAGGAGCAGCATGCCCTCTCGCACATCGAGGTCTACTTCTGCGAGTGCGCGGATACCGAGTGCCGCGAGAAGGTCTCCCTGCGCAAGGCCGACTACGAGCGGGTGCGCGCCAACTCCCGGCAGTTCGTGGTCGTCCCGGGGCACGAGATCGAAGACGTCGAAGCCGTGATCGAGCGACACGATGGCTGGGCGATCGTCGAGAAGCCGCCCGCGGTCAGCGACACGGTCGAGCGACTCGACCCGCGCCGAACGTCCTAGGCGGAGTCGGCGGCCGAGTCCCCGGACCGTCCTTTGGCCGCCACCTAGCGCGGGCGCCGAGATCAGATGCGGCTGGTCCCGTAGCGCCGGCGCCCCGTCGCGGCAGGCCCCAGCGCTCGCGAAGCCGGCTCAGGTGCGGCTCGGCGGCCGCAGGCGACGCGGGTGGGGGCTCGGCGCCGTCCTCGAGCGCGCCGGCGGTGGCAAGCAGCGACGCGGCCAGCGCAGCAGGGGAGTAGCCGCCCTCGAGGCAGACGAGCACACCGACCTCGAGCTCGGCGGCGACGCCGCGGATCGCGGCCGCCATTGCGCCATAGGCGTCGGTGTCGACCGTGCAGGAGGCGAGTGGGTCGTCGCGGTGCGCGTCGTAGCCGGCCGAGATCGCAATCAACCCGGGCTCGTAGGCGCGCGCGATCGGCACCACCACGTGCTCGACGAGGGCGAGGAACTCCTCCGACCCGGCGCCGGGCGGCACCGGCAGATTGACCGTGAATCCTTCGCCCTCGCCCTCGCCCTCGTACTCGGCCGCCCCGGTGCCGGGGTACAGGGGCCACTGGTGGATGCTCGCGTAGAGGACGTCGTCGGCGGCGGCGAAGATCGCCTCGGTGCCGTTGCCGTGGTGGACGTCCCAGTCGAGCACCAGCACGCGCCCCGCGCCGCAGGCGTCGATCGCGTGCCGGGCGGCGACGGCGACGTTGTTGAACAGGCAGAAGCCCATCGCACGCTCGCGCTCGGCGTGGTGCCCCGGCGGTCGCAGGGCGCAGATCGCCGCGTGCTCGTCGCCGGCGACCAGCCGCTCGGCCGCATGGGCCGCGCCGCCGGCCGCGTGCAGCGCGGCCTCGAACGAATCGGCGGAGGCGACCGTGTCGAGGTCGACCATGCCGCCGCCGGCGGCGCAGAACTCCTCGATCGCCGCGATGTGGGCGGGGGCGTGGACCCGCTCGAGCTGCTCGCCGGCGGCGGCGGGCGCCTCGACCCGCTCGAGCCCCGGCCAGCCCGCGCGCTCGAGCGCCTGCTCGATCGCCACCAGCCGGCCGGCGTTCTCGGGGTGGGCGCCGGTGTCGTGGCGATGCGAGGACGGGTGCGAGACGTAGAGGGCCATGGCTTGG
Organism: Solirubrobacterales bacterium; assembly: GCA_021155855.1. GTDB lineage: Bacteria > Actinomycetota > Thermoleophilia > Solirubrobacterales > 70-9 > WHSW01. Next base: position 13,766 of record JAJNAZ010000032.1, read on the forward strand.
TTCCGGGTACCGTAACCTGCCCGTGACCGGCGCCCCCGAGCCAGCGATGCGAGCCGAGATCGTGATCGTCGGCGGCGGCGCCGCCGGCCTTCACGTTGCGCTCGAGGCGGCCGAGGCGGGAACGGGCGTACTGCTGGTCTCGCGCAAGCCGCTGTCGGAGAGCTCGAGCTTCTGGGCGCAGGGCGGTCTCGCGGCGGCGCTGGCGGCCGACGACTCACCCGACCGCCATGCCGCCGACACGCTCGCCGCCGGGCGCGGGCTCTGCCGCACGAGCGCGGTCGAGGTGCTCACCGGCTCAGCGCCGGACGCGATCGAGCGGCTCCAGGTGCGCGGCGTCCGCTTCGACGCCGAGCCGGACGGCGAGCTCGCGCTCGGCCTCGAGGGCGGGCACTCGGCGCGGCGGATCGTGCACGCCGGGGGCAGCGAGACCGGGCGCGTGATCACCTCGCGGCTCGCCGAGCTGGTCGCCGCCGACGAGCGGATCGAGGTGCTCGAGGGCGCCTCCGCGACGGCGCTGTGGAGCGACGGGAGCCGATGCGCCGGCGTGGTCACCGACCGCGGCGCGATCGTCGCTCGGGCGACCGTGCTCAGCACCGGCGGCGGCGCGGCGCTGTGGGCGCGGACCACCAATCCCTGGGGTGCGATCGGCGCCGGCTCGGTGCTGGCGCACGCGGGCGGCGCGGAGCTCGCCGACCTCGAGCTGTGCCAGTTTCACCCGACCGCCCTGGCGCTGCCGGGCTCCGAGCACGACGGCGCGCTGATCACCGAGGCCGTCCGTGGCGAGGGCGCACGGCTGCTCGATGCCTCCGGCGAACGGTTCACCGACGAGCTCGCTCCGCGCGATCAGGTCACCGCGGCGATCCTCGACCGGATCGAGGCGGATCGCACCGCACAGGTGTGGCTCGATTTGCGCGGACTCGATCCCGAGCGCTTCCCGAACGTGTTCGAGGTCAGTCGTCGCGCCGGGCTCGCGCCCGACTCCGCGCCGGTGCCGATCGCGCCCGCGGCCCACTACCTGATCGGCGGCGTCGCCTGCGACCTCGACGGCCGGACCACGCTCCGCGGCCTGTTCGCGGTCGGCGAGTGCGCCTGCACCGGGCTGCACGGCGCCAATCGGCTGGCGTCGAACTCGCTCACCGAGTGCTTCGTCTTCGGCAGCCGCGCGGCGCGGGCGGCGGTCGACGAGCCCGACCGGGGCGATCCCCCTGAGCTGCCGGCGTGGCGCTTCGTGCCGCCCACCGCGGCGACCCGAGCGGCGGTGTGGCGCGGCGCCGGACCCAGGCGCGAGCGGGATCGGCTCGAGGCGCTGCGCGACGACCCCTATCCGCTCGCGCGGCTGATCGCCCGCTCGGCCCTCGCGCGGCGCGAATCGCGCGGCGCACACCTGCGCACGGACTTCCCGCTCCCCGATCCTGCGCTCGACGGCGTCCACGTGTGCGTCGATCCGGCCGACGAGCTCCGCCTCGACCGCTGGATCTGACCCTCGGCTCGAGCCGAGCCGGGGCCTCGGTATAGCTTCCCCTGGTGCTCTTGGGAGTCGATGTCGGCGGGACGTTCACCGACGCGGTGGCCTATGACGGGCGCGCGCTGCACACGGTGAAGGTGCCGAGCACGCCCGAGGACCAGTCGAAGGGGGTCCTGGTCGCGGTCGAGACGGTGCTCGAGCGAGCGGGGGCGACGCCGGCCGAGGTCGAGAGCTTCGCCCACGGGATGACCGTGGGCACGAACGCCCTGCTGACCGAGAGCGGCGCGCGGACGGCGCTCGTCGCCACGCGCGGGTTCACCGACCTGCTCGACGTCGGCCGCCAGAATCGTCCGCGCCTGTACCACCTCTGCGCGCCGAAGGCGACCCCGCTGATCGCCGACGGGCTGCGCATCGCCGCCACCGAGCGCGTCGGCGCCGACGGGGTGGTCGAGCCGCTGACGGACGAGGAGCTCGAGCGGCTGGTCGCGGAGGCTCGCGCTTCGAGCGCCGAGTCGGTCGCGATCTGCCTGCTGTTCTCCTACCTGCACCCCGCCCACGAGCGCGCGATCGCCGAGCGGCTGCGCGCCGAACTCCCCGAACTCCACGTTTCGGCCTCGCACGAGGTGCTGGCACAGTTCCGCGAGTACGAGCGCTGCTCGACGACCGTGATCGACGCCTATCTCTCCCCCCTGCTCGGCCGCTACCTCGGGCGGCTCGGCCAGGCGACCCGCGAGCGCGGGCTGCCCGAGCCCACGGTGATGATGTCCTCGGGCGGGGTCGCGCCGGCGGCCGAGGCGGCCCGCGCCGGCGCCTGGAGCGTGCTCTCCGGACCGGCGGGCGGCGCCATCGGCGCGGGATTGCTCGCCGGCCTGCGGGGCGACGGCAACGCGCTCGGTTTCGACATGGGCGGGACCTCCTGCGACGTCTGCATGGTCGAGGGCGGCCGGGTGCGACACACCGACTCGCGCGAGGTCGGCGGCAGGGTGATCCAGCTGCCGATGGTCGACGTGCACACGGTCGGGGCCGGCGGCGGCTCGATCGGCTGGCGCGATTCGGGCGGCGCGCTGCGGGTCGGGCCGCGGTCCGCCGGCGCCGAGCCGGGGCCCGCCTGCTACGGGCGCGGCGGCAGCGAGCCGACGGTCACCGATGCGAACCTGCTGCTCGGCTACCTCGATCCCGGCTCCGAGCTCGCCGGCGGGGTGGCGCTCGACCTCGACGCGGCCGAGGATGCGGTCGCACGGCTCGCTGCCGAGCTCGGGCTCGAGCCGCTGGCGACCGCGGAGGGGATCGTCCGCGTCGCCAACCAGGAGATGGTCCGGGCGCTGCGCGTGGTGACCGTGGAGCGCGGCGTCGACCCGCGCGAGTTCGTGCTGCTGCCGTTCGGCGGCGCGGGGCCGATGCACGCCGCGGCGATCGCCGCGGAGCTGGCGATCACGCGGATCCTCTGCCCGCGCGCGAGCGGGGTGCTGTCGGCACTCGGGCTGCTCGCCTCCGATCGTCGCCGCGACAGCGCCCGCACGGTGATGCTCAGCGGGGCACAGCTCACCGCGGAGCGGATCGCGGACGAGGTCGGCTCGCTGCGCCACTCGCTCGGCGAGGGGCTGGCGGACGCCGAGTCCGAGGTCGTCTACGAGCTTCGCTACCGGGGCCAGGCCTTCGAACTGCCGGTCGAGGGCGACGAACGACCCGACCCAGCCGACCTCGCCGAGCGCTTCGCCGCCGAGCACGAGCGCCGCTACGGCTATCGCGACCCCGAGGGGGCGGTCGACCTGGTGACCATCCGCCTGGCCCTGATCGAGCCCGGGCCCGAGGTCACCCCGCGGGCAGCCGCCGGGGGCGAGCTGGGGCGCTCGAGCCGCCGCGCGCGGTTTGCCGGCGAGTGGCGCGAGGCTGCGGTGCTGCGAGGCGAGCCGCCGGCCGCCACCGAGGTCGAGGGGCCGTGCGTGTTCGAGCTTCCCGAGGCGACGCTGGTACTGCCGCCGGGCTGGCTGGCTAGAGTCGATGAGACCCGGACGATCGCCGCGGAACGAGCGCGGAGATGAGCTCGCCCCGCCTCGATCCGGTCTCGCTTCAGGTGCTGGTCGGCGGCCTGCGCGCCGCCTGCGATGAGATGGGCGCGGTGCTGATCCGCTCGGCACACTCGCCCAACATCACCGAGCGCCACGACTGCTCGACCGCCCTGTTCACGGCCGACGGCGAGCTCGTGATGCAGGCCGAGCACATCCCGGTGCACCTCGGCTCGATGCCGGACGCGGTCGCCGCGGTACTCGACTCCGAGCAGCGCCCGGGCGACCTCTGGATCCTCAACGACCCCTACCGGGGCGGCACCCACCTCCCCGACGTCACCCTGATCTCGCCGCTTCACAGCGACGGCGCGCTGATCGGGTTCGCCGCCAGCCGCGCGCATCACGCCGACGTCGGCGGCCCGACGCCGGGGGGCATGCCCGCCGATTCGACCACGCTCGACCAGGAGGGCGTGGTGATCTCGCCCACGCGAGCCGACGACGAGGTGCTGCGAGGGCTCGCCGAGCGGATGCGCAGGCCCGAGCAACGGCTCGCCGACCTGCGCGCGCAGCGGGCCGCCAACCTGACCGGCACCCGGCGGATCGAGGAATTGGTCGAGCGACTCGGCGCCGCCGGGCTAACGACGGGGATGAGCGAGATCCTCGCCTACTCCGAGCGCCGCACGCGCGCCGCGCTCGCCGCGCTCGCCGACGGCGATTACACGGCCGAGGACGTGGTCGAGGGCGGCCCCCGCGGCTCGGTCGATCTGACCCTGCGGGTGCGGGCGACGGTGGCGGGCGACGCGCTGCGGCTCGACTTCACGGGCAGCGAGGGTCAGGTGGTGGGAAACCTCAACTGCCCGCTCTCGGTGACCAAGTCTGCGGCCTTCTTCGCCGTCCGGGTGCTCACCGACCCCGACGCGCCTCCCTCCGCCGGCGCCCACCGCCCGGTCGAGGTCGTCGCCCCGCCGGGCAGCCTGCTCAACGCGCACCCGCCGGCGGCGGTGGTCGCGGGCAACGTCGAGACCTCGAGCCGGGTCGCCGACCTGGTGCTCGAGGCGCTCGCCGCCGCCACTCCGGTGCAGGCCCAGGGACAGGGGACGATGAACAACTTCACCCTCTCCGCCGAGGGCTGGACCTACTACGAGACGATCGGCGGCGGCCAGGGCGCCTGCCCCGAAGCCGACGGGCCGAGCGCGATCCACGTGGCGATGTCGAACACGCTCAACACCCCGATCGAGGCGTTCGAGACCGAGTACCCGGTGCGGGTCCGCGAGCTGGCGGTGCGGCGCGCCTCCGGCGGGGCGGGCCGGCGGCGCGGCGGCGACGGGATCGTGCGCGAGCTCGAGGCGCTGGCGCCGATGGCGTTCACCCTGATCACCGAGCGTCGCCGCCATTCGCCCAAGGGCCGCGAGGGGGGCGAGAACGGCTCAGCCGGCCGCAACCTGCTCAACGGACGCGAGCTGCCCTCCAAGTGCGCCGGCGCGCTCGAGCCCGGCGACCGGCTGCGGATCGAGACCCCGGGCGGCGGCGGGCGCGGCTCCGCCGCCACCGAGGGCTGAGCGGGCGGCAATGCAACATGAATCACAAATTTGGCATTTGCAAGCCGTTTCTCTAGACTCCAGTCGCCTGGATCGGGTCTGAACGCTCCCACTGAGCGATGCAGACCAGGCGACGTTCACCTCAAACTCCCCCTACGCAGCCAGCCAATGCCGATTGCCTTCAAAGAGTGGGCCGTGACGGTCCGCGCCCTGTCCGAAGGTGAGCAGCTGCTCACACTTCGCAAGGGCGGAATCCGTGAGGAGGAGAAGCACTTCGAGCTCGAGCACGAGCAGTTCTTCCTCTACCCCACGTTCGACCATCAGCGCAACGACCTCGTGCGCGAGTCGCATCATCCCGAGCTTCGCCGCGCGCTCGAGGAGGGCGTCTGGCCCGACGAGGAGCCGCCCCCGAGGGCGCTGCTCCAGGACGGCGGGATCCCGCAGCCCGACCGGGTTCGGATCCGTGCCTGGGCCGAGGTCTCCGATCACTTCGAGACCGACGATCCGCGGATCGTCGACGCGCTCTCGCCCTTCCACGTCTGGACCCAGGACTACGCCCACAAGCGGCTGCGCTGGAAGCGGACCCATCCGCTGCATGTGCTGCTGCTGCGGGTGCACCGGATCCCGCGCCCGGTCACGGTCCGGGTCAAGGACGAGTACCACGGCTGCCGCTCGTGGGTCGAGATCGACCGCGAGCTGCCGTTCGAGGGCACCCCGGTGATGGCCGACGAGGAGTTCGACCGCGCCGCGGCCGCGATCCGCGAGCTCTGCCAGGCCGAGCCGGCCCTGGTCTGAGGGAGCACTAGGCCATATCCGGAGCCCGGCGCTCGTTCGAGGAACGCGTCGCCGGGGCGCGGCGGGCCCTGGTGCTCGGAATCGGCGGCGGCGGTGACGTCGTCGGCTCGCTCGCGCTGGCGCGGCGATGCGAGCAACTCGGGACGCCGTTCGTGCTCGGGGGCGTCGCCTGGGAGCGGCTCCCGGTCGATCCGGTGCCCGGCCCGCGGCCGCTGAGCCAGGTGGTCGGGGGGGACCCGCTCGGCGGTCACGCGGTGCTCGCGGGACCCGACACCGCGACCCCCGAGGGCGTGCGGTTCTCGGAGGCCCATGTCGCCGCCCACCTGGGCGCTCCGACGGTGCTCATCGACATCACCGACGGTCCGGACGGCGCCGCCGACGGGATCGGCTCGGCGGCGGGGCGGCTCGGCTGCGATCTGGTCGTCTACGCCGACATCGGTGGCGATGCGATCGCCGCCGGGACCGAGCCCGGACTCGGCAGCCCGCTGTGCGACGCCGTGATGCTCGCCGCCGGGCTGCGGGTGGAGACGCGCCTGGACGCGGTGATGGCGGTGATCGGCGCCGGTTGCGACGGCGAGCTCGAGCTCGACGAGGTGCTCGGCCGGATCGCCACGCTGGCGGCTGCGGGAGCGTGGATCGGCAGCTCGAGCGTCGATCCGGCGACCGCCGACGAGATCGAGGCGGCGGCGGCGGCGACCGCGACCGAGGCCAGCATGCAGGTCGTTCACTGCGCCCGTGGGGTCACCGGCACGGCCGAGATCCGCGGCGGGCGGCGGCGGGTCCCGCTCGGCCCGGTGGGCGCGCTGGCGTTCTGCTTCGACCTCGTCACGGCCGCAGCCGAGCTGCCGCTCGCGAGCGCGGTGCTCACAGCCGAGAGCCTCGACGCCGCACACCAGGCCCTGAGGGAGCTCGGCATCTCCACCGAGCTCGACTACGAGCTCGAGCGCGCGGGTCAGGGTTAGTCCGGCTCCCTGCTCGGCGCGCCGACTAATCTCGCCCGGGGATGCCCTGGGTCGAGACCGAGTCGCTGAGCTTCACCGCGCGCCATGAGACGGCCGATGAGGCCTGTGCGCAACGCACCCTCGACCGGCTCGAGGACCTGCGGCTGCGGCTCGAGGAGCGCTTCGACGATGCTCCCGGCGGGATCACGGTCGTCGTCCACCCCTCGCCCGGCTGGCTCGCCGCCGCCCATCCGTTCCTGCCCGGCGCGCGGCTCGCCGCGGCCCCCGCCGGGCGCCGCTATCTCGCCGGCTGGGCGATGGCCTCCGAGCTGCATATCCTCAACGACGAATACACCGATCGCCGCGCCGCGGGCGAGGACTCGCTGGCAGCGCTTCGCGGCACCGCCGAGCGCCTTTACGCGCAGATCGTGATCGCCGCCAACAACACCCGGCTGCCGCCGCCGTGGGGACCGCGCAAGTTCGCCCGCTATGTGCGCTGGGCGTGGCTGATCGAGGGCGGGTCGCAGTATTTCGCCGGGCAGACGGCGCTCCTTCGCGCCGCGGTCAACACCCGCATGCGCCAGGGCAAGGAGCCCGCATTCCCGCCCTCGGCGCGGGACGCGATCATCCTCGGCGGCACGATCTTCGACCTGCTCGAGCGCGAGCGCGGCCCCGACGCCTGCACGGTGCTGGTCTCGCGCCTGCGCCGCGAGGGCGCCCAGCGGGCGGTCGAGCTCGCCTTCGACGCGCGCCCGCGCGAGATCGAGCGGGAGTGGCGCCGCTACCTGCGCGAGGACCTCCCCCGCGCCGGCTCGCTCGGCCAGATCGAGAGCGAGGACCCGTTCGCCTGAAGCGCGCAATCGGGCTCGATTAATCGGGCTGCTGCTGTTCGTCGCCAAGCCCGGCGTAGCAGCCACCGGGGTCGGCCCGGTCGAAGCCGGATCTAGGTGGCGAGCTGCGAGATCGCCCAGACCAGGACCGCGGCGATCGCGAGCGCGATCAGCAGCCCGACCAGGAGCCGCAGCGGGCGCTCGCCGGCGGCGGCGGGCTCGAGGCTGTGCTCGGCGGTGTCGGTGAGCAGCTCGCGGGAGATTTCATAGGCGGCGACGGGGACGAGGATGTCGCGCGGGCCCGCGGCGAGGAAGTCGGGGACGTCGAAGCCGCGGGTGCGCCGCTGGACGCTGGGGATCCCCTCCTCGAGCAACAGCCCCTGAATCAGCTCGGCCTCGGCGAGGTTGCTGCCCATCGCCACCTTGACCAGCTCGCCGCCGAGATACTGCGGCTTCACCTTGCGGGCCCGCTCGTGCGCCGCGGTGATCGGCTCCTCCTCGCCGCGGCCGACGTAGACCAGCGGCATCTCGCAATCGGCGCAGAAGCGCTCCGTGAGCGGGTACTTGCGCGCGCAGGTCGGGCAGGCGAGCGGCTCGACCGCACCGGTGCCATCCCCGTTACTCGACAACGAGCTCGACCTCCTCGACCTCGGGACCGTCGATCCGAAACGCGCGGACCACCGGCCGATCCTCGGCGAGCGAGCAGATCACCCAGACGGCGCCGGGCCAGTCCCGCGCGAGGTTGATGTCCGTCTGTGAGGGGCGGGCCTCGGTCGCGGGGTGCGAGTGGAAGATCGCCACATCCTCCCCGCGCCGCTCGATCTCGTTGTAGATCCGGATCTGATCGGAGGCCTCGATCCGGAACCGCCGCGGGCTCGCGAACTCATTCGCGGCCGGAAAGTAGGCGGTCAGGCGGCCATCCGAGGCGGCGATCATCCCGCAGCACTCGTTCGGCGCGTCGGCGCGTGCGTGGGCGACGAGCTCGCCTTCAAGCTGTTCGCTGATCCGCACCCGCTCGAGGCTAGCGACTGTCCCGCAGGGCTCAGCCGCGCGACCGAGTCCATGGTCGAGTGTGCTACTTGATTCACACACCGGAACGGTCTACTGTGTGCCTTAATGGCACAGCAGCTGCCCGCATCCACTCCGTTCTCGGCCGACTCCGCCGATGAGCTCCCGGTCGGGCTGCAGCTCGCCTGGCGACTGCGAGCGCTGATCGCCGCCGGACGCCTGGCGGCGGGGGAGCGGCTGCCGAGCGTGCGCGCGCTCGCCGGCTGGGCGAACGTCAATGTCAACACCGTGCGCGCCGTCTACGCGCGGCTCGAGGGCGAGGGGCTGATCGTCACCCGCCACGGCCGTGGCAGCTTCGTCGCCGAGGACGCCCCGCGGTCGCCCGAGGTCGAGCGGATCGCCGCCGAGGCGATCGATGCGGCGGCGGAGGCCGGGGTGGATGCGCGCGACGTCGCGATCGTCACCCTGATCTCCGCCGGCCTCCCCGAGGCGCTCGCCGAAGGGCTGCCTCCCGACCCCGAGGCGGAGGAGCCGCCGGCCGAGCTCGACCTCGAGCAGCTCGCCGCGGAGCTCGACCTGGACGATGCCTGGCTCGCGACCGACGAGCTCGGCGCCCGGCGTGAGCTGCGGCGTCAGATCGGCCGGCTCGAGGCGCAGCTCGCCGGCTACCGGCGCGACCTGGAGAGCCTCGAGGGCCCGCGGCTGCTGACGCCGCCCGAGCCGAGGATCGCCAGCGCGGCCGAGCTCGAGCGCACCCGCGATGCGCTGCTGCGGCAGCTCGCCGGCGCCCGCGCCACCGCCGCCGCCCGCGCCCGCCGCGAGCGCCGCGCGCGGCAGGTCCGCGACGCGATGGTCGCCGACCCGGGCGGCCACCGCTGGGAGGTCGTCTCGGCGGCGGAGACCGGCGAACAGGGGTGTGGGAGCTGGGAGGTCGGCTCGCGGCTGGGGCCACTCGGCGCGCTGATGAGCTGGTGGCGGGTGAAGGTCTCGGGAGGGTGTCCGTTAGCCGGCCCGCCGGCGGGCGGATTCGGGGTTCGAGGGTGATCGGGTAGTGGTCGGGTCGGTCGCCGAGAGGGCATTCCTGCCCGCAAAATCGCTGTTCGAGCAGGTCGGGAACATGATCATCCTGACCGGCAAGACGATCACCGCCACGGTCCGCCCGCCCTACCCC
>JAJNAZ010000033.1 GCA_021155855.1 Solirubrobacterales bacterium
TCGACGAGGCCAGGGCATCGCGCAAGCCGGTGCTCCGCCAGCCGCTCGGCTGACGCCGGCGCCTCAGCAGCCGGGCTTGGGCGCGTGGAACTCCTCCAGCGCCCGCGCGACTTCCTGCACGATCTCCGGGTCGAAATAGGGCGTCGCGGTGACGCCGACGCTGACGTCCCGCAGCTGCCTGAACTTGTCCCGCAGCACGAGCGCGAGGGCGAAGCGACGCACGGGCTGAGTATCCACCCGCCGGGGGGCGAAGCAAGGGCGTCGGCCCCAAACGCCCGAGCACCCGCTGCGGCGGCCGCCCTACGCGGCGGCGTGGCCGATCGTGCGCGACTGCGCCACCGGGGCCGGGGACTGGGCGACGACCCGGAGCGGGCGCCCGCGCGAGGCGCGGAGCTGAGCGGCGCGGGCGCGGAGCAATCCGAGCAGGTCCGCGGTGTGGCGGAACGGATCGGCGATCGCGCGGCCGGTTTCGATCTCGAGCGCCGCGCGCAGTTCGCCGCCGGTCTCGGCGACGATCAGCGCGCCCACTGGAACGAGCTTCGAGTCGCGCTGCGCGATCCGCACCAGGGCCTCGTGGTCGGCGCCGGTGGCGCCACGGATGATCACCGGCTGGGGCGTCTCCGACGTCAATGTATGACTGAAGTTGTGAAATATGATTGACATTGTGCCCCCTCGGCACTAGAATGTGTGAATTCGACGACTCTATCGTCGTGTGTAGGACCATACAAAGGCTCGAGAAAGAATTCAATGTCATACAAAGATGCATTGTCCGACCTGGAGCGCGGGGGCGAACGCTCGCTCACCCAGCAGCTCGTCGACGGGATCGCGACAGCGATCGAGTCGGGCGAGCTCGAGCCGGACGAAAAGCTGCCCCCGACTCGCGAGCTGGCCGAGCTCGCCGGCGTCAACCACCTGACCGCGGTGCGCGCCTACCGACGCTTGCGCGAGCTTGGCCTGGTCAGCGCCCACGTCGGCCGTGGCACCTTCGTCCGCGGCGCCGGGCGCCAGCCGGAGACGGGCCGGGTCAGCGACTCGATCGCATGGCAACGCTACGCGCTGCCCGAGTACGAGCCGGGCTACGGCGATCGGGTGCTCGCCGATATGCATCGCCAGGCGACGGCCCGCGACCTGCTTCCGCTCTCCGTCGGCTATCCGTCGGCGCGCATCTTCCCGGTCGAGGCGATCGAAGAGGCGTTCGAGGCGACCCTGCGCGAACGGGCGGGTGAGGCGCTGCAGTACTCCGAAGTGCAGGGCCTGGCCGAGCTCGCCGAGCAGATCGCCGCGCTGAGCGCCGCCCGCGACGCGCCCGAGGATCCCGCCGACATCCTGATCACCAACGGCGCCAGCCAGGGCCTGACGCTCGCCTGCCGCGCGATCCTGCGCCCGGGCGATGTCGTCGCCTGCGAGGACCCGACCTTCCCCTCGGTGATCAGGGCGGTGCAGGAGACCGGCGCGCGGATCGTCGGAGTCCCGGTCGACGAGCACGGACTCGACACGGACGCGCTCGCGGCGCTGCTGGCGCGCGAGGAGATCAAGGCGCTGGCGATCCAGTCACGCCTCCACAACCCCACCGGGCGCGACCTCGTCCCGGCGCGGCGCGAGGCGCTGCTCGCCCTGGCGCGGCGGCACGGGTTCTTCATCCTCGAGGACGGGGTTTACGCCGAGCTACGGTTCGACGGCGAGCACGTCCGCTCGCTGCGTGCGCAGGCGCCGGCTCACGTCGTCTACGTCGACTCGCTCTCGAAGACGGTCAGCGCGGGCCTGCGAATCGGCTGGGTTGCGGCCAGCGGCCCGGTCCTCGACCGGATCATCGCTGCGAAGCGCGCCGACGACATCCACAGCCCGACCGTTATCCAGCTCGCCGTCGCCGGCTTCCTCGCCTCCGGGGCCTACCCGGCCCAGGCCGAGCGCGCCCGGTCGCACTATCGCCGCGGTTACGACGCCCTGCGCGAGGCGATCGACGAGCACCTCGCCCCGATCGCCTCCTTCGTGCCGCCGCTGGGAGGCGGGCATGTCTGGGTCACCCTCGACCCGGCGCTCGACGAGCGCGAGCTGGTCGAGGAGGCCGTCCGCCACGGCGTCTCCTACGCTCCCGGCGGAGCGATGCGGGTCGAGCGCCGTCCCGAGCTCTCGCTGCGGCTCTCCTTCGGCTATCTGGAGCCCGACGCGCTCGTCGAGGGGGTGCGGCGCCTGGCCGCGGCGGCGGCCGAGCTGCGCCGGCGCCCGCCCCGCCGACAGGCGATGCCGCTCTGAGCGGCCGCTCGGGATCCGCGCCGAGTCGCACGTTGACCCTCTCAGGGGCGGCGAACGCACGATTCGAGGCCGGCCCTACGGCTGCTCGGGCAGCTCCTGCTCGAGCTCGAGCACCGGGGCGAACAGGTCGCCGTGCTCGGCGACCCGCTCGAGCACCTGCTCGGTCCCGAATCGCACCGAGTCGGGATCGCCGTCGTCGGCCAGCGCCTCGACCTCGTCCCAGAGCAGCGGGGTCGAGACCCAGGGGCGCTCGCGGCAGCGCAGCGAGTAGACGGCGACGGTGGTCTTCGAGTAGTCGTTTTGGCTCCAGTCGACCAGTACCTTGCCGTTGCGAAGCTCCTTCTTCTGCTGTGAGACCACGAGCTCGGCCTCGGCACGCTCGAGCGCCTGGGCGACGGCGCGCGCATAGGACTTCGTGCGCTCGTAGTCGACATCGGTGTTGAGCGGCACGTAGACCTGGATCCCCTTCGATCCCGAGTGCTTGGCGAAGCACTCGAGCCCGAGGGCGCCGAACAGCCCGCGGAGCCGCAGGGCGACCTGGGCGCACTCGACCGCGGTTGCCGGCGCGCCCGGGTCGAGGTCGAAGGCGAGCACGGTCGGGCGGGCGGGATCCTCGACCAGCGCAAGAGACGGATGGAGCTCGAGCGCGGCGAGCTGGGCGAGCCAGATCAACGTTGCGCGGTCGTCGCAGACGATGAAGTCGAGCACCCCGACCGAGCCCATCTCGATCGGCGCGGTGCGGACCCAGTCCGGTGTGTGCTTGGGCGCCCGCTTTTCGAAGAAGCGCTGCCCCTCGACGCCGTCCGGGAACCGAACCCGCGTCAGGGCGCGGCCGGCGAGGTGGGGCAGGACCGCGTCGGCGATGCGGGCGTAGTAGTCGATCGCCTGACCTTTGGTGAACGCCGACTTCGAGCCCCCGCGCCCGCCGCGGCGCGCCGGCCACAGGACCTTGTCGAGGTTCGTGAGCGCGATCTCGCGCCCGTCGACCTCTACTTGCCGGCCTTTGCCTTGCTTCGCGATCGGCTCTTCGAGGTCGAGCGAGACTTCGTGCTCTTCGAGCTGGACTTGGACGCGGGCTTGGTGGCCTTGGTTTCCTCGCCCTTGACGGCGGCCAGCGACTCCTCGAGCGCGGCCATCAGGTCGGGGGCCTTGGTCGGCGCGGGCTCCTCGGAGGCAGCCGCGACGACCTTCTCGCCCTTCGCCTTGCGCTCGATCAGCGCCAGCACCTGGTCGCGGTACTCGTCGCGGTACTGGCTGGCGTCGAACTCGCCGGCGAGCGAGTCGATCAGCGCCTTGGCCATGTCGAGCTCCTTCTTCGTCGGCTTGCCGTCCTCGGCCTCGATCCCATCCGAGATCTCCTCCGCGGAGACGACCTCGTCGGCGAAGCGCATCGTCGCCAGGGTCAGCACCCCGTTCATCGGCCGCAGCGCGGCGAGATTCTCCTTGTTGCGGAGCACGAAGCGCGCGATCGCCACCTTGTGCGCGTCCTCCATCGCCTTGACCAGGAGCGCGTAGGCCTTCTCGGCGCCCTTGTCGGGGCCGAGGTAGTAGGGGTGATCGAAGTAGATCGGGTCGATCTCGTCGAGGTCGACGAAGTCGAGGATCTCGATCGCCCGGGTCTTCTTCGGGTCGAGCTCCTCGAGCTCGTCGCGGGTGATCACCACGTACTGCTCGGGGGCGATCTCATATCCCTTGACGATGTCGTCGTAGGCGACCTCCTCGCCGTCGGCCTCGGCGACCCGCTTGTGGCGGATGCGCGAGCTGTCGGACTCGCGCAGCTCGCGGAAGCTGACCGACTTCTTCGCGACGGCCGAGTAGAGCTTCACGGGCACGTTCAGGAGCCCGAAGGAGATTGAGCCTGACCAGATGGCGCGTGGCATTGCTTTAGAGACCTCGATGCTCGGCGAAACTAATCGTTGCCACTGTAGTACCCGAGACTAGCGGCGCAATCCTGCCCTTCGGCTCGAGCGAACGCGATCTTGCGCTCAGGCGGATTCGAGCACGAAGATCGCGATCCGCCGGTTCGACGCCCGCCGCTCGTACTGCGACCAGCCGGGGTAGACCCGCAGGCTTTGCTGCCAGATCCGATCGCGTCGCTCGCCCTGCGCCTCGACGGCGCGAAAGCGGCGCCGTTCTCCATCGACGGCGATCTCCCCTTCGGGGTTGGCGCGAAGGTTGTGGTACCAGGCCGGGTGGCGGGCCTGTCCGTAGTTGGAGGCGATCACCGCGATGCCGTCCGTTGTGGGCAGACCGAGGACCGGCACCGTGCGTGGCAGGCCGCTGCGCGCGCCGGTGGTGGTCAGCATCACCACCGGCAGGCCCGAGACCAGGGTCGCGAACGTGTGCCGGCCTCCGGTGATCCGGTACACGGGGCGGTCGATGTGATGAAGGATGCGCGCGAACAGCCACGAACCCGGGCCGCTGGCGGCAAGCCGGCGCAGAAGCCTCTGGATCGGGTTCGCATCGGCAAAGCTGCGGGTCTCGCTCATCGGGGTCCCGGGCCACTCTATTGCTCGCGCACGACCTCGCGCGGGTCCTTGTCGTCGCGAACGCCCTTGAACGAGGCCGCCCGGATGGTGTCCTCGTGGGTCCAGCGCAGGAACTCGATCTCGCAGACGGTCACCGGCTCGACCCACTGGATCGGGCCCCGCTCGCGAATCCGCGCCGCGTACTTCACCTGCGGATCCCACCCGGCCTCGAACGGGCTCGTCGCCCGCCGCAGCGGCTCGAGCAGGGCGGTGAGCTCTGCCAGCGTCGCCTGCGAGAAGCCCGTGCCGACGCCGCCGGCGTAGACGAGCCGCTGCGGACGGCCGAGGCTCGCCGCCTCCTCGGGGGTCGCATCCCAGTAGCCGACCAGCAGCGAGCCGAGGCGGCGTGAGCGGCCGCCCTCGCCGGGCATGAAGCCGCCGACAACGAGCTCCTGGCGGCGGCGGTTCTGGACCTTGATCCAGTCGGCACTGCGCCGACCGGGCCGGTAGGGGCTGGCGAGCCGCTTGGCGACGATTCCCTCGAGCCCGCGCTCGCGGGCGGCGGCGAGCAGCGCCTCGCCGTCGCCGAGGCGGTGCCGGGGCGTCTGCCAGGCTGGCCCGTCGAAGCCGAGCTCCGCGAGCAGCTCGCGGCGCCGCTCATACGGTTCTGCGAGCAGCGAGCGACCGTCGAGCCAGAGCAGGTCGAAGGCGACGTAGGTGACCGGCGTCTCGGCCGTCCGCCGGCGGATCCGCGCCAGGTTGGTGAGCCCCATCCGTCGCTGCAGGCGACCGAAGCTGGGGTTCCCCTCCGGGTCGAAGGCGACGACCTCGCCGTCGAGGATCAGCTCGCGGCCCGCGTACGCGGCGGCGATCGGGGCGAGCTCCGGGTAGCGCGAGGCGACGTCCTCGCCCCGCCGGGCGCTGATCCGCAGCTCGTCGGCGGTGACGAAGGCCAGCGCCCGCACGCCGTCCCATTTGACCTCGAACCCCCAGCCATCGCCACCGGGGAGGGCCTTGGCCGCGGTCGCCAGCATCGGCTCGAGGTTTCGGGGCATCCCCTGATCGGCCACCCCCCGATAATCGCAACCATGCTGTTCGAGCTCGACCGCGTCAGCCTCTCGCGTGCCGGAAAGCCGGTGCTGCGGGAGCTCAGCGCCCGCCTGCCACTCGGCGCGACCTGCCTCGCCGGGCCCTCCGGGTCGGGCAAGTCGACGGTCTTGCGGCTGCTCGATCGGCTCGCCGATCCCGACTCGGGGACCGTCCGCTACCGCGGCGAGGACGTGCGTGAGCGCGATCCCCTGCAGCTGCGGCGCGAGGTCGGGCTCGTGCCCCAGCTCCCGGCGCTGCTCGAGGGCACGGTCGAGGACAACATCCGCTTCGCCGCCGGGTGCGCCGACCGCAACCCCGACATCGGCCGGCTGCTCGACCTCGCCGGGCTCGACCCGAGCTTCGCCGAACGCGGGTCGAGCAGGCTCTCGGTCGGCGAGCAGCAGCGGGCGATGCTCGCCCGGGCGCTGGCGCTCGAGCCCTCGACGCTGCTCCTCGACGAGCCGACCTCGGCCCTCGACGCGGTCACCACCGGGGCGGTCGAGGAGACCTTGCTCGAGCTCGCCGAGCGGCTCGAGATCTCGCTCGTGCTGGTCACCCACGACCTCGACCAGGCGCGGCGGATGTCGGAGTGGCTGGTGCGGATCGAGGCCGGCCGGGCGGTCGAGCAGGGACCGACCGGCGAGGTGCTCGGGGCGGGCATCAGATGAGCCCGCTCGGCATCGACGTAACCCTCGGCGAGGTCGCCGCCAGCCTCGTGCTCGTCGCCCTGGCGATCGCGGTTTCGCTCTGGCGGCGGACCGAGCTCGAGCAGGAGATCGCGATCGCCGTGGTGCGCTCGATGGTGCAGCTGATAGCGATCGGCTACGTGATCCAGGCGATCTTCGACGAGGACAGCCTGGTGCTCGTCTTTGCCCTGATCACGGTGATGGTCGTCTTCGGCGCCTTCACGGCCCGGCGGCGGGCGAAGCGGGTACCGGACGCCTTCTGGCCGCTGCTGGTGGCGCTCGGCGTCGCGGGTGCGATGACCCTCGGCCTGGTGATCGCGCTGGGCGTGTTCGAGCCGGAGCCGCGCTACCTGGTTCCGGTCGGCGGCATGGTGGTCGGCAACTCGATGACCGCCGCGGCCGTGGCGCTCAACCGGCTCGGCGACGAGATGACCGACCGCGCGGGCGAGATCGAGGCGACGCTGGCGCTCGGTGCCACCGCGGCGGTCGCAGCCGCCCCGAGCCTGCGCCGCAGCCTGCGCTCGGGGACGATCGCGCTCGTCGACTCGACCAAGACCACCGGGCTGATCTTCTTTCCCGGGACGATGGTCGGCATGCTGCTCGCCGGCGCCGACCCGGTGGACGCGGTGCGCCTGCAGCTGATCCTGCTCTGGGTGCTGCTCGGCAGCGTCGCCCTCTCGGCCCTGATCGCGACCTCGCTCGCCTACCGCAACTTCTTCACCCCGGCGCACCAGCTGCGCGAGCCGCCGGAGCCGTAGGTATGAACCGCGTTGCGGGTCAGCGCTCGGGCAGGATCCAGCCGGCGACCCGGGGGAAGACGGTGGCGCCGGTGTCGCCGGGGTCGAACTGCTGGGAGATGTCGTCGATGGCGACGACCTTGCCCGAGCGCTCGGTGGGGATGAACAGCCACTGATCGGCCTTCGGCCAGCCGACCAGCAGCCAGTGGCCGTCGGGCGACCAGGTGGGACCACTGAGTGCACCGCGGGCGGAGAAAAGGACTCGCCTCCCACCGCGCCGATGCCGATTGAGCACGAGCTCGTCGCGCCCGCCGGTGGCGCGGATCGCCGCCAGGTACCGGCCGTCGGGCGAAGTCGCCCGCTTCGTGGGCTCGCCCGAGGGCGGACTCGAGAGCAGCTGGAGGTCTCGTCTCGTGGTCGGTATGGCGGCGCCGGTGTCCGCATCGACGGTGCGGGCCTCGCCCTCGCCGTCGAGGTAGGTGAGGACGTGGAGGGGACCGGCGGGGTCGACCTTGAAGTCGGTGGGCGGTTGCCGCCACACCGGCGGCGCCGGGGCGACGTCGCGCGCAAGGCGCCGCTCGCCGCTCCCGTCACCGGCGACCACCCAGAGGTCGTCGCCGCTGCGGTACGCGATCCGGGTGTCGAAGCCGATCCCGCCCCAGCGCGGGTCGCGGACGGTCGCGGGCGCGCCGATCGTCCAGCGGACGTCGCCGCCGGGCTCGACCGCGATCAGCTCGCGCCCGTCGGTGACCGCGACGAACAGACCGCGCGGTGACCAGCTTGCCTCGTCGTATTCGCCCAGCAGGCGCTTCGAGCCGTCCTCACGCACGATCCACGGGCCCTGCTCGGATTCGACCAGAAGCTCACCCGCAGCGGGCAGCGAGCGCAGCGCCGGCCGCGCGTCCTTCTCGCCGATCCCCACCGCGTCGCCCATGTCCTCGACCAGCTCCCCGACCCTGGCTCCGGCCGGGCTGAGCCCGATCGCGAGCGCGACGGCACCGCCGGCGAGCGCGAGCGCGAGACGGCGAATGGTGTTGGTCGGGCGAACCGGTGCGCGCTCGGCGTAGGCGGCGCGGACGATCTCCCAGGACCGCTCCTCGGCCTCGTCCTCGCCGGGGACCGCGATGTCTCGCAGCCGCCGGCCGAGCTCGCGGTCGGCGCTCACGATCCCTCCCGTTCGACCACCGGACGCAGCCGGTCGAGGCCACGCCGCAGCCGTGAGTTCACGGTCCCGCGCGGCACTCCGAGGATCTCGGCGATCTCCCCCGGCGTGTACTCGAGCACGTGGCGCAGGACGATCACCGCCCGATGCTCGGGACCGAGGCTCGCGAGCACCGTCACGAGCTCGTCCGAGATCGCGTCGCGCTCGGGCGCGACGTCCTCCGCCGCGGCGGAGAGGGCGCTCTCGGCTCGCAGCGCCCGCGCCCGCGAGAAGTCGATCGCCCGGTTGACGGTGATCCGATGCAACCAGGGCCCGAACGGCCGGCGGCGGTCGAAGCGATCGAGGGCGCGGATCGCGGCCAGAAAGGACTCCTGGGCGATGTCCTCCGCCGCCCCGGCGTCACCTACCACGAGGTAGGCGGCGCGGTGGGCGCGCCGCCAGTGGCGGCGGTAGAGCTCCTCGAGCGCGTCGGCCGAGCCGCGCTGGGCGTCGCGGACCACCGCTCCCTCGCGACGCTGACGCCGGCGCCCCGCCCGCGGCAGGCGTACGAGGCGCTCGGAAGCCGGCTCGGCGCTCATCGGCACCCGGGATTGTCTCGCCGTCGTCATCGACGGCGGTGGGCGGGCGATCGCGGCGACCGCGCTCATGCGTCAGCGAACCGGCTCGCGCTCGCGAGCCTGCTGCTCACCTTCGGCGGACCGCTCGAGGGTTACCAGCCGCTCGAGCTCCCGCTCCTCGGCGTCGTCGCGATCGCGGCGGGTCCGGATCAGCGCCGCGGCCACGATCAGCAACGCTCCGCCCCCGGCGATCAGCCCCCACGGCATGGCGGAATCGTCGCTGCCGGACCCCGCGGCGTCCCGGGCGGGGACGGCCGGCTCGCTGACGTCGAACGACCCGAGATCGATTCTGGCGAGCGCCTCGTCGCCCTCGACCACCGCGAGACCGGCGCCGTCGGGACTAGGCTGAAGTCCGAGGCCGACGAAGTTGCGATGCTCGGCCAGCGGGTCGAGATCGATGCAGACGGCGGTCCCGCGCTCGGTGTCGAGGGCATGGATGAACGGTGGGTGATTGCGTTCCGCCGGCAGGTAGAGCGTGTAGGCCCAGCGCCCGTCCGGGCTCACGGCCCGCGTTTGCGGCCAGCCCGCCATCTCCTCGCCGGACTCGTTCGGATCGACGATCGGGTCCGGCAGCAGCCTGCCACGCTCGAGGTCGTAGGCCCGGACCTCGTAGGCCGTCGGATCCCGCGGCTGCGGATAGTGGATCAGGTACATCGTCCGACCGTCCGGCGACAGGGCGTCGAAGCTGAAATCGCCGTCGAGCGTCAGCCGTTCGCGTAGCCGCAGCTGCTCGGCGTCGATCAGCGCGAACGTGGTCCGTGCACGTGGGAACCGTCGCCGGGGCTCGATCAGCGCCAGCGTCCGTCCGTCGGCCGAGAGCCCGCTCGGGGTCGAGTCGTAGGCGACCAGCGGCACCGCGAAGTCGCCGCGCAGCCGCAGGCTGCGCTGGATCTCGCCGGTGCCGATCGCGATTCGCAGCGCCGTCGTGCTCTTGCCGGCGCTGACCGCCGCGTAGCGGTAGTCGCCGTCGACGCTCGGGACGCCCGCATTAGCGGACCCGTCGAAGGGCACCGGCAACCCGTCGGCGGCCGCCGGCGAGGCGGCGGCTGCGAGCGCGACCAGGACCGCACCCGGGGCGAGCAACGAACGGAGCGTGCGCGACATCTCGACCTCCTTCGCGTGAATCGGTCGCTGCTTCGGATACGCCGCCGGGGGGTCGCGAGGTCCCGCCTGCGAGACTCGGCCCGTGACCCGCCAGCAGCGCCTCACCCTGGTGGCGACGATTCTCGGCTCGACGATCGTCTTCCTCGACTCGACCGTGGTCAACGTCGCGCTGCCGACGATCCAGGAGGACCTCGACACGGGCCTCGCCGGCCAGCAGTGGGTCGTCGAGGCGTACATGCTCACCCTCGTCTCGTTTCTGCTCGTCGGCGGTTCGCTCGGCGATCTGTTCGGGCGCCGGCGGATGTTCGTCATGGGCCTCGTCGGGTTCGCCATCACCTCGGTGCTCTGCGCGATCGCGCCCACCGATGAGACGTTGGTCGGTGCCCGCGCCCTGCAGGGGATCGCCGGCGCACTCTTGGTCCCGGGCTCGCTGGCGATCCTCGCCGCGAGCTTCGAGGGCGAGGCCCGCGGGAAGGCGGTCGGCCTGTGGACTGCCTGGGCCGGGATCTCGACCCTGATCGGACCGGCGGGTGGCGGCCTGCTGGTCGAGCTCGACTGGCGGTTGATCTTCTGGGTCAACGTGCCGCTGATCGCGGCCACCATCTGGCTGGCGCTGCGCGTGGTTCCCGAGAGCTCCGATCCCGAGGCCGTCCACGGGATCGACTGGCTCGGGATCGCGCTCTCGGCGCTCGGGCTGGCGGGGCCGGTGTTCGCCCTGATCGAGCAGCCCCTCTATGGCTTCTCGGACCCGATCGTGTGGGGGCCCCTGGTCGGCGGCATCGCCTGCCTGGTCCTCTTCGTCTGGTGGGAGTCGCGAACGCGCGCTCCGGTGCTCCCGCTCGAGCTGTTCAAATCGCACAACTTCAGCACCGTCAACCTGGCGACGCTGTGCGTGTACGCGGCCCTCGGGGGGGCGTTCTTCTTCATCACCCTATTCCTGCAACAGGTCGCCGGGTACACCGCCTTCCAGGCCGGCGCGGCGACGACTCCGGTGACCGTGCTGATGTTCACGCTCTCGGGACGTTTCGGGGCGCTCGCGTCCCGGATCGGGCCGCGGCTGCCGATGGGGGTCGGCCCCCTGATCGGCGCGATCGGCCTCGGCCTTCTGGTCGGGTTGGACTCCGAGCCCGACTACCTGACCCAGGTGCTGCCGTCGATGCTGCTCTTCGGACTCGGTCTCTCGATGACGGTGGCGCCGTTGACGACGACGGTGCTCGACTCGGTCGAGGAGCGGCACGTTGGCGTCGCCTCGGGCGTCAACAACGCGGTCGCCCGGGTTGCCGGTGTGCTCGCGATCGCCGCCCTCGGGGCGGTGGTCTCGGCCCAGTTCAGTTCGACGCTTGACGACCGCACCGCCGATCGGCAGCAAAGTGCGGAGGCGGCCGAGGCGGTCGAGTCGTCCAAGGAGCAGCCGCTCTCGGGCGGAGACGTCACCGGCGTCTCCGACGCCGAGGCGGCCTCGCTTCGCGCCGACATCCTCGACTCGTCGGAGTCAGCCTTCCAGCTCGGGATGCTGATCGCGGCCGTGCTGATGGCCACCGGCGGCGCGATCGCCCTGGTCGGTGTCCGCAACCCGGAGCGCGCGCCCGAGCCGCGCCCCGGCCCCGGGGCCACCGCCGCCGCCGGCGAGTGTGGTCGGTGCGCCGACCGCGCGCCCGCGCCGGAGCCCGACCGCGAGCCGAGCCTCGCGCCCACCTGAGCCGCGCCCCCGCGCGCATGAGTTTGTGAAATCAACCATCTAGATTCCCTGCGCGTGAGGATCTTCAGCGGCATCCAGCCGACCGGACGCAAGCACCTCGGCAACTACATCGGCGCGATTCGCCAGTACGTCGAGGGCCAGGATCGCGGCGAGGCGATCTACTGCATCGTCGACCTGCACGCGACGACCGTGGCCTACGAGCCCGCCGAGCTGCGCCGCTTCACCTACGACACGGCCGCGATCCTGCTCGCCGCCGGGCTCGATCCCGAGCGCTGCATCTTCTTTCGCCAGGGCGATGTACCCGAGCACCCCGAGCTCTGCTGGCTACTCGCCAGCGTCACCGCCTGGGGCGACCTCAACCGGATGCACCAGTTCAAGGAGAAGTCCGCCCAGCAGCGCGAGCTGGTCTCGGCCGGGCTCTTCTTTTATCCGGTGCTGCAGGCGGCGGACGTGCTGGCCTACCGGGCCGACGAGGTGCCGGTCGGCGACGACCAGCGCCAGCACGTCGAGTTGATGCGCGACATCGCCGAGCGCTTCAACGCGCGTTTCGGCGCCGGCGAGAATGTCCTCGTCGTGCCCGAACACCGGATCCCCGAGGTCGGGGCGCGGATCATGGACCTCCAGGATCCGACCGCCCGGATGTCGACCACCGCTTCCAGCGAACAGGGGGCCCTATACATCCTCGACGAGCGCGATGTGGTGGCGAGCAAGATCGGCTCGGCCGTCACCGACTCGGGCACCGAGGTTCGCCGCGGGCCCGACAAGCCCGGGATCAGCAACCTGATCGAGATTCTCTCGGTCGTCCGTGGGGTCGAGCCCGAGCGGATCGAGGACGAGTTCGACGGCCAGGGCTACGGCGCGTTCAAGCGCACGGTCGCCGAGGCCGTCGTCGAATACCTCGCCCCGACCCGGGAGCGCTACGCGGAGATTCGCGAGGACGAGGACGAGCTCGAGCGCGTCCTTGCGGCGGGGACCGAGAAGGCCCACTCGATCGCCTCGGAAACGCTTGCCGATGTGCGCGAGGTGATGGGCGTCGGTCCGCGCCGGCGATAGCCGACGCGATCTCTACGCTCTCGCCCCGTGAGAGCCGCAGAGCTCGATCTCGACCTCGAGGTCTTCGCCGGTCCGTTCGACCTCCTGATGACCATCGTCCTGCGCGAGGAGATCGCGCTGGCGGAGGTCGAGCTCGGCGAGATCGTGATCGCCTACCTCGACCATGTCGAGGAGCAGGCCGAGCTCGACCTCGAGGCGGCGACCGAGTTCCTGGTCCTGATCGCCTCGCTGCTCGAGCTCAAGTCACGCCTGCTGCTGCCGGCCCCGGAGGAGGAGCGGATCGAGCTTGGGCCCGAGGAGGCGGCCGAGGAGCTGCTCGCGCGGATGCTCGAGTATCGGCGCTATCGCGATGCCGCCGCATACCTCGCCGAGCTTCACGCCGACGGGCGCCGCTTCCTCTACCGCGCCGCGCCACTGCCGCCCGAGCTGCGACGGGTCGCGCTCGACGCCGCCCACCCGGCGTATGAGCCCGAACGGCTCACGTCGGCGATCGGCGACCTACTGCGGACCCCGCCGCGCCCCGACACGAGCCACATCCGCCCGACCGTCTCGCTCGAGCGCCGCCTGCGCGTGGTGCGTGAGCTGCTCGGCGCGCGCACCG
Organism: Solirubrobacterales bacterium; assembly: GCA_021155855.1. Taxonomy (GTDB): domain Bacteria; phylum Actinomycetota; class Thermoleophilia; order Solirubrobacterales; family 70-9; genus WHSW01. Next base: position 13,470 of record JAJNAZ010000033.1, read on the forward strand.
CGGTCGATTTCGACGAGGCCTTCGGCTCCGAGGACCGCCTGACCCAGGCAGTGACGCTGTTCGCGCTGCTCGAGCTGCACAAGCGCGGCGAGGCGACCTGGGAGCAGGGGGAGACGTTCGGGCCGATACGGATTCAGCCCGCCACCTCCTCAGCTTCACGTCCGGGGGTGTCGGGGTAAGCATGTCCGATCTCGAACGCATCGTCGAGGCGCTGCTGTTCTTGGCGCCGGAGCCGGTCGGCACGGCGGAGCTGGCGGAAGCCTGCGACGCCACCGAGGCGGAGATCGATCGGGCGCTGGATCTGCTCGGCGGCTCGCTCACCGGCCGTGGCGTCGTCCTGCGCGAGGTCGCCGGGGGCCACGCCCTCGCCGCGTACCCGGACGCCGAGCAGGCGGCCCGGCGGCTGCTGGCGCGGCCGAAGACCCCGCCGCTGACCCAGGCGCAGGCCGAGACGCTGGCGATCGTCGCCTACCTGCAGCCGGTCTCGCGTCCCGAGATCGCGCGCATCCGCGGCGTCTCCTCGGAGTCGGCGGTGCAGACGTTGACTGAGCGCGGGTTGATCGCGGAGTCCGGGCGGTCACGCTTCGGCGCGGTCATCTATCGGACCACGTCCTTGTTCGAGCGCCTCTTCGGGCTCGCCGGCCTCGACGCGCTCCCCGACCCGGCGCGCTTCGACGCCTCGCCCGCCGACGAAGCCGAGCTGCGCGAGCGGCTGTTGCGGGCCGGTGAGCAGCGAACGAGCTGATTCACACCTCCTGACCGCCATCGTCGAGGGCGCCTCCTGGCCCGGATCGCGAACCGGCGGCGGCGATAGCGTCAACCCATGCGCCTCGCCAAGTATCTCGCCCACTCGGGCGTCGCCTCCCGGCGTCGGGCCGAGGAGCTGGTCGCCGCCGGCCGGGTGAGGGTCGGGGGCGAGGTCGAGCGCGACCCGGCGCGCGACGTCGTCCACGAGAGCGGGGTGAAGGTCGACGGCCGGCCGGTGAGCCCGGAACCGCGGGAGGTCTGGATGCTGAACAAGCCCGCCGGCGTGGTCTCGACCGCGCGCGAGCCCGGACGGCGGCGGGCGGTGACCGATCTCGTCGCATCGGAACGCCGGCTGTATCCGGTCGGTCGCCTCGACGCCGAGTCGACCGGCCTGATCCTGCTCACAAATGACGGTGAGCTCGCCAACCGGCTCACCCACCCGCGCTACGAGGTCCCGCGCACCTATCGCACTCGCCTGCGCCGCGCACCGACCGAGGCCGACCTGGGCCGGCTGCGGGCCGGCGTCGAACTCGAGGACGGCCAGACGGCTCCCGCTCACGTACGGCGAGTATCACCCCGCGTGCTCGAGCTCACGATCCGCGAGGGCCGCAACCGCCAGGTTCGCCGCATGGCCGAGGCGATCGGCAACGAGGTGGTCTCGCTGACGCGAGTTGCCTTCGGCCCGCTGAAGCTGGGCGAGCTCGGCGAGGGGGAGGCGAGGCGGCTGCGCAGCGCCGAGCTGCGGCGGCTCTGGAAGGATGCCCGCCACTGAGCGCGGAGCTCGACAAGGGAATTTGGTGTTTGCGGAGCGCGAAGAAAGGGCGTTGTGAGCGAGCGACTGTGGGGAGTTCGGGGGGCGGTCCAGGCCGAGCGCAACGACGCCGAGTCGATCGTCGCCGCGACCCGCGAGCTGATGAGCGAGCTGATCGAGCGCAACCGACTGCGCCCGGCGAGCTTCGTCAGCGTGATCTTTACCTGCACCGACGACCTCGACGCCGAGTTTCCCGCGGTCGCCGCGCGCGAGCTCGGGCTCGACCAGGTGCCGCTGCTGTGCAACCGCGAGATCGACGTTCCCGGGGCGATGGAGCGGGTGATCCGAGTTCTCGCCCACTACTACGCGGCCGCCGACCACCAACCCTCCCACGTGTACATCGGCGCCACCCGGCGGCTGCGTGCCGATCTGCATTCCGCACAATAGGCACGATGAGCGTCACCTTTGCCCGCAAGCTCGCCGCGATTCCCGGCTACACCGCCGGGGTCCCACCCGGCACGGCGCCGGAGGCGATCGCGGGCTCGGACATCGCCCAGCTCGCCTCGAACGAGTCGCCCTGGGGGCCGCACCCGAAGGTGATCGAGGCGATCGCCCGCGTGGCGAGGGCCTCCAACCGCTACCCGGATCCCGCCGCGACCCTGCTTCGCCGCCGGATCGCCGAGCGCCACGAGACCGACTCGGCCCAGGTCGCGGTCGCCAACGGCTCCTGCGAGATCCTGCTCGCCGCCGCGCTGGCACTCGCCGAGCCGGGCGCCGAGCTCGTCTACGCCTGGCCCTCGTTCTCGATCTACCCCTACCTCGGGCCGCTCTCGGGCGCGCGCGAGATCCGGGTCGAGCTCGACGACGACTACGTGCACGACCTCGACGCGATGCTGACCGAGGTCACCGCGGCGACCCAGCTGCTGATCGTCTGCAACCCGAACAACCCGACCGCGACCCACCTGCCCGCGGCCCGGATCGCCGAGCTCTTGGATCGCATCCCCGACCACGTGACCGTGATCGTCGACGAGGCGTACGTCGAGTTCCAACTCGATGACGACCCCGACGCGACCGCCGACTTGCGCCGCGACTTCCCCAACCTCGTCCTGCTGCGCACCTTCTCCAAGGTCTACGGGCTCGCCGGCCTGCGGGTCGGCTACGCGCTCTGCTCGCCCGCCTTCCGTGCCGCCGTCGACGCGGTGCGCCAGCCGTTCAGCGTCAACGCCGTCGCCCAGGCCGCCGCCGCGGAGGCGATCCGCCACTCCGACGACGTCTCACAGCGGGTCGAACGAACGATCGTCGAGCGGGTCGTGGTCGAGGAGGGCGTCCGCGAGCTCGACCTCTTAACACCCGACTCGCAGGCCAACTTCTCCTGGATCTCGCTCGGCGACCGCGACGAGGCGGCGATCGTCGCCACGCTCGGCGAGCGGGGGATCATCGTCCGCCCCGGCACCCCGCTCGGCGGCCCCGGCCACCTCAGGGTCACCTACGGCACCCCGGGTCAGAACCGGCGCTTCCTTGCCGCGCTCGCCGAGCTGCTCTAGCGCCTACCTACCGTTGCTCGAGAAGTGCTGGTAGTCGCGGGTCGCCCCCGGCCAGGCGCCGCCCCACTCCCAGCCGGCCTTGCGGGCGAACGCCCTCACCACCTCGTCGCCGGCGTGGATCATGCCTTCGGCGTCGCGCGAGCGGTCCGCGAACGGCTCGCCGGCTGGCGGCGAGACGTGTGAGCCGGAGACGTAGGGGTTCTCGATCGGATTGATGTCGATCGCTCTGCCGTAGGCGTGCATCGACCAGCGGTTGGTGCCGGCGACGAAGCGGCAGTTGAAGGCCGACGTGTTGTCGGCCTTCATCGCGCGCCGGTCGTCGGCGCCGAAGCGATCGATCAGCTCCACGCGCCGGATTTCATACCCGCGCTTGAACAGTCGCTTCATCGCTCGCAGGATCGCGCCGTCGTGCTTGCGATGGACGATCAGCCTGCCGCGGTGGACCTCACCGTCGAAGCCCCAGTGGGTGAGCTCGAGCAGGCGTAGCTTCGAGTGGTGCACCGGGCAGCCGCGGTGCCAGGAGCTGCCAACGATGCGCTCCTCGACCTGCCCGCGGATCGGCTCGGCGTGGCCCTGGAACGAGGGCTGGCCGCCGGCGGCGAGTGTGGCGGCGAGGGTGGCGATCGCGACTGGGAGCATCGGCCGAATCTACCCGGAGTTTGCGGTTTCGCCGGCTCCGTGGTACAAAGCCGCGATGGACCGCGCGAGCACGCCGGCTTTCTCGACCGCTCCCAAGGGGCTGCAGTCGCGTGCCTGGTCCTCCTATTACTGGCGATTTAGCTAGGCGTCCGGCCCGGCCGAAAGGCCCGCGAGCGAGCAGATGAACCACCGCCGGACGCCGTAGAAGCGAATCTCGTACCCCGGGATTCATCGCCGACTGAATCGCAACCGCGCAACCACCGCAGATGGAAAGGCCTTCGAGCAGATGATGATCGTGATGAAAGAGGGGGCGACGGAGGAGCAGGTCTCCCACGTCGTCGAGCGGATCGAGGAGGTCGGCTGTACGGCCCACCTCTCCCAGGGCGAGCTGCTGACCGTGATCGGGGCGATCGGCGACCGCGACCGGGTCTCCTCGCTGGGGCTCGAGGGGGCGCCGGGGGTCGACCACCTGGTCCCGATCCTGAAGCCGTACAAGCTTGCCTCGGCGCAGTTCCGCAAGGGCCAGCGGACGGTGATCGAGGTCGACGGGCGGCGGATCGGCGGCGAGCACTTCGGCCTGATCGCCGGCCCGTGCACGGTCGAGGGCCGCGAGCAGACGCTCGAGGTCGCCCGCGTGGTCGCCGACGCCGGCGCGGCGATGCTGCGCGGCGGCGCCTACAAGCCGCGCACCTCTCCGTACAGCTTCCAGGGCCTCGGGGTCGAGGGCCTGCGGCTGCTGCAGGAGGCCAAGGAGGAGACCGGGCTGCCGATCGTCACCGAGCTGATGGACGTCCGTGATGTCGCCGACGTGATCGAGGTCGCCGACGTGATCCAGATTGGCGCCCGCAACATGCAGAACTACACCTTGCTGGCTGAGGTCGGTCGCACCGGCAAGCCGGTGCTGCTCAAGCGCGGGCTCTCGGCGACCCTCGACGAGTTGCTGATGGCGTCGGAGTACGTGCTCAAGGAGGGCAACACGAACGTGATGCTGTGTGAGCGCGGCATCCGGACCTTCGAGACCACCTACAGGTTCACCCTCGACCTGCTCGCGATCCCGGCGCTGCGCGAACTCAGCCACCTGCCGATCGTGATCGACCCCAGCCACGCGGCGGGCCGCCGGGACTGGGTCGGGCCGATGTCGCTGGCGGCCGCGGCGGCCGGCGCGGACGGGATCATCGTCGAGGTCCACAACGAGCCCGAGGAGGCGATCTGCGACGGTCCGCAGGCGCTGCCGACAGAGCTCTTCGCCGACTACGCGGAACAGCTGCGGCGCGTGGCCGAGGTGGCCGGTAAGCAGGTTGCGACCGTCTAGCGCCCCGCGGGGCACTGGGTTGGCCCGATGAGAATCGCCGTCCTCGGCGTCGGGCTGATCGGTGGCTCGATCGGTCTCGCCGCGAGGCGGCGGCTGGGCGCCGAGGTGGCCGGGTTCGACCCCGACGACACCAGGCTCGCGCGCGGCGTCGAGCTGGGGGCTCTTGATCATGGCGCGGGCTCGGTCGCCGACGCGGTCGCCGGCGCCGAGCTCGTGTTCTGCGCGGCGCCGGTCGGCGCGCTGGCGGTGCTGGTCGCAGAGGCGCTGGCCGCGAGCGCCGCTGACGCCGTCGTCAGCGACGTCGGCTCGACCAAGCGGTCCCTGATCGAGAGCCTGCCGGCGAGCGCCGAGGCGTCGCGATTCATCGGCGGCCACCCGCTGGCCGGCGCCGAGACCTCCGGCGTCGAGAACGCTCGCGCCGAGCTGCTCGAGGGCGCCCGCTGGTATCTGACCCCCACCGAGTCCTCCAGCGGACTCCACTACGACCGCCTTCAGCGTGCGGTCGCCGACCTCGGCGCCCGGCCGCAGGCGATCGATCCCGAGACCCACGACCGGGTGATGGCGACCGTAAGCCACCTTCCCCACGTGCTCGCCAACGTGCTCGTTCAGCAGGCGGCGACGGCGCTCTCGGAGGAGTCCGAGCGCCTGCCCGAGGTCGGGACGAGCTTTCGCGACACGACCCGCGTCGCCGGCGCCAACCCGGCGATCTGGGGCGACATCTTCGCCACCAACAGCGACACGGTCGCGACCGAGATTGAAGCGGTCGCCGAGCGCCTCGGCGAGGCCGCGGCTCTGATCCGCGCGGGCGACGTGGGGGCGGTCGGCGAATGGCACCGAGCCGCGGCGGACGACCGGCGACGGCTGCTGGAGTCGGATCTGGTCGGTGGCGACCTACGCGAGCTCCGAATCGCGGTCGAGAACAGGCCCGGGACGGTCGCCGAGATCGCGCTCGAGCTGGGCCGCGCGCGGGTCAACATCGAGGACATGGCGCTGTACCCCGCGCCCGACATGCGCACCGGCGCGATCTCGATCTGGGTCGCCGGCGCCGCCGAGGCCGAGCGCGCCGTCGAGATCGTCCGCCGGCTCGGGCACTCGGTCTCGGTCGCCGGCGGCGACGGATGATGCGCGCCAGGAGTGAGCGCTTCGCGCCGGCAGGCTCGCTGCGCGGGACGCTGACGCCGCCCCCGGACAAGTCGATCTCCCACCGCGCCGCGATCGTGGCGGCGATGGGGGAGGGAGAGACGGTCGTGCGCGGCTATCTCGACGCCGCCGACACGCGCGCCACGCTCGAGGCGATGCGGTCGCTCGGGGCCGATGTCAGTGCGGGCGACGACGGCCGGCCGGATCTCCGAATCCGCGGAGTCGGGCTACGCGGCGCGCGGCCCGGACGCCTCATCGATGTCCACAACGCCGGGACCCTGATGCGGATCCTTCCGGGGTGGTTGGCCGGTCAGTCGCACGGCCAGTGGACGCTCGACGGCGACGAGTCGATCCGCCACCGCCCGGTCGACCGGATCGTCGAGCCGCTACGGCTGATGGGCGCCGAGATCGGCGCCCGCGACGACCGGCTGCCTCCGCTCACCGTTCGCGGCTCCGAGCTGCGAGGGATCGAGTACCGCTCGCCGGTCGCCAGCGCCCAGGTGAAGTCGTGCCTGCTACTCGCCGGGCTGCTCGCGGACAACCCGACGAGCGTGATCGAGCGCCGCCCGACCCGCGACCACACCGAGCGCATGCTGCGCGCCGCCGGTGCCGCGGTGATCACCGAGGACGCCGGCACGCCGGTGACCGTCCATGGCGAGCTGCCCGCGCGACGGGTCACGGTCAGCCCCGCAGGGACGCTCGAGCCCGGCGAGATCCCGATCCCGGGCGACTTCTCATCCGCCGCCTTCTTGATCGTCGCCGCGACGCTGGTCGGCGGCAGCGAGGTCCGGCTGGAGGGGGTCGGGATCAACCCGGGCCGGATCGGCCTGCTCGGGATCCTCACCCGGATGGGCGCCGCGGTACAGGTGGTCGAGACCGCGGCCGCCGGGCGGGAGCCGGAGGCGACGATCGTCGCCCGCTCCGGCCCGCTGCAGGGAACGCGTGTGGGCGGGGGAGAGGTGCCGCTGGCGATCGACGAGCTGCCGCTGATCGCCCTGGCCGGCTGCTTTGCCGAGGGCGAGACGGTGGTCGGCGGCGCGGAGGAGCTGCGCCACAAGGAGTCGGACCGGATCGCGACCGTGGTCGAGGGCCTGCGGGGGCTCGGCTCCGAGATCGAGGCGACCGACGACGGCTTCGCCGTCACCGGCACAAACGGACTCCGGGGCGGGCGGATCGAGTCCGCGGGCGATCACCGGCTGGCAATGCTCGGCGCGATCGCCGGCCTCGCGTCGAGCGAGGGCGTCGAGGTCGAGGGCTTCGACACGGCCGGTGTCAGCTACCCGGGCTTCGGCGCGGATCTGGCTACGCTGGTCTCGCGGGCCTCAGGCGCCTCAACCTGATCGAGCCGGCGGAACCCTGACCCCGCCGTTGTCGAGCGGCGGCAACGAGCGCCGCATCCTCAGCCGTGGCGGCCACTCAATCGAAGTCGGCTCAGTCGCCGCGGGTCGACGGGTGGCCGTCGCCCGGCCAGGGGGACAGCACCAGCAGCAGCCTCGCGTCCTCGGTCGCCCGCACCTCGTGGCGTTCGTTGGGCTCGAAGGCGGCCAACAGGCCGGGGCCGCCGGTGATCGTCTCGCCACTCGCGTCGTCGATCTCGACCGCGCCGCTGGCGACCACCAGCCAGGCGCGCTCGTGGACCTGGTGCTCCTGGAGCCGCTCGCCCGCGGGGAGATGGATCGCGATCACGCGGCCCTCCTCGTCGGAGGCGAGGACCTCCGGGTGGTGGGGCTGGACGTCGAGCCGCGCGAGGTCCCAGCTCTGCATCTATCTCCTCCTTTCGGCCCGGGCTCGTCGCTGCGTCACGGTGACCGCAGCCTATCCTCACAGCCGCCATGGTGATCGCCATCGACGGCCCCGCCGGTGCCGGCAAGTCCACCGTCGCGCGCGGTGTCGCGGACGCGCTCGGCTTCACCTATCTCGATTCGGGAGCGATGTACCGCAGCGTCGCGCTGGCGGTCCTGCGCGCCGGAGTCGATCCCGACGATGGCGAGCAGGTAGCCACGATTGCTCGCGGTCTCGAGCTCGAGCTCGACGGCGACCGGGTGCTCGTCGGCGGCGAGGACGTGGGCGCCGAGATCCGCTCGCCCGAGGTCAGCGCGACGGCCTCCCGGGTCTCGGTGCACCCCGGGGTGCGCGCAGCGCTGGTCGAGCGCCAGCGCGGACTGATCGCCGCCGGGCGCTACGTCGCCGAGGGCCGCGATATCGGCACCGTGGTCAGCCCGGACTCGCCGTTGAAGGTGTACCTGGTCGCGGGCGACGCCGAGCGCGCGCGCCGTCGGGCGGCGCAGACGGGCGAGCCCGTGGCCGGGGTGCTGGCGGCGATTGGCGAGCGCGACACGCGCGATCGCGAGCGTGCCCACGGCGCGCTGCGGGCCGCCGAGGATGCGGTCGAGCTCGACACGACAGAGATCTCCGCCACCGAGGTGGTCGCCCGGGTGGTCGAGCTGGCGCGCGAGCGCGGGCTCGCCTGAGCGGGGCGAGAATGGCCAGGCTGCCGCGAATCGCGATCGTCGGCTTTCCCAACGTCGGCAAGTCCGCCCTCGTCAACCGGCTCAGCGGTGGTCGCGACGCCGTCGTCCACAAGCAGGCCGGCGTCACCCGCGACCGCAAGATGCTCGAGTCGGAGTGGAACGGCGTCCGCTTCGAGCTCATCGACACCGGCGGCGTCGACCTCGCCGCCGCCGATTCGCTCTCGCGTGCGGTCCAGGGCCAGGCGCGCGAGGCGATCGCCGACGCCGACGCGGTGGCGCTGGTGCTCGACACGCGGGCCGGCCTGCGCCAGGGCGACGCCGAGGTGGCTGAGCTCCTGCGCCGTTCCGAGGTGCCCGTCGTCGTGGTCGCCAACAAGGCGGACTCGGCGGCCGAGGAGCCGCTCGCGGCCGACTTCCACGCCCTCGGCCTCGGCGAGCCGCTGACCGTATCCGCCACCCACGGCCGCGGCACCGGCGACCTGCTCGACCGGTTTGCCGACCTGGCGCGCGCTGCGGCGGTGGAGCTGCCGGACGACGACGAGGAGAGTGTGGCGATCGCTGTGATCGGGCGACCGAACGTGGGTAAGTCCTCGCTCGTCAACGCCTTCCTCGGCTCCGAGCGGGTGATCGTCTCCGAGCGTGCCGGGACCACGCGCGACGCGATCGACACGCCGCTGCGCTTCGACGGCCGCCAGCTGAACCTGATCGACACCGCGGGCATCCGGCGGCGGACCAAGGTCGCGGGCACGATCGACTACTACGCGCAGTTGCGCTCCGAGCGCGCCGCCGAACGTGCCGACGTCGCGATCTGCGTCTGCGACGCGGCCGAGGGGGTCACCTCCGAGGACCTGCGGATCGCCGAGCTGGCGATGAAGACCGGCTGCGCGACGCTGATCGCGCTCAACAAGTGGGACATCGGCGAGACCGACCTCGACGATGCTCGCGCCCGGCTCGCCCGCCGAGTGCGCCAGCGCCCGCCGGTGATCGCCTGCTCGGCGCTCAGCGGCCGCGGCGTGCCGAAGCTGCTCGAGCAGGCGTTGACGCTCGCCGACCGGCGGTCCGAGCGGATTCCGACCCCGGTCCTCAACCGGTTCGTCGGCGAGCTCGTCGCCCAGCGCCCGCCGCCGCAGAGACGCGGCAAGCGGTTGCGGCTCTACTACGCCGCGCAGGTCGGGCGCCGGCCGCCGCGAATCTCGATCCAGGTCAACGACCGCCAACTGATCACCCGGGACTGGGCCTACTACCTCGAGAACCGGCTCCGCGAGCGCTTCGAGCTCGAAGGGGTTCCCCTGATAATCGACTTCGTGCCCAAGCGCCAGAGGCGTCGCGCGCGGCCGAGGGCATAGGTATAACGGGCGGCCGTGCGACGCCCAAAACCAGGAAGGGC
>JAJNAZ010000034.1 GCA_021155855.1 Solirubrobacterales bacterium
GGGCACGGTCTTGGCGTCGATGTAGAACGGCCAGTTGGAGACGAAGAGCTCCCCGCCGGGCTCGCCCTCGGCCTCGGCGACCGGGATCTCACCGCCATTTTGCTCCTCGCCCTCGATGCCCTCGTCTTCGCCGCAGGCGGCGATGCCCAGGGCGGCGACGAGGCCGGCAATTGCGAGCGCGATCCGGGTGGGCATGGCGCCTTTGCTAAGCATGAACTGCCTCCTTGCTGATTTGGGTCGAGATCCCGACGTAGACATCAGGCAACCGGTGTGACGAGCACATCCGTGTGGCTTCCGTGGCTCACGAGCTCGGCCATCCCACGGATCGAACGGATGACCTCGGCGGCGTCGGCGGGCGACGTCACGTAGCGCTCCAGCAGCAGCCGCCCGAGCCCGAGGTGGAAGGCCTCATCCTTGATTATCTGCTGGTAGATCGTGACGACGTCGGGCATGCGGTAGCGCTCGCCGCCGGCGACGATTCCCTCGAGCGTGCCGGTGGCCGCGGTCTCGGACATGTACCAGGCGGCGATCGCCGAGAGTGGGTGGCGGTCGAGGCAGTTCCAGAGGAAAGCGCTCCACGCGCGCGCGGAGGGTGGCGGCTCGGTCGGTACCTCGCCGCCCAGCCCGACGATGATGCGCCCGACGCTCTCGTAGTGCTCCGCCTCTTGGAAGAGCTGCTTGGCCAGTGCTGTGACGTGCTTTCGCTCAAACCCGAAGCCGTAGCGTCGGATCTCCTCGCCGAGCATGAACACGTAATCGATTTCACGCCAGCAACGTGGCTGAAACCATGCGATCAGGGCCTCGGGCTCCGCGGCGCCGTCCTGTTTTTCCCAGAACGCATCGGTCTTCTGGCGGACCTCGGTGATCGAGCGCGCGCGAATGTCCTCCAGCTCCTCGACCAACGGTGCCAAAAAGCGATTGTCGGTCTCTCGCCGGACTCTCTCCTTGACACGGGGCATGCGTTCCTCCTGTGGGCTCATCATCATGCGTTCCTCCTGTGGGCTCACATCTGTCTAGTACTTGATCCAGGTGGTCTTCAGCCCGGTGTACTTGTCGAGCGCGTGCAGCGAGAGGTCGCGGCCGAACCCTGAGCCCTTGAAGCCGCCGAACGGGGTCTGGGGGCTGAGCGCGTCGACGGTGTTGACCGAGACCGTGCCGGCCCGCAGCCGCCGCGCCAGGCGGTGCGCCCGCCCGAGGTTCGACGTCCAGACCGAGGCGGCGAGCCCGTAGCGGCTCTGGTTGGCGACCCGCAGCGCCTCCTCCTCGTCGGTGAAGTCGAGCACGGTCAGCACCGGACCGAAGATCTCCTCCTGGGCGACGCGAGCGTCGTTGGAGATCCCGTCGAGGATCGTCGGTCCGACGAAGCAGCGGCCGTTGCCGTCGACCTTGACGGGCTCGCCGCCGAAGCGCAGGTTGCCCGCCTCGCGACCGGCTTCGATGTAGCCCAGCACCCGCTCGGCATGCTGTTCGTCGACCAGCGGCCCCATCGTCGTCTCGGGATCGAGCGGATCTCCGATCCGGACCGCGCGTGCGTGCCCGAGTACCCGCTCGACCAACTCGTCGCGGATCGGGCGCTCGACCAGCAGCCGCGAGTTGGCCGAGCAGACCTCGCCTTGGTTGAAGAAGATGCCGAAGGCGGCCATCTCGGCGGCTTGGTCGAGGTCCTCGGTGTCGGCGAAGACGAGGTTGGGGCTCTTGCCGCCGCACTCGAGCCAGACCGGCTTGGCGTTCGACTCCGACGAGTAGCGCAGGAACAGCTTGCCGACCTCGGTCGACCCGGTGAAGGCGACGCAGTCGACGCCGGGATGGAGGCCGATCGCGCGGCCCGCGGTCTCGCCGAACCCCGGGACCACGTTGAGCACGCCGGGGGGCAGGCCGGCCTCGCCGGCGAGTTCGCCGAGCCGGATCGCCGACAGCGGCGACTGCTCCGCGGGCTTGAGCACGACGCTGTTCCCCGCGAGCAGCGCGGGCGCCACCTTCCACGCGGCGAGGTCGAGCGGGTAGTTCCAGGGGACGATCGCGCCGACGACGCCGAGCGGCTCACGGGTGACGAGCGCGAGCTCGGACGAGCCGGTGGGCGCGATCTCGTCGTAGAGCTTGTCCGCGGCCTCGGCGTACCACTGGACGAGGTCCGCCGCGCCGGGCACGTCGATCGAGATCGCGTCCTCGACCGGCTTTCCCATGTCGAGCGAGTCGAGCAGCGCGAGCTCGTCGGCGTGCTCGCGGATCAGCTCCGCCAGGCGAAGCAGGACGCGCTTTCGGTCAGCGGGCGCGGCCTCGGACCACACGCCGCCGTCGAAGGCCCTGCGCGCCGCGCGGACCGCGCGTTCCACGTCCTCCTCGTCCCCCGCCGCGACCTCGACCAGCACCTCGCCGGTGGCCGGGTTGATCGAGGCGAAGGTTTCGCCGGACGCCGACCCGGCGTGCTCGCCGCCGATGAACGCCCGCCCCTCCAGGTCGAGCTTTCCGGCGCGGTCGGTCCATTCCTCGCGGGTGTGAGTCGGGGCAGCCATCGTCCGAGCGCTGGGCGCTCCTCACTTCCCCGGCGCGATCCGGCCGGACGGGTCGGTCCGCTCGAGCACCGAGCGCATCGCCGCTACCACCTCGTCGGCCTCCTCTCGCGACATCACCAGCGGCGGGGAGATCACCAGGTTGTGGGCGCAGTCGCGAACGATGACGCCGGTCTCGCGCCGGATCACGTCCTGGGGGGCGGCGTCCATCGGCAGCGGCTCGTGGGTCTCACGGTCGGCGACCAGCTCGACCGCGTGCATCATCCCGACGCCCCGCACCTCGCCGACGATCGGCAGCTCGAGCAGCTCCTGGAACCGCTCGAGGATGTACGCGCCGGTCTCCCGCGCGCGCTCGAGCAGCCCATCGCCCTCGATCACGTCGAGGTTCGCGAGCGCGACTGCGCACGAGGTCGGGTGACCGTTATAGGTGAATCCCATCGGGAATCCCTCGCCCGTGATCGCCGCTGCGATCTCGTCGCTGATCAGCACCGCGCCCAGCGGGGCGTAGCCAGAGGTGATCCCCTTCGCGGTGACGATGATGTCGGGCTCGACCCCGAAATGCTCGGCCGCGAACCAGCGTCCGCAGCGGCCGTAGGCGCTCACCACCTCGTCGAAGATGAAGGTGATCCCGTTCGCGCGCAGGATCTCCTCGACCCGCGGCCAGTAGTCGTCGGGCGGGACGATCATTCCCGCCACCCCCATCACCGGCTCGCCGATGAAGGCGGCGATCCGTTGCGCACCGATCTCCTCGATCGTGCGCTCGAGCTCGGCGACGCAGAAGTCGGTCGGGTTCTCGCCGTCGAAGAGCTCGGTCCGGTAGGGCCAGGGCGGCGTCAGGTGGGTGACGTCTGGGAGCATCGGGCCGAAGCCCTCGTGGTACATCGGAAAGCCGGTCGCCGTGCCCGACCCGTATCCGACCCCGTGATAGGCCTGGTGGCGCGCCAGCACCCAGGTGCGATCGCCCTCGCCGCGGCGCGAATGCGCGTAGCGCGCCATCTTCATCGCCGCTTCGTTGCCCTCCGAGCCCCCGCTGGTGAAGAAGACGTGCGTCTGGCGCGGGGGCGAGATCGAGGTCAGCCGCTCGGCGAGCTCGATCGCGCGATCGTTGGAGAACTCCCAGAAGCTGGTGAAGTACTCGAGCCGCTCCATCTGCTCCGCCGCGGCGGCAGCGATCTCCCGCCGACCGTGGCCGATCTGTGCCAGCCAGAGGCCGCCGGTAGCGTCGAGGTAGTCGCGCCCGTCGGCGTCGCGCAGGCGGCAGCCGTCGCCCTCGACCATCACCACGCGCTCCTCGGTCGCGCTCGGCAGATAGGGGTGGATGATCCGCTGCCGATCAATCGCGGCAAGCTCCTCCGCCGTTCGATCCGCTCGCGTCGCCGTTACGCCCATGCGGTCCTCCTCCTCCGTGGCCTCGGGTGGTGCCCGAGAGCCAATCTATCTATTTTTTCACTTCTCAAAAGCTGTTCTCGCATCGTGATAAGCGTCATCTTCGAAGCACGACCCCGAGCACGATCCCGACCGTGCACCCGGCGGCGAACGCGGCGAGCGGGGAGATCGACACCGGCCGGAAGGGCTCGGCGGCGCCACCCGCGCGCGGCGCCGCGGCGCCGCCCGGGCTCGGCGCCGGGGCCTCCGCGCCCGGGGGCTTCTGCGCCGCATCCGCCTCGGCCGTGGCGCCCTCGGCCGCTGCCGGCTCGGGCGCCGGCTCGCCGCGGCGCTCGAGGTTGTGCAGCGTCTCGACGATCATCTTCCGGCTCACCCCGGGCGCCATCCGCTGGCCGACCCCGGCGACCGGCCCGGTGAGCTTGAAGTCGCCGACGTAGCCGACCTCGGTGCCGCCGTCGTGGGCTGCGAGCGTGATCTGCCCGCGGCCGTCGATCGTCCCCTTGTCGCCCTTGCCGGCGACGACGATCGTGCAGCGCTCGGGCTCGGCGACGTCGAGGTACTCGACCGTGCCCTCGTAGACCCCGGTCACCGGCCCGACCGCGACCGCGATCGCGGTCCGGTAGCGGTGCTCGGTTTCGCCGTCGCGCTCGAACCCGTTGCAGCCGGGGATCGACGCCGCGAGCGTGTCGGGGTCGTTGAGCAGGCGCCAGACCTCAGCCCGGTCGAGCCCGAGCTGCTCGCTGCCCTCAACCTTCGGCATCGGCGTCCTCCTCTCGGGCGCGGACCGCGGCGGCGACCCGCTCGGGAGTGAACGGAAGCTCGGTCAGCCGGGCGCCGATCGCGTCGCGGATCGCCGCCGCGACCGCCGGCGCCGGCGGCCCGATCGGCGGCTCGCCGATCCCGCGGGCGTTGAACGGCCCCATCCCCTCGCCGCTCTCGAGCACCACCGTGTCGATCTCGGGCACCTCGACCGCGGTCGGGATCAGGTACTGGGCGAAGGAGCCGGTCAGGTTCTGCGCCTCGTCGAAGACCAGCCGCTCGGAGAGCGCGTAGCCGAGCCCCATCGCGACCCCGCCCTCGATCTGCCCCTCGACCGACTGCGGGTTGATCGTCTGGCCGACGTCGTGGCCGGCGACGTAGCGCAGCACCCGCGTCTGGCCGCTGTCGAGATCGACCTCGACGTCGGCGGCGTGACAGCCGTAGGTGAAGTCGGGGAACACCCGGCCGCGCCAGCTCTCGTCGGCCTGCCAGGGAACGCCCTTCGGCGCCCGGTAGGTGGCGTGCACGTGCCAGGACACGTCGACCGAGGCGCAGGCGGCGAGCAGCTCCCTGAACTCGAGCGAGCGCTCGCCGCCGGCGACCGAGACGCCCTCGGCGCCGAACTCGACCTGCTCGGGCTCGACCTCGAGCAGCTCCGCGGCGACCCCGGCGAGCTGCTCGCGCAGATCGCGCGCCGCCTTCAGCACCGCGTTGCCGGACATGTAGAGCTGGCGCGTGGCGGTCGTCGTCCCGGTGAGCGGGTTGAGCGCCGAGTCGCCGATGTGGATCGTGATCCGCTCCGGCGCCACGCCGAGCACCTCGGAGGCGATCTGGATCAGCGATGAGGCCTGGCCGCCGCCGATGTCGGGCACCGCGATCCGGATCACCAGGGTGCCGTCGAGCTCGAACCCGATCCAGGCGCTGGACCAGTCGTTGAGCCAGACACAGCGGCCGTAGGGCTGCAGGTTGCAGGCGAAGCCGCGGCCGACGGCGCGGCGCGGCGCGCTCGGCTCCGGCGGCGGCTCGAGCCGCTCCGTGACCGCCTCGATCAGCGCCGGGAGCTCGACCGTGGTCTCCAGCGGCTGGCCGATCGGCAGCGTGTCGCCGCGCTCGACGAAGTTGCGCCGCCGCAGCTCGAGCGGGTCGACGCCGAGCTCGGCCGCGAGCCGGTCCATCTGGCCCTCGTAGCCGAGCGCCACCTGCATGCCGCCGAAGCCGCGCATCGCGCTGCAGGGCGTGTGGTTGGTGTACACGGTGCGGGCCCGGATGCGGACGTTGGGGCAGCGGTAGGGGCCCGCCGCGCAGGTGGTCGAATACAGCAGCACGAGGGCGCTCAGCAGGGCGTAGGCGCCGCCGTCGGAGAGGATGTCGACGTCCATCGCCACCAGGCGGCCGTCGGCGTCGGCGCCGGTGCGGTAGCGCATCCGCACCGCGTGGCGATTCTGGCGCGCCTGCAGCGACTCCTGGCGACTCCAGACCATGCGCGCCGGGCGGCCCGTGAGCGCGACCACGATCCCGAGGTAGGGCTCGACCGTCATGTCCTCCTTGCCGCCGAAGCCGCCGCCGACGTAGGGGGTGATCAGCCGCACCTTGTTGTCGGGCAGGTCGAGGATCCTGGCGACGTCGCGGAAGTGCTCGACCACCTGGGTCGCGGCGCGGATCGTGATCACGCCGTCGGTGTCGCGCCAGGAGACGCCGGCCTCGGGCTCGAGGTAGGCGTGGTCGATGAACTGGGTCCGGTACTCGTCCTCGACCACCGCCGCGGCGCTCGCGATCCCGGCCTCGGCGTCGCCCTCCTCGAGCTCCCAGTGCGCGAGCAGGTTGCCGCTCTCGTGGATCTGCGGCGCCTCGGGGTCGAGCGCGCGCTCGGCGTCGTCGACCACCGGCAGCGGCTCGTAGTCGACCTCGATCGCGTCCAGCGCCGCGAGCGCCGCGTCGTCGGACTCGGCGGCGACCAGTGCGATCGGCTCGCCGTGGTAGCGGACGACCCCGTCGGCGAGCACGTTCGAGCGCGCCTTCAGCGCCCCGACCTCGAGCGTCTGGCCGGGGACGTCGACCCAGACCGTGTTCCGGGGCACGTCGGCCGCGGTGTAGACGGCGACCACGCCGTCGAGCGCCTCGGCCGCCGTCGTGTCGACGCGGGTCAGCTTCGCGTGCGCGTAGTCGGAGCGCTTCAGCCGCGCGTGCAGCATCCCCGGGAGCGCGAAGTCGGCGGCGTAGACGGTGCGCCCGGCGACCTTCTCGATCGCGTCGTGGCGGGCCAGGTCGGAGCCGACCACGCGGCGTCCGGGCTTGACCTCGACCCCGCTCATGGCCCGATCCCGACCTCGGGGGCGGGCGCCGCTCCGGGGGCGCCGTCCGTCGTCCGGACGCCGTCGCCGTCGACGCCGGTTGCTTCGCCGTCGCGGTAGGCGCCGACCGCCGCGACGATCTTGCCGTAGCCGGTGCAGCGGCAGAGGTTGCCGGCGAGGCTATGGCGGATCTCGGCCTCCGAGCCCGCGGCGCCGAGCCGCACCGCCTCGATCCCGCTGATCACCATCCCCGGGGTGCAGAAGCCGCACTGCACGCCGCCGCTCGCGACCAGCTCGGCCTGCAGTGGGTGAAGGTCCCCGTCGCGGTCGAGCCCGCCGACCGTCTCGACCGTGGCGCCCTCGACCTGGGGGGCGAGCACCGAGCAGGAGTTGACCGCGATCCCGTCCAGGAACACGGCGCAGGCGCCGCAGACGCCCTCGCCGCAGCCGTGCTTGGCGTCGGTGTGGCCGGCGGCGTCGCGCAGCATCCGCAGCAGCGTCCAGTGCGGAGGCACCTCGCAACGCTGGGGCTCGCCGTTGAGGGTGAAGCGGACGGTCACTCCTGCCCCTCCCGTGCCCGTCGCGCCGCGTCGCCAAGCGCGCGGATCGCGCAGACGGCCGCCGCCCGGCCGCGGTAGTCGGCGGAGACAAAGGCGTCGTCCTCGGGCTCGGCCGTCTCGACCACGGCCCGGGCGATCGCATCGAGCACCTCGCCCTCGAGCGTTTCCCCGCGGCAGAGCCGCTCGGCCGGCTCGCAGCGCAGCGGCCGGTCGGCGACCCCGGCGAGCGCCAGCCGCGCCTCGGCGCAGGCGCCGCCGTCGTGGACGGTGACCAGCACCGCGGCCGCGGCGGTGGCGAAATCGTCGGCGCGATTGGCGATCTCGCAGAAGCCGTGGCCGGTCCCCGGCGGCGGCAGCTCGAGCTCGACCCGGGTGAGCAGCTCGCCCGAGCCGACCGCGGTGGCGAAGAAGCCCTCGAAGAAGTCGTCGATCGCGACCCTGCGTTCGCCCTCGGCGCCGGCGATCACGACCTCACCACCGTAGGCGAGCGCCACGGCGCCGAGCTCGGAGGCGGGGTCGGCGTGGCTGAGGCTGCCGCCGAGGGTGCCGCGATTGCGCACCCGCGGGTTGCCGATGTAGCGCGCCGCCTCGGCCGCCAGTGGCACCTGCTCGGCGAGCTCGTCGCTGCGCTCGAGCTCGCGATGGCGGGTGAGGGCCCCGAGCGCGAGGCTGCCGTTGGCGCGTTCTGAGCCGGCGAGCGGCAGCGGCCCGATGTCGACCAGCACGTCGGGCGAGGCGAGGCCGAGGCTCATCATCGGCACCAGGCTCTGGCCCCCGGCGATCGCCCGCGCCTCGCCGCCGGCGGAGGCGAGCGCCTCGGTCGCCTCGTCGACCGTCTCCGCGCGGACGTACTCGAACGGCCGCGGGTACATCTCAGACGTCCCACCCCGCGTCGACGACGATGTCGTGCCCGGTCATGTTGCGCGCCCGGTCGGAGACCAGGAAGCGGACCGCCTCTGCGACGTCGACCTCGTCGATGAACCGCCCGAGCGCCGTCTGCGAGGCGAAATCCGCGTACACCTCGCCGTAGCTGCGTCCCGTGCGCTCCGCCTTGCCGGTGACGATGCGGTCCATGCGGTCGCCGTTGGTCACGTTGGGACATACCGTGTTGACGGTGACGTCGTGGGGGCCGAGCTCGAGCGCCAGCGTCCTGGTCAGGCCGCGCACCGCCCACTTCGACGACGAGTAGGCGACCCGGTTGCGATAGCCGCGCAGGCCCGAGGTGCCCGCGAGGTTGACGATCCGGCCGTGGCCGGCGTCGATCATCGCCGGGATCACCGCCTTGCAGGGGAGGAAGGTGCCGACGATGTTGACGTCGAGGACGAAGCGGAAGTCCTCGAGCGGCACGTGCTGAGCCGGCGTCTCGATCGGCCCGATCACCCCGGCCGTGTTGACGAGGATGTTGATCCGGCCGAAGCGCTCGAGCGTCGCCGCGGCAAGCTCGGCGGTGGCGGCCTCGTCGGTGACGTCGCAGCGCACGGTCAGCGTCTCGAGGTCGGGGAAGCGGGCGCGCAGCTCCGCGTCGTGGGCCTCGATCGCGTCCATGTCGCGGCCGGCGAGCACGACCGCCGCGCCCTCCTCGGCAAGCGCCGCGCAGATCGGGGCGCCCATGCCCTTCGCGGCGCCGGTGACGATCGCCACCCGGCCGTGAAGCTCGAGCGGGCGCTCGCGGGTCGGGAGGGTCTTCGTGCTCTCGGTCACGCCGTCTGCCATCGCGTGTCTCCTCTCTGGCGATCGATCGTCCGCGGGCGCGGCGCCGGTTCGATCCCGTCCGCCACTCTTATCATGATGTGAGAGGGCAGTTCACGAAGTGATTTCTGACGATAACATCTCGCCGTCGACCTCGACGACACGCCGGAGGAGGAGCCAGGTGGCGAAGAGAGCGCGGCGGACCGCGAGCGGCAGCGGCGAGAGCCCGGCCGCGGGGCCGAAGGTGCTCGAGAAGACCCTGCGCGTCCTCGACCTGTTCACGATCGAGCACCCGTCGTGGTCGGCGACCGAGGTCGCGCGCGAGCTCGAGATGCCGACCGCGACGGCTCACCGGATCGTGCGCGCGCTCGAGGCCCGCTCGTACCTGGCGAAGGTCGACACGCGCTACCGGCTCGGGTTCGCGGCAATCGACCTCGGACGGCGCGCGACCGCGTCCATGGATCTGCGCGCGCGGCTCGGGAGCGTCCTGCGCGAGCTCGCTCGTACCACGGCCGAGACGGCGCTGCTCACCGTCTACGACGAGAGCCACCACGGCTCGCTTTGCGTCGATCGGATCGAGACGACGCACAGCCTGCGGCTGACGATCGAGATCGGCCGCGTGACCCCGATCCACGCCGGCGCCTCGGCTAAGGCACTGCTCGCGTTCCTCGAGGAGCCGGTCATCGAGGAGGTGCTCGCGCACGATCTCGAACCGCTGGCGCCGGGCACGGTGACCGATCCCGAGCTGCTCCGAAAGCAGCTCGAAGAGATTCGCGTCCGTGGCTGGGCGTCGTCCTACGAGGAGAACAACGTCGGGGCCTGGGGGCTCGCGGCGCCGATCCTTGTCGGCGGGGCCGTGGTCGCCTCGATTGGCTTCGCCGCCCCCGCCGCCCGGCACTCCGACTCGACCGTCCGTTCGCTCGCGAAGCTCGTCCGCGAGGCGGCGCGCGAGTCGGAGGCGAGGCTCGACTCGGCGAACATGGCGGGCGGTGCCCGTACCGAGGCGGCCGCGAAGTCGGGCTAACGCGCTAAAGGTCTCCCGGTGAAGCTGCGTCTGCTGATCGTCCCGGCCGCGTTGGTCAGTGCGGCGTTGGCGCTCGCGACGGCGGGCTCCGCGGCGCCGGGCGCCGGCCAGGGCCGCGACGGCGTAGCCGACGCGCGGGCGCCGGCCTCGACCGGCGGCCGAGCGCTGGGCTCGGAGTTCGCGCTCGCGAATCGCTGCCTCGCGATCGTCTCGCGAGCGACCGGCGACAGGGTTGTCGCGACCGCCGACGGGTATCGCGCCGCCCCCGAGGCCGACCCGGCACGCTTCTTCTTCAAGCCGACCGGGCTCGGGACCTACATGCTTTCCGACCAGGACGGCAAGCTCCTGAGCCTCGGCGACCCGGCGGCCGCCGGCGGCGCGGTCGTGCGGTCCACCGCCCCCGGCCCCGCCGCCGAGTGGGCGCCGGCCCTGAGATCGAAGCGGGTCGCGCGATTCCGCTCGACCGTCGACCGCACCTCCCTCGCCGTCGACCATGCGAGCGGGGCGCTTGTCGCCGTCGCCACCGACCCTGGCCGGAGCGGCCGCTTCGAGCTCAAGCCCACCGGCAACTGCCGCCGGTATCCGGAGGCATCGCCCGGCGCAGCCGGCAAGCCGTTCAAAGGCACCAACCCCGACGGCACCGTGTTCGGCTTCGCCGACACCCACCTCCACATCACCTCCGAGATGCGCGCCGGCGGCGCCGTCGTCTACGGCAGGAGCTTTCACCGCTTCGGGATCACCGAGGCGCTCGGTCACGACGCCGAGCTGCACGGAGCCGACGGCAGCGACGACGTGACCGGCAACCTGCTGCGCGACGGGCTGCCGTTCGGCACCCACGACACCGACGGCTGGCCCGGCTTCGCCGGCTGGCCGGTCACCGACACCAACACCCACCAGCAGGTCTATTACGGGTGGCTGAAGCGGGCCTGGAAGGCGGGCGAGCGGCTCGTCGTCGGGCAGACGGTCGAGGACCAGCCGCTGTGTGAGATCGAGCCGCGCAAGGCGCACTCCTGCGATGAGACCGAGGTGATCAAGGCGGAGATCAAGCGGCTGCGGGCGCTGGAGCGCTACGTCGACGCGCAGAGCGGCGGCCCGGGGCGCGGCTGGTTCCGGATCGTCGAAGCGCCGCGGGAGGCCCGACGCGTGATCGAGCGCGGCAGGCTCGCGGTCGTGATCGGGGTCGAGTCCTCGAACCTGTTCGGCTGCAGCGAGCTCGAGGACCGGTCCCGGTGCACCCGGGCCGACGTCGACCGCGGCCTGGCGAAGTTCAAGCGCTGGGGCGTGCGCAGCCTGTTCATCGCCCACTGGGTCGACAACGCCTTCGCCGGCGCCGCGCTCGAGGGCGGCGACAAGGGCCGCTTCATCAACGTCTTCAACCGCTACCAGACCGGCCACTACATCCGCACCGGCCCGTGTCCATACCCGGGCCAGGGCGAGGAGGTCGAGCCGCTGAACCAGGTCGAGGCGACGGTGCTGAGCGAGTTCTTCCCCGCGACCGCCCCGATCGCCGCCGAGCCGCCGCCGAGCTATCCCCCTGGTCCGCAGTGCAACGCCAAGGGCCTCACCCGGCTCGGCGCCTACCTGGTCCGACGACTGATCGACGAGCGCATACTGATCGAGGTCGACCACCTGAGCGAGTGGGCGCGAAAGCGGGTGCTGGAGATCGCCAGCCGCCACGACTACCCGCTGGTCTCCGGACACACCAACACCGGCGGCACCTGGACGCCGGACGAGCTGCGGAGTCTCTACAAGCTGGGCGGGATCGCCACTGCGACCCCGGACGCGGGCCCCGGGCTGGCGGCGAAGATCGCCGCGCTGCGCGGCTACCAGGGCCGTCGCCATCGAGCCGGCGTCCCGCTCGGCACCGACACCGGCGGCTTCTCCTCGCTGCCCGGACCGCGCAAGGACGACGCCGCCGCCGATCCGCTCGCCTACCCGTTTCGCTCCTACGACGGCAAGGTCAGCTTCGACCGCCAGACCACCGGCGAGCGCAGCTTCGACCTCAACACCGACGGGGTCGCGCACTACGGGCTGTTCGCCGACCTGATCGCCGACATGCAGCGCGGCGACGGCGGCGCGCTCGCCACCCGCTCGCTGTTTCGCTCCGCCGAGGCCTACCTGCGGATGTGGCGGCGCGCCTACGCCGCCAGGTGAGGGCTAGCGCGCCGGGAGAACGTTCCGCATAGCGAAACATTGTCCCGGGTCGGCGAGCCCGGAGTGTATTTCGGGCAGGGCGCTAGGAGATCCGCAGCCGCGTCTGGGGGTGGGCGAACAGGTAGTAGGCGGCCAGCGCTCCGCTGTAGACCACGAACGCCGTGTAGACGATCAGGCTGGTGAGCTCGCCGCCGCTGACCTCGCCGAAGCGGTCGACGAAGGGGCCGATCAGGATCAGGTCGTAGGCGAGGAAGCCGATCAGCTGGCCGGCGGCGTTCGGCCAGCGCGGGTTGAGAAAGCCGGTGATGAAGTAGGCGGCGGCGCCGAGGTAGATCAACCCGAACATCACCGAGGACTCGTCGTCGAGCACCCAGGGGAAGATGTCGGCCTCAAAGACGAGCGCCGTGCCGGCGCCGATCAGCATCACGGCGAAGGCGGCGAACGAGATCCGCACCGGAGCCGGCATCGGGCGCGGGTCGCGCCACGCGAGCCGCCGCGTGCGGGCGAAGGTGACGACTATCGCCGCGAACCCGACCCCGAACACCACCACGTAGGGCCAGAGCTCGGGCTGACCGGCGTCGCCGAGCAGGGTCAGCAGGTAGGCGAAGGCGCCGCCGTAGGTGATCGCAAGGTCGATCGCCCCGGCCTGCATCGCGGCGAGCTCGCCGCTGATCCCGATCCACAGCACCGGCAGCGCGATCGCGGCCAGGATCGAGGCGATGAAGATGTAGGAGAGGGGGGAGGTCTCCCAGGGCCACAGGTCGATCGCCCAGGGAGCCTGCTGGATGAAGCCGACCGCGAGCACGAGCGAGGCGAGTCCGGCGATGATCAGGCCGAGCCGCAGCCGCATGCTCTCCATGGCCGGGATCCTAAGCGCGAGCGGCGACTCCCGGACGCGGGCGGGCGGCGACTCCCGGGGTGCGGGCGGGATAATGCGCCCATGTCCGCAGCCGAGATCGAGGCCCTGCGGGGGCTGGACGCCGCCTTCAACGGAGGCGGCGACTGGGAGGCCTTCTATGACCCCGAGGCCGAGCTCCACATGCCGGCCGAGTGGCCCGACGACCCCGTCTACCACGGTAAGGACGGCCTGCGCAAGGCGGTGCGGCAGTGGCGCGAGGGCTTCGACGAGTACCACTGGACCGAGGAGCGCCTGATCGACGCCCCCGACTGCGTCGTCGGGCTCTATCACCACCGCGGCCGGATCAAGGGCAGCGCCACCTGGGTCGACCAGGCGATCGGCTGCGTGTGGCGCTTTCGCGGCGAGAAGATCATCCGCCTCGACGGCTTCTTCTCCTGGTCGCAGGCGATCGAGGCTGCGGGGCTAAGCGATGCCGAGGCAGACGGGGGCCAGGCGCCGGGCGGGTGATCAGGCGTCGCCGCCGCGCCTCGGGTGAGCGGTTGCGGGCGCCGCGGCCTCGAGCATCTCGCGGAGCTGCGCCTCGGGCAACCCAAGCGGCAGGACCAGGTCGATCGCATCGGCGCCCTGCTCGAGCCAGGCGCGGACGACGGCGGGCGCCTCCTCGTAGCTGCCGAGCACGGTCACGTCGCGAGCCAGGCGCTCCGCCGCCGCGGGCAGTCGCGGCGGCCCGCCGTTCTCGTTGGCGCCGAGCAGGGCATCGACCTCGTCCGCGTATCCGAACTGATCGCGGAGCATCCGCGGATAAAGCGGGCCCATGCGCGTGAGGTAGGCGAGCAGCCAACCGGCGGCGATCCGCTGCGCCGCCGCCTCGTCTTCACCGATCGCCAGCGGGGCGCTGATCGTGACCCCCGTCGCGCTGGCTTTCTCGACACGTGCCTCGCCCTCGGCGAGCAGGCTCCGGCCGTCGGCCAGTCGCGAGCGGGCCCAGAGGAAGGGCAGCCAGTCGTCTGCGAGCTCGCCCGCGAGGCGGACCGAGGCCGGGGCGAGGGCTGCGAGATAGATCGGCACGCGCGACTCGGGCGGCGCGCCCAGCCGAAGCGGCCTCACGCCCTCTCGGTCGAGCGGCGCCCGGGCGCCGTCAAGCAGCGCTCTCACGGTGACGAGCGTGGTGCGCATCCGCTCGACCGGCCGCTCCCAGACGAGTCCATGCAGCCCCTCGACCAGCGGCGGGCTGCTGGCGCCGAGCCCGAGCGCGAAACGGCCGTCGGACGCCCGTTGCAGGCCTGCGGCGGCCATCGCGATCGCCGCCGGGGTGCGGCTCCAGACCGGGAGCACGCCCGTGGCGAGCCCGATCCGCGTGGTGACCGCGGCGATCTGGGTGAGCACCACGACGGCGTCGTGGGTCCACCCCTCGGCGGTCCCGAACCGCCCGTAGCCAAGCCCCTCGGCGGCCACGGCGAGCCGGATCGTCGCCTCGGCATCGGTCTGAAACGGGGTCACGCCGGCGCCGACGGCGGAGTCGGCACGCGTCGGGGCGGTGTCGGGCGGGGTCATCGTCGCGCTTCAGTCGCGAGCGTCGAGTCGAGGCTCAGCCGACCCCCGACGTCGTTACCGGATCGAGCGGATGCAGCTCCGAGCGCTCCAGCGCCTCGCTGCGCAAATGGGCGAACCGCTGGTACTCGGGCGAGCCGACCATGTCGAGGAACGCCCGCCGAGTCGGATACTCGACCAGCAGCACCAGGTCCCACTTGCTCGGCCCGATCACCGGCGCCGCGGCCTCGCCCGCATAGAGGACCCGGCCGCCGACGCGGTCGAGCAGCGGCCCGACCGCCTCCGCGTACTCGGTGTAGCGCTCGGCGCCGCCGGGGCGCTTGAAGTCGAGCAGGTTGAGCATCACCACCGGGCCCTGTTCGGCGCGCCTGGCGAGGTCCTCGAGCGCGATCGGGTTGAGCTCCTCGATCCCCTCGGGCAGATGGGCGCTTGCCATGCGCCGATCCTATGTCGCGACGCTCGAACGGGCGTCGGGCTCATGCCGCGATGCCGTCCGCGAGCGGCAGCTCGAGCTGCGCGCCCACGCGCCGGCGGCGCTGTTCGAGCGCCTCGGCGTAGGCGCCGTGGAGGCTGTTGCGCGGCCGCAGCTTGATTCCGTAGGCCTCGGCCATCGCCCGCGCCAAGGTGTCCTTGAAGACTCGGCCGTGCCAGGCGTGGCCGCCGCGGCGCCGGCCGACGTGAAGGTGGACGAGCTCGTGCAGCAGCGTCTCGAGCGCGTCGCCGGGGCGGATCTCGGGATACGCGGTCACCGAGAGCCGCCACTCGTCGGGCACCGCGAAGCCGAGCCGGTTTGGTCGGCGGCTCGCTCGCCGGATCTTGAGCTCGGGCGACGACCGCGCGAGCGGCCCGTCGGCGAACATGCGCAGCGCCCGCAGCCGTTGCATCTCGCGCCGCAGGTCGATCCCGGCGACCCGGTAGTAGGAGCGGTGGCGGCGCACGGCGGCAACTTAGGTGGCGTGGCGGCGGCTAAGGTCCGCTCGATGCCCGAGGCGCGACCGTCGCTGATCGAGTTCCCCGCCGACGATCCGGAGCGGGCGCGGCGGTTCTGGGGTGGGCTGCTCGGGGTCGAGCTCGAGGATCGGCACGCGGGTGAGGGGGAGGGGTGGCAGACCCGCGCCGGCGCTCCGGCGGTCGGCGTGCACGCCCGCGGGCAGGGGCCCGGCGACTCGTTCTCGCTGCCCTACTTCACGGTCGCCGACATCGCCGCGGCGCTGGCCCGCGTGCATGAGCTCGGCGGCAGCGTCGTCCACCCGGGCGAGCGCTGGGCGATCTGCCGGGACTCCGAGGGCAGCCCGTTCGCGCTCGCGGCCGAGTCGGAGTCGGACCCTCGTTAGCCTGCGGGTCGATGGCCGAACGCAAGCAGACCGACACCTCGACCCGGGAGCTTCGCCGCGAGCAGGCCGAGCGCACCGACGAGGAACGCGGGCGCGCCACCGGCTCGATCACCCCCGACGAGGAGGATCAGCACCGCCGACGCGCCGACAAGGCCGCCTATCTGGAACGCAAGCTTGCCGAGCGCGAGCGGTCCGAGCGCGAGCGCGAGTAGCCGCCTAGCGGCTAGCTCGGCGGCTCCTCGCCGCCGTCCGCATCGCCGCCGTCTTCCTCCGGCAGGCCCTCCTCGGGCTGCTGGTAGAGCTTGAACTGGACTCCGCCGTCGACGACCTCGGCGTCGAGCACCTTGTCGTCGAGGAACTCGACCGTCGTCGGCTCGACCGAGATCGGCAGGCCCTGGACGACGACGTCGTCGTCCTCCGGGCCCTCGACCACGCTCAGCTCGAGCTCGTGCGCGGGGCCGGTCCCGTTCGCCCCCGCGCCACCGCCGGCGATCCGCATCACCGCCCCGTCCGGCGTCTCGGGCTGGGCGACGATCGTCTCCACCGCCTCGGCGGCCTCCTTGGTCAGGGCGAGCATCTCGGTAACTCCTCTCGTGGTGTCTTCCTGCGGCTTCCCGTTGCAGGCGCCACGAAACCGAATCAGACTTGGGCGCGCACCGCGTTGATACCTATGGTATGTTGATACCAACGGTATGCGACGGGCACCGACCAGAGTCGAGCGCAAGGCCCGCACCCGCGAGGAACTGCTCGACGCCGCCGAGTGGCTGTTCTCCGAGCAGGGCTTCCACGCCACCTCCGTCGACTCGGTCGCCGACGCCGCCGGCTACACGAAGGGCGCGGTGTACTCGAATTTCGGGTCCAAGGAGGAGCTGTTCCTTGCGATCTACGAGCGGCGTGTCGACGCTGCGTTGGCGGAGATCGAGTCGCGCCTCGACGCCGCGGCCGACGACCCGACGCGGGCGATCGAACAGATCGCGGCGGGGGCGGCCGCTCGGGCGGGCGGCGGCGACGGGTGGCTCGCGGTGTTCTTCGAGTTCTGGGCGCACGTGCTGCGCCACCCGGAGCTGCGCGATCGCTTCGCCGCCCAGCACGCGCGCGCGATGGAGCCGACCCAGCGGGCGCTCGAGCGGCTACCCGCGGTACGCGGGGTCGAGCTCGCCGACGACCCCCGAAGGCTCAACACCGCGTTCTGGGCGATGCAGCTCGGCCTGCGGCTCGAGCGGCTCACGCAACCGGACGTCATCGACGCGGGCTTCGCGGCCCGGATGGTCAAGATCTCGATCGAAGGAGCGGCCCGGGATGGATCGACTTAGCCATCAGGCAAAGCGACTGCGCGACGTCGCCGCGGCGTTGGGCCGAAGGCGCGCGCTCGCCGAGCGCGAGCGCTGGCCGCGAGAGCGCCTCGAGCGCTATCAGCAGGAGCGCCTCGAGGCGCTCGTCCGCGATGCGGCCGAGCGCTCGTCGTTCTGGCGCGAGCGCCTCCCACGCGGGCGGGTTCGGATCGAGCAGCTGCCGATTCTGACCAAGGCGGAGATGATGGACCGCTACGACGATCTGGTCACCGACCGGCGGCTGCGCCGCGACGAGCTGCTGGCGCATCTCGAGCGCATCGACGCCGACGAGCTCTACCTCGGCGAGTTCCGGGCGATGACCACGAGCGGCTCCTCCGGCACCAAGGGCCTGTTCGTCTACGGCCGCGAGGCGTGGGTCGGCCTGCTGGCGCAGTTCCTCCGCTACGGCGACTGGGCCGGGGTCCGGCCGCGTCTGCCGCGGCTTCGGGTCGCGGCGATCGGGGGGGCGGCGCCGACCCACATGACCCAGCGGGTCAGCGCGACGATCGGCATCGGCCTGCACCGGGTGCGAAAGCTCGCGGTGACGCTCCCGATCGCCGAGCTGGTCGGGGAGCTGAACGCCTTCCGGCCGCAGTTCCTCAACGCCTATCCCTCGCTCGCCGCGCAGCTCGCCGAGGAGCAGCTCGCCGGCCGGCTCGCCCTCCGGCTGGAGGGGATGTCGACCAGCAGCGAGATACTCACGCCGCAGACGCGGCAGCGGATCGAGGCCGCCTTCGGGGTCCGCCCGACCGATCTCTACGGGACGACCGAAGGAATCTGGGGCTGTGAGTGCGAGCGCCGCGACGGCCTGCACCTGTTCGAGGACATGTGCCTGGTCGAGAACGTCGACGCCGACGGCTCCCCGGTGCCGCGGGCGAACCGGGCGCAAAGCTGCTGATCACCAACCTCTACAACCACGATCAGCCGCTGATCCGCTTCGAGCTCACCGATGCGGTCGCCTTCGATCCCGAGCCCTGCCCTTGCGGGCGCTCCCTGCGGCGGCTGCGGGCGATCGAGGGCCGCGCCGACGACGTCATCATGCTCGACGGTGTCGCCGTGCATCCGATGCAGTTCGCCGTCCTGACCGCAGACCGCGGCGTGCGGGAGTTCCAGGTCGTACAGCGGGGCGAGCGGCTGGTCCTGCGGCTGGCGATCGACCGCGGCGCCGACGATGCGCCGGCACGGGTCCGTCGGCAGCTGCTCGAGCGTCTGCGCTCGCTCGGCGTCCGCGAGCCGCTGGTCGATGTAGAGCTGGTCGACGGCCTCGAGCGCTCGGTGGCGGGCAAGCTGCAGCTCGTGGTCGCCGACTCCACGGCCGGCTGACGATCTCGCTCGTCAGGCGAAGCGGCCCTGGTCGAGCGCCCGCTTGAGCGCCTCGGCGTCGTAGCCGGGCAGCTCACCCGTGCGCTCGAGCCCCTCGACGTAGGCGGCCATCGCGCGCTCGGCGTCCTCGCTGACGATCGCGGCGAGGAACTCGGCGCGCTCCTCGCGCAGGCCGGCGGGCAGCGACTGCGAACCGCCGAGGTAAACCGCGCGCTTGACCCCGGCGATCCCGGCCTTCGGCCGCCGCCCCAGCCGTCCGGCGACGGCCAAGGCGCGATCGACGAGCTGGCCGGGCTCGACGACCTCGTCGACCAGGCCGAGCGCGCGGGCGCCGTCGGGATCGAGCGGCTCGCCCTCGAGGCAGAGGCGCAGCGCGCGCGCGGACCCGAGCAGCCGCGCCAGCCGCTGCGTGCCGCCGCCACCGGGCGGAAAGCCGAACAAAATCTCGGGCTGGCCGATCAGGAACGGGCCCTCGGCCATCAGCCGCACGTCGCAGGCGAGCGCCAGCTCGCAGCCGCCGCCCATCGCCGAGCCGTTGATCGCGGCGACCATCACCGCGCCGG
The DNA here is from genome assembly GCA_021155855.1 of Solirubrobacterales bacterium. Classification (GTDB taxonomy): domain Bacteria; phylum Actinomycetota; class Thermoleophilia; order Solirubrobacterales; family 70-9; genus WHSW01. The sequence continues at coordinate 19,335 of JAJNAZ010000034.1, forward strand.
CGCGGTTGAAGCGCAGCAGGACCTCGCCGAAGCGCTCGGCGGCGTCGAGCCCGGCAGCGGGGGTGCGCGCGAGCGCCTCCGATGCTCCGGGCAGGCGGCGCAGGGCGCCGACGGCGGTGAGCGAGGCGCGGGCGGTCGCCCGGCCCACGCTCGGCGAGGCGCGCGCCGCGGCGAGCAGCTCGGCGACGTCGTAGTGGGCGACGAAGCGCTCCGGGTGCGCGCCGGTGAGCACGACGCCGGTGAGCTCGGGGTCGGACTCCGCGCGCTCGACCAGTCGCTCGAGCCCGTCGACCACTCCGTCGTCCATGAGCCCGTGTGGCGGGTTCTCGATCGTCGCGAGCGCGACGCGTTCGTCGGCCGGTTCGATTCGCACGTCGCCCATCGGCGTCCACGTTATCCGACACGTGCCGGCCGAGGTGCCCGGCTCGGTCGCTGCGTATCGTGTGGGCCGTGAGCGAGACGACCGCCGCCGCGCCGGCCGACGAGGCGCTCGAGTCCGCGCGCTGGGATCTCGAGCCGCTGGTCGAAGGCCAGGGCGGCGAGGGCGCGATCGCGCTGCTCGACGAGGCGCAGTCGCGCGCGGAGGCGTTCGCCGAACGCCACCGCGGCAAGGTCGCAGAGCTAGACCCCGGGGCGCTGGCGGCGGCGATGAGCGAGCTGGAGGAGATCGGCGACCGGGTCGGGCGCGCGGGGACCTACGCCTCGCTCGCCTTCTCGGTCGACACCCAGTCGCCCGAGGTCGGGGCGCTGATGCAGAAGGTCCGCGAGCGCTCGGCGGCGATCGAGACCGTGCTGCTGTTCTTCGAGCTCGAGTGGAATCAGCTCGACGATGGGGCCGCGGCCGAGCTGCTCGACTCCGGCGAGGCCGAGCGCTGGCGCCACTATCTGACCAACCTGCGGCGCTATCGCCCGCACCAGCTCTCCGAGCCCGAGGAGCGGGTGCTGACCGAGACCGAGGTCACCGGGCGCTCGGCGTTCTCGCGCCTGTTCGCCGAGCAGACCTCTGCGATCACGGTCGAGCTGGGGGATGCCGAGCAGCCGCTGCAGCTGATGGAGGCGCTGAGCATCCTCCAGGGTCCGGACCGCGAGGCCCGCCGCGGGGCGGCGGCGGGGGTCACCGCGGCGCTCGAGCCCGACCTACGCACCCGCGCCTTCGTCTTCAACACCCTGCTCGCCGACAAGGCGACTAAGGACCGCCTGCGCTCCTACGAGCATTGGCTCGCCTCGCGCAACCTCGCCAACGAGGCCTCCGACGAGTCGGTCGCGGCGCTGATCGAGGCGGTCGTCGGCCGCTACGAGCTCGCCCGGCGCTGGTATCGGCTCAAGGCGCGGCTGCTGGGGGTCGAGCGGCTCGCCCACTACGACCGGATGGCGCCGGTCGCCGAGACCGAGCAGCGAATCGGATACGCGGAAGCGCGCGAGCTGGTGCTCGACTGCTACCGCGGCTTCTCGCCCGAGCTCGGCGCGACGGTCGAGGGGTTCTTCCGCGGCGACCACATCGACGCCCCGCCGCTGCCGGGCAAGCGCGGCGGCGCCTTCTGCTCCTACGCGGTCCCGTCCGCGCACCCGTATGTGATGCTCAACTACACCTCGCTGCCCGGCGACGTGCTGGTGATGGCGCACGAGCTCGGCCACGGCGTGCACGCGGCGCTGGCGCGGCCCAAGGGGCTGTTCGAGTTCGCGACCCCGCTCACGGTCGCCGAGACCGCCTCGATCTTCGGCGAGACGATCGTCCTCGGCCGATTGTTGGAGCGGGCGCCGGACGCGGGCGCGCGCCTGGCGCTGCTCGCCGAGTCGCTCGACGGCGCGGTCGCCGCGGTCTTTCGCCAGGTGGCGATGAACCGGTTCGAGGACCGCGTCCACGGCGAGCGCCGTAACACGGGTGAGCTCTCCGTCGACGGCTTTGGGTCAGCCTGGCTCGACACCCAGGCGGACCTGCTCGGTGACTCGGTCGAGCTCACCCCCGACTACGGCTCCTGGTGGTCCTACGTCCCGCACTTCATCGACACGCCCGGCTACGTCTACGCGTACGCCTACGGGCACCTGCTGGCGCTCTCGGTCTATCGCCGCTACGAGGAGCGGGGCGAGGGGTTCGTCGACTCCTACCTCGAGCTGCTGCGGGCCGGCGGCTCGCGCTCGCCGGAGGATCTGGGCGCGATCGTCGGCGTCGACCTCACCGACCCCGGCTTCTGGGACGCCGGCCTCGACCTGATCGAGCGCCGGCTCGCCGAGGCGGAGGAGACGGCGGCGGAGGCGGAGGCGGAAAGCCCCTGATCTCGTTCGGCCCGCTCGCGGTCGCGTTGGTGGCGGCGATCGCGGGTTCGGGCGGTTCGGGCGACGGGCGCCAGGTGATCGGCCACTCGGTCGACGACCGGGCGCTCGTGGCGCGAAGCTGGGGCGACGCCGGCAGCCAGCGCCGGGTGCTCGTGGTCGGCTCGATCCACGGCGACGAGACCGAGGGCCGGCGGATCGTCGCCCGGCTCACCGGCCGGCGCGCCGAGCGCCTCGACGGGGTCGAGCTGTGGACGCTGGAGACGGCGAACCCCGACGGGGTCGCCGCCGGCACGCGCGGCAACGCGCACGGCGTCGATCTGAACCGCAACTTCCCCCGGGGCTGGCGCGCGATCCCGCGCGACAGCGGCTACTACTCGGGCCCCGGCCCGGCCTCGGAGCCCGAGACGCGGGCGCTGCGCCGCTTCCTGCGCCGGCTTCGGCCCGAGATCACCATCTACTACCACCAGCCGTGGGGTCGGACGCTGATTCCCTGCGACCGCCGCGGCCGCCGCGTGGCGCTGCGCTACGCCCGCCTCTCGGGGCTCGCCGCCCGCGATTGCTTTCCCTCGCCGCCCGGCAGCGCCACCGGCTGGCAGGGCCACCGCGCCAAGCAGCGCGCCTTCGTGGTCGAGCTCCCGGGGCGGGCGCTGCGCGACCGCGAGGTCCGCCGCCACGCGGCGGCGGTGGCCGAGATCGCCGAGCCCGGCTGAGCGTCGGTCCCTGCGGTCCGGTCGAGGGCTCAGACCGCGACCGGCTCCGCCACCGGGTCGAGGTGGCGGTGTGAGGGGCAGTACTTGCCGCCCTCGACCGCCTCGCGCTGGCAGCGCGAGCCGCTGCGGGTGAATGCGTCGCAGTCGCGCCGCATCAGAGCCCGCTCGGCCTCGATCTTCGCCCGCGCCATCGACAGCCTCGTGGTGATGATCCGGCAGACGCGCTGCTGCTCGCAGAACCCGAACATCGTCCGCACCTCGCGGAACAGAAAGCGCTCCGGGTGGGCAAAGTAGTCGGGGTCGGTGGCGAGGCGGGTGAGCGTCGACTCGCAGGCCTCGAGCAGGCGCTGGCGGTCGTCCACCCCCTCGGTCTCGGATAGAAGCGGAGCTAGCTCGCGGTAGAGCGATCGACTGAGGTGATACATCCGTGGACCTCCAGGTCCCCTTTCCGTGACTTGATGAGCGGAGCCCTACCCCTCGC
>JAJNAZ010000008.1 GCA_021155855.1 Solirubrobacterales bacterium
CCTTCCGCTCCGAACAGCAGTGACAACCGCCGTTCTAAGGAGCGTGGCGGAGGCCCTTTCTAGTTCGGGGTCAGCGGCGCCCCGTCATGACATTCCATGCAAAGCGACATTGTCCGAGGCGCGAATCAGACGGTGCTCGGGTGGCAAAACGCCCGGTGAGCGTCAAACTTCCAGGAGCCGAAGTCCGCCGGCAAGGTCGGCGGAACGCCTCGGCTCGATCTCATGAGCTACATCGACGAAATCGCTAATGCCATACAGGAGCGGGTTGATTCCAACCGACTTCCCGAGAAGCCCGAGGTAACCGGGCTCTTTCGGCTCTATGCCCTGCTCGTCTTGACTACTGGGGAGGAGACGACCAGGGAGAACGTGCACGACGCCTGGGCAGTCTGGATGCTCGGACGAGACGCTGACCACAGGTCCATCGAACCGTTCGACGAGCTCGACCCTTCCACACAATCGGAGGATGAGCCTTTCCGCCGAGCCATCATTCAGGTCGCAAGAACACGGCGTGCCTGAGCCGATCTCAGATCGGATCGTCCGCCGTCGATTGCGACGTTCAGGGTGGGTGGTCAGCTATACCGCTGGAGTGGAGGCGACGGCACTCCTGGAGCAGGACGATGTCGTAACGCTGCTCGGCGAGACCTTCTTCACCGGCGGCCAAGGATCTCCCATGGGCAAGGACACGGTTCAGGCTGGGCCGGAACGTCGCTGAGTCAGCGGTCGGCGAAGCGGGCGAGCGCGACTCGAGTGTCACGACCTCCGATCCCGCCGATGAAGAGGTTGCGACCGCGGGCTCGGCCGGCGGCGACGATCTTGTCGTCCTGGAGGGCGACCCCGAGCGCGGCGTCCTCTCCGCCGAGGTCCTCGATCGCGAAGCCGTCGGCGCCGAAGCGGCGATCGAGCTTGCCGCTCTTCTTCAGTCGCGCGACCGCGAAATGCTTCCCACGGCGCCCGGCGGTGCCGCAGAGCACGAGCGATCCGTTCGGTCGCACCGCAAGACCCTCGGCGGAAAAGCGCTTGGCGCGACCGAACTCGAAGGTCCCGCGGTCCGCGAACGAGGCGTCGAGCGCACCGTCGCCCTCGAACCGGGCGATCGTCCTACCGCCAGCGGCGACGAGCCTGCCCGCCGAGTCCAGGGCCAGCTCGGTCACCCCCGAGCCCGGGGCCTTCGCCAAGCCGTCCCTGCCGAAGGTGGTGTCGATGGTTCCGTCGGAACTGAAGCGGATCAGTCCGAACTTGTGCGCTCCAAGCGCATCTGAGTCGACGACGGCCACAATCTTGCCGTCCTCCGCGAGCACCGCGTGCGCCACCCTCGCTTTGGCGCCGAGATCGTGGGTCGCCACACCGTCCACGGCGAATCCGGAGTCGAGGGCGCCGTCGGCGTTGAACCTGGCCACCGCGACGCTCTGCCGGGCCGGCCCGACGACGTAGAAGTCCCCGTCGGCGACCGGCAGCACGGCGGTCGCCTCCTCGAGCCCATCCGGGTTCGTGTTCAACGTGCCGTCGCCGGCCAAGGAATGGTCGAACGTGCCGTCCGCGTTCAGGCGGGCGATCCCGGCTCCGGCCTCGAAGTCGGCGACCACGGTCGTCCCGCCGACCAAGATCTTGCCCTCGTCTGTGATTGCGAGATCGTGAGGAAGCTCCCAGACATAGTCCTCGCCGAAGTCGAAGACGTTGGCGCCGTTCGCGCCGAAGCCCTGGTCGAGCTTTCCCCGCGCCGTGTAGCCGACTATGGCGAAGTCGGCGTCCGTGTCCTCGCCGAGACCGTCGAAGCCGACGCCGGCAACGACAAGCCCCCCGTTCGGCATGACCGCCACCCTGGCCGCCCCGGATCCGGTCTTGTCCACCTGGGTCAGGGTCACGCCCCGCTTGCCGAAGCTCCGGTCGAGATCGCCGGACGCAGCGCTTGCGATCAGCGGGGCGCCGAGGGCAGCTGCGCAGCCGGCGGCAACGACCACCGCTCGCAGAGGTGCCTGCCGAATCCCCACAGCGAGGATTATGCACCCGTCGGCTGGGGGCGAGCGGTCGCTGTTCGAATCCAGTCGCCCCGACTATCGGAAAGGCCGCGTCTGAACGCGGCATCAGGCGTCGCCCTCTCAGCCGATCACGAGCAGATGGGCCCCGTGGTGGTACCGGCCGCCGATTGAGTGCCCGGAGACGTCAGGATCGCCCCGCCGAACGGGTCCGCCGACGCAACCCGCGCCGGTTCGTTCGCAGCCGCCGAGAACAGCTCCCTCCGCCGGGCTCGCCCGACGAGCACATCCTCGGAGCGATCCATCACTCCTTCGAGAGGCACCGCGCCGAGGTCGAGGCAGTCACCGCATGGAACTTTCAGCCTTCCTGCGCGGACGCTCGCGGAACGCAGGCTCCGTGATTGGCGCAGGCCGATTCTCGTGCCCGATCTCAGGCCATGGCTAACAACCTGCAGTGCAAGAGCAACGATCCTCCGCCAGCTGTCTGCACTGGTCTTCCTTGTTGCCCTGAACCACTTCGGGCCGCCGACGTCTAGGGCGTTTTCCAACCGCCACCGGAGACTTCTTAGAGACCGGCTCCTCACTCACCGTCGCACTAACTGGCGCGCGCCGGTGCAACTTCACGCCGCTGTCGTCGTCCCGCTAGCCGCGGGTGCCTTGGGTTCCGCGGGGTCCGGTGACGAAGGCGGCGTCGTAACGGCGTCAGTCCCGGCGCCCTTCGCGAAAGGTCCACACCTGCGCCCAGCGTCGGTCGAACGGAGCCCCGCTGCCTCTTCCTCGGCCTCGCTCGTGGACGACAACAACACTCGATCCCGCGTCGATCAACTCGTCAGCATCGAGGCTGTACTCATCCCAGGTTCCCCAGTAGCGACGAGACGCTTCGATAACCGAATCGCGCCCGACGTAGACGCCGTGTATGTCCGGAGGCGGGTCCCTGCCCAGGTCCCAGACCACGTCTTCGTCGAGCAGCGCCCAGAACGCTTCGACGCTCTCGATCCCGCGACGTACCATCTCGACGTTCTCCTGCGACATCGCGCGCTCAGTATCGCGCCTGGAGCACGGCATTTTCGCGCGGCGCAGTAAGCCGGTGAACCGACAGCCCAGCCCAAAAAAACGACATAGCCGAGCGGCGAGCCGGACCTACTCTCTGGCTCCCGCTTCGGCGACTATGACGATGACGGCGTCAGTCGTTACAGGTGTTCGGCAACACCGCGTCGGGGATCAAACCGGCCTGCCCGGCCTGGACGGTATCACCGAGCCCAGGGCGCCCACTCGGGTCCTGAGCGAAGCTGACGACTGCGGCCCCGAACGCGCCGGGGGACGGCTGGTTGGTCGCGAGGGCCGACAAGCTCTCACCGACGCAGCCCTGGTTGGCGGGCTTGGCGGCGCCGGCGACACTCCCGGAGCCGAGGCTGACGCCAGCGGTGACCATCACAGCCACCGCCGCAATACGAATCCTGCGCATGATTCCCTCCTCCTCTTCGCCGCTTTCAGTGCGCAATTCTCTCGCCTGGCAAGCCGCAGGTCAAGGCGTGCAACCGCCGCGGGCCCCTCCACTCCGGCCCGAGATAGCCCGGACCGGCTTTTTGGGAGTCGCGCGCTTAAGACCGTAACCCGCTTCACCTCGCCGAGGCGCTGGCGGACTAAGGCGGTCGGATACGACCTCCTTCGCGGGTGCATCGAGCGCCTTCCGGTCGGACCCGACCTGCTCAATGACCATTCGGTCGGCGGGTAGAGGATCGCGGGCGACGCCGACCTGGGAGACAACACATGCTCATAGCAGAAGCCGACTTCCCTTTCCTCGAATTCCTTTGGGCGATGATCGTCTTCTTCGCCTGGGTGGCGTGGATCTGGATCGCAATCACGTGCTTCATGGACATCTTTCGCCGTCACGACATCGGCGGCGGGCACAAGGCCGCCTGGGTCGTGTTCATCATCGTGATCCCGTTCCTCGGCGTGCTCGCCTATCTGATCTCCCAGCACGACGCGATGCGCGACCGAAGCATCGAAAAGGCCAAGAGCCAACAGGCCGCCATGGACGAGTACGTGCGCCAGACCGCCGGCGGCTCGGCGAGCGAGATCGCCAAGGCGAAGGAACTGCTCGACTCCGGAGCGATCACCCGGGCGGAGTTCGATTCGATCAAGGCCAAGGCGCTTTCCTTGCCTTGACCTTGGCTTTGCGCTGCTCGGGCGTAAGCGGTGATGTACCGCGAGCAGGTCGAGCGGCCCTCTTTCGAGTTGCAGACCCTCCGCAACCTCGCGGAGTCGCGCATCCAGTGCCAGGACGGCGAGACCGTCGAGTGCGTGATCCAGCGAGTCCCGATCGAGGAGGAGGTCTGAGATGCCCGCGATCCAGAGGGGCCAGGCGTACAAGCTCGGCCCGGGCAAGTGGGGCCTACGCTAGTACGACCAGGGCGGCCGCCGCCGCCGCAAGAGCCCGTTCCCGTCGAAGTCGGCCGCGCTCGCCCACCACCGCGAGGTGATCGAGTGGACGCCCTGCCGGCGCGACTCGACACCGGGCTCCCGTTCCCGACCTCGTGTGGTGGACTGATCAACCTCGACAAGTTCCGCCGCCGCGAGTGGGCGCCGGCGGTCGCCGCGGCTGCGATCGCTCGCCCGGCGCGCATCTACGACCTCCGGAGCACGTTCGCCTCGCGGGCGCTCGCGGCGGGCGCTCCGGTGTTCGAGCTGGCGAGGGTGATGGGGACGTCGATCGAGATGATCGAGCGCCACTACGGGACGTTGCTCGACGGTTCCGCCGCCGGATTCGCCGAGCGGCTCGACGCGCTCGATCGCGGTCGTGGCGCCGTGGGCAAGGAGGAGGGACGGTGATCACATCGCGGATCACCCGCGTCTCGGGGGCGCAACTCGCCCCGAGGCGCAGGGTTAACCGCTACGACCAAGACGGATGGAGGTAAGAAACGTGCGAAAGAAGTTCATGGGCGCCGGGTGCGTCGCGGCCCTTTGCGTGGCGCTGGCGATTCCGCTTACGGCCAGTGGGGCCACGGTGGTCTCGGGCCACCTAAACGCCGGGCAAATCGTCAATCCGAACGGCGGCGATCGCGGAGCTAGCGGGGATGTCACGCTGAGGGTGAATCGCGCCAAGAAGCGAATCTGTTACGAGATCACCTACCGCAACCTCGAAGACGTCACCGGTGCGCACCTGCATAAGGGCGACAGGGGTGAGATCGGTCGCGAGATTCTCAGCTTGTTCGAGGGCGACGAGGCGAGCCCGGTGAGCGGCTGCGTGCGCGACGTGCGCAAGCGGATCGTCAAGCGCCTGAAGCGCAAGCCGGAAGCGCATTACGTCGACATCGACACCAAGGCCTATCCTGACGGAGCCATTCGCGGGCAGCTGCACCGCAATTAGGCCGCGGCGGGTGCCGCCTTGCGCGGAGCCAAGCTCAGGACGGACGAGAGGGCGTCGCATCGAGCGGCGCCCTCTGTTTGCTTGGGTAGCTACGCGTGTCCACCGCGAGGCCGTTTGGGCCACGATCGGGCCACGTCTTTCCCGATGAGCACCAGCGCGCCGTCGGCGGCCTCCGGTGATTTGCAGGGATTTCGTGGAGCGGGCCCGACAGGATTCGAACCTGTGACCTTCGGTTTCGTAGACCGACGCTCTATCCGGCTGAGCTACGGGCCCTGAGTGCCCGGGGGACCGGCCCGGGAGCTAGCGATTGTAGGAGCTGCTTCGCGAGGCGGGCTCCTCGGGTCGTCGGATGTAGCGACGATCTAGCACCGAACCCGAACAGAGTCGACAGCGGCCGTCGCCCGCTGTCGGGGCAGCACTCGCAAACGTTCCCAGCTGTCGGCATCCGGTGCCGGCGCTCGCGCTGGGACAGCAGGCGAAATCGGCCTTGCCGGCGTCGCGTAGGCCGGCATGCGAGCCCCGCGAGTTGCACAGCCTCCACAAGCCTCTGGCGAAGTCGGCCTCAGGAATCAGCGCCTCCAGGAAGCTGCGCGCCTTTGCGTTAGCGCCCTCCCAATTGCCCGGGCCGCCCACTCGTCGCTGCCCTCGGACGCCCTATAGCGATGAGTTTGGGGGCTCCCGACCGTCATAGGCGATGAGGCATGCCGCTTCAAGGCGGCAATCCTTTCGTCCCCCTCGAACCCCACACCCACAGTCGGCCCGGTGCGTGCGCCTACCACACCGCTCTGTTTCTACACCGCGCTGATCGAGGTGAGCCCCCCGATGGCGGACCGCTCCCCCCTCGGCGGGAATAGCACTTCGGCCGGTGGGCGCCGTTCGAAGACCCGGTGGAACCCGTTACGCGCGCGGCCAGTGGGACTGAGCCAGATGACAATCCACGCGACCGGAGGGAGCTACAGATGAGCAAGCTCGTCGTCACCAGCAACCTGACGCTCGACGGCGTGATGCAGGCGCCGGGCCGATCCGACGAGGACACCCGCGGCGGCTTCGAGCACGGCGGTTGGGCGCTGCCCTACAACGACGAGGTCATGGGCCGGGTCATGGGGGAGCGAATGGCCGAGGGAGGGCCGCTGCTGCTCGGGCGACGGACCTATGAGGACCTCTACGGCTTCTGGCCCAACCAGCCGGAAAACCCGTTCACCGAGGTGCTCAACAAAGTCCAGAAGTACGTCGCGTCGACGACGCTCCAGGAGCCGCTGCCGTGGAGCAACTCCACGCTCCTGAAGGGCGACGCCGCCGAGGCCGTGGCCGAGCTCAAGCAGCGATCGGGCAAGGACATCGGCGTGCTGGGGAGTGGGGAGCTCGTTCACTCGCTGATGCGCCGTGGTCTCATCGACGATTTCGTGCTGTTGATACACCCGCTGGTTCTCGGTTCGGGGCGCCGCCTCTTCCCCGACGGCGCATTCGCTGCCTTGCGCCTCGTCGACTCCGTGACGACGACCACCGGCGTCGTGATCGCTACCTACCGGACGGCCCAACCGACGGCGGAGGGAGGGGAATGACCGAACGACTGCGACGAGCCGGTGCGGCTCGACCCGTGCGACAGAAACCGTTCCGGGGGTGCTGGACATGCACTCCCTGACGACCGGGGAGTCGGCGTGGCGCGACGATGCCCATCCCACGCCCCTTGAGGAGTTGCGCCCTAATCGCCGAGAAATCCACCGTTACCACGCCGGAGAAACGGTTCGCCGAGCTCTACGAGACGAGCTTCTCGCGCCTTCTCGGCTACACGGTTCGCCGCACCCAGACCCCTGAGGATGCGGCGGACGCCGCATCGGAGACGTTCCTGATCGCTTGGCGGCGGCTCGACGACGTGCCGACCGGAGAACCGGCAAGGCTGTGGCTCTACGCGACTGCGCGGCGCGTGCTCGCGAACCAACGCCGCTCGAGTGCGCGGCGTACGCGGCTTTCCGAGCGCCTGCGGTCCGAGCTCGATGTGGCCGCCGAGGCGCGCGAGCAGAGCTCCGAGGACCTCGACCTCGTGAGGCGAGCAATGGCCCGCCTGCGCCAAGACGACCGCGAGCTGCTCGGCCTCGTCGCCTGGGAGGGACTCGACCCCGCCGAGCTCGCAACCGTGCTGGGCTGCTCGCGAAACGCGGCCAAGATCCGCACCCATCGGGCCCGCAAGCGCCTGGCGCGCGAGCTCGCCGGGCTGGAGCAGAAACCGCAGCCCCGCGGCGGACATCCACCCAATGCCCACCGGGCACGGGCGTCGCTTCGCGAGACAGGAGAGAGACGATGATTTCGAAGCAATCCAGGCGGACCGCCGATCGCGTCGAGCAGCTCTCGCCCCTCACCGATCGCGAGCTCGACTCGCTCGCGGCCGGCCCCGAGGCGCGGCTGCTACTCGAGGAGATCATCGCGACCCCGCGCGAGCCGGCGAACTCAACCAGCCGGCACGGCCGGGCACCGCGAGCGGCCTCGCGACGGCCACGCTCGGGCAGGCTTGCTCTCGCCGCCGGTGTCGCGGCGCTGGCGGCAGCGGTCGTCGTGACCGCTCCGGGCCTACTGGGCGGCGACTCCGGCACGGCCGCGGCAGGCGTGCGCTTCGAGACCCGCGGCGAATACATCCTCGCCCGCGTCACGGACCCGTTCGCGGCCGCGGACGAGCTCGACGCGGCCTTTGAGGCCGAGGGCCTCGACATCGGCCTCTCGCTCGCACCCGTCTCGCCCAGCCTCGTCGGAGCCGTCATCTACGTCGCTGAGTCGGGGGATCCTCGGCCGATCGAGAGCATCCCCGGCGGTGCCTGCGTGACCGGCGGGGGCAGGTGTCCGATCGGCCTACGGATCCCGCGCGACTACTCAGGGCAGGGCGAGATCACGCTCGGCCGCCCCGCCGCACCGGGTGAGGAGTACGTCTCGACCGCTGATGCGTTCGCTCCGGGTGAGGCGCTCCACTGCGCCGGCGAGCCCGGCTCGACCGTCGGCGAGCTTCTGCCGGCCCTCGAGGCCAGCTTCGCGGCGGTCGAATGGCGCCGCCGCGGCGGGCAGCCGCTCGCCACGGCGCCGCCCCGCGACCGTGTCGTCACCCGGGTCACTCCGGTCAGCGTCGACAGCGCGATCGTCTGGACCGGCACCGAACGCGGCGACGCGACCCGGAACTCCACAGCCGCATACCGAGCCAGCCTCGCCGCGGGCTGCTGAAAGCCCCGCGGGAGGCCTTGGCAAGGTTCGAAGGTCCCGGCAAGATCGGGGCCTCGGCGCTCTGTCCGGCTGAGCTGCGGGCTCTGGAAGGGACTCGTCCCTGGACGGGCCATCGTGGGGCGGGATACGATCGGCGCGTGGCCGAGGACACCGCCGCCAACGCGGCCCTGATCGAGCGCTTCTACGGGGCCTTCGCCCGCCGCGACCACGAGGCGATGGCGTCCTGTTATGCGCCCTACGCTCGGTTCTCGGACCCGGTGTTCCAGGACCTCAACGGCGACGAGGTGCGGGCGATGTGGCGGATGCTCTGCGAGCGGGCGATCGACCTCGAGCTCAGTCACTCCGGGGTCCGGGCCGAGGGCGACCGCGGCTCAGCACATTGGGACGCCGACTACACCTTCACCGCCACCAGCCGGCGAGTCCACAACGAGATCGTCGCCGACTTTCGATTTCGCGACGGGCTGATCGCCGAGCACCGCGACGAGTTCGACCTCTGGCGCTGGGCTCGCCAGGCGCTGGGTCCGGTCGGGGTGTTGCTCGGCTGGTCACCGCCTGTGCAGAGCAGGATCCGCGGCCAGGCGCGCGAGAACCTGGACCGGTTCATCGCCGGCGAGTCAGAGCCCGGCTCCGGCCCCACCCCGGCGGCCTGAGTCAGGCCGGCTGCCGGCGGCGCGGATCGTCGCCGTCGTACTCGGGACGGCTACGATCGAGCGGCTGCCTAACGGACCCGCCGGCCCCGGGCCTGCTCGGACGCCTTCAGTCGTGCCGTCTCAGCCCGCCGACCATCAACCGGGTGCTCGCCGGCGCCATCGCTCGGCCGCTGGCCTTCAACCTGGCTGTCTCGAACGTGCCCGGTCCGCAAGTCCCCTTCTACCTCCTCGGTCGGCGCCTGGAAGCGATCTACCCGTTCGTGCCCCCTCACCCCAGAACATGCGCTCTCGATCGGCGTCCTCTCCTACGACGGCGGCGCCTTCTTCCGCCTCGCCGGCGACCGCGACGTGCTCGCCGACATCGACGAGCTCGCCGCCGACCTGGAGGCGGCGCTGGCCGAGCAAATCTCCGCGGCCGGCCGCTAGCTGCGTTCAGCGGAGAGGGCGGGATTCGAACCCGCGAGAGAGCTTGCGCCCCCTACTCGCTTAGCAGGCGAGTGCCTTCAGCCGCTCGGCCACCTCTCCTGGGCAGGGCACGATTCTAGATACGCTCGCCGGCGCTGTGAGTCCGGCCGTCTCCGAGAGCATCGACCGCGAGGCGCTGAAGGCGCGTTACGATGCGATCCTGGCGACGGCGACGCCCCCGTTTGCCTTCGTGGACCTCGACGCGATGGGGCGCAACGCGCGCCGGATGCTCGACCAGGCCGCGGGGCTGCCGATCCGGGTCGCCTCGAAGTCGGTGCGCTCGACCGAGGTCCTGCGCCGGATAGCCGCAATCGACCCGGGCTTTCGCGGCGTGCTCGCCTTCACCCTGCCCGAGGCTCTGTACCTGACCGAGCGCGGCTTCCGCGACGTCGTCGTCGCCTACCCATCGGTCGATCGCGGGGCGCTCGGTCGCCTCGCGCGGCTCGCGGCCGAGGCGCCCGGAATAGCCCCGGTGCTGATGGTCGACGACCGCCCCCATCTGGACCTGATCGAGGGCGCGATCGGGGGCGGGCCGGCGCAGCTGCGCGTCTGCCTCGACGTCGATGTCGGCTGGTCCCCGCTGGGGGAGCGGCTGGCCCGGATCGGGCCGAAGCGCTCGCCCGTACACGACCCCGCCCGCGCCCGGCAGATGGCGGAGGAGATCAGCGACCGCCCGGGCACGCGACTCTCCGGACTCATGGCTTACGAGGGACAGATCGCCGGCGTCGGCGACAGGATCCCCCGCAAGCCGCTGCGCAGCGCCGCGATCACCGCGATGCAGTCGGCGTCCGAGCGCGAGATCCGCCGGCGCCTGCCGCGGATCGTCGCGGCGGTTCGCGACGCGCTCGCGGCGCGCGACGAAGCGCTCGAGTTCGTCAACGGCGGCGGCACCGGCAGCCTCGCCCGGACGGCCGCCGGGGGCGTGGTCGACGAGCTGACCGCGGGCTCGGGCTTCTACGCGCCGGCGCTCTTCGACAGCTATCGCTCACTCGACCTGGAGCCGGCGGCGTTCTTCTGCCTGCAGGTGACCCGGCGCCCGGTCGGCGGTGTCGCCACCCTGCTCGGCGGCGGCTACGTCGCCTCCGGGGTTCCCGCCGGCGACCGGCTCCCGGAGCCCTACCTTCCCGGGGGCCTTCGGCTCGACCGCCAGGAGGGTGCCGGGGAGGTGCAGACCCCCCTGCACGGCGCCCCCGCCCACCGGCTGCGGATCGGCGATCGCGTCTACTTGCGCCACGCCAAGGCCGGGGAGCTGTGCGAGCGCTTCAACTCGCTGTATCTGATCGAGGGCGAGCGCATCGTCGATGAGGTGCCGACCTACAGGGGCGAGGGCAAGGCGTTCTTGTGAGCCCGGAGCGAACACCGACAGGGTGGTCACCGAGCACGGCGCCGAGCTCCAGGGCCAGTCGATCCGCGAGCGCACCAAGCGCCTGATCGCGATCGCACATCCGAAGTTCCGCGACGAGCTGACCGCGAGCGCGCGCGAGTTCGGCTACCTCTGATCGCCGGAAGCGATCGGCCCCAGCACCCGCTCGAGGTAGGCGTTGTCGAACAGTCCCCCGGGGTCGAGTTTCGCCCGCAGCGACCGGAACTCGTCCCAGCGCGGATAGCGCGGGGCGAGGGTGGCGGCGGTCTGGAAGTGGCGCTTGCCCCAGTGGGGCCGGCCGCCGTAATCGTCCATGATCTCCTCGACGCCGCGGAAATACGGCTCCCAGTCGAGCTTGCGGTCCTGGTGCACGGCGACGTAGCAGGTGTCGCGGGCGTGCGAGGCGCTCAGCACGACGTCGTCGGCGGCGACGAAGCGGACCTCGATCGGATAGGCGACCCGGTGCTCGGCGCGGGTCGCGCGCTCGAGGACCCTGCGCACCGCCTCGGCGGCGTGCTCACGCCCGATCCCGTATTCCATCTCGGTGAACCGGATCCGCCGTTCGCTGGCGAAGACGCGATAGCTGCGGTCGACCTTGGTCGAGCGCCCGACGCCGCTCGCGGCCAGGCGCGAGAGCCGCGGCGCCTGCGAGGGCAGGTGGCGCCCGGCGAGGGCGAAGAGCTGGCCGAGCCAGTTCTCGAGCATCACCTCCTGCGCATACACGGCGGCGCGGGAGCGCGGGCGCGGTGGCTCGTCGGTGCGCCGGCTCTCGCGGCATAGCGCGATCTCGGTGTTGGGGAAGACGTAGAACTCGAAATGGTCGTTGACATCGTTGAGCTCGTCGAGCCGGGCGAGTGTCTCGTCGAGCGGCTTCGGGCTGTCGACCCGGTGCAGCGTGAACGCGGGCACGGTGCGAATCGTCACCGCGTAGATCAGCCCGAGGGCGCCGAGGCCGATCCGGGCGCAGGCGAGCCCGGCGGGATCGTCGCCGGCCGAGAGCTCGAGCGTGCTGCCGTCGGCGAGCACCATCTCGATCGCCTCCACCTGAGCCGAGACGCTGCGAAAGCGAGCCCCGGTGCCGTGGGTGCCGGTCGAGATCGACCCGGCGATCGTCTGGCGGTCGATGTCGCCGAGGTTCTCGAACGCGAGCCCGAGGTCGTCGAGGCGGCGGTTGAGCTCGCCGAGCACGGTCCCGGCCTCGACCTTGACCAGGCCGGCGCCTCGATCGACCTCGAGCACGCGGTTGAGCCGGTCGAGCCGGACCATGATCCCGTCGGTGAGCGCGATCTCGGTGAACGAGTGGCCCGATGCCGACGCACGGACGCGCAGGCCCTCCCCGGCGGCCCGGCGGACCACCTCCGAGAGCTCCTGCCGGGTGCCGGGGCGCTCGATCGCGGCCGGGATACAGCGCTGATCGCCCGCCCAGTTCCGCCACTCCGCCATCGCGCGCAGGGTATTCGAGCGACGATCGCGTCAGACTGAGTACCGCACCCGGAGGGGTGGCAGAGCGGTCGAATGCGGCAGCCTTGAAAGCTGTTGACCGGGGTCCCCTCGGTCCGTGGGTTCGAATCCCACCCCCTCCGCTGGCGCTCGCGGGCGCAACGAACCTCTCGCGGCGCGTCTTCGCCGCCGCTACGGTGTTCAACGCTCAGATGACGGGACCAGCGAAGGCGGGAACCCTCCTGCTCGCAGCCGTGATTGTGGTCGCCTGCGCACCGCCGGCGGCGGGCAAGCCCCACGCGCCGCGCAATGGGCTCGCCTACCACGGCGTCTCCGACACGGGGGACGCCGCCGACCTCTTTCGCTTCGCCGACCAGGTCGGGGCGCATCCGGCGGTGCTCCAGGACTTCTTTCACTGGCGGGTGCCGTTGACCACCGGCGCCCTCTATCGGTGGGGGATCACCGACACCCGGGGCGTGCTCAGCCTCTCGACCGCCACCGGGGCGGGCGTCGAGATGATCACCCCGCAGCAGATCGCCGAGGGGCGCGACGACCGCTACATCCTCCGTCTCGCGCGGACGATCGCCGAGTCCGGCCAGACGGTCTACATCCGGCTGATGGCGGAGATGAACGGGCACTGGAACCCGTACTCGGCCTTCAACGCCGACGGCAGCGCCCGCCACAACGGTCACTCCACCCATTGGTTCAAGCGCGCCTGGCGCCGCTTCGCGCTGATCGTCCGCGGCGGCTCGCGGCAGCGGATCAACGAACGGCTCGTGCGGATGGGGCTGCCGCGGATCCTGCGCGCACGCTCTCAGAACGACCCCGTGTACGCGGGCGGGCCCGAGGGCATCCCGTTGCCCGTGCCCGAACGGCTCCCGGAGCCGCGGGTGGCAATGATGTGGGTTCCGCAGAGCTTCGGCTCCCCGAACATCGCCGGCAACCAGCCCCCCGACTACTGGCCCGGCGGCCGCTTCGTCGACTGGGTCGGGATCGACATCTACTCCAAGTTCGCGGGCGCCTTCGACGAGGGCAAGGCGTTCTTTCGCCGCTATGACCGCTGGCCGTTCGTGATCGGCGAGTACGGGCCCTGGGACAACGACCAGAGCGGCTCGTTCACGAACGCGCTCCTGCGCTGGGCCGAGCGCCACAAGCGGGTGAAGATGGTCATCTACTACCGCGGCGTCGACCCCGACAACGCCTACAACCTCCAGCACTACCCCGGCGCCCAGCGCGTCCTCCGCCGTCACCTCGACAAGCGGCGTTGGGACGAGTACGCCCCGGGGGTCCGGGCGCTCACCGATCCGCCAGCGCCCGCGAACCCCGAGCGCGTAGCGCCGCCCGCCCCTCGGCGAGGCATCGGTTGACCTTGGTCAACCGTACGGGGTGTCCCCTGCAGTTGCCACCGCTGGAGATCCGCGCGGCTTAATTCGACCCGAGGCGTACGGATCGCTCACTGTCACTCGGAATCAGCTGCGGCGGCCATGTGAGGGCTCGCGCTTCAAAGAGAAAGCAGTCACGCCGGGTCATGAGCAACGCAGACGAGCACCAGGAAGCGAACCGCTGATTGCGAGCCCGGCTTCAGTTTGTTGGCTTTCTTTTCTAGAAAATCTTTTCATGAATCATGATACAATGCTTTCCGCACAGGTCTTATCGCCGCTTACTGAACTTTTCGTGCGGCCGTCTTGGACCAGCCAAAGAGCCTCGGCGACCTCCCGGCTCGTTTCCAGCGGTGGAGACGGCCAAGACCAATGACTCAACAGAGGTGACTTATGAACATCGTTGCGCAGCACCGGATCACCGATCCGGAGAAGTTCTTCTCGATGAACGCCGAGGAGGTTGCGGGAGGAGGGCCCCCGGGTGTCCAGGGGCGGCAGTTCTTCCCGTCCCAGGACGGGTCGGTAGCCGTCTGCCTGTGGGAGGCGGACTCGATCGACACGCTCCGCGACTACCTCGATCCGGCTACCGCCGGCGTGAGTGAGAACACGTACTTCGAGGTCAACGAGGAGCGCGCTATGGGCCTTCCGGAGGCTGCTGCGGCACGCGCGTAGTAGGGCTTCCGAGCGGCACTCGAAGCGCCCCCAAATTGGGGGCGCTTCACCTTGCTGCGCTGGTCCACCCGCCGACGTTCGGACGGGCTCTGCGTGACGCGACCGAGAACGTCCTCTTGCTTGGCGCGAGCACCGGGAGCCAGCAGCACGGCTGTCGCTGCTCGCGCGAAGGAGGAGTGGCTCGGCGGAGGCGCTCGGGCGCTCCTC
The DNA here is from genome assembly GCA_021155855.1 of Solirubrobacterales bacterium. Classification (GTDB taxonomy): domain Bacteria; phylum Actinomycetota; class Thermoleophilia; order Solirubrobacterales; family 70-9; genus WHSW01. Next base: position 14,724 of record JAJNAZ010000008.1, read on the forward strand.
GTCGTCCAAGGGGCACAACTGCGCGGTCATTGTCCGCTCACCAGAGCTCCGGCTCAACCCTGCTGTCGTCGTCGCCCTGGCAAGTTAGGCCGCGGTCTCGCGCTGTGGCAGCTTCCAGCCTGGCCGCGGGTAGTGGCACGTGTAGCCGTTCGGGTAGTGCTGGAGGTAGTCCTGGTGCTCGGCCTCGGCCTCCCAGAACGATCCGGCCGCGCTGATCTTCGTCACGACCTTGCCGGGCCACAGGCCCGAGGCGTCGACGTCGGCGATCGTGTCCTCGGCGACCTCGCGCTGCTCGTCGCTCGTATAGAAGATCTCGGAGCGGTAGGCAGAGCCGATGTCGTTGCCCTGGCGGTCCTTGGTCGTCGGGTCATGGATCTGGAAGAGGAACTCGAGGATGTCTCGATAGGAGATGCGCTCCGGGTCGAAGACGACCTCGACCGCCTCGGCGTGACCCGGATGGTTCGCGTAGGTCGGGCTGTCGTTCTCCCCGCCGGTGTATCCGACCCGGGTGGAGATGACCCCGTCGCGCTGGCGCAGCAGCTCCTGGACGCCCCAGAAGCAGCCTCCGGCGAGGATCGCGGTCTCGGTGTTGTCGCTCATCGGATGGTCCTTTCTCGTTGAAGACTCGTCTCGGAAGGCCCGCAGCCACCTAGGGCGGCGGGCCGTTCTCCCGGGCGATCTCCGCGCGGTACCGCGCGTCGTCCGCCTTGATCGAGCGTGCCTCGGACAGCACCTGCTCGAGGTCGCCCGGCGGCATCACGACCGCGCCCGAGGAGTCGGCAAACACATACACGCCAGGGATGACCCCGACGCCGCTCAGGACCACGGGTACGTTGGCCTGAAACGGTGTCACCTCGTCCCCACCCCATCGTGTCGCCTCGCCAGCGCAGTAGGCGGCGAAGTCATACCCCGCCAGCTCGTCGAAGTCACGCAGGCGTCCGTCGGTCAGCACGCCTGCCAGACCATGGTGCTCAACGCGCATCAGCTTCGTTCCCCCACCCATCGAGACATCGGTGTAACCGTTCGAGGCGAGCACCAGCACCTTGCCTTGCGGCTCGTCGCCGACCGCCTCGTAGAACAGGTTGGCGAGGTTGTAGCGCTCGGGATCAAGCGAAGCCGAGCAGCTCGGGAAGTAGGAGATGGTCACCGCGGGGCCAAACAGGATCCGACCCGGCGTCGGAGTGACGAGATCGAGGATGTGACAACGGTGGCGATGCAGCCGCCCCATCGCATCGACCAGGTCCGCGCACTTGAGCCCCTCTACGGCCGACGCATGGTCCATCGATTCGATCCTACGCTCAGGAAGCGGCGAAACCCAGCCCCGTCACGTCGGTCGAATCGCGCCCGAGGTACGCCCCCAGCGCTGCGAATCCGACCGCTACGGCGACGAAGCCCATGACCGGCCCGAGCAGCTCCCGGGCGCGGTCGCGCGCGATCGCCTCGCCACTGAGGGCCGAATCGTCGTAATTGCTCCCGAGTGTGCTCATGTTGTGACTCGCAAGCGCATCGGGTCAACGCAGCAGGTCGCGTGCCTCTTGCGCGTCGGCCGGGCTGACCAGAATGTCGTGCGCCCCGACCGTCCCCAGGCCGTCACCAGCCCCGGCCCCGCTGTTCGTCAACCGGGGCAGGCACTCGATGCCGGCTCCACGCAACACCGAGCAGAGCAGCTCGGCCTCGGGCTCACTTCGGGCGACCCCAACTACGACCCAATTGCCAGGGCGAAGCATCTCTACCCGAACGTGAACGAGTACGCCTCGGCGCCGCGCTCTAGGAAGGCGATCTCCAGCGTCCGCTCGCGCACCTCGTCCAGCTGGCGCACCAGCTGGTACATGCGGCCCGCTCCCAACGTGCCATTGCCGTCCTCGTCGACGTCCACTCCGTGGGAAGCGCCGGGAGCCTCGCCGTCGACGAGCACGCGGAACGGAATCGCCGTTTCGGCGCCGCCCGACAGAACGGCATGCGCGTCGCGCGCGTGAAACCGGAAGGCGATGCTGCCGCCGGCCTGGTCGAGCACGACGTTCTCTTGGCCGATCGTCCACTCGCCGCTGAGGGCCCAGTTGTTGACGCTCAGCTCATCCGGTGAGGCGGGCGACCCGCCACGCCCGTAGCCGAGATACGTCTCGGGGGTACTGAGGTCCTCCCAGTCGGCCTCGGCCTCTACGCCGACCCCTTCGGCGGAGACGAGCTCACGCTCGACGCCGAGCAGGCGCTGGATCGATCGCTCCAATTCCTCGTAACGCCCTTCGCCGAAGTGGTGGTCGCGGATGATGCCTTCCCCGTCGACGAAGTACAGCGCCGGCCAGTAGTGGTTGTCGAAGGCGGTCCAGACTGCGTAGTCGTTGTCGGCAGCGACCGGGTAGCCGATTCCTCGCTCCTTCGTCGCCGCGCGGACGAGTTCGATCTCGTGCTCGAACGAGAACTCCGGCGTGTGGACTCCGATGACGACAAGACCGTCGCCGTGGTAGGCCCGCGACCAGGCGCGGACGTACGGCTCTTGGCGCAACCAGTTGATGCAGGTCAGTGTCCAGAAGTTGACGAGGACGACCTGGTCGCGGAGCCCGTCGGGGCTGAGTGGCTCGGAGTTGAGCCACCCGGTCGCCCCACCGAGCGCGGGCATGTGCAGACGTTCGAACGGCCGGTGCAGACGGTCGAACACGGTCGCCTAGCGGAGCTTTCGCAACCCCGTGCGGACCTCTTGTGAGAAGAGTTGCGGCTGTTCCCACGCCGCGAAGTGCCCACCCTTGTCGACCTCGTTGTAGTGGATGAGATTTGGATACGCCCGCTCCGTCCAGCTTCGCGGCGCCTCATATTGCTCGCCGGGAAAGACGCTCACGGCGACCGGAATTGAGACGCCCTTCGCGTTGAAAAAGCCACCTTGTATTCCCAATAGAGACGAGAAGCAGAGACCCCCGTGTTCGTCAGCCAATAGAGCGTGATGTTGTCGAGCAACTCGTCACGCGTCAGTTCCCCGTTCGCGCTCGTGGTCCGGTCCAGAGCCTCGACGACCGCTGCGGCCGGCTGGTCGTCGGCATCGTTGTGGTCGAGAAGCCAGGCGGCCAGCCCAACGGGTGAATCCGCGATCCCGTACAACGTCTGCGGGCGCGCGGCCATGTACCTGGCGTAGTCGACTTGTTTGAACGTTTTCTCCAGCTGCGCATACGCGCGTCGTTCCTCAGCTGAAAGGTCGGATGGCGGCGGGTCGCCGGCCTGGAGAGCCTCGTCGACGTCAGCCGGAACCGTGGCCGGCATGTTGGTGTGGATGGCGAGCAATCCGTCAGGTGCCTGCAAGCCCATCTGGTCCACGACGAAAGCACCCCAGTCGCCGCCTTGGGCGACGTAGCGGTCATATCCCAGCCTCCCCATGAGCTCTGCCCAGGCTCGGCCCATGCGCTCAGGACCCCAGCCGGTGCTCGTGGGCTTGCCGGAGAACCCGTAGCCGGGCATCGACGGAATCACCACATGGAAGCCGTCCGATGCGCTGGCGCCGTGCGCCGTGGGATCGGTCAGCCGATCAATGATCTTCAGCTGTTCGATGATCGAGCCGGGCCATCCGTGATTGACGATGAGCGGTAACGCGGCGTCATGTTGCGAACGAACGTGCATGAAATGAATGTCCAGCCCGTCGATCTTGGTGATGAACTGCGGTAGAGCGTTCAGCTTTGCCTCGCACTTGCGCCAGTCGTAGTCCGTGGCCCAGTACTTGGCGAGTTCCTGAGTCATCGCAAGCGGCACGCCCTGCGAATGATCTGGGACGGTTTCCTTCTCCGGCCAGCGCGTCGCCGCAATCCGGCGGCGGAGATCGGCAAGTTCGTCTTCCGGAAAGTCGACGTGGAACGGACGGATCTCGTTGGCTGTTCCGACAGTCGTGCTCATGAGGATCTCCTTTCGCGAGACCGGATGGCGCTCGGTATTGCGACGCGGCCCCGCGGCTCGGCGGGGCCCAGCGGCTCGGAGTTGAGCCACTCGGTCGCCCCGTCGAGCGACGGCATGTGGACACGTGTGCGACGTTCCAACACGCTGTCTAGCGCAGCGGCCGGAACGCCGACCGAACCTCGTCGGTGAACACGTCGGGCTCCTCCCAGGCCGCGAAGTGGCCGCCCTTGTCGGCCTCGTTGAAGTAGGCGAGGTCGGGGTAGACGGCCTCGACCCAGCTCCGGGGCGACGCCCAGATCTCGCCGGGGAACGTGGTGAAGCCGACCGGCACCGTGACCGCCGGAGGAGGCTGACCGCTCGCAAGCGATGCGGCCAGCGCTCGTGCGTCCTCCCAGTACGACCGGGCCGCCGACGCTGCGGTGCCGGTCAGCCAGTACAGCGTGATGTTGTCGACGATCGACTCCTGTGTCAGGTTGCCCGTGGGCTTTCCGTCGACGAAGGCGCCGGCGATCTTGTAGTAGCTGTCCGTGTCGTGATCGAGCAGCCAGGCCGCGAGGGCGACCGGTGAATCGAGCAGGGAGTAGCCGATCGTCTGCGGCCGGGTTGCCATCTCAAGGAAGTAGCCGAAGCCGTCTTCCCTGAACGTCGCGACCGCCGCGGCCGCTGCGCGTTCCTGTTCGGATTCCTTGGGCAGGTGATCGCCGATCGCGAGCACCGCCGTGAGCAGGTTCAGGTGGTAGCCGACCAAACCCTCGACACCCTGGCGACCCATCAGGTCCGTGACGAGGGCACCCACGTCGCCGCCCTGGGCGACGTAGCTGGTGTAGCCGAGGCGGTGCATCAGCTCCGCCCAAGCCCGTCCAGTCCGGGCGGCGTCCCAACCGAGCTCGGGCGGCTCACTGGAGAACCCGTAACCGGGCAACGAAGGCAGCACCAGGTGGAACGCGTCCCCCGCGCTGCCGCCGTGCGCGGTCGGGTCCGTGAGCGGGCCGATCGTATCCAGCAGCTCGACGACCGAGCCGGGCCAGCCGTGCGTCATGATCAGTGGCAGCGCGTCCTCGTGCGGTGACTGCACGTGGATGAAGTGGATATCGACGCCGTCGATCTCGGTCTTGAACTGAGGCAGCGCGTTCAGCCTGGCCTCGCACTCGCGCCAGTCGTACTCGTTCGCCCAATAGTCGGCCAGGGCCTTTGTCGTAGCCAGTTGCACGCCCTGCGACCGATCGTCGACGAGCTCCCTTGAGGGCCAGCGCGTCGCGGCGATGCGGTGACGGAGGTCGTCCAAATCCTCTTTCGGAACCTCAACCTGGAAGGGACGGATCTCTGTGGCCTCCGCTGCCGTTCCGGTGGTGGTTCGCATGTCGCTCCTAACTCTGGGTGGTGATGGCGCAGACCGTGTGAGGTCGGCACGCCCATTCACCAGCCGAGGGTCGGGGCCGGAACGATTCGCTCGCCGAGGTTTGAGGCGAAGCGCATGGCCACCATACACCCGGACGCACGAGGCCCTCGGCGGGCGCTGGCCAGAGTTAGACTCGGGACTGACTGGACCGTCGATGAGCTATCGCGAGACCGACCATCTCCGGGTGCTGATCGCCAACGAGAGCAAGGATCGGCTGGCGCTCGTTGCGCCGATGGTCGCGAACCTCGGGCATGCGGTGATCGCACGCGAGATCGACGTTGCGCACGCCGGAGTCGTGACCGCCAGGGAGCAACCTGATGTGGCCCTCGTCGGCCTCGGCAAGAGCTCGGAGCATGCCCTCGCCTTGATCGACAAGATCGTGCAGGAGGCCGCGTGCCCGGTGATCCTCCTCATCCATGCGCCCGATCCCGCCTTCGTCAAGGAGGCATCGAAGCGCGGCATCTTTGCCTGCATCACCGACGTCGAGGTCGACGATTGGCAGAGCGCGATCGACATCGTGCTTCGCCGGTTCACCGAGTACCACGACCTCGAGGGTGCGTTCGGCCGCCGCGCGGTCATCGAGCGAGCCAAGGGCGTCCTGATGGAGCGTCATTCGGTCGATGATGCTGACGCCTTCGAGATGCTGCGCGACCAATCGCGCCGCGCGAACACCAAGCTCGCCGACGTTGCGGCCGCCGTCGTCGACGGCCATCGGCTGCTGCCGAAGCAGCCGGACATCACGTCCTGACCCGGTTACTCGTCTCTTGGCGTGACGCGGACGATCGGCACCACCTCTCCCCGTCGCAGCCTCAGCATGCACGGGCGCTCGGGACCGCCGCCGAGGTGATGTCGCTTCCGCTTCCGCTTCCGCGTGAGAGGGGGCGGACACGCCGCCTTCAGGCCGAGGTTGGCCGCTCCCGCTCAGGACGACGAGGGGGAGCGAGTTCAGCGGAACGATTCGAGCCTCCAGGACCACCCACGCACGCGCCGCCGGGCAGCTGTCTCGCGCTCGGCGAGCAGGGCGCTCGCGTGTCGGCCAGCTCACCGACCGCGGCCGGCCACCGCGCGCAGCCTGGCACGACCCTCGGCCAATGAGCGATTTACCTTGGTGTAGGTCCACCCGCAGGCGATGCAGATCTCGGCGTACGAGTAGCCCTGGGCCTGGAGCACGATCGCGAGCCGCTGATGCGGCTTGAGCACGGCAAGCGCCGCTCTGGCCTCGACCAAGCGCTCGTCACGCTGGACGCGCTCGGCGGGGCCCGGCAAATCGCAGGGAGTAGTCTCGAGCGCATCCGGGAGCGTGCCGCCGTCGAACTCGCGGCGGGGGGAAGCCAGCAACCGCTCCCGGGAGCGCCGCACCGCCATCGCCTCGCGCTTGGTGACGACGGTCATCCAGGCGATCAGACGATCCGGGCCCAGCGGCGGAGCCTTGGTCAGCAGGATCTCCAGCGCCCGCTGGAGCGCGTCGTCGGCATCGGCGGGGCAGATCGAGAGCCGCTGCGCGATCTGCCGAAGCCTGCGCTCGTGGGCGGCGAGCAGCGCGATCGCGGCGTTCGCCCGGTCGGGTTCGGCGGCTGCACGGTCCACGTCAGCTTCAATCCCGCCCCTCCCCCGGGTGCCCCGTTCGCCGCTATCCTCGCCCGGCGATGGCGACCTGCATCGTCACCGGCGGCGCCGGCTTTCTGGGCTCGCACATGTGCGACCACCTGCTCTCCGCGGGCCAGCGGGTGATCTGCTTCGACAACCTCGACACCGGCTCGCTGCAGAACATCGAGCACATCCGCTCGGCCGACTTTCGCTTCATCCAGCACGACCTCACCGAGCCGCTGTTCATCGACGAGCCGGTCGACTTCGTCTATCACCTCGCGTCCCCGGCGAGCCCGATCGATTATCTGCGCCTGCCGCTGCACACGCTCAAGGTCGGCTCCTACGGCACCCATCACATGCTCGGGCTGGCGAAGCAAAAACGGGCCCGCTTCGTCCTGGCCTCGACCTCCGAGGTCTACGGCGACCCCCAGGTGCACCCCCAGCCCGAGAGCTACTGGGGCCACGTCAACCCGATCGGCCCGCGCGGGGTCTATGACGAGGCAAAGCGCTACGCCGAGGCGCTGACGATGGCCTATCACCGCCAGCAGGGCGTCGACACCGCGATCGTGCGCACTTTCAACACCTACGGAGCCAGAATGCGTCCCCACGACGGGCGCGCGATCCCCACCTTCCTCCGCCAGGCGCTGCAGGAGAAGCCGCTGACCGTGTTCGGCGACGGCACCCAGACACGCAGCTTCTGCTACGTCGACGACCAGATCCGCGGCTACGTTGCGATGGCCGAATCGGACGTGCACGAGCCAATCAACATCGGCAACCCGATCGAGTTCACCCTGCTCGAGCTCGCCGAGACCGTGATCGAGGTGACCGAGTCGCGCTCGGAGATAGTCTTCGAGGCGCTGCCCACCGACGACCCCCAGGTGCGCCAGCCCGACATCACCCGCGCCAAGCAGCTGCTCGGCTGGGAGCCCGAGGTCGAGCTGCGCGCCGGGCTTCAGACGACGATCGAGCAGGCCGGCGTCGAGCGGCTCGTCGGCATGGGCGATTAGCGCGCTGCGGATCGCCCACCTGACCGCGACCTTTCCGCCCTACCCGGGCGGGGCCGGCAACACCGCGTACCGCTTCGCACGCGAGCAGGCGGCCAGCGGTGACCTGGTCGAGGTGTTCACCGCCCCGGCGCCAGGCGAGGCGCCCGACCCGGGCGGCGTGATCGTGCACCGGATCGAGCCCGTGCTCTCGATCGGCAACGCGCCGCTGATCCCACGCCTGGCCCGGATCGAGGGCTTCGACGTCGTCCACCTGCATTATCCGTTCATTTTCGGCTCCGAGGTCACCCTGCTCGGCCGGCTGCGGGCGCGGCGCCGCTCGCAGGCGCTGCTGATCCACTACAAGAACCGGCTCGTCGGCGAGCGCGGGCGCCGGGCGCCGTTCGCCGCCTACGAGCACACCGTCGCGCCGCTACTCGTCGGCGCCGCCGATCGCGTCTGCGTGCTCTCCGCCGACCACGCGCGGTCGGTGCCATATTTGCGCCGGACGTCGGAGCGCGACCCGGAGAAGCTGGTCGAGATGCCGAACGGGGTCGACGCCGGCCTGTTCACGCCCGAGGGAGGCGACGACGGGCTCCGGGAGCGGCTCGGGATCGGAGCCGAGGCGATCGTCGTCGCCTTCGTCGCCACCCTCGATCGCGCCCACCACTTCAAGCGCCTCGACATCGCGATCGACGGCCTCGTCCGGCTGGGCGACGAGCGCCTGCATCTGGTCGTCGCCGGAGACGGCGAGCTGCTCGACGGCTTCCGGGCCCGAGCCGCGGGCGCCGGCGTCGGCGAGCGGGTCCATTTCCTCGGCGGCGTGGCGCACGCGGAGCTCCCGGCGGTGCTGCGCGCCGCCGACCTCTTCCTGCTCACCACCGAGCCGCCGGAGTCGTTCGGGATCGTGCTGATCGAGGCGATGGCGTGCGGGCTTCCGGCAATCGCGACCGACTACCCCGGTGTGCGGGCGGTGATCGACGAGGGCGAGAACGGGCTCCTCGTCCCCCGCGGCGATCCCGACGCGGTCGCGGGCGCCCTGCGCGAATTGGTGGACGCGGGCGCCGCGCGCCGGCGGGCACTCGGCGAGGCCGGCCGGCGCAAGGCGGTCGCCGAGTGGAGCTGGCCGCGGTTGGTCGAGCGCATGGGCACGGCATACGAGGAGGCGATCGCGGCGCGGCGCCGCAAGGAAGGTCGATGAGCCGCTCGATCCTGCTGATCGCCTACTTCTACCCGCCGTGCCGCGACACGGGGGCGCTGCGCCCGGCCTCGATGGCGAGGTGGCTGCGGCGGTTCGGCCACGAGGTCACGGTGCTGACCACGTCCGCCTATGGACCGTCCCCGGAGGCCGAAGTCGTACAGTCGGCCGACGCGCAGCTCTGGCGCGCCCGCATGCGCGGCGAGGAGCGGATCGACGCGCTCTTCGACGCCGACACCTACGCCGGTCGCGCGCATCCGCTCAGCAGGCTCGTCGTGCCGGAGGCGCTGGCGCTGGCCTGGGCGCCGTTCGCCCGCCGCCGCGCCCTCGGCCTCGTCCGCCGAGGCAGTTTCGACTGCGTGATCACGACTTCGCCGCCAGAGTCGGCGCATGCGATAGGGCTCGCCCTGCAGCGGCGCGGGCTTCCCTGGGTAGCCGACGTGCGCGACGCGTGGACGTTCGAGCCGCTTCGACCAGAGTTCCCGACCGCCGCCCAGCGGCGGCTCGACGAGCGGCTCGAGCGTCGCTGGCTGGGTCGCGCCGACGTGGTCGTCTGCGTCTCGAAGCCCGCCGCGGAGGATCTGCGTCGGCGGCGAATCGCCGCGCCGCTGCTCGTTCCCAACGGCTGGGACCCCGAGCCGGCGAGCGCGCCCGTCGCCGATCCGACCGGCCTGCTCGACCCGGAGCGCGTCTCGCTCGTCTACACCGGGCGCTTCGGCAGCTATGGTCGCGACCCCCGCCCCCTGATCGAGGCGCTCGGGCGGCTCGCCCGCGAGCAGCCCGAGGCGGCGGCGAGGCTCGAGCTCGTCGTCGCCGGACCGCTGACCGATACCGAGGCCGCACTGGTATCGACCGACGTCGCCCCCGCGCGAATCGTCGCCGCGGGCAGCCTCGAGCGCGATCGCGCGCTCGGCCTCCAGCGCGAGGCCGACACGCTGCTGCTGCTCGCCCAGCCGGCCCGGTCGCAGCTGCTCAACATCAAGCTGTTCGAGTACCTGGCCGCGGGACGGCCGGTGCTCGCGCTCGCCGCCGGTACCGAGGCCGGGCGCGTGGTAGAGGAAATCGGCGGCGAGACGGTGCGCGCCGACGACCCGGGCGCGATCGCGGCGGCGCTTGCGCGGCTGGCGCGGGGTGGGCTGCCGGCTCCCGCACCCGAGGCAGTCGCCCGGTACACCTACCCGGCCCCCGCCGAGCGCATGGCGGAGGCGGTCGAGGCGGCGATCGCCCGGCGCCCCCGCGGCGCCACCTAGACTTCCGCCCATGTCCGAGCGCTCCGCCACCGAGCAGGCCGAGCCGTCCGATCCTCAGCAGGCCGCGGCGGTCGAGGCCGACCTCCACCGTTTCGTCGCCCCGGTCGTCGGGCCCGACGACGAGCGGGTGTTCACCGACTCGGGAATCGAAATCGACCGCGTCTACGATCCGGACGACGTCGCGCCGGGCCTCGAGCAGCGGCTCGGCGAGCCGGGCGCCTACCCGTTCACCCGCGGGATCCACGGGGGCATGTACCGCGACCGGCTGTGGACGATGCGCCAGTACGCCGGCTTCGCCAGCCCCGAGGACACCAACGAGCGCTACCGCTATCTGATCGAGCACGGCTCCACCGGGCTCTCGATGGCCTTCGATTTGCCGACCCAGCTCGGCCGCGACTCCGACGACCCGCTCTGCGACGGAGAGGTCGGGCGCACCGGGGTGCCGATCGACACGATCGAGGACATGCGGATCTGCTTCGAGGCGATCCCGCTCGACGAGGTCTCGACCTCGATGACGATCAACGCCCCGGCGGCGATCCTGCTGCTGCTCTACGAGCTCGTCGGCGAGGAGCACGGGGTCGAGGCCGAGAAGCTGCGCGGCACGGTTCAGAACGACGTGCTCAAGGAGTACGTGGCGCGGGGCAACTACATCTACCCGCCCGAGGCGACGATGCGGCTGACCACCGACATCTTCGAGTACTGCCGCGACCGCGTGCCGAAGTGGAACACGATCTCGATCTCGGGCTACCACATCCGTGAGAAGGGCTGCTCGGCGGTGCAGGAGGTGGCGTTCACGCTCTCGAACGCGATCGCCTACACCGAGGCGGCGCTCGCGCGCGGCCTGAAGATCGACGAGTTCGCCCCTCGGCTCGCGTTCTTCTTCAACTGCCATAACAACGTCTTCCAGGAGATCGCCAAGTTCCGCGCCGTGCGGAGGATGTGGGCCGAGATCGTCCGCGAGCGCTTCGGCTCTGCCAACGAGCGCTCGCAGACGATCCGCTTCCACACCCAAACCGGAGGCGTGACGCTGCAGGCCCAGCAGCCGGAGGTGAACATCATCCGGGTCGCGCTGCAGGGGTTCGCGGCCGTCTGCGGCGGCACCCAGTCGCTGCACACCAACGGCTTCGACGAGGCGCTGGCGCTGCCGACCGAGCGCTCGGCGCGGATCGCGCTGCGCACCCAGCAGGTGATCGCTCACGAATCTGGCGCCGCCGACACCGTCGACCCGTTCGCGGGCTCCTATTTGGTCGAGTCGCTGACCGACGAGATCGAGAGGCGGAGCTGGGAGCTGATCGACAAGGTCTCGGAGCTCGGCGGTTCGGTCGAGGCGCTCGAGTTCATCCAGCGCGAGATCGAGGAGTCGGCGCTCTCCTACCACGAGCGCTACCGGACCGGCCAGGACATCGTCGTCGGTGTCAACAAGTACGTCACCGACACCGTCGACGACGTCGACATCCTCCGGGTCGACCCCGAGTCCGAGCGCCGCCAGAAGGAGCGGCTGGCGAGGTTCAAGGCCAATCGCGACCAAGCCGGGGTCGACTCGCGGCTCGAGACGCTGCGCGAGGTTGCCCGCGACGAGGGCAATTTGCTGCACCCGATCCGCGATGCGCTCGCCGCCGAAGCCTCGATCGGCGAGGTCTGCAACGCGATGCGCGACGTCTTCGGGGAGTACCGGGGCGGGGCGTTCTTCTGATCGCCAGGCTCGTTGCAGCCGGATGATCGGCGGCAGGAGTCGGGAGCGGGCGGCAGAACCCCGCGCACATGGAATCGAAGGCGAAGCGAACCCTGGTCAAATCGGCGCCGGAGCTGTGGGAGCTCGCCGACGACCTGGAGCGGATGGAGTCATGGATGGGCGGCCTTGTCGGCATCGCCCGTCCGATCGCCGTCCAGATCACCGACCGGGACCCCGGGCGAGTGCTCGCCTGGCGCTCCGCGCAGCCCGGGGCGCACGCCAGGATCGCGGTCGAGCTCGCCGAAAGCGGCTTCGGGACCGCGGTCGCGATCACCGCCCAGCACTCCCGGCCCGATCCGGCTGAGGCGATCGCTGCGCTCGAGGGGCTGCTCGACGAGCTCGGATCTCCCGCGCGACGCCCGTTCGTCCGCGGCTGAGCGCCGCGAGCCGACCTCCGCGCACGGCCCATAGAATCCGCGCCCCGATGCGCGAGCGCAATCCCGTCACCCACGAGGAGAAGCTCGCCTACCTGCGCGAGCTGCGCGAGCAGGCGGTCCACTCGGCCTCCGCCGAGGCGGTCGAAAAGCAGCACGCGAAGGGCAAGCTGACCGCCCGCGAGCGGATCGAGAAGCTGCTCGACCCGGGCTCGTTCGAGGAGCTCGACACCTTCGTCCGCCACCGCACACACGAGTTCGAGATGGGCAAGAAGCGACCCTACGGCGACGCCGTGGTCACCGGCTACGGGACGATCGACGAGCGGCCGATGTTCGTCTTCAGCCAGGACTTCACCGTCTTCGGTGGCTCACTCGGCGAGGTGATGGCGGAGAAGATGTGCAAGGTGATGGACCTCGCCGCCAAGGTCGGGGCGCCGGTGATCGGCCTCAACGATTCCGGCGGGGCCCGGATCCAGGAGGGCGTCGTCTCGCTCGGCGCCTACGGCGACGTCTTCGTCCGCAACGTCCAGTGCTCGGGGGTGATCCCGCAGATCTCGGCGATCATGGGGCCGTGCGCGGGCGGCGCCGTGTACTCACCGGCGATGACGGACTTCATCTTCATGGTCAAGGAGACCTCGCACATGTTCATCACCGGGCCCGAGGTGATCAAGACGGTGACCGGCGAGGAGGTCGAGTTCGAGGAGCTCGGCGGGGCGATGACGCACAACACGAAGTCGGGGGTCGCGCACTTCGCCGCCGACGACGAGGAGCAGTGCCTCGCCGACATCCGCTACCTGATGAGCTTCCTACCCTCCAACAACCTCGAGCTGCCGCCGCGGGTCGAGCCCTTCGACGACCCCGAGCGCATGGACGAGGCGCTCGATGCGATCGTCCCCGACGATCCCTCGAAGCCCTACGACATGCGCGACCTGATCGCCCTGATCGTCGACGACGGCGATTTCTTCGAGGTCCATGAGCACTTCGCGCAGAACATCGTCGTCGGCTTCTCGCGACTCGACGGTCATCCGATCGGGATCGTCGGCAACCAGCCCAAGCACCTCGCCGGCGTGCTCGACATAGAGTCGTCGGAGAAGGCGGCTCGCTTCGTGCGTTTCTGCGACGCCTTCAACATCCCGCTGCTCACGTTCACCGACGTCCCGGGCTTCCTCCCCGGCACCTCACAGGAGTGGAACGGGATCATCCGCCACGGGGCGAAGCTGCTCTACGCGTTCACCGAGGCGACGGTGCCGAAGCTGACCGTAGTCACCCGCAAGGCCTACGGAGGCGCCTACGACGTCATGAACTCGAAGCACATGCTCGCGGACTTCAACTTCGCCTGGCCCTCGGCCGAGGTCGCGGTGATGGGTCCCGACGGCGCCGTCAACATCATCTACCGCCGCGACATCCAGACCTCGCCGACGCCCGAGGAGCGCCGGGCGAAGCTGATCGACGACTACAAGGCCCACTTCGCCAACCCCTACTCGGCCGCCGAGCGCGGCTACATCGACGACGTGATCGAACCGCACCAGACGCGGCCGAAACTGATACGCGCCCTGCGCACGCTGCAGACTAAGCGGGCCGAGCAGCCGAAGCGCAAGCACGGAAACATCCCGCTGTAGGGTCGGTCGGTCAGAGCATCAACAGCCACGAAGGGGAGGTCGCGATGACCCCGCTGCTCGACGACATCCACCATCTGACCTTCGTCACCGCCGACATGGATCGGCTGATCGCGTTCTACGAGCGCCTCTTCGATGCCCGGACGACGGTCGACATCGAGGAGGAGGGCCTGCGCCACGCCTTCATCGAGGTCGGCCCGCACACAGTCCTGCACCCGTTCCAGATCCCCGGGGTGGACCCGCCCGGGCGGCAGGAGATGTTCGCGCGCGGACGGCTCGACCACTTCGCCCTCAAGGCCGCCAGCGAGGAGGCGTTCTGGGAGCTGCAGCGGCGGGTGGTCGCCGAGGGCGCGGGCGACGGGCTGGTCTCAGACATGGGCTCCCTGCTCAACCTGGGGTTCACCGATCCCGACGGTGGCGAGCACGAGATCATCTGGGTGAAGCCGGGGGTCCCGGTGGAGCAGGGCCTCAGAAGAGCCGAGTGGACCTACATCGAGATCGAGTGACCGGGGCTGCCAGGGGCTGAGAACGAGATCATGGTCTCAAAGCGAGGCCATCGGCGCCGGGAGCCGGCCGGCCCGCCAGGACTCGAGTACCCCCGCGGCGATCGCGAGGTCCTGGATCGCGAGCCCGGTCGAGTCGAACAGGGTGATCTCCTCGTCCGCGGTCCGACCCGGGCTGTGGCCGAGGAGCACCTCGCCGATCTCGGTCACGTCGCCGTGCGCCACCAAGCCGGAGCTGACCGCCCCGGCAAGCTCGCCGCCCTTCGATGCCTGCTCCCACTCGTCGCAGAAGAGCCGGCATCGGGAGAGCGCGTCGAGCGCGACCTCGGCCTTGCCGTGCACGTCGGCCCCAAGGACGGCGAAGTGCTGGCCCGCGCGCAGGTCCTCGAGCCCGATCACCGGCTGGTCGGCCGGGGTGACGGTGACGACCACATCCTGCGCGGCCGCCCGATCGCGCGGGCCGGACTCCCAGCCGAGCTCCGCCGCAAGCGCCTCGGCCGCCTGCGGCCGCGCGTCGGCGCAGATGCCGGGCCCGTAGCCCGCCGCCGCCATGCAGCGCGCCGCCCAGGCGCCGTTGACCCCGCAGCCGATCACCCCAACCGAGCGCGCATCCGCGCGCGCGAGCACCTGCGCCGAGAGCGCCGCCGCGGCGCCGGTGCGCAGCGAGGTCACCGCGGCGCAGTCGAGCAGGGCGAGCAGCTCCCCGGTCTCGGCGCTGGACACGAGCAGCGCGCCGGTGACCACCGGCAGCCCGCGCTCGCGGTTGCGGGGAAACGAAGTCACCCACTTCAGTGTCGCGAGGCCGCCGCCGCGGGCGGGCATCGCCCGGAAGTCGCCATTCGGAGGGGCGTCGAGGTAGACCTTCGCCGGCATCGCCCAGTCACCGGCGGCGTGGCGCTCGAAGGCGACGCGGGTGCGCTCGATCGCCGCCGCGGCCGGCACCGACGCCAGCACCGCCTCGGAGTCGAAGACGGGAATCTCGGCCACGCCGAGCAGGTTAGATTTCAGCGGTGATGAAGGGCACCAACGGCACGCGAAGACCTCCGCGGCCACGGATCGAGGTCGTCTCCTCCGCCGCCACCGAAACCGAGGCGGCGGCGATCGTCGCCGCGGTCGAGCAGTACCTGGTCGAGACCGCGCCCGCGCCGGCCGCCAGCGACCGGGGGCAGAGCCGTTGGCAGCGGGCCACGCTCGAGGAAGGGATCGCCGCGCGCCAGGTCAGCGGCTACGCCTGGGGCCACTCGCGCTTGCCTCGCTGACCGGTTCGGGATAGAACACCGGCATTGCCCCGCACGGGGCGACCCCAAGCAAGGAGGAGAGAGTGGCCGTAGTGAAGATCATCGAGCTCGTCGGGAGCTCGAAGACCTCGACCGACGACGCCGCCAAGCAGGCGCTGAACCAGGCGCAGTCGTCGCTGCGAAACATCCGCGCCGTGGACATCGTCTCGACCGGGATCCGCGGCGACAACCTCGACGAATACCGCGCCCACGTGCGGGTCGCGTTCCTGATCGAGGGCACCGACGTGGGCTGATTACCTAGCTCTTAAATACCCAAATCCCAATCGGGATTTGTGTAATATGCGCCGCCATGGAGCCGACGGCCGCCCCCGAGGCGACGACCGCCGCCGAGCGGATCGCCGCTGAACACAAGCTCGAGGTTCACGCCGCCAAGCACCAGAAGGGCAAGGGCCCGGTTGGCTCACTCGAGAACCCGGAGGTCTACGAGAACGTCCCCGGCCACGTGATCCCGATCCTCGAGCGCGAGTTCGACGACTTCGACAGCGAGGCGGGCAAGTTCCTCGACGGCCAGACGGCCGAGAACGAGTTCATCGGCTTCCGGCTCAAGCAGGGGGTCTACGGCCAGCGCCAGCCTGACGTGCAGATGATCCGGGTGAAGCTGCCGATGGGCGGCGTCAACCCCGCGCAGCTGGAGGCCTTCGGCTCGGTGATCGAGAAGTGGGCGCCGCTGAAGAAGGGCCACATCACCACCCGCCAGAACATCCAGATCCATCACGTCCCGCTCCCCGACGCGGCCGAGTTGATCCGCGAGCTCTCCGACGCCGGGCTCTCCTCGCGCGAGGGCTGCGGCAACACGGTCCGCAACGTCACCGGCGACCCGTTCGCGGGCGTCGCCCACTCCGAGCTGTTCGACATCACCCCCTACGCCGGCGCCTACGTCCGCTACTTCGTCCGCCACCCCACCACGCAGCTGATGCCGCGCAAGATCAAGACCGCGTTCACGGCCACCGACGAGGACGTGGCGATCACGCGTATCCACGACATCGGCTTCATCCCGAAGCAGCGCGACGGGGTGCGCGGGGCCGAGATCGTGGTCGGCGGCGGCACCTCGATCATGCCCCGGATCGCCCCGACGTTGTACGAGTTCGTCGAGCTCGACAACGGCGACTACCTCAAGGTCACCGAGGCCTGCCTGCGGATCTTCGATCGCCAGGAGTGGCTGCGTGTGAACCGTGCCCGGGCGCGGATTAAGGTGCTGGTCGACAAGGTCGGCATCGATGCCTTCCGCGAGATGGTGGATGAGGAGCTCGAGGGCGACTGGGTCGCCGAGCGCGACTTCTCGATCGACAGGCTGCTGTTCGTCGACGACGAGGAGGCCCACGCCCCCGGCCCGTACGCGGCCGGCGCGAGCCCGAACGGCGATCGCTCGGAGTTCGATCGCTTCACCGAGTCCAACGTCGCCCCACAGCGCCAGCACGGCTTCTCCACCGTGACCGTCAAGGTCACCCGCGGCGACCTCACCCCGGCGCAGCTCCGCGGCCTGGCCGCGATCATGCGCGAGCTTACCGGCGGCTACGCGCGGACCACCGTGCAGCAGAACCTGGTCCTGCGCTGGGTCCGCGACGAGGCGGCCTACGACGTCTGGCAGCGCCTGGTCGAGCTCGGCCTCGGCGGCTCCGGCGCGCTCGGGATCGACGACGTCGTGTCCTGCCCCGGTACCGATAGCTGCAAGCTCGGGATCACCAGCTCGATGGGGCTCAACCGGGCGATCCAGGACCGGATCGAGTCGATGCGGATCACCGACCCGCTGACCCGGCAAATCCAGATCAAGATGTCGGGCTGCCCGAACGGCTGCGGCCAGCACCACATCGGGACGATCGGCTTCTACGGCGCCTCGATCAAGGCCGGCGAGCGGACGATGCCCGCTTACATCCCCCACGTCGGCGGCAACTTCACGGGCGGCAATGTGGTCTTCGGCCACCGGCTAAAAGTGCGTCTGCCCGCCAAGCGCGTCCCCGACGCGGTCGAGCGCTGGATCCGCCACTACCAGGTCGAGCGCTCGGACGGCGAGACCTTCAACGGCTTCGTCGAACGGGTCGGCACCGAGCCCTTCGAGGCGCTGATCAAGGACCTCGCGATGCCGGCCGAGTTCAACCTCGAGACGATGAGCCAGTTCATCGACTGGAACCGCTCCGAGCCCTACAAGGTCGAGCGCGGCGAGGGCGAGTGCGCAATCTGATGGGCGGCCGGGCCTACGTCATCGACACCCCGATACCGTCGGGGCCGGTCAACGGGAACGGCAACGGCCATCGCCGGCCGACAGTGATCGACGGCGAGCTCGTCGACCCGGCCGCGGTCCGCGCCGAGGTCGAGTCGCTCGACGCGGAGGAGATCATCGCCTGGGCGCTCGAGGGCTTCGGTCACGACCTGCGGTTCGCGGTCTCGTTTCAGAAGACCAGCTCGGTGATGGTGGATCTCGTCAACCGGATCGAGCCGCGGGCGAAATTCTTCTACGTCGACACCGGGCTCCTGTTCCCGGAGACCTATGAGACCCGCGACGCGCTCGAGGAACGGTACGGGGTGCAGTTCGAGCGGATCGCCGACCGCATGACCGCGGAGCAAGGAGGGCCGGACGCCGCTAACCTCTTGCCGCCCGAAGGTGCCTGCTGCGCCGATCGCAAGGTCGAGCTGATGGGCACGGCCCTCGGCGAAGTGAGCTGCTGGGCATCGGGAATCCGCCGGGTCGACTCTCGGACACGGGCCAACGCTCCGAAGTTCGGCTGGGATGAGCGTTTCGGCCTCTGGAAGCTGAACCCGCTGGCGGACTGGGACGACAAGCGAGTTTGGAACTACATAAAGGATCATCACGTGCCCTACAACCCACTTCACGACCAGGGCTATCCGTCGATCGGATGCATGCCCTGCACGAGCGCGGCGCCCGACGGCGAGGACGCCCGAGCCGGCCGTTGGGCCGGAACCGACCGGACCGAGTGCGGCATCAATGGGTAGCGCCGAGACCGCCCTGGCGCTGACGCTCACCGCGCGCCAGGCCTCAGACTTCGAGCTGCTCGCCAACGGCGGCTTCGCGCCGCTCGGCGGCTATCTCGGCTCCGAGGACCACCAGTCCGTCTGCAAGAACATGCGCCTGACCCGGGGCGAGATCTGGCCGATCCCGATCACGCTCGCGACCGACCTCGAGTGCTCGGTCGGCGACGTGATCGAGCTCAGCGCGCCGAACGGCAAGCAGCTCGGTCGGCTCACCGTTTCCGAAATTTTCGATCGCGACGTCGAGCTCGAGGCCGAGCAGGTCTACCGGACCACCGACTCCGAGCACCCGGGCGTCGCGGCGATCCGCGAGGAGGGCGCCCGCTGCCTGGCCGGCTCGATCGAGGCCGACGCGCTGCCCGACCACGATGAGGCGTTCATGCGCCGCTACCAGACGCCGGCCGAGTCGAAGGCGTCGTTCGAAGAGCGCGGCTGGAAGCGGATCGTCGCCTTCCAGACCCGCAACCCGATCCACCGCGCGCACGAGTACCTGACCAAGGCCGCGCTGGAGATCTGCGACGGGCTCTACATCCATCCGCTGATCGGCGAGACCAAGAAGGGCGACATCCCCGCCGACGTGCGGATGCGCTGCTACGAGGTCCTGATGGACAACTACTACCACCCCGATCACGTGATGCTCGGCGTGAACCCGGGCAAGATGCACTACGCGGGGCCGCGGGAGGCGGTCCTGCACGCGATCATCCGCCGCAACTACGGCTGCACGCACTTCATCGTCGGCCGCGACCACGCGGGCGTCGGCGATTACTACGGCACCTACGATGCGCAGCGGATCTTCGACGACATCGACATCTCGGAGCTCGGGATCACGCCGCTGTTCTTCGAACACACCTTCTGGTGTCACGAGTGCGAGGGGATGGGCTCGGCGAAGACCTGCCCGCATCCCCAGGAGTCGCACCTGTTCCTCTCCGGGACCAAGGTGCGGGAGCTGCTCGAGGCCGGCGAGAAGCCGCCGCACGAGTTCTCCAGGGACGAGGTTGCCCAGATCCTGATCGACGCCTACGCAAATGAGGAGGAATCGGCTACCGATGGCTGACGACAATCAGGCGCCTCAACAACGGCGCGGCTCGGCTTCGCCTGCGGCTCCGCCCGACAATCAGGCGCCTCAACAACGGCGCGGCTCGGCTTCGCCTGCGGCTCCGCCTCACGAGGGCTTCTGCCTCTGGTTCACCGGGCTCTCTGGCTCGGGCAAGTCCACGATCACCACCCACCTGGTCAAGGAGCTGCGCAAGCGCGGCTCGAAGCTCGAGGTGCTCGACGGCGACGTCGTGCGCGAGAACCTGTCCAAGGGCCTCGGCTTCTCGAAGGAGGACCGCGACACCAACATCCGCCGGATCGCGTTCGTCGCCAACCTGCTCTCGCGCAACGGCGTCCCGGTGATCACCGCCGCGATCTCTCCCTACCGCGAGATCCGCGACGAGGCCCGCCAGATGATGGGCGACCGCTTCGTCGAGGCCTACGTCAAGGCCTCGGTCGAGACCTGCGAAGAGCGCGACGTCAAGGGGCTGTACGCGAAGGCGCGCTCGGGTGAGATCAAGGAGTTCACCGGCGTCTCCGACCCTTACGAGCCGCCCGAGAACCCCGAGCTGGTGCTCGAGACCGAGCAGCAATCACCCGAGCAGTCGGCGCAGCAGATCCTCGTCTATCTGGAGGAGCGCGAGCTGATCCCGGCCCCGATCGCCGCCTAGCGGCGAGCGGAACGGAGACATCGGCGCCGGGGCCCGAATAAGCTCGCTCGTGTGCGTACGCGGAAACGGCCGCCGCTGGCCTGGTTGATCCCGCGCCCCGACGAATCGGGGGCCGACCTTGCCCGCCGGACCCGGCTCCTGCTGATCGTCCTGCTCGTCGGCGCGAACCTGATCGGTGCGGCGATCGTGTTCGCGATCGCGAGTTGGGTCTTTCCCTATCCGGACGTCGACGATCCCGGCAGCGCCCGGATCGCGAATCTGATCGCGATCGGCGTCTACTTTCTGATCGTCACACCATTCGGCATTCGCTGGGGGATCGGGCGTCTCGGCGGCACCCGCGCCTGGCTCGACGAGGAGCGCGCGCCGACCGCCGAGGAGCGCCGGCTCGTGCTCCGCGCGCCGCGCCGGATCGTCATCGTCCACCTCGTCATCTGGTCGCTCGCCGTGATCGTCTTCGGCGCCCTGAATGCGGTCTTCTCGCTCGAGCTCGCCCAGCGGGTGGCGATCACCGTCGGGCTCGGCGGCCTGACCACCTGCGCCTTCGTCTATCTGTTCGCCGAGCGCCAGTTGCGTCCGGCGGCCGCAAGAGCGTTGGCGACCGGTACCGACGATCGCCGCCTCGCCCCCGGGGTGACGAGCCGCGCGCTGCTCGCCTGGGCGCTGGGGACGGCGGTGCCGATCGTGGGGCTGATTCTGGTCGCTGTTTCAACCCTGATCGAGGAGGATTTCAGCGCCGACGAGCTCGCACTGGTCGTCCTCTCGCTCGGCGGGCTCGGGCTCGCGATCGGCCTCTATCTGTCGTTGCTCTCCGCGCGCGCGATCGCCGATCCGGTGATCTCGCTTCGCCAGGGGATCGAGCGGGTCCAGCGAGGGGAGCTCGAGGTCGAGGTGCCGGTCTACGACGCGAGCGAGATCGGCCAGCTCCAGACGGGCTTTAACAGCATGGTCGCCGGACTGCGCGAACGCGAGCGGCTCCAGGACCTGTTCGGCCGCCAGGTCGGTGAGGACGTCGCCCGCGTCGCGCTCGAGCAGGAGATCGAGCTCGGCGGCGAGACCCGCGAGGTCGCCGTCCTGTTCACCGACGTGATCGGTTCGACGGAGCTCGCCGCCAAGCGCCGGCCCGAGCAGGTCGTCGAGCTGCTGAACGACTTCTTCGGCCTCGTGGTCGAGGTGGTCGGCGCGCACGGTGGCTGGGTGAACAAGTTCGAGGGCGACGCCGCATTGGCCGTCTTCGGCGCCCCGGTGGCACTGGATGACGCGCCCTCGGCGGCGCTCGCCGCGGCCCGCGAGCTGGCCGCGCGGCTGCCGCGCGAGGCCGAGGGTCTGGAGGCTGCGATCGGGGTCTCGGCGGGCGAGGTCGTCGCCGGCAACATCGGTGACGAGCGGCGGTTCGAGTACACGGTTATCGGCGACCCGGTCAACGAGGCCGCGCGGCTGACCGAGCTCGCGAAGGAGCGCCCGGGCCTGGTGCTCGCCTCGGGCTCGATCCTCGACCGCGCCTCCGAGGAGGAGGCCGGTCGCTGGCGCCTCGACGGCAGCGTCAGGCTGCGCGGACGCGAGCAGGAGACCCGGCTCGCGGAGCCGGTCGGTACGAGCTAGCGATCGGGGCGTTCCGGGACCTTGGGCTCACCGAGGCCGTAGGTGTCGTAGGCGCCCCAGCGGCTGAAGGTCTTGTGGGTCGGGCCGTGGAAGTCCGAGGAGCCGGTGGGCACGAGGTCGAACTCATCGCAAAGCTCGAGGCAGTGCCTCGTCTGCGCCGCCGTGTGCGGCGGGTAGAAGCTCTCGATCCCGTCGAGCCCGACGTCGCGAACCAAACTCTCGACCAGATCGCGGACCTGATCGGGATCCTGGACGTCCCAGTAGGGGTGGGCGACGACGGCGACGCCGCCGGCATCGTGGATCAGCTCCACCGCCTGCTCGGCGGTCGGCCACTTTCGCGCCACGAACGCCTTTGCCCCCGGCACCAGATACTCCTCGAAGAACGGTCCGAGGTCGGGCCCGGCGCCGACGGCCTTGGCGATGTGCGGACGCCCGATCGCGTCCGCGGCGCCGGCCTTTGCGACCGCATCCTCGAACGACACCTCGACCCCGTGCGCGTTGAGCCGGGCGATGATCTCCTTGGCCCGGTCGACGCGCTCCTGCTGGGCCCTCTCGCAGGCCGGAAGGATGCGCTCGGGGTCGACCCAGTAGCCGCAGATGTGGAGATCCTCGGAGTACTTGTGCACGCAGGACATCTCGACCGCGGGCACGTTGACGATCCCCGCGGCCTCGGCCGCCGCGGTGGCCTCCGCGACGCCGGCGATCCCATCGTGGTCGGTCAGCGACATCACCGTCACTCCGGCCTCTGCGGCCGCGCGGGCGACGTCCGCCGGCTCGAGCTGGCCGTCGGAGACGGTCGAATGGGCCTGAAGGTCGATCATTTCGAGCGCGGGATGGTAGCGGCGGGCTTTGCCACCGCACGCTGTCAGCGAATTCTTGACCTCGGATGCGAAAATCGAGCGATGCGGATCTCAGCCAAGGCCGACTACGCGGTCCGAGCGGCGCTCGAGCTGGCGGCGAGCCCGAACGGCGAGCCGGTCAAGGGCGAGCGGCTCGCCGAGGCGCAGGACATCCCGCTGCAGTTCCTCGAGCACATCCTGCTCGAGCTCAAGCACGCGCGCCTGATCCAGGCGCGGCGAGGCGCGAAGGGCGGGTACTGGCTCGCCCGTGATCCGAAGCAGGTCACGATCGCCGACGTGATCCGCGCGGTCGAGGGCCCCCTGGCGAACATTCACGAGAACGCCCCCGAGGACCTCCACTACGGCGGTCCGGCGACCAGGCTCCGCGACGTCTGGGTCGCGGTTCGCGCCGGGCTGCGCTCGGTACTCGAGAACGTCACCCTCGCCGACGTCGCCGGCGACGACCTTCCCTGGCGGATCGACGCGACCCTCAACGACCCCGAGGCCTGGATCAAGCGCTGACTCCCGCGGCGGCCAGGCGCGAGCGCTGCTAGCATCCGGCGCTGGCTTTTGAGGACTAAGTCGGTCCACAAAGGTAACTAAGCCTTCGCTCCCCCTGCCGCATGGACCCAGTCGTCACCATCTTCGGGCTCGGCATCGACCCGGCACTAATCGTGTTCGGGTTCGGCATCGGCCTGCTGGTCGGTATGACCGGCATGGGCGGCGCCTCGCTGATGACCCCGCTGCTGATCCTCGTCTTCGGGATCAAACCGGTGACCGCGATCGGGACCGACATCTTCTACGCCGCGGTGACGAAGACGGTCGGCGGCTGGAAGCACATGAAGCTGGGCACCGTCCATCGCGGGATCGCCTTCTGGCTCGCGGTGGGCAGCGTGCCCTCGGCGATCGCCGGCGTCTGGGTGATCGAGCTGCTGCAGCAGCGCTACGGCGATGACCTCGACGCGGCCGTGCTCGGGATGCTCGGCGGCGCCCTGCTGGTCGTCGGCATCGCCACGCTGCTGCGCTCGCTGTTCCTCGCCGGCGTGATCCAGGAGCGGTCGGCGCTGCACCTATACCGCCGCCACATAATCGCCGCGGTCGTCACCGGGATCGTCACCGGCTTCGTCATCGGCCTGACCTCGGCGGGAAGCGGCACTCTGATCGCGATTGCCCTGATCGCGATCTTCCGGCTCACCCCGCAGCGCGTCGTCGGCACCGACGTCTTTCACGCCGCGGTCCTGCTGTGGGCGGCCGGGGCGGCCCACTGGCTCGGCGGCAACGTCGACTTCCTGCTCGCCGGCACGATCCTGGTCGGCTCGGTCCCGGGTGTGATCGTCGGCACCAACCTCTCGGTCAAGGCACCGCAGAAGCTGCTTCGCTACGCGCTCGCGGTCGTCTTGATCGTCTCCGGGACGACGTTGATCACGAAGGAGGGCTCGCCCGGGGTCGTGATCCCAGCGATCGCGGTCGCCAGCGTGATGATCGGGGTCCTCTTCGCCGCCCAGGCGATCTCCCGCGGGCGCTCCAAGGGCCGCCAGAAGCCGGCCGGCGCCCCCGCGTAGCCCGCCCGGTTGATCCACTCCGGCGGAGGGCGCAACTCCGGCGCCTGCGCAAGTAGGCTGGCGCTGTGGACTTCGACCTCAGCCCCCGCGTGATTGAGCTTCGCGACCGGATCCGCGCGTTCATGGACGAGCACGTCTATCCGGCCGAGGCCGAGGCGCTGCGCGCGCTCGACGAGGAGGTGACGGTCGACTCCGGCCGCACCTACCCCGAGGTCCTGGTCGAGATCCGTGAGCGGGCGCACTCGGAGGGCCTTTGGAACCTGTTCATGCCCGACTCCGAGCATGGCGTGGGGCTGACCAACTGGGAGTACGGGGTGCTCTGCGAGGAGATGGGACGCAGCCCGGCGATCGCCCCGATGGCGTTCAACTGCGCCGCGCCCGACACCGGCAACAGCGAGATCATCGCCGAGCACGGCACCGAGGAGCAAAAGCGACATTGGCTTGCGCCGTTGCTGGACGGCGAGATCCGCTCCTGCTTTTCGATGACCGAGCCCGAGGTCGCGGGCTCGGACCCTCGGACGCTGCGGACCCGCGCCGAGCTCGACGGCGACGAGTGGGTGATCAACGGCCACAAGTGGTTCACCTCCGGGGCCGTCGGTGCCTCGGTGGCGATCGCGATGGTGGTCACCAACCCCGAGGCCCACCCGTACGCCCGCGCCTCGATGATCCTCGTGCCCACCGACGCGCCCGGCTTCGAGCTCGTCCGCCCGGTCCCGGTGATGGGCCACGACGGCGGGCCCGGCCATTGCGAGATCCGCTACACCGACTGCCGGGTGCCGGCCGAGAACCTGCTCGGCCCGCGCCAGGCCGGATTCGTGATTGCGCAGGACCGCCTCGGTCCCGGTCGCATCCACCACTGCATGCGCGCGATCGGCACCTGCGAGCGGGCGATCGAGATGATGTGCAAGCGCGCGAATGAGCGCGAGGCGTTCGGCGGCAAGCTGGCCGAGAAGCAGTTCGTCCAGGACTTCATCGCCAAATCGCGGATCGAGACCGAGCAGGCACGGCTGCTGACCCTGAACGCGGCCTGGCGCATGGACACCTACGGCAAGAAGGAAGCGCGGCGCGAGATCTCGATGATCAAGGTCGTCGCCGCCAACGTGGTCATGGACGTGCTCGATCGCGCGATCCAGGTCCACGGCGCGCTCGGGATGTCCGACGACATCCCGCTCGCGGGCATGTGGCGCTTCTCGCGCATGCTCAAGGTCGCCGACGGCCCCGACGAGGTGCACAAGATGGTGATCGCGCGGCGCGAGCTCAACCGCTGGGCGAAGGAGGGCGAGGCGGCCGAGCGCCCCGCGCCCGCAGCACCGGTTCGCGCCTAGCCGGGACGCTCGGTTATCTGGCCGCGATCGATGGTCGGTCCCCGCTCCTCGCTGCGTCGCCCCCCTCGCCGCGCGCCTTCTCGCGGCCGTGTGAACCGCTACGAGAGCCGCCGCTCGGCCGCGTCGGCCGCCTCGACCAGGCGTTCGACGGTGTGGGCGAACTGCTGCACGCCGTCATCGGCGTCGGACTCGCCGTACTGCCCTGCGGTGTAGCGGGCGAAGACGCCCTCGAGCACGATCGCCAGCTTCCAGAGCCCGAGCGCCATGTAGAAGTCGATCTCGGAGAGATCGCGGCCGGAGCGCTCGGCGTACAGGGCACGGACCTCGTCGCGGGTAGGGAACCCCGGGGCGATGGTCGCCGGCTCCAGCAGCGGCACCAGCTCGTCGCCCTCCTCGCCCCAGTAGACGAGCAGCAGGCCGACGTCGGCGAGCGGGTCGCCGAGCGTGCACAGCTCCCAGTCGACCACCGCCGCGACCTCGCCGTCGGACGAGAGGATCACGTTGTCGAGCCGGTAGTCGCCGTGGACGATCGTCGCCGGCCCCTGCTCGGGGATCCTGGCGGCGAGCCGGTCGTGAACGTCGTCGACAAGCGGCAGCTCGCGCGTGTGCTGCTTCTGCCACTGCCCGTGCCAGCGATGCAGCTGCCGCGCTACATAGTCCTCCTTTCGCGCCAGTTCGCCGAGGCCGACCGCATCGGGGTCGACATCGTGAATCGTGACCAAGGTCTCGACCACGCGCTCGCCGATCGCCCGGCGGTCGGAGGGGCGCGGAAACGCGTCCGCCTCGCGGCGCGAGCGCAGGATCGGGCCGTCGACCCAGCCCATGACGTAGAACGGGTCCTCGCCCTCCTCGGAGAGCCCGACGGCCGGCGGCACCGGGACGGCGGTCCCCTCAAGCGCGGAGATGATTCGAAACTCGCGACCCATGTCGTGGGCGGACGCGAGGCGCTTGCCCAGCGGCGGCCGGCGCAGGGCCCACCGGCGCCCGGCGGCATCGGCGACCGCGAAGGTCAGGTTCGAGCGCCCGCCGGCGATCCGCTCGAACTCGAGCGGAAGCTCGACCTCGCCCGCGTTGGCGCCGAACCAGGCCTCGATCCTGGGGGCGTCGAGTCCGTAAGTAGCCTGCTCGGCCATGGCGCGCAAGCATATGGCCCTGATTGTCGATTTCGGCGGCGTGCTGACGACCAGCATCTGGCCGGCGTTGGCGTCCTTATGCGAGGCGAGGGCTTGGCGCCGGACACTGTGCGCGAACTGCTCAGCTGCGACACTGAGGCACTCACTTTGCTCCGCGGGCAGGAAACCGGGGAGCTCAGCCTCGATGGTGACGCGCCGCCATCCGCCTTCGCTGACGGTTCGCCTACCCGGCGTGGGTCCGCGGAGGGCCGGCGTCGGCGCGGCTTCACCCACCTTGGCGCTCGAAGCGCGCCCGTGTAGCTGACGGCGCAAGCGCCGAAGTCGAGCGCGCTCGACCATCGCCTTCGGTTTGGCGAGACGAACCGAGAGGTACTTACCGGCGCCACCCGGGTAATAGTCATCCGAATGACAAGCGGAAATCTTCACGCGTCCAAAAACACCGTGCATCGGGAGGCGCTCGACGCCTTCCGTGTGCCATCGCCGAATGGCGGCCATCCCCAATCGCCGGACGGCGCCACTCGGCGATCGCCTGGGACCTCCACTCGGCCGCGCAGCGAGGGCAAGTTCGTCTGGCGGGGTGAGCGAAAGCTCTACGTCCGCGGAGCGACGTACGGGACGTTCCGCAGGGATCCGCGAAACGGTGCGGAGTATCCCGACCCGCGGGTGGTCGCGCGGGACTTCGCGCGAATGGCCGCCAGCGGCTTCAACGCGGTCAGGACGTACACCGTTCCTCCGCGCTGGCTTCTCGACCTGGCGGCGGACCACGGCCTCTTCGTCATGGTCGGCCTCCCGTGGGAGCAGCACATCCCCTTCCTCGACGACCGCGACCGCGCGAGGTCGATCGAGGAGCGCATCCGGGCCGGAGTCGCCGCCTGCACCGGCCACCCGGCCGTGCTGAGCTACGCGATCGGCAACGAGATCCGGGCGCCGATTGTGCGTTGGCACGGCCCCCGAGCAGTGGAGCGCTTCCTGGAGCAGCTTTATGCGGCGGCCAAGGATGAGGACCCCGATGGGCTCGTCACCTACGTCAACTATCCGTCCACCGAGTACCTGGAGCTGCCCTTCCTCGACATCGTCTGCTTCAACGTGTACCTCGAGGCCAAGCGCACGCTCGAGGCCTACATCGCACGGCTGCACAACCTGTCGGGGGACCGACCGCTGATTCTCGCCGAGATCGGCCTCGACAGCAGGCGAAACGGCGAGGAGCAGCAGGCCCGAACGCTCGACTGGCAGGTCCGCAGCACCTTCGCGTCGGGGTGCGCCGGGGCATTCGTGTTCGCCTGGACCGACGAGTGGCACATGCACCAGGCAGGGCCGGAGATGGATTTCGCGGTCGAGGACTGGGACTTCGGGCTCACCGACAGGGGGCGGCGTCCGAAGCCCGCCCTCGCCGCCGTCGCCGACGCATTCTCCGAGGCGCCCCTCTCCACCGACACCAGCTGGCCTCGGATCTCGGTGCTGGTCTGCACCCACAACGGGGCCCGGACCCTGCCGGACTGCCTCGCGGGCCTCGAGGCGCTCGAGTACCCGGACTTCGAGGTGATCGTGGTCAGCGACGGCTCCACGGATGCGACGGCGGAGATCGTCCACCGGCACGGCTTCGCGTTGATCCGCGGTGAGCGGATGGGCCTCGCGGCCGCCCGCAACGCGGGCCTGGAGGCGTCCACCGGCGAGATCGTCGCCTACATAGACGACGACGCGCGGCCGGATCCGCATTGGCTCACCTATCTCGCGGACTCGTTTCGGCGTTGGCCCTGGGCGGGGGTCGGCGGGCCCAACCTTCCGCCGCACGGCGACGGATCGGTCGCCGAGGCGGTCGCCAACGCGCCGGGCGGACCGATCCACGTGCTGGTCTCCGACCAGGAGGCCGAGCACATTCCCGGTTGCAACATGGCGTTTCGCAGGACGGCCCTCGAGGCGATCGGCGGGTTCGATCCGATCTTCCGTGCCGCGGGCGACGACGTCGACGTGTGCTGGCGGCTCCAGGATCGCGGCTGGAAGATCGGCTTCAACCCGGCGGCCGTGGTTTGGCACCGCCGCCGCGACTCGGTCGGCGGCTACTGGCGTCAGCAGCGCGGATACGGCCAAGCCGAGGCTCTGGTCGAGCGCAAGTGGCCGGAGCGCTACAACGGCGCCGGCCACTTGACCTGGAGCGGCCGCATGTACCACCCGGTCACCGAATCGCCGTCGGTGCGCCGGCGGCGAATCCGCTACGGCAAGTGGGGATCGGGCCTCTTCCAGTCGGTCTACGAGCGGAAGTCGGGAATACTCGCGGCGCTCCCGCTGATGCCGGAGTGGTACCTCGCGATCGTCGGCCTCGCGCTCCTGACCGCGCTCGGGGCGTTCTGGGCGCCCCTGCTGCTGATCTCCGCGGCGCTCGCGCTCGCCGTCGGCAGTACCCTCACCCAGGCCGGCCTCGCGGCCAGCCGAGTGGTGCTTCCGGCGACCGAACGCTTCTCAATTGAACCGATGAGGATCCGCACGACGGTCGCCACCCTCTATCTCCTGCAGCCCGCCGCGCGGCTGTTGGGGCGCATCCGCGGTGGGCTGGCCCCCTGGCGGATGCGCCGCGGCGCCACCCTGCGCGTACCGCGACCGCGACGGGCGGCTCTGTGGAGCGAGTCGTGGCGGGCGCCGGAGGAGCGGATTCGCGATCTCGAGACGGCGATCAAGGAGGGCGGCGGCTCGGTCGTACACGGCGGAAGCTTCGACCGCTGGGACCTCGAGGTGCGCTGGGGCGCGCTCGGCTCGGCGCGCCTTCTGATGGCGATCGAGGAGTATCCCGAGGGCAAGCAGTATGTGCGCTGGCGATCCTGGCCGCGGTTCTCCCTCCACGGGGTCCTGGGCGCCGTCGCCTGCGCCGCGCTCGCGCTCGGGGCGGCGAGCGACGGCGCGCCGGTCGCCGCCGCGGTGCTTGCCGCGATCGCGGTCGCCCTGCTCGCGCGAACGCTGCGCGACGCCGCCGCGGCCATGGGCAGCATCGTCCGCAGCCTCGACGCGAGCAGGCCATCGCCCCGTGATGCGGACACGGTGGCCACCCGAAGGGCAAGGGAGGACGACCATGTCGGCGAACCGGCACACCCCTAGCCGGACCTCCGAAACCGGCGGGAACGGCTCGCGCCGCGCCCCGAGCGCGGCGAGCGATCGTGCGGACGGGTTGCGCACGCCTCCTCGACACGCGCGATCGAGCGTCTACCGGCGGCTGCTTCGCGACGCCAGGCCGTATGCGCCCCGGATCGCCACGCTCACCCTCCTCAGCCTGCTCGCTACCCCGCTGGCTCTGCTGCTCCCGGTTCCGCTCAAGGTCGCCGTCGACAGCGTGATCGGCTCACAGCCCCCGCCCGCGATCCTCGACGACCTGCTCCCTACAGCGGCCACTCAGTCCGATACCGCGCTGCTGATCACGGTCGCGGTGGTGTTCGTGGCGATCGTCTTCTTGAGCCAACTCGTGGAGCTGGGGAGCCTGATGCTCGGGACCCACGTCGGCGAGCGCCTGCTGATCCTCTTCGGACCTCCCTGTTTCTGCACGTGCAGCGCCTCTCGCTCTCCTTTCACGACCGTCGAGCGGTCGGCGACTCGGCCTATCGCATCCACTGGGACGCGTCGAACATCCGCGACCTCGTCGAGGCGCTGTTCCCACTGCTCGCCGGAGTCTCGATGTTCGGGGGGATCCTTTACGTCACCGTGCGAATCAACTGGCAGCTCGCGCTCGTAGCGATCGCGGTCGCCCCGGTCCTGATCGCGATCGCACGGGTCTACGCGCGGCGGCTGCGCGCGCACTGGCACGCGGCGGAGACGTTCGAGAGCCGCGGGCTCTCCGTGGTCCAGGAGACGCTGGGCGCCCTGCGAGTTGTGAACGCCTTCGGGCAGGAGCAGCGTGAGGCGGCCCGATTCGCAGAACGCGCGGCGGACGGGTCGCGGACGCGGCTGCGACTCGCCTTCACCCAGGGCGGCCTGGCGCTCCTGGTCGGGCTGACGACCGCGATCGGGACCGCCGTCGTCCTGTTCGTCGGCGTCAGCCAGGTCAACTCTCGGTGCGATCACCCTGGGCGAGCTGCTGCTGGTGATGGCGTACCTGACGCTGCTGTATCAACCCCTCGAGGACATGGGCAAGAGGGTGGCCGATCTTCAGCAGGCGTTCGTCGGGCTTGAGCGCGCGTACTCGCTGCTCGACGAGGATCCCGACGTCGTCGAACGTCCGAACGCTCGCCCGCTGGCGCACGCGCGGGGGGCGGTCGGCTTCCGCGGGGTCTGGTTCGGCTACCAGCCGGGCGTCTCTGTGCTGGAGGACGTGTCGTTCGAGCTGGCACCGGGAAGCTTCGTCGGGATCGCCGGAACCACCGGAGCGGGCAAGACGACGCTGGTCAGCCTGCTGACCCGCTTCTACGACCCCGACGCCGGCCGGATCGAGATCGACGGGGTCGACCTGCGCGACTACCGGATCGCCGACCTGCGAAACCAGTTCGCGATCGTCCTGCAGGAGCCGGTGCTGTTCTCGACCACGATCGCCGAGAACATCGCCTACGGGCGCCCCGGTGCGGGCGAGGAGGACCTCGTGAGCGCCGCGAGGGCCGCCAACGCGCACGACTTCATCGCGGCCCTGCCGGACGGCTATCGGACGCAGGTCGGCCAGCGCGGCATGCTGCTCTCGGGGGGCGAGCGACAGCGGATCTCGCTCGCTCGCGCGTTTCTCAAGGACGCCCCGATTCTGATCATGGACGAGCCCACGAGCGCCGTCGATTTCGCCACCGAGGAGGCGATCATCGACGCGGCCGACCGCCTCGCGAAGGGGCGCACGACGCTGTTGATCACGCACCGCCAGAACGTGCAGCTGCGCTGTGAGCGGATCCTCCGCGTCGAGCGGGGCCGGGTGGCCGAGGGTAAGCCCGCAGCGCCCTCCGGGATTGTGTAGGGGGCCCCGTGGAGGGATCGGGGCCCGCCACCGCCGGAGAGGACGAACTGGGACCCGACGGGTGGGCCCACCTCCACGCCTGGGACGATTCGCCGCTCCCGCCCAACGTTCACGTCGGCGAGGACACCGTGTTCGAGCGCACGAGGCACACGCTTGCCGACTTCCGCAGCACGCGGGCCCCGGGGCTGATGCTCGGCGACGGCGTTCGTGTCCACCACGGAACCGCCTTCGGCGTCGAGGCCGGGGGGACGGTCGAGGTCGGCGACGGCTCGATCCTCGCCGGGGTCGTCTTCATGTGCGCCGAGAGGATCACGCTCGGCAGCTGCGTGGTCGCCTCCTACAACGTGACGATCGCCGACTGCGACTTTCACCCCCTCGATCCGGACCTGCGTCGGCGCGACGCGGTCGCCAACGCCCCGGAGGGCGACCGAAGCGATCGACCGCCCCTGGTCACGGCCCCCGTCGTGGTCGAAGACGGGGCCTGGATCGGGATCGGCGCGATCGTCCTCAAGGGCGTTCGAATCGGCAGCGGCGCCCGGATCGGGGCCGGTGCGGTGGTCAACGCCGACGTCCCGCGTGGCGCGACCCTCGCCGGCAACCCCGGCCGGCTGCTGTCCCCGGGGGAGTTCGAATGACCGTCCTCGGCCACGATTGGTACGCGGGCGAGGTGCCGGCCAACGTGGCCCTGGGCGAGCGCAGCTGGCTGTACAGCTCGTTTGCGTTCGTCCACCATCGCAGCGAGCGCGACCCGAGCGTCCGGGTCGGCCCCGACAGCGGCGTCTACGTCGGCAGTTACTTCGACCTGGGTCCGGAGGGTGAGGTGGAGATCGGAAGGTATTGCGCGGTCGCGGGCGCGATCTTCCCTCCAACGGCCGTATCGTGATCGGCGACTACGCCTTCATCGCAAACGGCGTCGTGTTCGCGGACTCGTTCGCAGCGCTCCCGCCCGAGGCCCGCTCGTTCCGGGAGCGCGATCGGGGACCGCGCCGAGGCCTATGGATCGGCGACGACGTCTGGATCGGGGCGCGCGTCGGGGGAGCCAAGATCGGCGACGGCGCGGTGATCGGCGCGGGCGCGGTGATCGAGGCCGAGGTCCCCGACCGTGCGGTCGTCGCCGGCAACCCGGCTCGCATCGTCGGCTGGGCGCGACCGGGCACCGGCGCCCGGTCGACCGCCTCATAGACTGGGGCCCGCCCATGACCAGCATCGAGACATTCACCGGCCGGATCGAAGCGGCCGAGCTCGGCGCGACCCCGGTCCACGAGCACCTGCGCACGACGACGAGGTGCACGCGCATTGGCCCCTGCTCGGGATCGAGCTAGCTGCCGGCGGCGATCATCGCCACACCTAAGAAGGCGATCAGCACACCGCCCCGCTGCGCCGGCGCGAGCCGCTCGCCGAGAACGACGCGCGCCAGCAGGACCGTGACCGCGCCGTAGAGCGAGCCCGCGACCGCGACCAGGGCCAGCAGCCCATGGTTGGTGGCCACGGCGAAGAGGCTGTTGGCGAGCACGTCGCAGCAGCCGATCGCGATCAGCGCCGGGAACATCGGGCGGGGAACCCGCATCCCCGGCTTCGCCACCGCCGCCACGATCACCAGAGCCGTCACCCCTCCGGTGCGCGCGGCGACCACGGTCCAGGCGGGTTGCTCGCTGGAGGCGAGGTCGAGGAGCAGAAAGAAGGTGCCGAAGCCCACCGCCGCCAGCCCCGCGAGGCCGATCGCCGCGCGGCCCGCCGCCCGCCACTCCGGGTCGGGCTCGCGCGCGGCGAGCACCACACCCGGGATCGCGACGGCTGCGCCGACGGCCGCGAGCGCCCCCGGCTCCTCGCCCTGGACGAGTCCGCCGGCGACCGGGACGAGCACGCCGAGCGCACCGATCGTCGCCACGACGCTGACCGACCCGAGCGCCATCGCGCGGTAGAAAGCGCCGAGTGCGCCGACCACGATCGCCCCCGCGGCCGCGCCGGTGAGCGCGTCCTCGCGACTGAGCGGATCGCCGCCGGCGATCACGGCGTAGGCGAGCGCCAGCACGAGGCCGACCGGCTGGGTCACGAGCAGCACCGTCAGCGCGGAGATCCGCCGGCTCTGCAGGCCGCCGAGGAAGTCGGAGACACCCCAGGCGATGCTCGAACCGAGGCCGAGCGCTACCCCGAGCACGAGTCCCCGCCCAGGTGGGCCTCGACCCGGACCCGTCCCGGGGTGGCCGCTTCGATGACCGTCGAGCCGTCATCCGCCTCCCGCACGCAGGCGCTGCCCTCGACCACCCGCCACCAGGACGTGAACTCGATCGCGAGCCGATGGTCTCCCGGCCGGCGGGCGTCGATCTCGAACCAGTCGGTGCCCACCGCCGCGGCGCCGACGGCGGCCGGCATCTCAACCCGGAAGAGGCGCCAATCGTCGTTCTCCCACACCGGATCGAGGTAGTCGAGACCAGCCCCGATCAGCTCCACCTCGTCCTCTGCGAGGTAATCGAGGTCGGCATCGGGGACGGCGACGTAGTCCACACCGTGGGCATCGAGCCACTCGCGGTAAGCCTCGGGGGTGAGGTTGCCGTCGGTGAACAGCTCGAAGTCGTCGGACTCGAGCTGGCGCAGCCAACCGCGAGCCAGCGGCTGCTCGGGGGCGACGTAGGCGGCCTCCCATCGGTTTGCCGTCGGCGGAACGTGGATGCGCGTGGGCGACAGCGGCTCGAGTCGGGCGAGCAGCGGGTCGTAGAAGGCGCGTTCGGTCGCGGGGTCGCCGGCACCCCTGGCGACGTCGCGTACGGGGGCGATCAGCTGCCAGTAGAGCAGCGGGATCGCGACCGCGACCACCACCAGCCGCCCGCGCGGCCACAGCACCAGCGCCAGCACCGGCCCGGCGAGTAGCGCCCCGAGCCGGGTGACGTTGCCGCCGAGCGGGTTCGGGATCACGAACACGGCCAGCGCCAGCAGGGCATAGAGCACGACGCCGATCCGCAGCGCCCGGTACCGGACGGACACGAGCCAGAGCACCGCTGCGGCGAGCAGTGGCACCGCGATGAACGCGTCGAATACAAACGGCTCCTCGCCGCCGACCGGAAAGGCCAGGTTGAGGGCCACGATAGGCACCGCGGCCCCGAGCGCCAGCCAGGCGCCGCGGGCACGGGCGCCGGCGAGGCCGATCGCGACGCCGGCGAGGCCGACGAAGAGGCCGGCGACGGGGCTCGCAAGGCTCGCGAGAGCGGCGAGCAGGGCGCCGGTCGGCGACCGATCCCGGTCGGCGGCGAGCAGGGCGCCGAGCCCGAACGGGACCGCGAGCAGGAACGCCATCCGTCCGGTGAGCAGCCAGCTCGCAACACCCGCGGCGAACCAGAGCGCCGGGATCAGCCCCCGGTCGCCGAAGCGGCGGTGAACCAGCGCGGCGAAGGTCGCCGCGCCGGCGACGACCGCGATCGCGCCCACCAGCCGCACCCCGACGGCGGCGGCCAGGGGCTGGTAAAGCACGCTGTAGGAGAGCAGGTGATGACCCGAGTACCAGCCGTTGTTCCAGAGCGCGAACCCGTGCTCGGAAAACAGGTCGGCGCGGAAAGTCGCGGCGGCGAGGTCTTGGCTCGGCGGCGCCCAGATCAAATAAACGCCGGCGAGGACCGCCGCGAGCACGGTCGGGGCCACGATCGTGCGCGCGGGCAACGCGGAGCTAGTCCTTTGCGTACTCGACCCTGATCTGCTTGCCCTCGAGCTTGGTCCCGTCGAGGCGCTCGAGCGCGATCTTGGCCTGCTCGCCCGAGAGCTCGACGAACGAGAATCGCTCGAGCACGCGGATGTCGCCGATCTCGTCCGCGGGGATCACGGCACCCTCGGTCAGTGCCCAGCGCAACTCCCGCTCGCCGATGCCGCTGCGCTTGCCGCGGTTGACGAAAAGCTTCACCGAGCCGTTCTCCTCGCTCACGCGCTCACCGGCCGCGGAGGACTCGGTCGCCCGCAGCCGCTCGCGCTCACGGGTATGGTCGCGCCGGCGGGGACGCGGGGCGTGCTCGATCCGCTCCTCGGGCGGCTCCCACTCGCCGATCGCAGTGTTCGCCTCACGCTCGATCCGCGGGATCTCGGCACGCTGCTTCGGGGTGACGAAGGTGATCGCTCGTCCAGTGCGACCGACCCTGCCGGTGCGCCCGATCCTGTGGACGTACATCTCGGTGTTGTTGGGGAGGTCGTAGTTGATCACGTGGGTGACGTGCTCGATGTCGAGCCCGCGCGCGGCGACGTCGGTGGCGACCAGCAGCGGCAGGCGGTGGTCCTTGAACTGGATCATCACCCCGTCGCGTTGGCCCTGGCTCATGTCGCCGTGCAGCGCCTTGACCCGCAGGCCACGGTCGGCGAGCAGGCGGTCGAGGCGCGCCGCGCCGATCTTCGTGCGGCAGAAGATGATCGCCTGCTCGGGCTCCTCAGCCCGCAGCACCTCGACCAGCCGCTCGGTCTTGGCCCGCGGGTCGACCTCGACATAGGCCTGCTCGATCGCGTCGACCGTGAGCTTGCGCGGAGTCACCTTGATCGTCACCGGGTCGTACATGTACTGCTCGGCGAGGCGCGCGATCGGCGCCGGAATCGTCGCCGAGAACAGCGCCGTCTGGCGGCCGGATGGGCACATGCGCAGGATCTTCTCGACCTCCTCGATGAAACCGAGGTCGAGCATCTCGTCGGCCTCGTCGAGGACGACGTAGCGAGCCGAGGTGAGGACCAGCGAACGGCGCGACATCAGGTCCATCATCCGTCCCACGGTGGCGACGACGACGTGCGCCCCCCTGCGCAGCCGCGACTGCTGGGTCGAGATCGGCGCACCGCCGAAGACCGCCACGATCTCGACCTCGAGGTGCTCGGCATAGGCGCGAAGCGCCTGGGTCACCTGGATGCAGAGCTCGCGTGTCGGCGTCAGCACGATCGCCTGGGTCTCCTCGGAGGAGGGGTCGAGGTACTGGAGCAGCGGCAGGCCGAACGCGGCGGTCTTTCCGGTCCCGGTCTGCGCCTGGCCGATCACGTCGTGACCGGCGAGAAGCTCAGGAATCGCTCGCTCCTGGATCGGGGTCGGTTCGGAGTAGCCGAGCTCCTGGAGGGCGAGCAGGAGCTCCTGCTTGAGCCCGAGGGCGCTGAACTTCGTCATGCCGAGGGATCGAGCAGCAGCTTGCCCGCGGTGCGGCGTGCGGCGAGGTCCTCGTGCGCGCGCCGCGCCTCGGACAGCGGGTAGACCTCACCGACGATGACCTCGAGCTCGCCCGACGCGACCGCGCCCAGCAGGTCGGCGATCATCGCCGCGACCTCGTCGCGATGCGGGATCAGGTGCATGAGCCAGAACCCGATCACGGCGCGGGAGTGTCGCAGCAGGTGGCCGGTGTCGACCTCGTTCTGCTCACGCGAGGCGATCCCGAAGACGACGTGGCGCCCGAACGGCGCCAACGCCCGCAGGCAGGCCTCGAACGTCTCTCCGCCGGTCATCTCGAGCACCGCGTCGACCGGTCGGCCCTCGTTGGCCTCGAGAATCGCCTGCTTGAGCTCGGCCGCTCGCGAGTCGACAGTCGCATCGGCGCCGAGACGCGCCGCGAGCTCGCGCTTCTCGGGGCTCGACGCGAGCGCAATCACGCGCGCCCCGAGCCGTTTGGCGAGCTGCACAGCGAGCGTGCCGGTGCCTCCCGCCGCGGCCTGCACGACCACCGTCTCCTCCGGTTGCAGCCGAGCGCAGCGATGGACCAGGGCGTGCGCGGTCAGCCCCTGCAACAGCAGGGAGGCGGCCTGGTCGTCGGAGACCTGGTCGGACACCGGCACCAGCCAGCCCTCGGGTACGGCAACCTTCGAGGCGTAGCCGCCGCCGGCGAGGATCGCCGCTACCCGCCGCCCGTCCGCGGTGCGACCCGAGATCTCACCGCCGGGGATCATCGGCAGGGTCTGCTCGGCGAGGTAGTCGTTGCGGGTCGCGTGTGTGTCGGCGAAGTTGACCCCCGCCCGCGCGACCTCGACCACGACCTCGCCGTCGGCCGGCTCGGGGTCGGGAACCTCGACGAGCTCCATCACCTCCGGCCCGCCGAACTGTTCGATTCGGATCGCTCTCACGGGGCTTGAGTCTGTCAGGATGCCGCAGCCGTGGCCCTGACAGTCGTTGGATCGATCGCCTTCGACAGCGTGCGCACTCCGTTCGGGGAGCGGGAGCGGATGCTGGGCGGCTCGGCGGTGCACTTCGCGCTCGCGGCGAGCTTCTTCACCGACGTGGGGATGGTCGGCCCGGTCGGCGACGACTTCGGGGCCGAGCACCTCGCGGTGCTCTCCGCACACGGGATCGTGACCGATGACATCGAACACGTCGCCGGAGGCAAGACTTTCTTCTGGCGCGGCCACTACGACCACGACATGAACGTCGCCCACACCGACGAGACGCAGCTCAACGTGTTCGCCGAGTTCGAGCCGAAGCTCTCGCGGCGGTCGCGCGAGTCGCAGGTGCTGTTCCTCGGCAACATCCAGCCCGAGCTTCAGCGCGACGTTCGACGCCAGTCGTCGGCGAGCTTCGCCGCGCTCGACTCGATGAACCTCTGGATCGAGACCACCCGCGAGTCACTGATCGCCGCGATCGGCGAGATCGAGTGTCTGATGCTCAACGACGCCGAGCTGCGCATGCTCACCGAGCAGCCGAACCTGGTCCACGCCGCCCGCGCGACGATGGAGCTCGGTCCCGAGGTGGTGGTCGCGAAGCGCGGCGAGTACGGAGCGGTGCTGTTCAGCGACGACGGCTCGTTCGCGATCCCGGGACTGCTGCTCGAGGACGTTCGCGACCCGACCGGCGCCGGCGACAGCTTCGCCGGCGGCTTCCTCGGTTACCTCGACGCGGTCCGGATCGCCGGTGGCCACGATGACCGGGCGCTGCGCCAGGCGATGGCCTACGGGTCCGTGATGGCCTCGTTCAACGTCGAGGACTTCGGCACCGAGCGCGTCAGCTCGCTGACCGAGGCCGAGATCGCCGACCGGCTTTCGGCCTTCAAGCGCCTGACCCACTTCGAAGAGGCGCCAATCGTCCGCAGCGCCCAGCGCCCGCACCACGTTCCGACATCTGGACCTGGGCATGGGTGAACCGCAAGGGCGTGAGCCCGGCCGCTGTGGTCCTGGTCGCGGACGCGGTCGACCGCCTGTTGCGCGGGTGTCCGGCGGTGTACCACCACACCGGGGCGCCGACGACTCACCCGGGCCGGCACCGAGACCTCGACCATCCGACTCGCCGGCGGTCGCACTCCCCAGAGGGCCGCCGCGTTCTCGTGACTGAGGACGGCCCGGTCGCCGCAGCTCAACACCGCCGCCATCCGGTACGCGTGGCCAGTCAGCTCGGGCCGGCCGACCGCATAGACGCCTCGCGAGATCGGACTGAAGGCTTCCGCGAACGGGATTCGCCCCCGACGTGGCTGGCTCCGGTTGGGCGAGGTGCGATTGCTGCGAGAATGGGTACGACGACGCATACCGACCGCGAGGAGAGGTGATGGCGAGCGAGCAGCAGACTTCCCAGGACGGTGGCGGCGTGGCCACCGCGGAGCAGGCGCAGGACACCCTGACGGTGACCGACAACCGCACCGGTCGCAGCTATGAGCTCGAGATCACCGACGGGACGGTCCGCGGCATGGACCTGCGGCAGATCAAGGTCTCCGAGGACGACTTCGGGCTGATGTCCTACGACCCGGCG
Source organism: Solirubrobacterales bacterium (assembly GCA_021155855.1). Classification (GTDB taxonomy): domain Bacteria; phylum Actinomycetota; class Thermoleophilia; order Solirubrobacterales; family 70-9; genus WHSW01. The sequence goes on from JAJNAZ010000008.1 coordinate 54,267, forward strand.
TTCACCAACACCGCCTCCTGCCGCTCGGCGATCACCTACATCGACGGCGAGACGGGGATCCTCCAGCACCGCGGCTACCCCATCGAGCAGCTCTGCGAGCAATCGAGCTACGTCGAGGTCGCCTACCTGCTCGTCTTCGGCGAGCTTCCCACCAAGGCGCAGCTCGATCGCTGGGTCTACGACATCACCCACCACACCTACGTGCACGAGAACATCAAGAAGTTCGTCGAGGGCTTCCGCTACGACGCCCACCCGATGGGAATGCTGCTCGCCTCGGTCGGCGCGCTCTCGACCTTCTACCCCGACGCGAAGCAGATCGACGACCCCGAGGAGCGCTACATGGCGGCGATCAGGATGATCGCGAAGATGCCGACCCTGGCCGCGTTCGCCTACCGCCACAACCTCGGGCTGCCCTACATCTATCCCGACAACGACCTCAGCTACTCCGAGAACTTCCTCTCGATGCTCTACAAGATGACTGCGGTCAAGTACGAGCCCGATCCGCGGCTGGCAAGGGCGCTCGACGTCCTCTTCATCCTGCACGCCGACCACGAGCAGAACTGCTCCACGAACGCGGTGCGCTCGGTCGGCTCCTCGCAGGTCGATCCCTACTCGGCGGTCGCGGCCGGGGTGGCGGCGCTCTACGGACCCCTGCACGGCGGCGCCAACGAGGCGGTGCTACGGATGCTGCGCCGGATCGAGAAGCCCGAGAACATCCCGGACTTCCTCGAGGGCGTCAAGAAGCGCGAGGAGCGCCTGATGGGCTTCGGCCACCGGGTCTATAAGAACTACGACCCGCGGGCGCGGATCATCAAGAAGCACGTCGACGAGGTGCTGGAGGCGACCGGAGACAACCCGCTGCTCGACATCGCGGTCGAGCTCGAGAAGCGGGCGCTCGACGACGAGTACTTCACCGAGCGCAAGCTCTACCCGAACGTCGACTTCTACTCGGGCCTGATCTACGAGGCGCTACGGATCCCGGCGGACATGTTCACGGTCATCTTCGCGATCCCGCGCACCTCCGGATGGGTCGCCCAGTGGATGGAGCTGAACGAGGACTCCGAGCAAAAGATCGCCCGCCCGCGCCAGATCTACACCGGCGAGCGCGATCGCGACTACGTGGCGATCGGCGACCGCGAGGGACCGGAGAAGATCACCGGGCCGCCCGCGCGCCGGCCCCCGCGACCCCGGCGCGGGGCCTGAGTGCGCTGAGCTTCAGGCTCACGATCCGCAGCGGTTCGTCGGTGCGCCGCGAACGCTTCGAGCACCTCGACGAGGCCGTGGCCGCGATGCGCGCGGCGGCCGATGAGGTCAGCGGCGCCGGCCCGCTGGGCGCGGTGAGGATCATCCGCGAGTACGAGCCCGGCGAGCGCGTCGCCGCCCGGCTCGAGATCTCGACCGGCGGTCCCCTGCGCGGCGGCCGCGACGCCGGCCTCGACGTCATGGGCGACGGCCGGCTGGTTCCCTACACCGGCGCCAGTCGCCGGCGCAGCCTCGAGCTCGAAGCCGGCGAGTCTCCGTTCGACGCGGTCAGGCGCGCACTCGCGTGAGCCCCGACGCCGGCGAGATTCCCAAAGGCAGCTACGCCGCCGGGCGCCGGGTGCGCCTCCCGCGCGGCGCCGAGCCGCCGATCCGCGTGCACGTTAACGGGGTCGAGCAGCGCGAGGGCCGTGACTACGAGATCCGCGGCGGCGAGATCGTCTTCGCCCGCCCGATCGTCAAGGAGACTGTGACCAAGGGGCGCTGGATGGCGATGTATCTGGGCCTCTTCGGGACCTACCGCAAGCATGAGGCCGTCGACGTCGAGTACCGCCTCGGCGGCAAGACGCAGCTGGCCGCCGATGTCGAGGTCATTCCCGACCCGAGCTAACTGTGGGTCCCCAGGGCTAGCGCGCCAGATCGCTCTCCGCGGCGACCTGGTCCTCGAGCCCGCTGACCCGCTCGATCTTCGTCCCGGTCCGCGCGCGCTCACGGATCTCGAGCCGGCGCGAGAGCCGCGACAGAGCGAGGTTGACGAACACGAACAGAAGGCCCACGACGATGTAGACCTGGAGCACAGGAGCCGGGACGTCGCCGAAGAAGCCGGCCGAGCTGGTGACATTGCCGGCGCGCCCGATGACCTCCTGGATCGCGATGATGCTGACCAGCGTCGTGTCCTTGTTCAGCGTGATCAGCTGCGAGACCGTCGCCGGCACCATCCTTCGCAGCCCCTGGGGCAGGATCACGAACCGCATCTGCTGGACGTAGGTGAGGCCCAGCGAGGCGGCCGCCTCGCGCTGGCCGCGATCGAGGGAGAGGATGCCGGAGCGCATGATCTCGCAGAGAACGGCGGAGTTGTAGAGGACGAGCCCGAGCAGCGCCCCGAGGACGAGCTCGTCCTGCAGCGCTTCGGGGAAGAAACCGGGGACCGCGTCGGCGTAGGCCTGGCGCCACGAGGTCGGGACGGCGAGCGCGAGATAGAGGATGATCAGGATCAGCGGCAGGTTGCGCCAGACGTCGACCCAGACTCCCGCCGGGAAGCTGATCCACCGCCGCTTTGAGATCCTCATCAACGCCAGCAGGAGACCGAGGATGAGCGAGAACACGATCCCGATCAGGGCGATCTCGAGGTTGACGAGAAAGCCTTCGAGGATGAAGCGGAAGTTGTTGCCCGTCCACAGCCACTCCCAGTTCGACGAATCGATCAGGTAGTCCATCGCCGTCCCCTCATCGCCTGATCGCGTAGCGATGCTCGAGGTAGCGGAAGGCCAGCGTCGCCGTCAAAGTCAGGATCAGGTAGCCGACCGCCGCCCAGAAGAACACCTCGTTGGTCTGGAACGTGTCCGCCTGGACCTCTCGGGTCTGCTTGAGCAGGTCAGGGAGCGCGACCAGCGAGCCGCCGACGATCGCCGAGTTCTTGATCATCGCGATCACGAGGCTGCCGAGCGCCGGGATCACCGTCCGGAACGCTTGCGGGAGAATGATCCGCCGCATCGTCCGCGGATAGCTGAGCCCGAGTGAGAGCGCCGCCTCGATCTGCCCCCTGCCGACGGCGAACACCCCGGACCGCAGCGCCTCGGCGATGTAGGCGGCGGTGTAGAGGCCAAGGCAGGCGGTGCCCGCGACCCACTGCGAGACCGGCACCCCGGCCCGCGGGAGCCCGGAGAAGGCGATGATCAGCAGCACGAGCAGCGGGACGTTGCGGAACGTCTCGACGTAGATCCCACCGATCCGGTTGAGCCAGCGAACCGGCGCCACGCGTAACGCCGCGATCAGGATGCCCACGGCCATCGCGATCACGAACGAGATCGCGACCAGCCGGAAGGTGACCCAGAGGCCAGAGCTGAACTCCGGGAGGTGCTCGGAGAGCACCTCCCAAAGCTCGCTCACTCTCCTGTCCTCGTCTCAGTGACCGCCGACCCCCACTACTCGAGCGGGAACAGCTTCAGCGCCTCCTTCAGGGTGATATCGGGCGGACCCTGCTGCTGGTCCTCGGGGATGTACTGGCCGACCCACTCGTCGTAGGTCTCCTGCCAGGCGCCGCTGTCGATGAACTCGGTGATCGAGTCGTCGACGAACTGCTTGAACTCCGTGTCGCCCTCCGGGATCCCGGCCCCGTACGGTTCGGTGGTGTAGTCGAGCCCGAGGAGCTCGAGCGTGTCGTCCTGGATCACCATTCCGGTCAGGATCACGTTGTCGGTCGAGACCGCGTCGACCTGGCCCGTCTGGACCTGGTCGAAGCACTCGGAGTAGAGGTCGACCAGCCGCAGCTCGGCGTCCGGCGCCTCCTTCTTGATCGTGTCCTGATAGGTGGAGCCGAGGGCGGTGCACACGGTGTTGCCGTTCAGGTCGTCCAGCGACTGGATGTCCGAGTCCCCGGGCACCAGGACATCGCCGTTGGCGACGTAGTAGGGCTCCGAGAAATCGATCTCCAGATCGCGCTCCTCGGTGATCGTCATCGTCGACAGGATCAGATCGATCGTGCCGTCGACCAGCAGCGGAATCCGGTTGTCCGTAGTCGCCTCGCGGAAGGTCGCCTCGACCCCGAGACGCTCGGCGATGTAGTTGCCCAGGTCGACGTCGAAGCCCTCGACCTCGCCGGTGTCCGGATTGTTGAGCCCGAACGGCGGCACATCGTACTTGACCCCGATCGTGATCTCGCCCGCCTCCTGGAGCTCGCCCATGGTCGTGCTGGCGGGGAACTGCTCGACCTCGGCGGCCGGCTCTTCGCCGTCGCCCTCATCCTCGTCGTCGTCGCCGCAGGCGACCAGGGTCAGCGCGGCAAGCACCAGCATCGCGATCGCGAGCAGGTGCCATCTGCGTCCTCTGTCCATGTCCGTTGCCTCTCTCTCCCCCCGCTTTTCCTCAGTGATGAATGATCTTGTCGACGAACTCCTTCGCTCGGTCGCTCCGGGTCTGGTTGAAGAACTCGTCCGGGGTGCCCTGCTCGACGATCCGGCCTTCGTCGATGAACACGATGCGGTCGCAGACCTCGCGCGCGAAGCCCATCTCGTGCGTGACCACGATCATCGTCATCCCCTCCCGGGCCAGATCGCGCATCACGTCGAGGACCTCGCGAATCATCTCCGGGTCGAGCGCCGAGGTCGGCTCGTCGAAGAGCATCAGCTTCGGCTCGACCGCCAGCGCCCGCGCGATCGCGACCCGCTGCTGCTGGCCTCCGGAGAGATCGGCCGGGGAGTCGTCGGCCTTCTCGGGGATTCCAACCCGCTCCAGCAAACGGAGCGCACGCCGGCGGCCCTCATCCTTCGACGCGTGCTCGACCTCGAGCGGCGCCAGGGTGATGTTCTCGAGCACGGTCATGTGCGGAAACAGGTTGAACTGCTGAAAGACCATCCCGATCTCGGCGCGGATGCCGTAGATCTCGCGTCCGGTCGAATGCACCGCCCTGCCGTCGAAGCGAATCGTCCCCTCGTCGATCGCCTCGAGCCCGTTGATGCAGCGCAGCATCGTCGACTTGCCCGAGCCCGACGGGCCGGCCACCACGACCGCGGAACCGCGGTCGATCTCGAGATCGATGCGGTCGAGGACCAGGTTGTCGCCGAAGCTCTTGCTCACCTCGGCGAGGGTCACCAGGTGGGTGCCCGCGCTCGCTGTCGCCGCGCCCCCAGGGGCTGCGGGCTGCCGAGCAGGCTCGGCGGCACTCGGTGAAAGCTCATCCACCTCGTCAGGGCCGTACCCCGAAGCGGTCGGCTGCGAAACTTGTCGTCGTGAGCGATCCATCGATGACCGGGGGCTGTTTGTGCGGCGGCGTCCGATTCGAGCTCACCGAGCCGGCCCCCGGCGCGGGCTACTGTCACTGCACGCGCTGTCAGCGGCGCACCGGGACCGCCGCGTCGGCGCAGGCGCGGATCGACGGCCGCACCTTCAAGCTGCTCCGGGGCGAGGGCCTGGTCAAGGCCTGGCGGCACCCCGACGGCGGGTTCGAGAAGTGCTTCTGCGGCGAGTGCGGCGCCCACCTGTTCAGCCGCGACCCCGACGACCCGACCCAGATGAGCATTCGCATGGGGGCCTTCGACGGCGACCCGGGAGTGCGGCCGCGCTGGCGGACCTACGTCGCCTACGCGGCACCGTGGGAGCCGGTCCCCGACGACGGACTCGAGCGCTTCGACGAGGGCAAGGCGCGCTGAGCGCCGACGGCGCAGCCAACCGCAACCGGGATGTCAGGCCGGCGTCGCCGCTGGCTCGCCGAGCCCGGCGAGGTCGGCGACTCGCTCGCGGTGCTGTCGGGCTGAGCCGAGCATCCGGGCGCCGACGCGGGCGCGCTTGAGCAGGAAGTGGACGTCGTGCTCCCAGGTGAACCCGATCCCGCCGAGGGTCTGGATCGCGTTGTGGGTCACCGAGCCCGCGGCGTCGGAGGCGCGAGCCTTGGCCATCGAGGCGGCGAGCGGCAACGATTCGGGCTTCGCGTCGGCACACCAGGCCGCGTAGTAGGTCAGCGAGCGGGCCTCCTCGACGTCCCAGAGCATGTCGGCGAGCCGGTGGGAAACCGCCTGGTAGGAGCCGATCGGGCGACCGAACTGCTCGCGCTCCTTCGCGTACTCGACGCCGATGTCGAGCGCCCGCTGCCCGACGCCGACCAGCTCGGCGGCGAGCGCGACCATCCCGGTGTCGACCGCGGCGCTGACATCGCCCGGGAGCGAATCGCCGTCATCGGCCGAAACACGAAAGTAGGCCCGCGTGGTGTCGATCAGGCCGACGCGCTCGATCTCTGCCGCCCCGGGCTCGACGAGACGCGCCCCCTCGCCCTCGGCCAGGACCAGGATCGACGCCCCCTCCGCCGCCCCGACGATCGCGCCGTCGTCGTCGGTGAGCTCGGCCGCGCCGCGACCCTCGCCCGAGGCAATGCCCGGCAGCCAGCGGCGCCTCTGCTCGTCCGAGCCCGCGACCTCGATCACCGCCCCCGCATAGGCGTTGGAGATCATCGGTGAGGGGGCGCAGGCATAGCCGAGCTCCTCCTGCACGATCACAAGCTCGACCACGCCGAGGCCTTGGCCGCCGTACTCCTCGGAGATCGCGATCCCGGGCCAGCCGAGCTCGCTCATCTCCTGCCAAGTGCCCTCGTCGTAGGGAGTCTCGGACTCCGCCAGCTCACGGACCTTCTCGGGTTTGAAGCGGTCGGCGACGAACTCACGGGCGGTGGACTTGATCTCGTGCTGCTCGTCGTTGAAGCCGAAGTCCATTCGTCTCCCTACCTGAGCTTCGGCAGCCCGAGCACCCGCTCGGCGACGATGTTGCGGAGCACGTCACTGGTTCCGCCCTCGATCGAGTTCGCCCGCGAGCGCAGGAACCGATACGCCCAGAGCGAGTCCCGGCGCAGGACCTCCATCCCGCCGACCTCCAGCGCCAGCTCGCACAAAGCCTGGTTCGCGGACGACCACTGCAGCTTCGCGATCGAGCCCTCGGGCCCCGGGGTGCCGACCTTCATCGTCGCCGTCAGCGAACGCATCGCGCCCAGCCGCAGGCCCTCGATCCCGATCTTCAGCCGCGCGATCTTGTCGCGGACGATCGGATCGTCGGCCAGGTCGCGCTCGCGGGCCAACTCGACCAGCTCGTCGAGTGCGTTCGCGAGCCCGAGCGCTGCCGACGCGCCGAGCCCGGCGCGCTCGTTCATCAGCGTTGTGATCGCGACCATCCAGCCGTTGCCGACGCCGCCGACCACGTTTTCGTCGGCCACGTGGGCGCCCTCGATGAAGAGCTCGTTGAACTCGGCCTCGCCGGTGATCTGGCGCAGCGGTCGGACCTCGACCTCGTCCTGCTCCATGTCCATGAGGAAGTAGGTGAGCCCCTTGTGCTTGGGGACGTCGGGGTCGGTGCGGGCGACCAGCATGCACCACTTCGCCTCGTGCGCAAACGTCGTCCACACCTTCTGGCCGGTGATCCGCCAGCCGCCGTTGTCGGCCACCGCCTTGGTCCTCAGCGATGCGAGATCGGAGCCCGACTCGGGCTCGGAGAACCCCTGGCACCAGATCTCCTCGGCCGAGAGGATCGGCTCGAGGAAGCGCTCCTTCTGCTCGGTGGTGCCGTGGGCGATCACCACCGGCCCTCCCATCACCAACCCGAGCACGTTCGCGGGACGCGGCGCCCTCGCCCGCGCCAGCTCCTCGCCGAAGATCGACTGCTCGATCAGGGTGGCGCCCCGGCCCCCGTACTCCCTCGGCCACGAGATCCCGGCCCAGCCCGCGGCGTGGAGCTGGCGCTGCCACTCGCGCTCGAACTCGAACTGGACCTGGTCACCACCGCTCGGGGCCGGGCCCGGATGGTTGTCCTTGAGCCAGGCCCGAACCTCGTCGCGAAACGCCTGCTCGTCGGCGGTCAGGGTCAGGTCCATCGGGAGCCAAACCCTATCTCGCCGGACGAATATGGTCACCCCGTGATCCCGGAACGCTTCGAGCTCACCGCCGCCGACGGCCGCCCCCTCGAGGCCCTCGTCGCCGGACCCGACGACGGCACCCTGTTGGTGGAGCATCACGGTACGCCCGGATCGGCGCATGGGTTCTGGCCGCCTCACCTCGAGCAGGCGTCGGCGCGGGGCCTGCGGATGGCCGCATATTCGCGGCCCGGGTCGGCGGGCTCGGCCCGCGACGAGGGCCGCAGCGTCGGCAGCTGTGCCGCCGACGCGGCCGCGCTCGCCGACGCGCTCGGCGCCGACCGGTTCCTCAGCATCGGCGGCTCCGGGGGCGGTCCGCACGCGCTCGCCTGCGCGGCGCTGCAACCGGATCGCGTGCTCGCCGCGGCGACCATCGCCGGCGTTGGACCGGCGCACGCCGAGGACCTCGACTGGCTCGACGGGATGGGGGCCGAGAACCTGGAGGAGTTCGCCGCCGCGCGGGCCGGTCCCCAGGAGCTCGGAGCCTTTCATCTCGAACTGGGGGCCGCAGCTGCGCGAGATCACCGGCCCGCAGGTGCTCGACTCGCTCGGCGACCTCGTCTCGGCGCCCGATGCCGCGGTGCTGAGCGGCGAGTACGCCGACTTCGCCGCGGCCGGCATCCGCCACTCGCTCAGTGCCGGGATCTGGGGTTGGTTCGACGATGACCTGGCGATCCTCGGCGACTGGGGCTTCGACCCAAGCGCGATCGAGGTCCCGGTGAGCGTCTGGCACGGACGCGAGGACCGTTTCGTTCCCGCGGCTCACGGTGAGTGGCTCGCGGCGCAGGTCGGCGGCGCGCGGGGGCACCTGCTCGACGACCACGGCCATCTCTCGCTGGCACTCGCCCACTTCGGCGCGATCCTGGACGAGCTCCTCGATGCCGCCGGTCAGTCGAACACGTAGAGCACCGCGAGCGCCGAGGCGACCCAGGTGACCTCGGCGAAGATCATCCCCGGGTCCTCGAGCAAGATCGCCGCGGTCGAGCGCGTGTCGCCCCGGTCGTAAATCAGATAGAGGTAGCGGAAGATCCCGTAGAGGACCGAGGGCGCGGTGGCGAGCATCCGTGAGCCGGCCAGCGGGCTGTCGACGGCATAGATCACGTAGCTGAGAATCGCCGTCGCGGTGACCATCGCGACCATCTGGTCGAGGAACGGCAGCGAGTAGTGCTCGAGCACCGGACGCGTGACCTCGGGCTCCGGCGCCTGTGCGGCGGAGGCCGAGGACAAAGGCTGCTGCTCGAGCATCGCCTCCTGGCGCCGCTTGGTGAACCCGAGGAAGAGGGCGAGCATGCCGGTGCAGATGAGCAGGAACTCCGACGCCTGTGCCTCGACCGCGACCGCGCCGGCGACGACGCGGAGGATGAACAGCGAGGCGATCGTCATCACGTCGAGGATCACCAGGCGCTTCAGCAACAGCGAGTAGGCGGCCGTGATCACGCCATAGGCGGCCACCAACCCGCCCACCTCGGGCTCGACGGCGAAGCCGATCGCGAGCGCGGCGGCGGCGAGCGCGGCGGCGACCGCGGCGGCGGCGACCGGGGCGATGGCGCCGCTGGCTATCGGCCGATGGCGCTTCTCTGAATGGCGGCGGTCATGCTCGCGGTCGAGCAGGTCGTTGAGCAGGTAGCCGGCGCTCGAAACGCCGCAGAAGGCGACGAAGGTGAGCGTCGCAGCGAGGACCTGGTGGGACTCGTCGAGCTGCCCGGAGAAGAGCAGGCCCGCGAACACGAGGAGGTTCTTGATCCACTCCTGCGGGCGCAGGGCTGCGAGCAGGGGCATGGCGCGGAGAGGTTAGGGCGTCCGCGCCGCGGCGACCACGAGCAGCGCCGCGCTGGACGAAATTCGCCACCGGCAGCTGTTCCGGCGGCGCTCAAACCAACTCAGAAGGAGGCTGGCGGTGCTCTGCGCAGGCGCTTCTGAGCAGGCCGCGATCACGGATCTACGAGCACCCCCGGGTTGAGCACTCCGGCCGGGTCGAGCTCACGCTTCGCCGCCCGCAGCGCATCGGCGAACGGCCCCGGGCGCTGGCGGTCGTACCAGGGCCGATGGTCGCGGCCGACCGCGTGATGGTGGGTGATCGTGCCGCCCGCGTCGATCACCGCATCGGAGACAGCCGCCTTGATCTCGTCCCACTGCTCGACCTCCGAGCCGCGCCGGGCCGGCGCCAGGATCGTGAAGTAGGGGGCCGGCCCGTCGGGGTAGACGTGCGTGAACCTGCACATCACCTTGGGCGCCGCGTCGCCCTCGTCAGGGGCGCCCGATGCCTCGGCGACCGCGCGGCGAGCGGTCTCGGTTACGGTCGCGTGAAAGTCGGCGAAGCGATCCCAGGTGATCGCGGTCTCGAACGTCTCGGAGAGGACGCCGATGGCGACGAACGTATCTCGCAGGTACGGGGCCGCCAAAAATGCGTGGCGCCAGGCGCCGACCGCGTCTCGTTGCTCGTCGCCCGGCGCCCGTTGCTCGTGCGAGCTCGTCGGCTCGCCGCCGTGGTCGCCAGCCAGCTCGAGGGCGAGCCCCATCGGCCCGTCCACGGGCTGGTCGGGAGACTCGAAGCCGAGCACGAGCGTGGCGCGGGCGGCCTCGGAGGCGTGGGTGAGCTCCGACTCGGCCTCATCGAGCAGGCGGCAGTTGGCCGGGTTGAGCCCGGACTGGGCCAGCGCCCGCACCGCGTCGGCGCCCGCGGCGAAGGAGTCGAAGGCGATCCCGGCGGAGAGCTTGTGCTCGGGCCGGCGATGCACCCGCACCCAGGCCTCGGTGATCACGCCAAGGATTCCCTCGGAGCCGATCAGCATCCGGTCGGGGCTCGGGCCGGCGCCCGACCCCGGCAGTCGCCGGCTCTCCCAGGCGCCGCTCGGGGTGAGTGCGCGCACCGCCTCGACGAGGTCGTCGATGTGGGTCCAGACGGTCGCGAAGTGGCCGCCCGCCCGGGTGGCGATCCAGCCGCCGAGGCTCGAGTACTCGAACGACTGCGGAAAGTGACGCAGGGTGAGGTCGTGCTCGGCGAGCTGGCGATTCAGCTGCGGCCCCAGCACACCGGCCTGAATCCGCGCCGCCCGCGAGACCGGGTCGACCTCGAGCACCCGGTCGAGCGCCGCGAGGTCGATCGTCACCGCGCCCGCGTAGCCCGCGGCCAGTCGCGGCTCGACTCCGCCGACGACGCTGGTGCCGCCGCCGTACGGGATCGCCGCCGCACCCGCCTCGGCGCACCAGAAGAGCACCGCCTCGAGCTCGGGCTCGTCCCGCGGGCGCGCCACCAGGTCGGGTGGGTGGCGGATCTCACCGCGGAAGCCGCGGACGACGTCGCGGTAGGCCTTGCCGAGCGCGTGGGAGACGCGCTCGCGATGATCCGAGGTGACGATCCCAGCGAGCGAGCCGGGCGGCTCGAGCCGCGGTGATGGCAGCTCGATCCGGTCGAGCGGCACCGGCTCCGCCGCCTCGCCCCCGAACCCGAGCCGCCCGCGGACGTCGGCCGCCGTCGCCCTCAGATCCGCGAGCGACGGCTGCTGGTCCTCGAACCCCCAGCCCCAGTGCTTGCGCGCTCGCCCGGCCACGGCGGCACGCTATCGCGCGGCGAACCTTGTAACGGGTGATACGTGGGGCACCGCGGCCGATGTGCGGGACGACACGCTGGCCGGGGGTGGCCACCGCGGCCGACCTCGGACCCGACTCGGTCGCGTCGTCCGAGATCCAGACCGACGGCGTCCAGGCGACCGAGGTTGCGAACAACGCGATCGACTCCGGTGAGATCGTCAACTTCGGCCTCACGAATCAGGACGTCGGCGTCCTGTACGCGGTCGTGAACAACGATGGCACCCTGGCGCGATCGAGCGGCGGCGTCGCGTCGGCCCACATCGGCGCACCCATGAGCGGCGACTACCGGGTCGACTTCGGCCGCACCGTGACCACCTGCGCGGTCGGGGCCGTGCACGGCAGCCCCGGCGCCCAGCCGATCGGGGCGGGCCTGATCGGCACCCAGTACGACCTCTCCGATCCCCAGGACGTGATCGTCAAGCTCTGGAACCACGAGGCGGTGGACTCCAACGGGTCGTTCCACCTGGTGGTGGTCTGCTAGCGCCGGGCCCGCTACCAGTGCACGCCGCGCATCAGGTTCGCGAACAGGACCTGCTGGTCGGAGGCGCCCTCGCCGGACGCCGGCGCGGCGTGCGCTGCCTTCTCCTTCGGCTTGCGCTCCCCCTTCGCCGCGCTCGAGTCCGGGAACAGGTGGTAGGCACTGTTGAGGATGTAGTCGATCGACTTCGGGTTGATCGCGTAAAGCAGCTGGCCCAGGGTGCCGAGCGGGGTCGCGATCCGTTTCGGCTTGTGGATGATCGCCTCGCAGATCATGTCCGCCGCTTCCTCTGGGGTGATCGTCGGAAAGCGGTCGTACATCTTCGTCGGTGCGATCATCGGCGTCCGCACCAACGGCATGTGGATGGTCGTGAGGTGGACGTTGTCGTCGATGATCTCCGAGGCGATTGAGCGTGAGAAGGCGTCCAGGGCCGCCTTCGAGGCGACGTAGGCCGAGAACCGCGGCGTATTCGTCTGCACTCCGATCGAGCTCACGTTGACGATCTGCCCGGACTTGCGCCGGCGCATCACCGGCAGTAGCTTCAGGATCAGCCGCACGGCGCCGAGATAGTTGAGCTGGATCGTGCGCTCGAAGTCGTGGGGCCGATCGTAGGAGAGCGCGATCGAGCGCCGGATCGAGCGGCCCGCGTTGTTGACCAGGATGTCGACGTGGCCGTGCTGGGCCAGAACCTCGTCGGCCATCCGGTCGATGTCGTCGGGGTCGGAGAGGTCCGCGCGATGGATGAACGCCCTGCCCCCGCCCGCCTCGATCTGATCCTTGGTCTCGGCGAGCTTCTCCGGGGTCCGGGCGACGAGCAGCACCGTGCCGCCGGCGTCGGCGATCTTCATCGCCGCCGACTTGCCGATCCCCGAGGAGGCGCCGGTTACCATCACGACTCGTCCGCGAACGGACTGCTCGAGCGACACGGTGCCCTGTAGTCGACGGCCGAAGCGCATCAGCTCGTCGGGGATCTGCTGCTGGATCACCTGGCTGATCCCGCCGATCAACCCGAGGCGGCCCCGCGCGGCGCCCATCAGGGTGCGGTCACGGAACAGGTCGGGGTCGAGGTGTCGCTCCCAGTAATCCCAGAGCTTGCCGGCATAGGCCTCCAGCGGGGCCACCGCGATGTCGGTGCCGGCGAGCGCCGCCTCGGCCTGGCGCGAGTCGAAGTGGGTCGGGTAGTTGACGTAGATCAGCACCGAGCGCGGGATGTCGAAGTCGGCCAGGGCCCGATCGAGGAGCGCGTCGCCCAGCGGCACCGTCGTGATCCCCAGCCGCAAGAGCGGCTCGAGCGCCTCGAGCGCGGCCGCGGGCAACCGCACAGAGGACTGCGGCGCATGCGCGGCGCGGGCGAAGGTGTCGATTACCTCGCCGGCCGTCGGCGGGTCGGGATCGGTGAGGCTGAACGCCCTGCCGTCGAGGTCGTCGAGGTGGGCGATGTGGTCCATCGCCCCGACGACGAAGTCGACCGGGACGATGTTGATCTCGCGCCCCTCGATCCCGGGCATCGGCATCCATTGCGGCACCGTGTTGCGGATCCGTCGGATCAGCTTGAAGAAGTAGTAGGGACCGTCGACCTTGTCCATCTCGCCGGTCTCGGAGTTGCCGACGACGATCCCCGGCCGATAGACGCGCCACGGCCGATCGCACTCGTTGCGGACCACGCCCTCGGACTCGTGCTTGGTGCGGAAGTAGGGATGGGTGTCGAGGTTCTGAGCCTCCTCGAACATGTCCTCGCGCCAGGTACCCCGGTAGAGGCCGGCGGCGGCGATCGAGCTGACCATGTGGACCCGCCCGGCCTCGGCCGCTTCTGCGAAGGCAACCATGTTGCGGGTGCCCTCGACGTTCGCCACCCGCTGCGAATCCGCGTCCGCGGTCATGTCGTAGATCGCGGCCAGGTGGAAGAGGTGGTCGACCTCGCCGCGCAGCCGCTCGAGGTCAGCGTCCGAGACGCCGAGCCGCGGCTCGGCGAGATCACCGACGATGCCGACGACCCGCGACTCGTCCGCGCCCCAGCGATTACGCAGCTCCTGCAGGCGGCCCTTGGAGCCCTCGCGCACGAGCACGTAGATCGTTTCCTCCCGCTCGAGCAACAGCTCGACCAGGTTGCGGCCGATGAAACCGGTAGCACCGGTGACGAAGTAGCTCATTCCAACTCCTCCAAGGCGATGTCGGGCCCGTTCCGAACCGTACTATCCAGGAGATGGCCTTCGAGCTCGCACCGGACCCCGGCGATCGCGGAGAGCCCGACGTCAAGCTGGGGCGCACCGGCTCGGCTGTCGGCGAGGACCGGCGGCTGGTGGCCAACGGGGTCCAGGTGCTCGGCCGGGGCGCGCTGGTGTGCCCGTCGTGCACGCTGCCGATCGCTCCGGCGCCGCGCATCGGTCCCCGAGCCGAGCTGCGCTGTGGTTTCTGCGACCACGCCGCCGAGGCGAGTTCCTTCATCCGCGCGGACCACTTCGACACCGCCGCGAACGACGTCGCCCTGATCGCGCGGTTGCGCTGAGCGGGAGCGCTCTCGCCGGCGCTCGCCCGAGCTTCGGGCTGGCGCTTCTGACCGAGCCCCGGGTCAGGTGGGCTGCAGCGGCGACGCCTCGCCGGCAAGCCACCGCGCCGCCTCGACCGGGCGCCCGACGAGATGGACGGCGCCGATCGAGCGGGCCATCTCCGGGTTCGCCCCGGCCCCGGCGATCGACACCGAATGGCGTTCGGCGATCGCGGCGAGCTCGCGGCGGACACGTTCGAGCCGGTCCGGCACGACGGCGGTGATCACGATCGCCTCGGGATCGAGCCGATCGGCTGCGTCATCGAGGGTGGGCATCGGCGTGTCCGGGCCAAGGAACGCAATCCGCCAGCCGGACTCGCGAAGCACGAGTCCGAAGCAGACCAGACCAAGATCGTGACGCTCGTCCGGCGGACAGGCGAGCAGCGCCAGCGGCCCGCTCCCGCCGCCCCAGGCGCGGGCCAGAGCAAGCAGGCGGCCGCGCAGTAGCTCCGTGCAGAAGTGCTCCTGGCCGATCGTCGCCTCACCCCGCATCCACCTATCTCCGACCTCCGCGAGAACCGGGAGCACGATTTCGGAGAGCACGGTCGCGAGCGAGAATCGCGCGAGCGCGTGGTCGAGGACCCGGTGGGCGGACTCGTCATCGAAGGCCTGGATCGCCTCGATGAGGCGCTCACCGGCCGAGGCGAGCACCGGGCGCTCGGTCCGCTCCGCAAGCGGGGGACGCCCGCGGGCGAGCTCGGCAGCCTCGGCCGCTGACCGGCCGCGAGCGAGCCAGGCGACCATCGACCCGACCCGCGCCTCGTCGGCAGCGGAATAGAGCCGGTAGCCATTCGGGGTGCGCGCCGGCTCGAGCAGCCCGTAGCGACGCTCCCAGGCGCGCAAGGTCTCAGGGCGCACGCCGACCCGGCGGCCAAGCTCCCCGATGCGCAGTGAAGGCGTCAGGCCGTTGGCGTCCCGTCGGGTATTCGAGTTCACCGCCAAGATTGAACAAAGTATAAACGAATCTCGGGTTTGCAGTTCCTGCTCGAGAGCTGCTATAAGTCACAAGCTTTAACGAACCCTCTACAGACGGACCGTGATGATGCATGACATGGACAAGACCTCGACCGCGCGCGCCCTGTTTCTCACCGGCGCCCTACTCAGCTTCGGCGCCTCGGTGATCCTGTACTTCACCGACAACCAGACCGAGGGCATCTTCGTCGGGCTCTGGGTGCCGTCGATCCTCGCGCTCGGAGCGTTCTTGGCTCCGCGGGAGGCCCAGCGATGAGCGTCGGAATCTTCATCTTTGGCGTGGTCGTCTCCAGCGTGGTCGCCACCGCCTGCTGGCTGATCGTCACCGGGATCCGCGACGAACAACGCGACCGGCGGCGGTTCGAATCCACCCACGCCTCGGCGATCGCCACCGGGCAGGAGCACGGGGTCGCCACGCGCGCGGACGGGCGCACGGTCGAGGCCGAGTAGGACGGAAGATCGAACAGCGATGAGGCCCTTGGTCACCGACTCGAGCGGCGCCGAGCTCTTCGAGCTCGAGCCGGCGCCGTTAGGGAAGGCGCTCGAACGTGCGCCGGCCCTGGAACGCGCCGAGGGCAGCGACCGATGATCAGGGTCGAGGCCGAGTCCGCGGCCGACCCGCGCACCGCCTGGGCGCTGCTGGCGCGCCCCGACCGGTGGCACAGGTGGGCTCCGCACGTCCGCGGCGCCGTCGGCCTCGGGTCGCCCGAGGTGACCGCCGGCTCCCGCGGGGCGGCCCTGCTCGCCGGGGTGGTGCCGATCCCGGCTCGAATCACGGCGAAGGAGGAGGGGACGTGGTGGGCGTGGCGGGTCGGGCCGCTCGACATCGGCCATCAGGTGCTCCCGCGCAACGGAGGCTGCACGGTCGCGGCCGAGCTACACGCGCCGGGGCCGTTGGAGCCTTTGGTGGGCGCGGCCTACGGGCCGATCGTCCGCCGCCTGGTTTCGAACCTCGCGCGGGAGGCTGAGCGAACCGCCCTCGCCGGCGAGACGATCCCCAGCTGAGCGTGCACGCGCTCGAGCGCGAGCAGTGGGCCGGGAGGCCGTGACCGCCCTCCCCCACGCGAGCGGGTGGGATCTTCGGGTTAGCCGCGAGCGAGGGCGGGAAACCGTATTCGTAGGCGCGAAATCGGCACCCTCGGTCACCCAACCTCATACACTCAGACGCACGTGTCAGAGACCGCAATCGTAGAAGTCCAGATGCCCCAGATGGGGGAATCGGTTACCGAGGGCACGATTCTCGAGTGGCGCGTGGCGGAGGGAGAGGCGGTAGCGGAGGGGGACACGGTGGTCGAGGTCTCGACCGACAAGATCGACGCCGAGATTCCGGCCCCGGCGAGTGGAGTGATCAGCAAGATCCTCGCCCAGCCCGACGACACGGTGGAGGTCGGACAGGTGCTCGCGCAGATCGACCCGAACGGCACCCCGTCGGGCAATGGCGCGTCCGCCGATCCCTCGCCGCTGGAGGAGAGCGAGGGGCTGGTGATGGGCAGCGGCGAGGGTGACGCCGACCTCGGCGACGAGTCCGCCCCCTCCGAGGCCCCCCAGCCCGGTGAGCTCGAGACGGCCGACCCGAGCGCCGAGCCTCCCTCAGCCGATCAGGCCGCCGGCGGACGCGAAACCGAGGAGGCGGCCGCAACGGTGGTGATTTCGATGCCCGAAATGGGCGAATCGGTCACCGAGGGCACGGTGCTCGAGTGGCATGTCGCCGAGGGGGACGCGGTCTCCGAGGGCGACACGGTGGTCGAGGTTTCCACCGACAAGGTCGACGCCGAGGTCCCGGCCCCGGGCAGCGGCACGATCACCAAGCTTCTCGCACAACCCGACGACACGGTCCAGGTCGGCCAAGCGCTGGCGGAGATGGCCGCCGGCGCGGCGCGGAGCACCGAGGGCCGAGTACCGAGCACCGATCAGCCTGCCGCCGAAGCAGCGCCGGCGACCGACTCCGGCAACGGCCGCGCCTCCCCCGTGGCCCGCCGGGTCGCAGCGGCGAAGGGCGTCGACATCGCCCGCGTCCGCGGTTCGGGCCCCGGCGGCAAGGTGACCAAGGAGGACGTGCTCGGGGCCGCCGACGGCGACGGCACCGCGCCCATGGCTGCAGAGGGCGAGGCGAACCCGCTTCGAGGCCCGGCCGCGATGCTGGCCAAGGCGATGAACGAGAGCCGGTCGATGCCGACCGCGACCTCGTTCAGGACGCTGCCGGTGGACACGCTCGACGCCAAGCGCAAGGCAATAAACGGGGCGCTGAAGGACCGCGGGATGAAGGTCTCGTTCACCCACCTGATCGCCTGGGCGATCGTCAAGGCGACAGGCGAGTGGCCGGTGATGGCGCGAACTTACTCCGAGCTCGACGGCAAGCCGCAGGTGGTCGAGTCCGGGCACGTCAATCTCGGGATCGCGGTCGACGTCGAGCGCAAGGACGGCTCGCGCAGCCTGATGGTTCCCTGCGTCAAGGCGGCGGAGACGCTCGACTTCGCCGGCTTCCATGCTTCGTATGAGGAGCTGATCACGAAGACGCGGGAGAACAAGCTCACCGCGGACGACTTCCAGGGCACCAACATCACGCTCACCAACCCGGGCGGACTCGGCACCGTCGCCTCGGTGCCCCGCCTGATGCCCGGACAGGGCACGATCGTTGCCTGCGGTTCGCTCGCCTATCCGGTCGAGTGGGCGCACGCCCCGGCGGAGAAGGTCAAGGCGCTCGGGGTCTCGAAGGTGATGACCGCGAGCTCGACCTATGACCACCGGATCATCCAGGGCGCCGAGTCGGGCTCCTTTCTGCGCCGCATCGACCAGCTGCTTCAGGGCGAGGACGGCTTCTACGAGGAAATCGCTGAGGCGCTACAGCTCCCGGCGAACGTGGTCAGCACGGCGCACCCGGCGTCCGCCTCGGCGCCGCCCCTGGGCACCGCGGCCGCCGCGGCGCCGGCGACGACGGCCGGGGTCGATCGCGAGCTGCTTCAGGCGGTGCAGGCGGCGACCTCGCTGCTGAAGGCCTACCGCACCCACGGGCATCTCGCCGCCACCGTCAACCCGCTCGGCGGGCCGCCGAAGGGCGACCCGGCGCTCGAGCCGGAGAACCTCAGCCTGACCCCCGAGCTGATGGCGCGGATCCCCGCATCGATCCTGCGCTGCGGGGTAGAGGGCGAGACGCTGCTCGACGCGCTGCCGCGGATGCGCGAGGCCTACTGCAGCACGATCGCTTACCAGATCGAGCACCTCTCCTCCCACCAGCAGCGGATGTGGCTGCGGGAGATGATCGAGACCGGCTGGCATCGGACGCCGCTGGGCGAGGAGGAGCGGCGGGCGTTGCTCTCGCGGCTGATCGAGGTGCACCAGTTTGAACGCTTCCTGCAGAAGGCCTACCTGGGCCAGAAGATGTTCTCGATCGAGGGCCTCGACGTGACCGTGCCGATGATCGACGAGATCGCGACTTTGGCGCGGCGGAACGGCGCCGAGGAGGTAGTGCTCGGGATGGCCCACCGCGGGCGGCTCAGCGTCCTCGCCCACAACCTGGGCCGCTCGGTCGAGTCGATCCTGGCCGAGTTCGAGGGCGCGAAGGCGCTCGACCGGGTGAAGGCGATCGCCCACATCCCCCACTCGGGCACCGGCGACGTCAAGTACCACCACGGTGCCGAGGGCATGTTCACGACCCGCGACTCGGACCAAGTCAAGGTCCGGCTCTACCCGAATCCCAGCCACCTGGAGTTCGTCGATCCGGTGGTCACCGGCGGGGCTCGGGCCGCGCAGACCGAGCACTCGGGCCCGAAGCTGAGGCACAACCCGCATTCCGCGGTGCCCTTGCTGCTGCACGGCGACGCCGCATTCCCGGCTCAGGGCGTGGTCGCCGAGACGCTCAACCTGCAGTCGCTCGCCGGCTATTCGACCGGCGGCACGGTCCACCTGATCACCGACAACCAGGTCGGGTTCACCACCGACCCCGAGGAGGGCCGCTCGACCCCGTACGCCGGCGACCTCGCGAAGGGCTTCAACTGCCCGATCATCCACGTCAACGCCGACGACGTCGAGGCTTGTGTCGCCGCCGTGCGCCTGGCGATGGCCTACCGCGAGCAGTGGGGCCGTGACGTGGTCATCGACCTGATCGGCTACCGGCGCTACGGCCACAACGAGACCGACGAGCCGGCCTACACGCAGCCGACAATGGCGGCGCAGATCAAGGAGCATCCGCCGGTCTTTGAGCTCTACGCCGGCAAGCTGATCGCTGAGGGCGTGGTCACCGCCGATGACGTCGAGCAGGAACGCGACCAGCACCTCGAGGAGCTGCAGGCGACGCTTCACGAGCTGCGCGGCAAGATGGAGGCGGGCGAGTACGAGGATCCGAGCTCGACCGCGCTCGGCACGGGGGAGCTCGACCGCAGCAAGAGCCCCGAGGTCGAGACCGCGGTCTCCGCGGAGCGCCTGCGCTCGCTCAACGAGGAGCTGCTGCGGGTGCCCGACAGCTTCACCATCCATCGCAAGCTGCGCAAGCCACTGCTCTCACGGATCGACAAGCTCGAGCGGGGGGAGATCGAGTTCGGCCATGCCGAAAGCCTCGCCTTCGCCTCGCTGCTGACCGAGGGCACGCACATCCGGCTCACCGGCCAGGACACGGAGCGCGGCACCTTCTCGCACCGCCACCTCGAACTGCATGACGAGAAGACCGGGATGCGCTACGTACCGATCCAGAACCTCTCCGGCGCCCTGGCACCGTTCGAGCTGCACAACAGCCCGCTCTCGGAGGCCGCGTGCCTCGGCTTCGAGTACGGCTATTCGGCCGCCTCGCCCGAGAGCCTGATGCTCTGGGAGGCGCAGTTCGGCGACTTCGCCAACTCGGCGCAGGTGATAATCGACAGCTTCATCGTCGCCGGCGAGTCGAAGTGGGGGCAGACGACGCGCTTGACGCTGCTCTTGCCGCACGGCTACGAGGGCGCCGGGCCCGAGCATTCCAGCGCCCGGATCGAGCGTTTCATCCAGCTCGGCTCCGAGGGCAACCTCAGGCTCGCCAACCCGACCACGGCGGCGCAGTACTTCCACCTGCTGCGCCGTCAGGCCCGGATCGCGAAGCCGCGCCCGCTGATCGTCTTCACGCCCAAGGGTCTGCTGCGCCTGCAAGCCGCCTCGTCCTCGCTCGAGGAGCTGACCTCGGGGACGTTCCAGTTCGTCCTCGACGACCCGCGGGTCGCCGAGCGCGCCGAGATCGAGCGGCTCGTCCTCTGCAGCGGCAAGCTCTACTACGACATCGATCAGCACGAGCGCCGCGAGTCCGCGACCTCCGTCGCGCTCAGCCGGGTCGAGCTTCTCTACCCGTTCGCCCGCAACGAGCTCGAGCGCCTGATCAACGCCTATCCGAACCTGAAGAAGATCGTCTGGGCCCAGGAGGAACCGAAGAACATGGGCGCCTGGAGCGTGATGGCCCGGCGGCTTCCCGAGCTGATTCCGGACGGGGTCGAGTTCACCTACGTCGGCCGCCCCCAGCGCTCGAGCCCGAGCGAGGGATACCCCGCCGCCCACCGCCTCGAGCAGGAGCGAATCGTCCTCACCGCCCTCGAGGGCTAGCCACATTCCGGGCAGGCCACCAGCCGCGAATTCCGGTGATCTCGGCCATGCGCGAATTCTGGCCGACCGAGCTCGCAGCGGCCAGGCACGCGGGGCCAATGATCGCAGCCTCGATCCGTAAGGGCGGTCGGACCGGTGCGCTATCAATCGCGGGCGTGAGCGCCGAGTCCGGCACGGTTCTGCGCACCCCCGTCCCCGGGCAGCTGTTCGGCTGGGTCAAGCTTGCCTCCTATGTGGAGCTGGGCCTGTTCGCGGGGCTGGTGGTGGTCTGGCTCGCGCCCGGGCTCGAGCATGCGACCTTCTACTTCGGCCTCGGACACGGGATCGGATTCATCGTCCTGGCGCTGCTGATCTGGTTCGCGGTGCTGCGCCATCAGGCTCCCTACACGCTGCTGGCCGCGACCCTGACCCCGGTCGGCCCGGTCGGCAGCGTGATCGCGATCCACCACATCGAGCGCCGGGATCGCAGCGGAGCCTGAAATAGGTGGGGCGGGACCGCGAAGGGGGTCACGCGGCCCGCCCCATGCCGAAACCCCCTTGCCTAAACCCCTTGTGGACGAAACCTTCCCTGCGCACAAGTTCGTAAACCGAGAACCGTTGGCCGCGCGGGCCAAGTGCGTATCACCATCCGAGAGCCCCACGCACACCTGGCGTTACCGAGGGTAATTGGCGGGGCGGGGCCGCGGGAGGCAGGGGGTCCACACGGCCCGCGCCACCGCCAGCGCGTCGGTAGCCAGGGAGGGATGCCGACGCGATCGCCCCCGGAGGCGGGACTGGCCGGGGACGAGTTTGTAAGTACTCCCTCCCGCGCGGGTGAGTCAACTATGACCGATCCCGAGTGGCGGTGCAACTACCTCGTCCTGTCGGGCGGCTAGCTCGCGGCGCGCAGATCGCGAAGCACGCGGTGCAGGATGCCACCGTGCTGGAAGTAGCGGACCTCGTTCGGGGTATCGAGCCGAACCCGCGCCTCGAACCCGATCGGGTCGGCCCCTTCGCGCGCGGCGGTCACCCGCACCGATTTGGCCTCAGCGTTGTCGAGATCCCCGACATCGAAGATCTCTTCGCCGCTGAGCCCGAGTGACTCGGGCGTCTCGCCGTCGGGGAACTGGAGCGGCAGCACCCCCATCCCGATCAGGTTCGAGCGGTGGATGCGCTCGAAGCTCTGGGCGATCACCGCCCGAACGCCAAGCAGGACCGTCCCTTTGGCCGCCCAGTCGCGCGAGGACCCCGAGCCGTACTCCTCGCCCGCGAGCACCACTAGGGGTACGCCCTCGTCCGCGTACGCCATCGCCGCCTCGTAGATGGTCGTTTGCTCGCCGTCGGGAAAGTGGCGGGTGAATCCGCCCTCGCGGTCGACCAGCCGATTGCGAAGGCGGACGTTGGCGAAGGTGCCGCGGATCATCACCTCGTGGTTGCCGCGCCGCGAGCCGTAGGAGTTGAAGTCGCGCGGCTCGACCCCGTTCTCGATCAACCACCGGCCGGCGGGGCTGTCCCTCTTGATCGCCCCGGCGGGCGAGATGTGGTCCGTGGTCACGCTGTCGCCGAGGAGGGCGAGCACACGTGCTCCGGTGATCGGCTCGACCGGTGCCGGTTCCGCCTCCATGCCGTCGAAGAAGGAGGGCTTGCGGACGTAGGTCGAGTCGGGCCAGGTGTAGCGGCCGCCCGCGGGCGTCTCGAGCTCACGCCAGCGCTCGTCGCCCGTGAACACGTCGGCGTAGCTGCGCTCGAACATGTCCTGGCGCACCGCGTCGGCGATCGTCGACTTGATCTCCTCGCTGCTGGGCCAGACGTCGGCGAGGTACACCGGGTTGCCGTCGGAGTCGTCGCCCAGCGGGTCGGTGGTCAGGTCGACGTCCATTCGCCCGGCGAGCGCGTAGGCAACGCACAGTGGCGGCGAGGCGAGGTAGTTGTTGCGCACGTCCTGTTGAATCCGGCCCTCGAAGTTGCGGTTGCCGGAGAGGACCGAGCAGACGACCAGGTCGTGCGCGTTGACTGCCTCGGAGATCGCCTCGGGCAGCGGTCCGGAGTTGCCGATACAGGTCGTGCACCCGTAGCCGACGAGGTTGAAGCCGAGCCGATCCAGGAACTCGTCGAGACCCGCCTGCTCGAGGTAGTCGGTGACCACGGTCGAGCCCGGGGCGAGCGAGGTCTTCACCCACGGCTTGCTCTCGAGGCCCCGTTCGACCGCCTTTTTCGCCAGCAGGCCCGCCCCGATCATCACCGAGGGGTTGGAGGTGTTCGTGCAGCTCGTGATCGCGGCGATCACCACATAGCCGTGGTCGAGCTCGACCTCGGTGCCGTCCTCGAGCGTGACCGGGACGACATCGTCGGCACGCGTCTGGGAGAGCGCGGTCGCGGTGTCTGGATTGAAGTTCCGGGGACGTCCGCGATCGTCATTGTGAGCCTCGGCGGGTGGGTCGGAGGCCGGGAACGAGTCCTTGACCGCCTCGTCGTAGTTGTTGCCGAGCTCCGCGGCCGCGTCGGGGTCGAACTCGCTCAGCGATTCGAGGAAGGCGGCATGGGCGTCGGCGAGGGCGATCCGGTCCTGGGGTCGCTTCGGTCCCGCGATCGAGGGCTCGACTTCGGAGAGGTCGAGCTCGAGCGTCTCCGAGAAGGTGGGATCCTCGGAGTCGGGCTCGTGGAACATGCCCTGCTCGCGCGCGTAGGCGTCGACGAGCTCGATCATCTCGGTCGGGCGGCCGGTGAACTCGAGGTAGCGCAGGGTCTCGCGATCGACGGGGAAGATCGCGCAGGTGGACCCGAACTCCGGCGACATGTTGCCGATCGTCGCCCGGTCGGCGAGCCCGAGCGTGTGCAGTCCCGGCCCGAAGAACTCGACGAACTTCGAGACCACGCCGCGCTCGCGGAGCATCTGGGTCACGGTCAGCACGAGGTCGGTCGCGGTCGCACCCTCGGGCAGCTCGCCGTCGAGGCGAAAACCGACCACCTGCGGCAGCAGCATCGAGATCGGCTGCCCGAGCATCGCCGCCTCGGCCTCGATCCCCCCGACCCCCCAGCCGAGCACTCCCAGCCCGTTGACCATCGTCGTGTGCGAATCGGTGCCGACCAGGGTGTCGGGATATGCGCGGGTGGGCCCCTCGCCGGTCGAAGCCTGCGTGAACACGACCTGGCTCAGGTACTCGAGGTTGACCTGGTGGCAGATCCCGGTCGCCGGGGGGACGACGCGGAAGTCGTCGAAGGCCTGCTGGCCCCAGCGCAGGAACGCGTAGCGCTCACGGTTGCGCTCATAGTCGCGGTCGGCGTTGATGTCGAACGCCCGCGCGTTGCCGAACGCATCCACCTGCACGGAGTGGTCGATGACGAGATCCACGGGAACCAGCGGGTTGATCCTCGACGGATCCGAGCCCAGGTCCTCGATCGCGTCACGCATCGCCGCCAGATCCACGATCGCCGGGACGCCGGTGAAGTCCTGCATCAGCACCCGCGCCGGCTGGAAGGGGATCTCCTCGGAGGGCTCCGCCTCCGCGTCCCAGGCCGCGATCGTTTCGACGTCGGACGCGGTCACCGACTCGCCGTCCTCGAGTCGCAGCGCGTTCTCGAGTAGCACCTTGAGCGAGTAGGGAAGCCTCGCCGTGTCGAACCTCTCCTGCAAGGCCTCGAGGCGGAAGACCTCGTACTCGCGACCGGAGACGGTGAGGATGTCCTTGGCGCCGAAGCTGTCGCCCATGAATCCAGTATGGCGATTACCCGAGTGCGCGAGAAATACGGGCGGCGATCCGGGGTCGGCGCCCGGAACGCCTCAGCGCTTGTCGGTCTGCCCGCCCGCGATCTCGTCGGCGACCCTGGTGGCCTTCCCGCCGGCAAGCCGACCGGCGAGGTCGGGGGCGTTGATCGCGATCCGCGAGAGAGCCCGCTGGCGCAGCGGCGCCACGGTGATCTCGGAGCGGTTGCGCTCGATCGCCCGCACCACTGCGGCGGCGACCTGCTCCGGGGTGCCGGTGCCGATCAGCGGTGGAGCGCCGGCGCCGGAGTCGGCGAACATCCCGGCGGCACGGATGATGCCGGGGCTGATCACCGACACCCCGACCCCCGTACCGCGCAGGTCCTCGCGCAGACAGAGCGCGAACCCCCGGAGCCCGAACTTGGTCGCCCCGTAGAGCGAGGCGCGGGCGGTCGCCGCCTTGCCCGAGATCGAGGAGACGAAGACCAGCTGCCCGGAGGCACGCTGGACCAGCCGCGGGACCAGCTCGCGCGCCATCCGGATCGGCGACTCGAGGTTGACCCGCAGCGCGCGGCCGATCTCCTCCTGACTGAAGCCCTCGAGCCGTCCCGATGCGGGCAGGGCGGCGTTGGCGACCAGCGCGTCGACATCCCCGGCCTCGGCCACCAGCCGCAGCGCCTCCCCCTCCTCGGCGAGGTCGCAGACCAGTGTCCGGTGGCCGTCACCCGGCAGCACCGCGGCCAGCGCCTCGAGCTCCTCGGGCTTGCGGGAGCTGAGGACGAGGCGGGCGTCGCGGCCGGCCAGCGCCCATGCGATCGCCGCGCCGAGGCCCCCGGTCGCGCCGGTGAGCAGGGCCGTCTTGCCCCGAAGATCCACGTTCGCAACCTATACGCTGCCCGGGGACGAAGCTCTACGTCCGCGGGGCACGTTTCAGACCCTGCGGCCGGGCGGCCGCCCGTGCGCGAACGCCCACAAGGCGCTCGCCAGGGCCGTGGGCGAAAGCCGATCGCGCCCGGTAGGCCTCGCGGCAAAGAGATCGCGCTTGTGCGAATTATTGCCAAACCGTAAGCACGTCTTTGCAATGCGCCGACGAATTGTGTACCCTGCCGCGACTCGATAACCGGTAAAGCCGAATCTCGGATGCCCTGAAGCACGAACGGGGGCCCGAGAGCGGGGGAACCAAGTGTTTGGGGCTAACCCGCAGCCCGTCAGCTAACCCCGTAGGCCGACGAAGGAGACCGTTGACGTTGACCTACTCATCAAGGGCGAGACCGAGGAAGCTGAGCGCCGCGCTCGGCCTCGCGACAGCAGCGGCGCTGATTGCCCTCCCCTCCACGGCCATGGGCGCCGGGAGCGGCGGGGTTGGAATGGGCGGCACCGACGAGGCGCCGCCGGCCGGCACCACGACCCCCGGCGGTACCGCGAAGCTCAAGCGCGGCTACGCGATCCCACCAGCCGACGCGCCGCGCAAAGTCGTGCGCGCGATCGAGGCCGCGAACCGGATCGTGAAGGGCAAGTCGTATTGCCTCGGCGGCGGCCACGGCCGTTGGGAGAGCCAGTGCTACGACTGCTCGGGCTCGATCTCCTACGCGCTCGGCAAGAAGGGCGCGCGGGTACTCGACGCCCCGATGCCCTCGGGTTCATTCATGGATTGGGAGAAGGGCGGCAAGGGCGCCTGGATCACCACCTATGCCAACTCGGGTCACATCTATGCGGTGATCGCCGGCCTGCGCCTCGACACCTCGATGACCGTCGGAGACGGTCCCGGCTGGAGCACCGAGATGCGCTCCGGCAAGGGGTACGTCAAGCGCCACCCGCGGCGGCTGTAGCGCCATCGCCGCGGCTTCTGGCCGCGTAAGCCATTTGAATAGCCGAACCTCGCACGGCCCGCCAAAATGGCGGGCCGTGTACTTGCAGGGCAGGGAAACCGAGGCGCGCGAGCAGTTTCGCAGCGGGATGCGACTAGGCATCCCCTACGCGGGCGCATCGGCGCTGCTCGCGATCTCGTTCGGGGTCCTCGCCGAGACGCTGATGGGCCCGGTGGCGCCAATCGTGATGTCGGCGCTGGTGTTCGCCGGCTCGGCGCAGTTCGCCGCCGCGGCGGTGCTGGCAGCCGGAGGAGGCGCGGTCGCGGCGATCGCCGCGGGCATCCTGCTCAACCTGCGCTACGCGCCGATGGGGATCGCGCTGGCGCCTTCACTGCGCGGCGGCGCCCTGCGGCGGGCCGCAATCGGACAGGCGATGATCGATTTCTCCTGGGCGGCAGCCAGCCGCGGCGGCGGGCGCTTCGACCCTCCCTTCATGCTCGGCGCGACGGTGCCCTCCTATCCATGCTGGGTCGGTGGGACGGCGATCGGCGTGCTCGTCGGCGATTCGATCGGCGATCCGGCGGCACTCGGACTCGACGCGATCTTTCCGGCCTTCTTCCTCTGCCTGCTGGTCGAGGGCGAGCTGCGACCGGGGCCGCCGGCGGTCGTCGCCGGGCTCGGCAGCCTGATCGCCCTGGTCCTGATCCCGTTCACCCCCGCGGGAGTGCCGGTGATCGCCGCCTCGGCGGCGGCCCTGCTCGGCCTCCGAAGGTCTCCCGGATGACCGAGGTGTGGCTGACGATCGGGGTGCTCGCGGTGGCCACGGCGACGATCCGCGCCTCAGGCCCGGTGCTGCTCGGCGGCCGCGACCTGCCCCCCGCCCTTCGCGGTGTGATCGCCTTGATCGCCCCGGCCCTGCTCGCGGCGCTCGTCGTCGTCCAGACCCTCGGTGCCCCCGAGGGCGGTGAGCTCGAGCTCGACGCCCGGATCGCGGGCGTCGCCGCGGCGGGCGGCGTGCTCGCGCTCGGCGCCACCACGCTGCCGGTGGTCGCGGTCGCGGCCTTGGTCACCGCCCTGGTGCGGGCGGTCCTCTGAGCCGCGCCGGCGTTGCCGGATCGTCGCATCGCGATGAGGATCTTTGGCCGTGACGTGAGTGGCGCGCGTCCTACGGTTCGGATAGCGTCGGCTCGCCCGACCACGTGACCCCTTGTACGCAGTGGAGCAATCAAGCGCCACGGCCACAGAGCCGACAAATCTCGGGGGCTCGAGCCCCGACATCCGCCTGAGCGGCGTTCGCAAGGCCTACGGCGAGGTCGTGGCCGTCGACGGCATCGACCTCGAGGTCCAGCGTGGCGAGTTCTTCACCCTGCTCGGCCCATCGGGCTCCGGCAAGACGACGACGCTGCGAATCATCGCCGGCTTCGAGCTGCCGGACTCGGGCACGGTCGAGCTCGGCGGCCGCGATGTCCGCGACCTGCCGCCCTATGACCGTGAGGTGAACACCGTCTTTCAGGACTATGCGCTCTTCCCGCACATGAGCGTCGCCACGAACGTCGAGTACGGAATGCGCGTGCGCGGCACCGCCAAGGAGGAGCGCGCCAAGCGGCGCGACGAGGCGCTCGAGATGGTCCGGCTGAGCGGCTATGGAGACCGCAAGCCATCCGAGCTCTCGGGCGGCCAGCGACAGCGGGTCGCGCTGGCTCGCTCGATCGTCAACCGCCCCCGGGTGCTGCTGCTCGACGAGCCGCTCGGGGCGCTCGACCTGAAGCTGCGCGAGCAGATGCAGATCGAGCTGAAGCAGATCCAGCACGAGGTCGGGATCACCTTCGTCTACGTCACCCACGACCAGGAGGAGGCGTTGACGATGTCCGACCGGGTTGCGGTCTTCAACCACGGCGTAATCGAGCAGATCGGGGCGCCCGCTGACGTCTACGAGACCCCCGCGAACCGCTTCGTCGCGGGCTTCGTCGGCGTCTCGAACCTGATCGAGCGCGACGGGCGCCAGTTCACGATCCGGCCCGAGAAGGTGCGGCTGCTCGAGCCCGGCGAGGGCGACGACGGCATGCATATCGAGTCGGGCCGGATCCGAGACGTCGCCTACGCGGGGATGATCACCCGCTATTTGGTCGTACTCGACGCCGGTGGAGAGCTTCAAGTCGTGCGCCAGAACCTCGAGACCACCTCAGCCGAGGCGGTGGAGCAGGGAGGGCGCCAGGTGGCCGTCGGATGGCGGCCCGAACACACGGTCGCGGTCAAGGCCGCGACACACACAGAGAGGGGATGAGTACGGATGCGCAGTAACGGAGGAACCAGCTCCGCTCGCATCGCCTGGCTCGTCGTGGTTGGCCTGCTCGCGTTCATGGTCGCGTTCGCGGCCGGCTGCGGCAGCGACGACGATGACGAAGGCGATAGCGGCGGCGAAGCGCTGACGGAGCTCGGCGAAGGCGAGGGCGAGGTCAACCTCGTCGCCTGGGCGGGGTATGTCGAGGACGGATCCACCGACCCGAAGGTCGACTGGGTCACCGACTTCGAGCAAGAGACCGGGTGCAAGGTCAACGTCAAGATCGGTAACACGTCCGACGAGATGGTGCAGTTGATGCGGACCGGTCAATACGACGGCGTCTCGGCGTCGGGTGACGCGAGCGGACGCCTGGTCGAGGGCGGCGACGTCGATCCGGTGAACGTCGATCTGATCCCGAACTACGAGGATGTCTTCGACGCCCTCAAGGACCAGCCATACAACACGTTCGACGGGGCCAACTACGGCGTTCCCCATGGCCGCGGCTCGAACCTGCTCATGTACGACCCGGCCGAGGTCAAGCCCGCACCCACGTCCTGGGACGTCGTCTTCGACAGGGCGGATGAGTACTCGGGTCAGGTGACCGCCTACGACAACCCGATCTACATCGCCGACGCGGCGCTGTATCTGCGTGAGCACGACCCGGAGCTCGGGATCACCGACCCGTACGAGCTCGACCAGGACCAGTTCGACGCGGCGATCGAGCTGCTCAAGCAGCAGCGGGAGCACATCGGCGAGTACTGGTCCGACTACACCAAGGAGATCCAGGCGTTCGCGAACGGCGATTCGTCCGTGGGCACCACCTGGCAGGTGATCGCCAACCTGCTCAACGCCGACGGCAGCAAGGAGAAGGTCCTCCTGCCCGAGGAGGGTGCGACCGGATGGTCGGACACCTGGATGCTCAGCTCGGAGGCCGAGCATCCGAACTGCATGTACATGTGGATGGACCACATCATCAGCCCGGAGGCGAACGCCGCGGTCGCCGAGTGGTTCGGCGAGGCGCCGGCGAACGAGAAGTCGTGCGCGCTGACCGCCGACAAGGAGCACTGCGACATCTACCACGCGGACGACGAGGCGTTCTTCGACCAGATCGAGTACTGGAAGACCCCCGTCTCGGACTGCGGCGACGATCGCGGTGACGTCTGCAAGACCTATGACGAGTGGGTCCAGGGATGGAACGAGGTGAAGGGCTAGCGACAACGCGACGTTGGGCAATCCGTGGAAGCGGCTGACCTAGGGTCAGCGCCAAGGAGGTCGGTGGGCCGCAGGCTCGCCGACCTCTTCCACGGGCGCCCCCGGCTGCAGGCCGGGGCGCTGCTCGCCGGGCCGGTCGGCTGGCTGGTCGTCGGCTACCTGGGCTCGCTCGCCGTGCTCCTGGTGACCAGCTTCTGGACCCTGGGCGAGCTCAGTGGCGAGATCGAGCAGACGTTTACGCTCGACAACTTCCGCGACGTGGTCGAGAACGACGTCTATCGCTCGGTCACCGGCCGCACGGTGCTGATCGCGGGTCTGGTCACGGTCACGGACGCGCTGCTCGCCTTCCCGCTCGCGTTCTACATGGCAAAGATCGCGGGACCGCGAACCCGTGGGCTGTTGCTGGTCGCGGTGCTGATGCCACTCTGGTCGGCTTATTTGGTCAAAATCTTCGCCTGGCGCGGGATCCTGAGCCAGGAGGGGGTGCTCAACTGGGCCCTCGAGCCGCTCGGGATCGAGGGCCCCGGCTACGGGCTCGTCGCCGTGTGGCTGGTGATGAGCTACATCTGGCTGCCCTACATGGTGATCCCGATCTACGCCGGGCTGGAGCGGATCCCGAACACCCTGCTGAGCGCCTCGGAGGACATGGGAGCCAAGCCGACGTACACGTTCCGGCGCGTGATCCTGCCGCTGGCGCTGCCGGCGGTGATCGCTGGATCGATTTTCACCTTCTCGCTCACCCTCGGCGACTTCATCGCCCCGACCCTGGTCGGGAGCGGGGAGCAGTTCATCGGCACCGTGGTCAGGGACAATTTCACCGTCGACCTGCCATTCGCGGCGGCCTTCGCGACCGTGCCGATCGTGATCATGATCGTCTACCTGCTGGTCGCCCGCAGGATGGGTGCCTTCGAACACCTATGAGGCGGAGTCCGACAGGGCGAAGCCGAATCGCGCCGCTGTTGAGGCGCCTTATCTGAGCCGATGCGACTGTCGAGAGGCTCACAGGCACTGCTGCGGATCTCCACCGGGATCACCCTGGCGTTCATCTACGTGCCGTTGCTGGTGATCGTGGTCTACGCGTTCAGCGTCTCGCGCACCTTCGAATGGCCGCCTCCCGGGTTCACGTTCGACTGGTTCGATCTCGCATTCGACAACACCGGCGCTCGAGACGCCTTCGTTTACTCGGTGAAGACGGGGCTGCTGGCGACCGCCGTAGCGCTCGTGCTCGGAACGCTCGCATCGCTCGCCGTCGCGCGCCACCGGTTCTTCGGCCGTGAGACGGTCTCGTTCCTCGTCATCCTGCCGATCGCGCTCCCCGGAATCGTCACCGGGATCGCGCTCAACTCGACCTTCACCCAGGTCCTCGGCATCGACCTGAGCCTGTTCACGATCGTGGTCGCACACGCGACCTTCTGCATCGTGGTCGTCTACAACAACGTGATCGCGCGTCTGCGGCGGCTCTCGGGCTCGTTCGAGGAGGCCTCGGCCGACCTCGGCGCCACCCCGTGGCAGACCTTCCGTCTGATCACGCTCCCGAACACGCGCACGGCGCTGGTCGCCGGCGCCCTGCTCGCCTTCGCCCTCTCCTTCGACGAGATCATCGTCACCACGTTCACCGTGGGCGCCGGCGACCAGACCCTGCCGATTTGGATCTTCACCAACTTCTCGCGCCCCAACCAGCTGCCGATCGTCAACGCGGTCGCTGTGATCGTGATCCTGATCTCGATCATCCCCGTCTACCTCGCATACCGGCTCACCCGGGAGGAGAGCACCGCCGCCCGCGGTGGTGCGCCAGTCGCAAGCGGCGCGGTGACCGCGCCGTGAGCGCCGCGGAGGTGAGGCTAACCGCAGCCCAGTGGCGAACGTCTATCAGTGCGGGTCGGGGATCCACCCCGGCGCCGGTGTCTCGATGGCCTCGGGTCGCAACGCCGCCCAGTGATCTACACCGACCTCGGCCTCGACTTCGACGCCGTGGCGACCGCGTAGGACGGGCCGCCGGCGTTCACCGGCTCGAGCGCGGCGAGGTCGACGCGGGTGGCGGCGCTGGCCCAGTCGAGCAGGATCCCCTCGGCGGCCGCTCCGTCGATCCCCGGATGCCCGAGCACGACCTGAAGCCTCGAGCCCGTCCTCGAGCGCTACCAGGCCGCGGGCGAGGGTCTCCGCCTCACCGCGAAGCTGGAACGCGCCCGCGTCGGCGCCGCGCTCGAGCACCCGCTCGTACAGCATCGCCTGGCGGTCGAAGAAGGCGGCCCGAGAGCGTGGCGAACACCTGGAGAACCTGATCCCGAACCTGCGCGGGGCGGCGGTCGATCCCGACCGCAAGTTCACCGTCCCGTGGCAGAGCGGGATGACCGAACTGATCGTGCGCAAGGACCTCGCCCCCCGATGCGGACTCGATCTGTGACCTCTTCGACCCTCGCTACAAGGGCAAGGTGACGATGCTGATCGAGATGCGCGACTCGGTGCCGATGACGCTCACGTGCATGG
Source organism: Solirubrobacterales bacterium (assembly GCA_021155855.1). Classification (GTDB taxonomy): domain Bacteria; phylum Actinomycetota; class Thermoleophilia; order Solirubrobacterales; family 70-9; genus WHSW01. Next base: position 86,746 of record JAJNAZ010000008.1, read on the forward strand.
GCATCGACCCCGACACCGCGTCGACCGAGCAGTGGCTGGAGGCGGTCGACAAGATCGGCGCAGCGGCCGACTCGGGCCAGATCCGCGACTTCACCGGCAACGACTACATCAAGGGCCTGACCACCGGCGATACCGCGATCGCGCTCGGCTGGTCCGGCGACGCGGTGCAGATGCAAAGGACGACTCGAACATCGAGTTCGTGATGCCCCGCGAGGGCTGCATGCTGTGGTCGACGAGCATGGAGATCCCGGTCGGCGCGCCCGATACGCAGGCGGCGCTCGAGTTCATAGACTACGTCTACGACCCCGAGGTCCAAGTCGAAATCGCCGAGTACGTCAACTACGTCACCCCGGTCGCCGGGGTGAAGGAGATCCTCCGCAAGCGCGACCCGGCGCTGGCCGCAACGAGCTGATCTTGCCGAGCGGGGAATACACCAAGCACTGCACGTTCGAACCCGTGCTCGACGGCGAGCAGGGCGCGGAGATCACCGAGGCCTTCGAGCAAGTGCTCGTCGGCTGAACGTGCGCACGCTCTCGATCGCGGCGCTGCAGACGTCCCCGATCCTCCGCGATCCCGAGGCCACGCTGGAGCGGTTCGCGCAAACGGCGGTGACGCTGCGGCGGACGCTCCCCCACGCCCAGCTCCTGGTGCTGCCGGAGCTCCACCTATCGGCGCCGCCGCGACTGCTCGATGAACAGGCCGGGTACCCGACGGAGGTCGCGGTCAAGATCCCCGGTCCGCTCACCGACCGACTCGCCGAGATCGCGGTCGGGACCGGCCTCTGGCTGATCCCGGGCTCGGTCTACGAGCGCGGCGCCCGTGGCCGCGTCCACAACACCGCCATCGCCGTCTCGCCCCGGGGCGAGCTCGTCGCGACCTACCGCAAGGCGTTCCCGTGGCAGCCCCTGGAGTCGACCACGCCGGGGGACCGGTTCGTCACCTTCGAGATCCCGGACCTGTGCAGGGTCGGGCTCGCGATCTGCTACGACGGGTTCTTTCCCGAGGCGTTTCGCCAGCTCGCGTGGATGGGCGCCGAGGTAGTGCTGCAGCCAACGCTGACGACGACCAGCGACCGGGGCGCCGAGCTGATCACTGCACGGGCGAACGCGATCTTCAACCAGCTCTACGTGGTCAACCTCAACGCGGCATCGCCGGCGGCGCTCGGGCGCAGCATCGTCGCCGACCCCGAGGGGCACGTGCGCGTCGCCGCCGGCTCGGGCGAGGAGCTCGTCTCGGACGTGCTCGACCTCGACGCGGTCACGCGGGTGCGCCGGTTCGGCACCGGGGCGGTGTCGCGAATGTGGACGCAGCTCGACGAGGGCGCCGCCGCGGGTCTCGAGCTGCCGATGTACGAGGGTGGGCGGATCCGCCCGCGCGAAGGGGCGACTCAGCCCGCCTCACTCGGGCGCGAGCTGCCCAGTTAGCCATCGTGCACCCGGCGTAGACTCCGCGCCGATGACCGTGATGCGCGCCTGGGCGCCGCCGTTTTGGTCCGGCGCGCTGATCGGGTTCCTGCACACGATCGTCAACCTGTTCGGCGCCGAGCCGCCGGCGGCCGTCGGCTACGCGAGTGGGATCCTGCTCGCCGCCTCCGCAATACCGGTGTTGATCGGCGTCGGCCACCGGCTGATCGTCGGGCGGCAGGCCGGCTTCGAGGATCGCTCCGGCGACCCGCAGCTCGCGCCGATCGCCCGCCTGGTCGGCGGACGGGTCCGGGGCGCGGTCGCGGTCCTGGTCGAGGGGGAGCGCCGGGCCGAGGGCTCGTGGGGGGGGTCGGGGACTGATCGCCCCCTCGACTCCGGCACCCGCGTCGAGATCGGCTCGGTGACCAAGACCTTCACGGCCACGCTGCTGGCCGAGATGGTCGGCCGGGGCGAGGTCGCACTCGACGATCGCCTGGCCGAGTACGTCCCCGGCGTGCCGGCCTCGCGGACCCGCGAGGAGGTGACGCTGGTCGACCTCGCCACCCATTCGGCCGGGCTGCCGCGGCTGCCGCGGGAATTGATCCTGCGGGCGCTCCTACAGTCCCCCGACCCGTATCGCGGCTTCAACGAGCGACGCCTCGCGGCCGCGGCTCGCAGGACGCGGCCGCGATCCGGCCTTGGCGAGACGGCGAGGTACTCGAACTTCGGCGTCTCCCTGCTCGGGCACGCGCTCGCCCGCGCGGTCGGGAGAAGCTACGCGGACTTGATCGGCGAGCGGATCCTGCAACCGCTCGGACTCGAGGAGACGACGGTCGCCAGGCTCGACGAGACGAATTCCCGCGCCGCCCGCGGCCATGATGCATTCGCGTTCGCGGTGCCGCCGTGGGATCTGGCGGCGATCGCGCCCGCCGGCGGCATCGTCTCCACCGCCGCCGACATGGCGCGCTGGGTGGAGGCCCAGATGCGACCCGACTCGACGCCGCTAGCCGACGCGATTCGGCTCGCCCACGAGCCGCGCCTGCCGCTGCATGTCTCGGCCGTCGGCCAGATCCTGGGCTCGGGACTCGGGGGCTCGCGGGTCGGCCTCGCGTGGATCAGCACCGCGGTCGACGACCGCAGGGTAGTCTGGCACAACGGCGGCACCGGCGGCTTCGGCAGCTTTGTCGGTTTCGACCCCGAATCGGCCCGCGGGATCGCCGTGCTCACCAACTCGACCCACGCGCGGCGCCTCGACGCCGCGGGGATGGCGGTGCTGAGCTCGGCGCCGAGCTGATCCGCCGGTTGCGAGGCCACTCCGCGGGTACCCAAGGGCCCGGGTGTTCGTCTTCTTCTCCAACCGGCTCGGCTGCGTCGGATCGCTGCTCGTCTCCGCGGCGCTGACCCTGGTGCTGCTCTTGATCCTCGGCCTGATCAACCTCGACTGAGGATGCCCGCGACGGCTGAGGCGGCCGCCCGCCCGCTGCGGATCGCCCCCTCCATAAGCCCGTTGAAGGTGCCGCCGATGTGCTCGCCGGCGAACGCCAACGGCCCAACGGGCTCGGCGAGCGCCGCGGCCAACCCGTGCTCCGGTGAGATCGAGTACGCCGCCCCGATCCACTGGTCGTCGTCCCAGGTCGAGAGCGCGGCGTCACCCGGGTCGAGGGCGAGGTCCGGCCGCAGGGCGGCGAGCGAGTTGAGCCAGGCGCCGGGACCGTGGACCACCTCGAGGCGCTCGAGCGCCGCCGGCGAGCCCGCGAAGCAGCTGACCACCGGCATCGCCGAATCGCCCGGGCCGCTGGCGGTCCAGCACCAGTAGCGTTCCGGGACGTTCATCACAGCCCCGATCGGCGCCGGCTCGTGCAGGGGGACGAACAGCTTCGCCGCGTGCCCGTAGCCAACCCGGGCGAGCGCGTCGTGCTTACCGGCGGGCAGCTGGGGCGCAAAATCGATCCGGTTGATGACCCGGGCGGGCACGGCAAGGACGCACGCGTCGGCGACGCTGCCGTGGCCGGAGCCGGTCTCGACCCGCACCCCGCCGGTCCCCCATTCGATCATCGCGGCCGGGTCCCCAAGGCGCACGGCGTCGCCGAGCCGTGTCGCGAGTCCGAGCGCCAGCCCCTGGTTGCCGCCGGCGACGCTCGGCGCCGGCTCGGTGTCGATGTGGGCGAGTCCGGCGAGGTCGCCGGCGGGGATCTCGTCGGCGGAGCTGGCGGAGGAGATCTCCGCCCGGGCGAGGATCGCCTCCCGCGCGCCGTCGTCGATCTCGAGCGAGTCGAGGAGCTCGCGCACGGAGCGACGGCCCTCGAGCTCCGCGAGGGCCCGGTCGGCCGCGCGAACCGCACCGGCGAGCCCCTCCGCCGTCGCCCCGATCCCGCCCCGCGGCTCGCGATCGCCGTAGCGCATCCCCTTGTCCCAGAGCCCGAGGCCGAGCGCGGCGGCCAGCTCTCTGACCGCGGAGTTGCCGGCGAGGATGAACTCCGCGCCCATCTCGATCACCGCACCGTTCTTCAGCTCGCGCGACCAGGTCCGGCCTCCGACCCGGTCGCGGGCCTCGATCACCTCGACTTCCGCGCCCGCGCGCGCGAGCTCGTCCGCCGCGGCTAGCCCGGCTAGCCCGGCTCCGATCACCGCGACCCGGCGGCTCAACTCAGCGCAGCACGAGGCAGTGCTCGGGGTGCCAGCCGATCTTCACGGTCGTGCCTGGCTCCCAGCGGTTCTCGGGGCTGGACCTGTAGGTGGCCTGCTCGAGCGCCACCACGCGGTCGCCGTTGCCGAGCGATACCGTGATCTGGGTCGAGACCCCGAGGTAGACGCTGTCCTCGACCTCGCCGTCGGGGCTGACCATGCCGGGCTCGACCTCCTCGTCGATCGCGATCTTCTCCGGCCGCACGGAGAGGTTGACTGTGTCGCCGCGCGTGACCCCCTCGGGCAGCGGCGCGTCTACCCGCATGCCGTTGGGATCCGCGCCTTGTCCCCCCTTCGACCGTGCCCTCGATCAGGTTCGAGATCCCGATGAAGCCGGCGACGAACTCTTCGCTCGGGTGCTCGTAAATGTCCTCTGGATGCCCGCACTGCACGACACGACCGTCGTTTATGACCGCGATCCGGTCGGACATCGAGAGCGCCTCCTCCTGGTCGTGGGGTTCATTCCCCGATCCTGCTCCTCCTCGTCCGCGGCCAAAGCTGAACCCAATTCAGGAATCTATAACCGCACGGCGCGTTTGGCAAGGCCTTGTGCCGGCCCTCAGTCGCGGGCGGTCGCAAGCGCGCCGGGATCGATTCCGAGCTCGGTCGCCAGGCACTCGATCACGAGCTCGCGAGCGTGTTCGACATCCGCCGCGGGATCGCGAATCAAGGCCCGAATCCCGGCGCCGTCCAGGAGCGCGATCGCAAGGTCGGCGACCTCCTCGGCCCCGCGCTCGGAGCTGAACTCGCCATTCTCGAGACCCGCCCTGATCGCGATTGCGATCCAGTCGCGATAGCGCCGGTAGAGGTCGGCGGCGAGCGGCCGGAGCGTGGGCTCGCGCACCGCGCGCAGCCAGAGCTCGACCCAGAGCGTCCAGTCGCGCTCCTGGCTCCCCGGCAGCGGCAGGCAGGTCTCGATCGCGAGCGCGAGGCCGCGGGTGGCGGTCGGCTCGGCCTCGGGGTCCTCGGCGAAGCGCTCGGCGCCCGCGGTCTCGAACGAGTGCAGGAGCGCCTGCTCGAGCAGTTCCTCGCGGGTGGAGAAGTAGTGGTGGACGAGCGCCGTCGAGGCGCGGGCAAGGGTCGCCACCCTGGCGATTCGCACACCGTCGATCCCCTCGGAGGCGATCAGGTCGCAGGCGGCCTCGAGGATGCGCTCGCGTGCGTTCGGCGCGTCCGGTGGTGCGGGGACCGCGGTTCGGTCGGTGGCCGCCATCACGCCACCGCCAGCGCGGCGCCCTGGTCGGCGAGCACCGCGGCGGCGGCGTTGCGGCCGTTGAGGGCGATCACGCTGCCGGCGGGGTGGGTGGCGGCGCCGCATAGGTAGAGGCCGTCGACCGGGGTACGAGCGGCGAGCCTTCCCCCCCACATCTGGTCGGGGGTCACCTCGCCCTGGAAGATGTTGCCGCCGGTGAGCCCGATGCGCGACTCGATGTCGGCCGGCGACAGCACTTCGTATTCGATCAGGGTGTCCTCGAAGCCGGGCGCGAAGCGATCGATCAGGTCGATGAACTGGCGCGCGACGTCTTCTCGCCGTGCCTCCCAGCCGCCATTGACCTCATATGGCGCGTACTGGCCGAAGACGCTCAACAGCTGGGTGCCCTCCGGCGCCGGGCTCGGGTCGTAACCGGTCTGGATGTAGATCTCGCCGAAGCCGACCGCGGGCTCGCCCCGCTCGCAGGCCTCAAAGGCGGCCTGGGCTTCGTCCACCGTCCCGGTGAGGTCGATCGTCGCCCGCGCGGGCCAGCTCTCACCCGGGGCCGCGGTCCAGTCGGGCAGCCGCTCGAGCGCCGCGTTGAACTTGACCACCGGGCTGCGGACCTTCCACGCCTCGAGGCGCTCGCGATAGCCGGCGTCGATCGCGTGCCCGCCGAGCATCCCGAGCAGCCGCTTGGGGTCGGCGTTGCAGATCACGGTGGCCGAGCGGATCACCGTCCCGTCGGTGAGCGTCACCCCTTCGCCGGGCTCGATCGTGGCCACCTCGACCCCGCAGGCGAGCGTCGCCCCGGCTTCGGCGGCGGCGTCCGCGATCGCGAAGCTGCACATCCCCATGCCGCCCTCGACGTAGCCCCAGAGCGGGCCGCGGCCGTCGAGGTCGCCCTGGAAGTGCATCAGCTTGATCGACGCGGTGCCGTAGTCGCGCGGTCCGCCCCAGGTGCCGATGATGCCCTGCCCGAAGAGCGCCGTCTTCAGCCGCTCGTCGGAGATGTGGTCGTCGAGCACCTCGGCGATCGAGGCCTCGAAGACGAGGTCGATCATCTCCCGCGATCCGAGCAGCCGCTCGATCTCGTCGCGGTTCGGCGCGTCACCGACCCAGGTGTCGCGCTGGCCCTTGCGCAGCCGCTTTCGTACCTCGTCGAACAGCTCCTCGTAGGCCCAATAGCCCGCGATATCGGTGGTGGACACGCCGAGCTGCTCGAGGTTGGCCTGCGTCTTGGCGTCGTCGAGCCACTGCCCGAAGGCGGTGCCGTCGTCGAACGGAACCCAGAGGTTGGGATCGGCCATCCAGTAGCGCAGGCCCCGGCGCTGGAGCTCGAGCTCGTCGATCACCAGCCGATCGAGCAGTCCGACGACGTAGGCACAGGGGCTGATCACGCAGCGCTCATCGGCGAACGGTCGCTCCAGCGTCGCCGCCCCACCGAGGCGCTCGCGCCGCTCGAGCACCAGCACCCGGCGCCCGGCGCGCGCCAGGTAGGCGGCCGCGGTGAGCCCGTTGTGGCCGCCGCCGACGACGACCGCGTCCCAGTCGCGCTTCGCCAGCCCGGCCACCGGTTCGGGCAGCCCGACCTCGCCGAGCTTGGCGGCGATCCGGTTCACCGGCCTCGCCCTCCGCGACCGCCACGCCCGCTCCGACTCAGCGACAGGCGCCTCAACGGCGGCGCGGCTCGGCTTCGCCCTGTCGGGCTCCGCCTCACGGACAGGCGCCTCAACGGCGGCGCGGCTCGGCTTCGCTTTGTCGGGCTCCGCCTCACGCCTCCACCTCGGCGTTCGAGCGCAGCGCGGTCAGGTAGCGAGCGGCGATCATCGAGTCGAAGGCGTGCACGTCTGCCTCGTGGGTGGTGTAGCGCCCGGCGGTGTAGCCGCGCGAGCGGGTCCCCTTCTGGGTCAGCTCGCAGACGCGCCAGTCCTCGCGGTTCACCTGGTCCCAGAACTCGATCGCGTCGCTGGGGTCGAACCCCTCCGCCGCGATCGTCTGCGGCTCGAAATACCACTCGCAGGTGACCGTGGTCCGGCCGGCGCTGCGGGGCCAGAGCGTATGCAGCATCACGTAGTCCGGATGCAGCGAGACGAGCGCATTCGGGAAGAGGACGAAGTAGTACACCGAGCGCAGCTCCCGCGGCTCGAGGCCGGCGATAGGTCGCCGGGCGGCGTGGCCACCGTTGCGAGCCATCGTCTCGGCGCCGTCGTTCAGGGTCATCGAGCCGCCGCACCAGGCGCCCGCGCCGGTGACCTCCTCGCCACTGTCGTAGGCGCTGAGCGCGTTCAGCTCCGGATGCACGCCGGGGCAGTGGAGGCACTCGTTGTAGTTCTCGGCGATCGCCTTCCAGTTGGCCTCGACCTCATAGACGCGCTCGCCCCCGCGCCGAAGCTGTGCGGTCCGGTAGCGCTCCAGCCACCCGCGGAGCTCGCCGACGACCTCGTGCGCGGGCTCGGCGGCGCCGTCGAGATCGACCAGGACCAGCCCGGCGACCACCCGCACGCGCACCGGGACGAGCCCGTAGCAGCCGGGATCGAAGTCCTCGAGCCCGTCGGTGTGCCGAGCGCCGAGCAGCTCGCCGTTGAACCCGTACGACCAGGCGTGGTAGGGGCAGGTGATCCGGGCCCGGACCCGGCCCTCCTCCTGCTCGAACAGCCGCGAGCCGCGGTGGCGGCAGACGTTGTGGAAGGCGCGTGGGCGCCCGTCCTTGCCGCCGATGACGAAGAAGCTCTGGTCGCCGAGCTCACGCATCACATAGGCGCCCGGCTCCGCGACTGCCGAGGCGTGCGCGGCGCAGATCCATTCGCGCCCGAAGACGCTGCTCAGCTCCCAGTCGAGCACCGACTGGTCGGTGAATGCGGCCGGCGGCAGCATCGAGGCGCGCTCGAGCGGCCGCAGCGTCGGCTCGACTTGCTCGCGCTCCAGTCGCAGCTCAGGCGTCATCAACGTCGCTCCCCTGCCCGAGATCGGCGCGGATGCGATCCGCGAACCAGCCCACGGCGCCGTCCTTCGCCGCCAGCGGCCCGGGTGATAGCCGCGGGTCCTGATCCCGCGCTGGACCGCCGCGACGAGGTCGATGTCCTCGTCGAGCACGCCGCTGTTGACGTGCCCAGGTGTGGGCGAAGATCGTCTCCAGCTCGCGAGCCAGGATGCCCTCGTCGAGATAGAAGCGCGGGTCGAGAGCGTCGGGGACGTTCATCGCTCGTCGCCGGTCCCTCTTCTCTTTGACGGGGTTGCTCGGTGCTCGGTGCTCGGTGCTCGGTGCTCGGTGCCTCGAGCTGTGTTGACTTTGTAGTCAAATGCATCAAGATGGTATCGTAGCGCACTGTGGAGCGCACCGGAAGGGTATGGCTCTCGCTCACCCCCGAGCCTGAGCACGAGTTACCGCGGGCGATCGCGGCGATGCGCGCGGGCGGGCGGCCGTCCGACGCCGAGGTGACGGCGGAGGCCGACCGGATCGAGCGCGTCGTGCTCGTCGGTGGAAGGCGGCGCTGGCGGCGCTGGCTGCGCGAGACTCGGCAGCTGGCCGAACGGTCGGCCGATACCCACCCGACGGAGGCGCGCCTCGCGCTCGACGTGATCGACAACCATGACGCCCTCGCGCTCGGACTGCAGCGACGGCGGGGAGGAACCCAGACAGAATGACGCTGACCACGGAGGCCCCGGCACTGATCGAAACCACCAGCCTGCCGCTCGAGCTGACGCCCGAGCTGAGCGAGCTTCGCGAGCGCGCCCGACGCTTCGTCGACGAGGTGCTGATCCCCCGCGAGCGGGAGGCCGAGCGCCTGCACGGGCGCCTGCCGGCGGAGGCGGTCGCGGAGATCAAGCGCGAGGGGATCGCGGCGCGCCTGAACGGCGGCCTGCACTCCCCCGAATACGGCGGCCAGGGCTGGTCGCGGATGGAGTGGGCGCTTGTCGAGGAGCACTTCGGGCGCTCGACCAACGGCCTCTACTGGCACATCCCCAACGCCTACAACGTCTGGGACCACGCCTCGGACGCACAACGCGAGCGCTACCTGCGCCCGGCGATCGCCGGCGAGCTCAAGGACGCCTATGCGGTCACCGAGGTCGATGCCGGCTCGGACCCGTCGCGGATCGCCTCGACGGCTCAACGCACCGGCGGCGGCTACCGGATCAACGGCGAGAAGTGGTTCGTGACCACGGGCGACGTCGCCAAGGTGCTGATCGTGATGGCGAATGTGACCGACGGCGAGGATCCGCGGCCGACCCTGTTCTTGGTCGAAAGCGACGCCCCCGGGGTCGAGTACGTGGACGACCCCGGCTTCACCCACAACTATCCGGAGGGCCATCCGACGATCCGGTTCACCGACGTCGAGGTCGACGACGACGCGGTGGTCGGCGGGGTCGGCGCCGGCGACGACCTGCAGCGGCGCTGGTTCACCGAGGAGCGGATCGCGATCGCGGCCCGCGGGGTCGGCGCGATGTGGCGCCTGCTCGACGAGACGGTCGAATGGTCCTGCGCCCGCGAGCAGGGCGGCTCGCGCATCTACGACTACCAGGGTGTCTCCTTCCCGCTCGCGGACTCGGCGGCCGACGCCGCCGCCGGACGGCTGCTGACGCTCTCGGTCGCCGCCCTCGCCGATGCCGGCGCCGACCCGAAGATCGTTCATCACAAGGCCTCGATGGCGAAGCTGTTCGTCTCCGAGGCCGCCTGGCGCTGCGCCGACCGCTGCGTGCAGGCGTTCGGCGGACGCGGCTACATGCGCTCCAACGTCGCCGAGCGGCTGCTGCGCGAGCTGCGGGTGGATCGGATCTGGGAGGGCACGAGCGAGATCCAGCGGCTGATCGTGGCGCGGGGCCTGGAGCGGCGCGGCGTGGAGCGGATCCTGCACTAGCATCGGCACTCGCCGATCGAGATGGATCTGACGCCGTTACTAGCGCCGCGGTCGATCGCGGTGGTCGGGGCCACCGATCGCGCCGACTCGTACGCGGGCAACGTGCTGCGCAACCTGGCGCGAGCCGGGTTCGCCGGCCCGGTCTGGGGAGTGAACCCGAAGCGCGACGAGGTGCTCGGGCGTCCCTGCGTCGGCACGCTCGCCGAGTTGCCCCAGCCGGTGGACGCGGTGGTGGTCGCGATCCCGGCGGTGAGCGTTCCGGACGTGATCGCCGACGCCGCGGCCCGCGGCTGCGGCGGTGCGGTGGTGCTCAGCGCCGGCTTCGGGGAGGTCGAGGCTGGACGCGAGCTCGAGCGGCGGCTGCGCGAGACCGCATTCGACGCCGAGCTGCCCGTCTGCGGTCCGAACGGCAACGGAGTGATCGCGGTCGCCGCACGGGCGCCGATGTGGGGTGACTCTGCCGACAACCTGGCGCCGGGCGGCGTGGCGATGATCTCTCAGAGCGGCAACATCGCGGTCAATGCGATCGGCTCGCGGCGCGGGATCAGCTATCACACCGTCGTCTCCACCGGGAACCAGGCAGTGCTCGACGCCAGCGACTGGCTCGAGGCGCTCTGCGAGCGCGACCGGGTCCGCTCGGTGGCGATGTTCCTAGAGTCGGACGGCGACGGCGCGCGGCTCGCCGAGGCGCTCGCCCGGGCATGCGAGCAGGGGATCGGGGTCGCGGTGCTCAAGGTCGGGACCTCCGAGCGGGGCGCGAGCGCCGCGGCGGCGCACACCGGCGCGCTCGCCGGCGACCAGCGGGTCTTCCGTGCCCTGGTCGAGGAGGCCGGCGCCGCCTGGGCGAGCGATCCCCACGAGCTGCTCGAGCTCGCGCGGGTGCTCGCGCATCCGCGGGCGCGGCCGAGCGGATCGGGCGCGCTCGCGGTCCTGACCTGCTCCGGCGGCGACTCGGGCGTCGCCGCCGATGCGGCCGAGCGGCTCGAGGTCAAGCTGGCGACGCTGTCCTCGGCGACGGTCGAGCGGCTTGAGCCGCTGCTGCCCGAGGCCGCGACGATCGGCAACCCACTCGACTACACCGCCCTGATCTGGGGCGACAGCGAGCTCCTGCGCCGGATCATCGTCACCGTCGACGGCGATCCGGCGGTCGACCAGCTACTGCTCATCTACGACCACCCCGAGGGGTTGTCACCCGAATCCGACGCGTCGTGGACCGCGGTCCGTGAGGGCATCGTGGCCGGCGCGATCGAGGCCGACGCGGCGGGCATCGTCGCCTCCACCCTGCCGGACCTGATCGACGACACGGCCAGCCGCCAGCTCGCCGAGCGCGGGTACCCGGCGGTCCCGGGACTGAAGACCGCGCTGCTCTGCGCCCGAACGCTCCGCCGCCCTCCGGGCGATCCGCGGCGCATGCGTGAGATAGCTGCCGCGGCGCGCGCCGCAGGGCGGCCCGACGGGCGCCGGTGGATCGCCGAGGCCGAAGCGAAGGAGCTGCTGCGCGCGGGCGGGATCGCGGTCCCGGCGGGGCGCCTGGTGGCCGACGCCGACGACGCGGTCGCCGCCGCGAACGAGGTCGGCTGGCCGGTGGCGATGAAGCTCTCGGCCCCCTCACTGCTCCACAAGAGCGATCTCGGCGCCCTCGCCCTGTCGCTCACCGACGAGGAGGCTGTGCGGGCGGCCGATGCGCGGCTGAGGGCATTGGCGGTCGCCGAGGCCGAGGTGCTCGTCGAGCGGATGGCGCCCGACGGCGTCGAGGTCTTCGTCGCCGCGAGTACCGACGGCGTCGTCCCTGCGCTGGTGATCGGGCTCGGCGGAATCTGGGCCGAGGCGCTCGACGAGGTCGCGATCGTGCCGCTACCGGCGAGCGGCGAGCGCGTGGAGCGGGCGTTGCGCAGCCTGCGGGCGGCGCCGCTCTTCACCGGAGTCCGCGGCACGTCCGCGGTCGACATCGGGGGCCTCGCGGCGCTCGCGGCGCGAGTCGGCGAGCTCGTTCTCGACCGCCGCCTCGCGCTGCTCGAGCTCAACCCGGTCGCCGCGGGCCCGGACGGCGCGCTCGCACTCGACGCGGTTGCGAGAATGGCGTGATGACCGCACCGATAGAGCGGGTAGGCGTCGTCGGCGCCGGCCTCATGGGCTCCGGGATCGCCGAGTCCGTCGCCCGGGCGAGAATGGCGGCGACGGTCCACGAGCCCAACCGCGAGCCGCTGGAGCGTTCCCGAGGGCGGGTCGAGCGCTCGGTCGCGCGAGCGGTCGAGGGTGGCAAGATCGAGTCGGCCGAGGCGACGACGCTGATCGACGCGATCACCTGGACCACCGACGCCCACGACCTCGCGGGCTGCGATCTGGTGGTCGAGGCCGTGACCGAGGATCCGGGGGTGAAGGCCACGGTCTTCACCGAGCTCGACCGCCTGCTGCCCGGCGAGGCGATCATCGCCTCGAACACATCCTCGATCCCGATCGCCCAGCTCGCCGCGGCGACCCATCGGCGTGAGCGGGTGATCGGCCTGCACTTCTTCAGCCCGGTGCCGGTGATGCGACTGGTCGAGCTGGTTGTCGGGATCGAAACCAGCGAGGAGACCGTCGCCCGCTGCGAGGCGTTCGCGGAGCGGATCGGCAAGCGCCCGATCCGGACCAAGGACCGCTCCGGGTTCATCGTCAACATGCTGCTCGTCCCCTACCTGATGGCGGGCGTGCGCATGTACGAGGAGGGGTTCGCCGACCGGGAGGCGATCGACGAGGCGATGCGACTCGGCTGCGGTCACCCGATGGGCCCGCTCGAGCTCACGGACTTCATCGGCCTGGACGTCCTATACGCGGTCTGCGACTCGCTGTTCGAGGAGTTCAAGCGCGCCGAGTATGCGCCCCCGCCGCTGATGAAGCGAATGGTCGTCTCCGGTCACCTCGGCCGCAAGACCGGCCGCGGCTTCTACGAGTACGACGCAGACCGTTAGCCGACTCGGAACTCGAGCTCCGAGATCGTCTGGTTGCCGCTGCGATCGATCGCCTGAACCTCGATCTTGTGCTTCGCGCCCGGCTCCAGGTACTCGGGCGGGATCGTGACGCTGGTCACCGAGGCCGGGAGCTCGACCTCGAACACGCGCAGTGGATTTTCGCGCTCGACGATCGCCCGGTAGCCGGAGATCCGGACCCCACCGCCGTCGGGGACCGGGTCCCAACTCGCGACGGCGCCATCGCGGGGAACGGCCGCGCCCTCGGTGGGCGAGGTGATCTTCGGTCCGTCGGGGATGTCGTGGCTGAGCTTGGCCTTGCCGAGCAGCCTGCGGCCCTCGATCGTCTTGCCCGAGAACTTGTACTTGCCCTCCGGGAAGCGGCGCTTGAACTTCCTCAGCGGGAGCTCGTCGAAGGGCGGCTCGTTGCTCTCGGTGAACAGCTCGGTGAGCCCGAAGTTCTTCAGCCGCCCGCTGTTTCGCACGCCGATGAGCTTGCGCCCGTCCGGGCTCGAGATCGACATCGAGCGCCAGGGCTCGCCGTCGAGGAAGGCCTGCAGCCCCGCGTCCCCGTCGGTGGAGTTGAGCTCAACGATCATCGTCGCCTCCTCGAGCTGGATCGGCTTCGCCGCCGCCGTGGCGCCGGCACTCGAACCCGATCGCGCAGCGATGATTCCGGCGAGGAGAGAAGACGCCGCCAACAGCGCGATGGCGGGTCCGCGAAGGCGCTTGGTCATCACAACGCTCCTTATGTGGGGGTCACTGATCGATCCGCAAGCAAACCGGGCGTCAATGAGAGGCCGATGAGAGCGCCGGCGGGCGCTCGCCGATCCGATCGGCGGCCAGCTCGAGCCCCTGGCGCAGGATCGCCGCGATCTCGTCGAAGAGCTCGGCGGGGGCGATCAGCGGCGGGGCGATCTGGACAATCGGATCGGCGCGGTCGTCGAGGCGGCAGATCAGCCCGCGGTCCCAGAGCGCCGCGGAAAGCACGTCCTTGAGCAGCCACTCGGCCGCCGGGCCGGCGAACGTCTCGCGGCTGAGCTGGTCGCGGACCAGCTCGATCGCCCAGAAGTGGCCCAGCCCGCGCACGTCGCCGACGATCGGAATGTCGCTCAGGCCGTCGAGCGCGGCACGCGCCCGGGCTTCGTTGGCGAGCACGTTGTCGAGCACGCGCTCGCGCTCGATCACCTCGAGCGCCGCGAGCGCGGTCGCCGCCCCGACCGGATGGCCGCCGAACGTGAAGCCGTTGAGATAGCTGGCCCGACCGTCGAGAAAGGGCTCCGCCACGCGGTCGGAGATCAACAGGCCCCCGATCGCCGCGTGGCCGGCGCTGAGCCCCTTGGCGAAGGTGAGCAGGTCGGGCACGTAGTTGAGGCGCTGGCATCCGAACCAGGTGCCGATCCGGCCGAAGGCGCAGATCACCTCGTCGGAGCAGAGCAGGATCCCGTGACGCTCAGTGATCTCGCGCAGGCCGCGCCAGTAGCCGGGCGGCGGGACGAGGCAGCCGCCGGCGTTCTGCACCGGCTCGGCGATCAGCATCGCGATCGTCTCCGGACCCTCGAGCGCGATCGCGTCCTCGACCTCGGCGAGCAGCG
>JAJNAZ010000009.1 GCA_021155855.1 Solirubrobacterales bacterium
CGACCGCGACCTCGCCGCCCTCGGGGCTCCACTTGATCGCGTTGTCGAGCAGGTTGGTGACGGCCCGCTCGAGCGAGCTCTCGACCCCGTGCACCGTGCACGGGGTCGCGGTGAGGCTTATCTGCACCGTCGCGGTCCGGGTCCGCGCCCGCTCGACCGCGGCGTCGACCAGGCGGTCGAGGCGCAGCGGAGCGGCCGCCTCCTCGTCGAGCTCCGCGTCGCGGGCCAGGTCGACCAGATCGCCGACCAGCACCGTGAGCTCGTCGAGCTGCGCGATCACGTCGGCGAGCACCCGTTCGCGCGCCGCGTCGGGCATCTGCTTGGAGTGGGCGAGGACTTCGATGTTCGTGCGCAGGCTGGCGAGCGGGGTGCGGAGTTCGTGCGAGGCGTCGGCGACGAGCTGGCGCTGGGAGTCGATCGAGCTCTGGAGCGCGTTCAGCATCGTGTTGAAGCTGCGCGCGAGCTCGCCGAGCTCGTTGCCGCCGCTCGGGTCGATCCGGCGGCTGAGGTCGCGGGTCGCGGCGACCTCGCGCGCGGCGCGGCTGAGGCGGGCGACCGGCGTCAGCGCCGCCCGCGAGACGAGCACGCCGAGGCCCGCCCCGAGGGCGAGCCCGGCGAGGCTGACGAGCGCCAACACCAGGGCGAGCTCGTCGAGCACGTCGTCGACCTCCTCGAGCGAGCGCGCGACCTGGAGCGCCTCGCCGCGCTCGAGCTCGGTCGTGTACACGCGGACGTGCGTGCCATCTACCTGGGCGTCCTCGAAGAAGGCGTCGCGCTCGCCGGCCGCGACCGCCCGCGCGCCGTCTGTCACCGGGAGCCGAATCGCCCGATCGGACGGCCCGATCACGGCGCCGTCACCGGCCTCGACCAGCTGTGCCGAGAGCGTCGGGCCGCCGAGCGGCCCCCGCGGCAACACGAGCCGGTCGTCGCGGACGATCGGGTCGGCGAAAGTACGCGTGGCGTCGGTTCGGAGATCGGAGTCGACCCGCCCGCGTAGCTCGCTGCGGACGAGCACGTAGACCAGCGCCGACGCGAGCACGATCGCCACCGTGACCGCGGTCGCGGAGAGCAGCACCACCCGTGTGCGGAAGCTCATCGCTCGCGCAGGACGTAGCCGAAGCCGCGCACGGTGTGGATCAGCCGCGGTTCGCCGCCGGCCTCGGTCTTGCGGCGCAGGTAGCCGATGTAGACGTCGAGCGCCTTCGAGCGCGGCCCGAAGTCGTAGCCCCAGACGCGGTCGAAGATCACCTCACGGGTCAGCACGCGCTCCGGGTTGCGCAGCAGCAGCTCGAGCAACACGTACTCCGTGCGCGTCAGCTCGAGCTCGCGATCCCCACGGCAGACCCGGCAGCCGACCGGGTCCAACGAAAGGTCGGCGAACGCGAGCGGCTCCTCGCTCTCGGCGACGCCGGTGCGCCGCAGCAGCGCCCGGATGCGCGCCAGCAGCTCCTCGAGCGCGAACGGCTTCACCAAATAGTCGTCGGCCCCGGCCTCGAGTCCCTCGACCCGGTCGGCGACCGCGTCGCGCGCGGTCAGCATCAGCACCGGCACCCGATCGCCTCGCGCCCGCATCGTCCGGCAGACATCGAGCCCGTCGAGCCGCGGCATCATCACATCGAGCACGACCACGTCCGGTTGCAGCTCGGAGACCTGGGTCAGTCCCTCCTCACCGTTCGAGGCCAGCGCGACCTCGAAACCGCCCAGCTGCAAGGCCCGGGTGAGGGCAACCCGCATCGGCGGCTCGTCGTCGACGACGAGGACGTGCTGGCCCCCTTCGTCTCCGTTGAGCCCTGACATCGAATCTCGATTCTCGTTCGCCGACCTAAGAACCTGGTCAGGGGCAGAGGCTACTCGCGTGCGCCGAGCGGCTTACTCCGGGGTCAGGTAGGCGCCGCTGAGACCACCGTCGACGAGGAAGGCCGAGGCGGTGATGAACGAGGACTCGTCGCCGGCGAGAAAGAGCGCCGCCTGGGCCACCTCGCGCGGCTCGCCGAAACGCCCCATCGGGATGTGGACCAGGCGTCGCGCGGCACGCTCGGGATCGGTCGCGAACAGCTCTTCGAGCAGGGGGGTGTTGACGGGTCCCGGGCAAAGCGCGTTCACGCGCACACCGCGGCGCGCGAACTCGACCCCGAGCTCGCGCGAGAGCGCGAGCACCGCGCCCTTGGACGCGGTGTAGGAGATCTGCGAAACCGCGGCGCCCACGACGGCGACAAACGAGGCGGTGTTGATCACCGACCCGCCGCCGGCGCGCAGAAGATGGGGGATCCCGTGCTTGCAGCAGAGAAAGACGGAGCGCAGGTTCGCGTCCTGGACCCGCTGCCACACCGCCAGGTCGGTGTCCAGCACCGAGGCGTCGTCGCCCGGGTTGATGCCGGCGTTGTTGAACAGCACGTCGATGCGGCCGAGCTCGGCGCCGACGCGCCCGTACATCTGCCGCACCTGGTCTTCGTCGGTGACATCGGCGACCAGCGAGAGCTCACCTTCGGCGCTCTCGGCCACGTCGACGCCCGCGACCCGCGCGCCCTCGGCGGCGAACACCCGCGCCGACTCGGCGCCGATCCCGCTCGCGGCGCCGGTGATCACGCAGACCTTGCCCTCCAGACGGCCCGCCATCAGCCTTCCTCGGTGGCGTAGAAGACGTTCTTGACCTCGGTGTAGTGATCGAGCGCGTCCGGTCCCAGCTCGCGGCCGACGCCGGATTGCTTGAAGCCGCCGAACGGCGTCGTCACCCGCACCGAGGTGTTCGAGTTGATCGAGACGACGCCGGTTTCGATCGCGCGCGCGACCCGCAGCGCCTTGGCGCCGTCGCGGGTCCAGACCGATCCCGAGAGACCGTAGATGGTGTCGTTCGCGAGCGTGATCGCCTCCGGCTCACCGTCGAACGGGATCACGCAGGCGATCGGACCGAAGACCTCCTCGCGGGCGGCACGGTCTGAGTTCGATACCGGCGCCAGCACCGTCGGCGGGTACCAGAAGCCGGGGCCGTCGGGGGCCGGGCCGCGGATCGCGACGGGGGCGTCATCGCCGACGTAGGAGGCGACCGCCCGCCGTTGGTCGGCTGAGATCAGCGGCCCCATCTCGGTCTCCTCGGAGAGCGGATCGCCCACGTGCATCGCTTTGACCGCGCGCTCGAGCTCGGACATGAACGCGTCGGTGGCGGAGCGCTCGACCAAAATCCGCGAGCGCGCACAGCAGTCCTGGCCCGAGTTGGCGAAGACCGCCAGAGGGGCCGCCGCAGCGGCCGCTCCGAGGTCGGCGTCGGCGAAGATTACGTTGGCGGACTTGCCGCCGAGCTCGAGCGTCACGCGCTTGATCGTCTGCGCGGCCCCGGCGGCGATCCCGCGGCCGACCTCGGTGGAGCCGGTGAAGGCGATCTTGGCGACGTCGGGATGCTCGACCAGGCGCTTGCCGCAGACCGAGCCCGGCCCGGCGATGACGTTGAGCACGCCCTTGGGCAGCCCGGCGTCGAGCGCAATCCGCTCCAGCTCGAGCGCCGTCAACGGGGTCAGCTCGGCCGGCTTGAGCACCACCGTGTTGCCCGCCGCAAGCCCCGGGGCGACCTTCCACGAGGCGATCACGAGCGGGAAGTTCCAGGGTGTGATCAGGCCGACGACCCCGAGCGGCTCGCGAAAGGTCATGTCGACGCCGCCGGCGACCGGGATTGTGCGGCCGAGCAGCCGCTCCGGGGCCCCGGCGTAGTAGCGGAAGCACTCGACGACCATCGCCATCTCGCCGCGGGCGTCGCGGATCGGCTTGCCGGCGTTGCGGGCCTCCAGCTTCGCCAGCTCCCCGGCGTTGGCCTCGAGCGCCGCGGCGAGCGCCCGCAGGATCGCGGCACGGTCGCCGGGGGCTACCGCCCGCCACGCCGGAAACGCCGCCTTCGCCGCCGCCACGGCCGCGTCCGTCTCCTCCACGCCCGCGCGCGGCACTTCGGCCATCACCTGCTCGGTGGCCGGTTCGACGACCGCGATCATGCCGCCACTCTCTGCGACCGCGCGGCGCCGGTGAGTGCCGCGATCACCGGGCTCGGCCGCTCCTCCTCGGCATGCCAGAGGACCCCCAGTGCCCAGCGGCTGTCAGGGATCTCGATCGCCTCGACCGCGCCTCCCGGCTCGGCCCATCCGCTCGCGACCACGCCCCGGCCCAGCTTTGCCACGCCCTGGTGGTGATGAGACCGGACCGCGGCGCGCTCCCTACCGACCGCGCGGGCGGCGAGCGAACCGGGCTCGAGCCTGACCTCGTGGTCGCTGAACCTCCCCGGCGTGTGGAGGTGGGTCTCGACGTCGGCGAGATGCTGGTCGAGCGTGCCGCCGCATGCGACGTTGAGCAGCTCCATCCCGCGGCAGACGCCCAGCACCGGCAGGTCGCGCTCGAGTGCCCGCCGGGCGAGGGCGAGCTCGAAGCGGTCGCGCTCGGCGCGAAACCCGACCGTCCGCGGGTCGGCGACAGCGCCGTATGCCGCCGGGTCGATGTCGGCACCGCCCGCGAGCACGATCCCGTCGAGCAGGTCGAGGAGCTCGTCCGGCGCCCGCTCGCCGCTCTCGCTGGCGGGCAGGATCACCGGCAGCCCTCCGGCGTCGGCGACGCCGACCGAATACGTGCGCTGCGAGATATTGGTCTCGACGTCCTGCCAGACTGCCCACCGCGCGCTCTCGATTGCCGCCGAGATTCCGATCACAAAACGGCCCATGAAAGCGAAGCTCCTAGCGCGATAGGCCGAGCCGCGTCTGAGCCATTGCTCGCGTCGCGCTATGCCGGGGGCGGAACGACGAGGACCGGGCGATTTGCGAGGTGCAGCAACCGGTGGGTGACGCTGCCGAGCAAGACGCCGGGAATACCCGAGTGGCCGCGGGTTCCGGCGACGATCAGGTCCGCTCCGGCCTCCTCGGCGATCTCCGCGATCGGGCGGGCGGGGCCACCGACCATGACATCGCGCATCTGCACGCTCGCATCGATTCCCTGCTCCGACAGCGCTTCGGCCTGCTTGCGGATCTCGGCTTGGACCTCGGCCTCGGCCGGGTGGATGTCCCCTCCGCCCTTTCCCACGATGCGCTCGTCGATGTGGGCGATCACGATCTTGGCGTCGTCGCGCTGTGCCAACTCCGTCGCCAGGGGGATCGCGCGCTTCGATCCTTCGGACCCGTCGAGCGCGAGCACGATTGTCTTAAACATGGTGGCTCCTTGAGAAGTAGGGTGCATTCAGCCGCGCTCGAACATGCGCCGCCGCTCGTAGTCGGTCACGACCTGGTCGAACAGCCGCTGCTCGGTGCGTCCGTAGTTGAGGTAGTGGGCCGAGACGTGCTCGCCGAACGCCGAACGGGCGAACTCGCTTCCCTCCCAGAGGTCGACCGCCTCCTGCAGGGTGGAGGGAAACGGCTCGGCTTCGGCCTCCTCGTACGCGTTGCCGACCAATTCCGGCCCCGGATCGGTGCCGTTCTCGATCCCGTCGAGGCCCGCCGCGAGCAGAGCCGCGTAGCCGAGGTACGGGTTCACATCGGCCCCCGGGATCCGGCACTCCACCCGTTTCGACTGCCCGTGCCCGACGATCCGGAAGCCGCAGGTGCGGTTGTCGCGACCCCATGAGACCGAGGTCGGCGCCCAGCTCTCCGTCGCGTAGCGCTTGTAGGAGTTGACCGAGGGAGCGACGAACAGGGCCAGCTCCCTGATCCGGGCGCGCTGGCCGCCGAGATAGTGGCGAAAGAGGTCGGTCTCCTCCTCGCCATCGACAAAGGCGTTGTCGCCATCCTGCGTGAAGAGGCTCGAATGAAAGTGGCAGGAGCTGCCGATGTCCTTCTCCGACGGCTTCGCCATGAACGTCGCCGAGATCCCGTTCAGGAAGGCGATCTCCTTGACCCCGTTCTTGTAGATCGTATGGCGGTCGGCGGAGGTGACCGCGTCGGCGTAGCGCGTATTGACCTCATGCTGGCCGTACCAGGCCTCGCCCTTGGAGAACTCGATCGGGATGCCGGCGGCGTGCATCCCGCGGCGGATCGGCCCCAGGTACTGCTCGTCCATCGTCGTCGCCAGCACGTGGTAGTCGAGGATGTAGGGGATCGTCGGTGTCAGGTCCTTGAAGTCCTTCTCCCAGGCCTCGGCGTAGCTCTCCTTGTAGAGATAGAACTCGAGCTCGGAGGCGAAGAACGGCGTGTAGCCGGCCTCGCGCGCGCGTTCATACTGCGCGATCAGGATCTGTCGCGGCGAGGCCAGCACGGGGGAGCCGTCGTGGTTGGCGACATCGCAGATCACCAGCGCGGTTCGATCGAGCCACGGGATCCGGCGCAGCGTGCCGAGGTCCGGAACGATCGCGAAGTCGCCGTAGCCGCCCTCCCAGTTCGCCATCTCGTAGCCGGGCACCGGGTCCATCTCCATGTCGAGCGCGAGCAGGTAGTTGCAGCCCTCGATCCCGTGCTCGAGCACGTCCTCGAGGAAGTACCCGACCTGGATCCGCTTGCCGAACAGGCGCCCCTGCATGTCGGTGAACGCGGCGACGACCGTGTCGATGGTCCCCTCCTCGGCCGCGGAGCGCAGCTCGTCCAGGCTGAGCATCCCGGCGGTCCCGCCGGGGCCGCCGGGGCGCTCGCTCGCGTCGTTGGCGCCGCGCGCGGTCACACGTCCCGCGTGACTTCGTCTTCCTCGAGCGTCCGCACCGGGCCCTGATAGCGGTCCTTGGCCGAGACCAGATACCAGATGCCGAAGATCAGCGGCAGCACAATCGCGAACGGCGTGTAGTTGACGTTCGCGGCGTCGAAGCCGTCGTTCCACGGCAGCCCGCTCGGGTCGTAGGGAAGGTTGAGGCTGTAGACGACGACGATCACGAAGATGATCGCGAGCGCGTTGACGATCCGGTAACGGCTCCCCAGATTCCACGGCCCGGGCTCGAACGCGTCACCGCGGCGCAGACGCAGGTACACCGGAAGGATGTACGCGAGATAGAGCCCGACGGTGCAGATCCCGGTCAGGGCGAAGAACGCGAACGGGATGTCGTTCTTGCCGAAGAGCGCCGGGATTGCGATCACCAGGGAGGCGACCGAGACGGCGATCACGGCGTTGAACGGAACGCGGTCGCGGTTGACGCGGCTGAACACGCTCCAGCCCGGCATGCCGCGATCGCGAGAGAAGGCGTACCAGGTGCGCGAGGCGCTCGTGAGGCCGGCGGCGCCGCAGAAGAATTGACCGACCGTCGCGATCAAGACGATCAGCTTCGCTGCCCACGGATCGAGGGCCGAGTTGAAGATCCCGAACACCGCGCCCCCCGCGTCGTTGACGGCCGCGACGTCGGTGGCCGCGAAGACAAAGGCGAGCAGAACCAGCCAGCCGATCACCGCTGACCAGAACACCGAGCGCCACACACCCTGCGCGGCGCTGATTGCGGCGCCCTTGGTCTCCTCGGCGGTGTGCGCGGAGGCGTCATACCCAGTCTGCGTATACATCGCGAGCAAAAAGCCCACGGGCAAAACGAGGAACCAGAAGCCCAGGCCGCCCGTGTCGCCACCTAGGGTGTCTGTTTCGTTCAGCCGCTCGCCGAAGACGAAGCTCGCGCTCTGATGGTCATCGGGAACGAAGATCAGGAGCGCGATGACGACCGCGACACCGAGCAGGTGCCAGCCGACGGAGATGTTGTTCATCAGTGCCAGGATCCGATCGGCGAAGATGTTCACCAACGTGTAGAGGAAGAGGACGATGAAGAAGAGGAGCCACGTCTCGCTGAGGATGTGCGCCGAGTCGCCGAAGTTGACCCCGAAGATGTCGAGTTCGTAGAGCTGCAGGAGGTTGAAGAGGAAGAAGGCGCACCCGTAGCCGACCGAGGCGACGATGCCCACGAGCCCGACGATGTTGAACCAGCCGGTCATCCAGCTCCAGCCCTTGCCCCCGAGGTCATGGGCCCACCAGTAAGGGCCGCCGGCGGTCGGGTACCGCGAGGTCAGCTCGGCCATAGAGAAGGCGACCATGAGGACGAAGGCACAGAGCACCGGCCACCCGATCGAGGCCGCGATCGGGCCACCGTGCAGCCACGCGAACGAGAACGTCGTGAACGTTCCGGCGAGGACCGAGATGATCGTGAACGAGATCGCGAAGTTCGTAAACGCACTCCAGCCGCGGGAGAGCTCCTGCTTGTAGCCGAGCTCGGCGAGCCTGCTTTCGTCCTCGCCGCCCCGCGGCTGCGGAGTCTGCGGCTGGGGGTCCGTCGTCGACATAGTCACCTCCCGCCATTCTCGCGTCCTGCGCGAGAATGGTCTGATCGACCCACCTATGTATGAGCAAACCCTAAGCCGCCGTCCGCACACCTGTCAAGTGTTGGGCCGCAACTTGCGGTGATCGGATGTCGGGCGACTTCGAGGTCGCGGTCGTCGGGGCCGGGGTCGTGGGCTCGGGGTGCGCCCTGGCGCTGGCGCGTCGTGGTGTCGCCGTCGCCCTGCTGGAGGCGGAGGCCGAGCCCGGGCTGCAGGCCAGCGGGACGAACTCCGGAATCCTTCACACGGGCTTCGACTCCGCATTCGGCGAGCTCGAGACCGATCTGATCCTGCGCGCGGCGTCGCTGCGGGACCCCGTGCTCGAGACCCTCGCGGTCCCCGTAGTGCGCTGCGGGGCCGAGATGGCGCCCCGTGACACCGGCGATGCAGCGTCGATCGCGGCGATCGCGGCGAACGCCCGCGGCAACGGAGTCGCGGTCGCGCTGCGCGATGACGGGGTGCTCGAGGTTCCAGGCGAGTCGGTCACCGACCCGGTCGCGTACACGCTCGCGCTCTGTGTTGCGGCGCAGCGCCATCGGGCGCGCCTCTTCACCGGGTTCGGCGTCACCCGGATCGAGCACGGTCGCGGGTCGATGCGAGTCACCGCGGCGAGCGGCGAAGCGGTTTCGGCCCGCGTGGTTGTCAACGGCGCCGGCATCGGCGCGGGAGCCGTCGCGCGAATGCTCGGAGACGACTCCTTTGACGTCTATCCGCGCAAGGGCGAGTTCCTGGTGTTCGACCCTCCCACCGACGGCATCCTCGAGCGCATCCTGCTTCCGGTGCCGACGCCGAGGACCAAGGGCGTGCTCGTCTTTCCGACCGTCGACGGGAGGATCGTCGCCGGCCCGACGGCGGTCGACCTCGACCGACCCGACTGGTCGGTGCGACCCGAGGCGCGTGAGGAGATCCTGCCGAAGGCGTCGCGAATGCATCCACCACTTGCCGACGCCGAGCCGGTCTTCGCCTACGCCGGCCTGCGACCCGCCGGACGGGCCGTCAACTATGTGATCGCCCGCTCGCGCGCCGAGCCGGCGCTGGTGAACGTCGCGGCCATCCGATCTACCGGGCTGACGGCATCGCTGGCGATCGCCGAGCGCGTTGTCTCCCTGGTCGCCGCCGCCGGGGTGCCCATGAGCTCGCCCGAGGCGCTGGCGCCCGGACCGCCGCCGGCAGCCGAGGGCGAGCCGTGGTGGCGCCGGAGCGCGGATAGGCTGGCAGTGTGAGCCTGCTGCTCGGCATCGACGAGGGCACCTCGGCGGTCAAGGCCGTTCTCTACGACCTCGACCTGCGCCCGGTTGCGGAGGCGCGCCGCGAGAAACCGCTCACCCACCCCCGGCCGGGCTGGGTCGAACAGGATCCGGAGGTGATCCTGACCGCCGTGGTCGAAGCCGTCGGCGAGCTGCTCGAACGCGCCGAGGATGAAATCGTCGCCTGCGGTCTCGACCACCAGGGAGAATCGATCTTGGCCTGGGATGCCGAGAGCGGCCTGCCGCTGACCCCGGTCGTCACATGGCAGGACAAGCGCTCCCAGGAGATGATCGACCGCCTCGTCGCGCGGGGCGGCGACTCGGAGGTGATTGAGCGCAGCGGGATGCCGCTCGATCCGTACTTCTCGGCCGGCAAGCTGGCCTGGCTGCTCGAGCACGATGACGCCGTCGGCGCTGCCCATGACGCGGGCACACTCCGCCTCGGCACGGTGGACTCGTTCCTGTGCGCGAGGCTCGGTGCCGGTTTCGCGACGGACCCCTCGACCGTGTCGCGCACTCAGCTCGGCGCGCCAGATTGGGATCCACGGCTGCTGGAGATCTTCGGCGTGCCCGTCGAGGCACTGCCCGAGGTCGCCGACACCGCCGGCGACCTCGGCACCCTCTCGGATCCCTCCTGGCCGGTCGAGCTACCGCTGCGGGCGCGCTGCGTGGATCAACAGGCGGCGCTGGCCGGTGCAGGCTGCGTCGAACCGGGGCTGGCCAAGGCCACCTACGGCACCGGTGTGTTCGTGCTCGCCCACGCAGGGAACGAGCGGCCCGCGCCCAGCGGCGGTCTGCTGCCGACCGTCGCCTGGCGGGTAGACGGTCGGGTCGAGTGGGCGATCGACGGCGGGGTGTTCACGGCTGGAGCCGTGCTCGAGTGGCTGACCCGAGACCTCGGACTGGCGGGCGATGCCGCCGCGCTCGCCGCCGCGGCCGAGGAGGTCGGGGAGTCGGCCGGAGTTCGGGTGCTGCCCGCGCTTGCGGGGATCGGGGCGCCGTGGTGGAAACCGGACGTGCGCGCGGTGATCGCCGGTCTGACCTCGGGCACCCGGCCCGGGCACATCGGCTACGCGGCGCTTGAGGGCATCGCCTGGCGAGTCGCGGACGTGCTCGGCGCGATGCGCGAGTCAGTCGAGATCGAGGCGCTGCGAGTCGACGGCGGCCTCACCCGCAGCCCAACCTTGCTCGCGCTGCAGGCGGACGCCGCCGGGGTCGCCGTCCAGCGCGGCAGCATCGACGCGACCGCGGCCGGCGCGGCCGCGCTTGCCGCGGTGGGCGCCGGTGTCTGGGACTCGACCGCGGAGATCGGCATCCGCGTTCCCGCCGGGGCCTCGGTCGAGCCCGAGCGCGACCAGGCCTGGCGCGAGCGGGCGTACGGCGAGTGGGACGAGTTCGTCCGCGCCGCGGCCGAGCTCTGAGGGAGTCAGATCAGGCCCGCGAGGATGTGCTCGGTTCCGCGGATGTGCTTGCGCATCAGCGGCACGGCGCGGTCCGCGTCGCCCTCACGCAGCAGCGCCACCAGCCTGCCGTGCTGGGTGTTGGAGCGGCTGAGCACCTCCTCCGGGTGGGCGATGCGACCGATCAGGTCGCTCATCTGACCCTGGACCTCGGTCATTTCGGTGACCAGGTGCGGCGAGCGCGCGGCCTCGGCGACGCCGATGTGAAAGCGGATGTCCGCGCGCCGGTACGCCTCGAAGGCACCCGGTTTCGCCATCCGCTCCACCAGCTTGTCGAGTGCGTCTAGCTCGGCGCGCTGGGCCCGCTCGGCGGCGAGAATCACGGCGCCGACCTCGATCGCGACCCGATGGTCGAGGACGGCCCGGGCGTCGCGGCCGAGCGGATCCTCCTCGCGCTCGTGCAGCGGCGGGCGCTGGGCGACGAAGGTTCCGCCGCTGCGGCCACGGCTCGAGGTCAGGTGCCCCGACTGGACCAGCGTGGTCAGTGCCTGGCGCAGGGTCGAGCGCGAGATCCGCAGCTCGCCGGCAAGCTTGCGCTCGGGGGGGAGCTTGCTACCCGGTGCGAGAAGTCCGGTACGGATCGCCGTTCCGAGCCGCTCGACCGTCTCCTCGAACGTCGTCGGCGGACGCACCGGCTTGAACACAGCCTCGACCGCGGCGTCGCGCTTCACGCGACCTACGGTAGCGCCGGATCGGCCCTGCGCGCCAACTTCTCAATCGCCGAGCGCGGCACGGATCTCCGCAATCGCCTGCTCGTTGTCGCGGAAGTGGACCGCGCTCATCCCCAGCTCCCGGGCGGCCTCGACGTTGACGATCACGTCGTCTACGAACAGGCAATCTTTCGCGGTGATGCCGTCACCGAGCCGCTCGAGGGTGAGCTCGTAGATCGGGCGGTCCGGCTTGCGCATGCCGACGAATGCCGAGTCGACGATCAGCTCGAAGATCTCATCGACCGGCACCAGCGAGCGCCACAGCGGCTCCCACTCGCGCACGTTGTTGGTCAGCAGCGCCATCCGGTAGCCGCGGGCCCTGACCGCGGCCATCAGCTCGATCATCGGCTGGTTCGGGGCGAGGGCGTCGAAGTAGATCTCCCTGAAGCCGTGCAGCTCGGGGCGATGCCCCAAGAGCGGCTCGAGCGCGGCTCCGAGGCGAGCCAGGAACTGGTCCTCGGTCAGGCGGCCGGTCTCGAGCTCGAACAGCGGATGGGCGCCGTCGCGCTCGGCGATCGCCTGCATCGCCTGACCGAGGGAGGCGGGCGCGATCCCGGTGCGATCCTGAAAGGCCGCGAACGAGTGCATCAACGGCGTCGTCAGCACCCCGCCGAAGTCCGAGATCACCGCCTTGACGCGGTCGTTCATGCCCTGCTGAGCACGTCGAGGACGCCGACGCCGGAGTCCCCGGAAGATCGCAGCTCGAGCGCGGCCGAAAGCCGGCGCACGCCGCCCTGGTCACTCGTCGCGGTCGCGGTCGCCTCGCCCGCGACCCGGACCGGCAATCCGCCGTCCTCGCGATAGAGCTCGAGGCCGATCCGGCTCGGCAGTCCATCGGGCCCGTACTCGGTCGACACCAGAGCCTCCGCCAGCTGCGCGAGCGCATCGACCTTGCCGAGTGCGCCCGCTACGAGTTCCTCGCCGTGCCCCCCGGCGCCGGCGGGTCGCAGTGCCGCCAGAGCCACCAGCCGCCCGTCATCGAGGCGCCCGGAGACGATCCGCAACGCCTCGACCTCGTCCCAGTCGAGCTCTCCGCCCAGGCGCCAGACGGGCTCGGTGTCCGGGAGCGCGCGGTCGAGCGCGGCAAGCTGCTCGCCCCGCCACTCGATCCGCAGCGGCTCGCCGGCGGGATCGGTGAACTTGATCGACAGCACCTCACCCACGGTGATCGCCGTCCGGAAGCTCGCCCGAGGGGTCGGTCACCTCGCGCGCGGTGCCCTCGTAGTCGTAGCCGGGCGACGATCTCCGGGACCGGAACGGATCGGGCCGCTTCAGTAGCAAAAAGCCGACGACGTCGGTGATGAACCCGGGGGCGAGCAGCAGCGCGCCGCCGAGGATGATCATCGCGCCGTCGAAGGTCTCGCGGGCGGGCACCCGGCCCTCGGAGAGGACCCGGTTGAAGCGCGCCCACGCCGTCTGGCCCTGCGAGCGCGCGAGCGCCGCGCCGACGAACCCGTCCAGCAGCAGGATCGCGAGTGTGGGCAGGATCCCGATCGCCTGGCCGACCTGCACGATCACGTAGATCTCCGCGATCGGCAATGCGATGAACAGGATCAGCAGGAGCAGGGCCAATGCCCATCACAGCCTAGAGAGTGGGGGCCGGTTCACTACGATGATCGTCATGACCACCGAAGAGGATGTCTACGAGGCGCTGGAAGAGGTGATCGATCCCGAGCTGGGGCTCGATTTCGTCTCCCTAGGACTCGTCTACGACGTCGAGATCGACGGCCCGGAGGTTTTCGTCACCTTCACGCTCACAACCCCCGCCTGCCCGATCGGACCCCAGGTCTCAGAGCAGATGCGCGAGTTCGTCGGTGATCTCGAGGGGATCGACAAGGTCCACCCAAAGATGATCTTCGACCCGCCCTGGTCCCCGGAGATGATGACCGAGGACGCGAAGTTCGCTTTGGGGTTCTAAACGGCCTGCTAGGACCGCTCCCACGAGCCGGATCACCGAGGCGGGGTTGGGGAAGATCCGACCAGACGGGCGCGGCGGTTGATCTCCTTGTTCACCCGCTCCAGCGGATTCGTGGGCCAGATCCTCTGCAAGTGCGCCCGCGGGAACGCGGTGAAGGCAAGGACCTCGGTCTTGGCCGCGTCCATCAGCGGCCCGAACTGCGAAAACGACCTGGTGCCGTGATTGCAGCCATCGGCTCAGTCGGGCGGGAACAGCGGCCCTAGATGCGTCTCGATCAGCCAGGAAGACTCGCGCCGCTTTAGTGCTCACCAGCACCGTGTCGGCGCGCGGATGCGGCGGATCTGACGCCGGTGAACCCGTTGAAGATCTCGCGGAACCGACGAACGTCTGTTGGTATACGCTCTCCCTAGAATGGCCGAGCAGAGCGACGAGTCGCGCCTTCAGGAGTACCAAAAGCGCCTTGAGGAATTGATGGAGGCCGCGCGCGGGGGGATGGAACGACAGGCCCCAGAGGTCCTCGACAAGTTCGCGGCGGCCGCGGACAACATCGCCCGACGCTTCAAGGACATGGCGAGTAAAGCCCGGCAGCGCGCGGCGGAAGAGGAAGGGCAGCGAGCGGCAGAGGAGGAAGCAATGACCTCCGAGGGTGCGCCAGAGACGCCGGACGCGCCTCAGGCGCCCTCCGGCGGATCAGGTACCGCGGGCACCTGAGAGCATCAGGGGTCCTGGTCCGACGGCACCGCGCCTGACCTCGGCCCTACTCCCTTAGCTTCTTAGTGGACGACCTTCGGGTGCACGCCCGCCCCGAGCGCGAGTGTGGCGTGCGTGTGGCGCAGGTCGTGCAGCCGGATCTTCGGCAGCCCGGGCTCGCGCACGTGGTGGTCGAAGGAACGCGAGAAGTTCGCGCCCAGATCGGCGTCCCGTTCTCGCGGCAGAAGACGAGACCGTGATCCTGATATGCCGGACCCACGCGACCCGCTCGTCAAGCTGGGCGCTCGCGGTGCTCTACGTGCGCGAGCGCCACGGCGTCGATCTGGAAGCGCTCGACGAGGCGCTGGTGACCGTGCACGGCCGGGAGTGATCGATTTGGGTGCGTGTGCTCTTGAGGGGCGCGCGGGATAGTTCACCGCCTGCGCCGCCGTCGGGCGAGGCCGAGCTGCGGGCCCTGCCGAGGGAAAGCCAGGAAGGCGGGTCAAGGCTGATCGGCGACCCAGGACAGGATCGCCTTCGAGTGGGCGATCACCGTCCCGTCAGCGAGCTTCAGCGCCGGAAGCTTCGTGTCCCCGGTCGCCGCCCGCAGATCCTCGCGTGAGCCCTTTCGCAGAAACGGAATCGGGTGGCCATGAGCCGCGGTCACCTTCTCGTACTCGATCCCCTTGGCGTGCATGGCCTCCTGCACCCGTCGGCACGGATGCACGCGGGGACCCCCCTCGTCGCCGTGACAGACGTACAACGTCGGCTCCTCGGCCATCGAGGCCCGGTTACCCAGCGAGCGCCGATCCAACTCGGCGTAGCGCTGTTCTCGGAGTCTCGGACGGTCGAGCGAGAGTGCCGGTTTCTTGGGACAGCGGGGGCAGAAGACCACCGCCTAGCGCGCCGCGCAAGAACGGCGGGCTACGCGCTCTGCGCCCTGTCGCAGCAGGCGAGCGGGTGCGGGCCGCCGCAGCGCGGACACATGTAGCGAACCCGCATCGGCGCAGGCTCCGGGCGAGGGCGTCGGGGCCGGCGTCGGCTTCGCTTCGTTCGTTTGTCGAGCAGCGCGACCTAGCCTAGGCGTGCCCCGGCGGACGCGATCGCGTCCGCGGCGCGGGCAGCTCGCCGGCGACGAGCTCGCTGATCGCGGCGGCGAAGATCGGCGAGCGCGAGTAGGGCTGGGAATCGCCCACGTCGTTGGCGGGCTCGGCAGGGCCACGGTATCGAACGCTCGCGCCATCATGATGCGGATTTCGCTATCGCAGCGCGCCTAGGCTCCGACGTCCCCTTGACCGGGAGGCGTCGCCTTACATTCGGCCTTGACGCGCTCCCACATCGCGGTCTCATCCTCTCGGGCGTCCTTGGTCAAGGCCGAGAAGACCCCGCCTACGAGCAAAGATGAGACCGAGCCGATCACCCCGAAGATGCCTCGTGTCGTCTCGCTGTCTCGAAAAGAAATGACGGCGTAGACCGCCGCCACGGCTACGACGAGTGCCAGGGCGAAGACAAGCGTCCCGTACGCGATCTTGCCGCGCCGCGCGGAGTTGTAAGAGCGCTTGGCCATCTCACACAGGTCGTTGACCGGCCTGTCTGCCGCGAGATCGAGCGTGCTCAGAGCAGCTGGTTTCTCCACCTCGTACCTCCCCGTCCGTTACTCGTCGACTCCGACCCTATCCGGATGGGGATCCCGGCTCCCCACAACCTCAGGCGGGCGTCGCCCGCGAGCCGCACCGCGCTCGGGGACTGAACGGTTCGTTCAACAGAGGCTAAAGCTACTCCGGCGCGCCGGCGGCTGCACGTGCCTCCTCGTGGCTGTGAAACCACCGGAAGCGAACGGCCTTGCCGTCGCGCACGGTCCACACGTGACCCTGGTCGCCTTTTACCTCCAGTCCGCTGCCTCGCCCGCGGGCCTCGTAGCGGCCGAGCACCGCCACCTCGTCGCCTGCATCGATGAGTTCGTCGATGCGAAAGCTCCAGCTCTCGTAGCTGTCACGCATGAGCGCGAAGCTCCCTCGTCCACGCCGAGTGCCACGCTCGACCGCATACGGCGGGTTCACGTACTCGACCGTCTCGTCGATGAACGCCCGCGGCGACTCCCCTCGGTCCCAGGCGGAATAAATCCGACGCACGAGCTCGACGTTCTCCCGCGACATCGCCTGCGCAGTATTCCGCGGCGGGAGCGGGCAGGTCGAGCCTGGAGGCCCGCGACCTTGCAGTGGGCCCCTTCGGGTCTTTATCGGGTCGCCGCCGCGGCTTCGAGGGCCGCGGTCTTGTCGGGGTATGGCTCGACCCGGATCACGAGGGCGTTGCGCAGTGCGGCGAGCTGCGCCCAGGTCTGACGCACTTCGGCGCCGCTCGCCGTCCCGACAGCGCGAGCCTCGATCACGGCGACCACCCGCTCGCCGCAATCGATCAACTCCTTCACCTCGATCTGAAGGTTGCCGCTGAAGTTCTCGTTCAGCTCGGTCCACATCTGCCTCAGCGCCTCACGCCCTCGATAGACCGAACCCTCGAGCGCACCCAGGTACGGGTACCACTCGGCCTCCTCGTCAAAGACGGCGACGGCAGCCTCCACGTCGCCTCGATTGAACGCCGCGTACGCCTCTCGCACCCGCGCCACGTTCTCCTTCGACATCGATTACTCCGGCAGGCCGACTGCACGCAGCGCCTGGGCGCGGTCGAGGTAGTAGTCGGCCTCGATGACGAGGCCGTCCCGCAGCCGGTGCACGACCGCGAATGACTGCGTGTATGGGGCGTCGCTTGCGCCCTTTCCGACCATGCGGGCGCAGGCGACCAGACGGCCGTCCCCCACGTCGATCAACTCGTCGAGGCGAACCTCGATCGGCCCGACCAGATCGATCAGGCTTCGCATGCGCGCGAGCGCGGCGGCCCGGCCCCTGTAGACGCCGGCGTTCGGCCAGCCGGGTCCCTCGCGGTAGACGGCGTCCTCGGCCCAGAACTGCTCCGTCACCGCCTCGGGGCCGGACTCGTTCCAGACCTCGTACGCCCGACGGATCCTGTCGGTGTTCTCCTGCGCCATTGCCCACCAGTATCTCGCCAATTCGTTGATCCAACCCGCCTTGCGCGCCGTAGAGGGGAGCTGAAACAGAGGACGGCGGAGAGCCGCACTCCCACTCGGCCCTATGGACGGGGGCCCTTCGTCGCCCGGATCCGATCTCGATCACCAGAAAGGACTGGCGATGAGTCACGCAACTACGCGAACGAGGTGGCTCCTGTTGGCCGCCGTGGTGGCGGCCAGCGCGATCGCGGCCTCGCTCGCAATCAGCTCGTCTCACCGCGAGGCGCCGAACATCGTGCTCGACCCCGCGGCAGACAACACCGACGTCTACGCGTTCACGGCACCCGACGCCGAGGGCTCGCTGACGATCGTCTCGAACTGGATCCCGGGTCAGGTTCCCGCGAACGGGCCCAACTTCTTCCGCTTCGACGATCGGGCGCGCTACTACAACCACATCGACAACAACGGTGACGGCGTGGCCGACATCAGCTACCGGTTCACGTTCGACACCAAGGTCCGCAACCCGAACTCGTTCCTGTACGCGGGGCCCGGGACGCAGGACTTCAACGACGCGGGTCTGAACGTTGTCCAGACCTACGACCTGGTCCGTGAAAAGTACAACCCGAAGGGCAAGCTCACGGGCAAGAAGAAGGTCGTCAACAACGGCCTCGTGGCGCCGTCGAACATCGGTCCGAAGACGTTCCCGAACTACGACAACTTCCTCGCCCAGGCGACGCGGACGACGGGTGACGGGACGAAGCTGTTCGTCGGCTCGCGCGACGATCCGTTCTTCGTCGACCTCGGTGCCACGTTCGATGCGATCAACGTGCGCATGGGCACCGGCAACGAGGGCACCGGCCGGGATGACCTCTCCGGCTACTCGACGTCCTCGACGATCATGCAGATCCCGGAGGCGCAGGTGACCCGAAACGGTCAGTCGGTGTCCTCGGCGGACGCGAAGAACGCGGTCGTCGGCGTCTGGTCGACCACCGAGCGGCGCAAGCTGCAGGTCACCGACGCGAGCGGATCGCCACAGAAGGGCAAGAATGCCAACAAGTGGGTCCAGGTCTCACGCCTCGGCAACCCGCTCGTCAACGAGGTGATCATCCCGCTCGGGATCAAGGACAGGTTCAACCGCACGACGCCCGATCGCGACGCCGAGCTCTATGGCCGGTTCGTCACCGAGCCCGAGCTTGCGGCGGTGCTGAACGCGCTGTTCAACGTCAACGCTCCGGAGACGGACCGCACCGACATCGTCCAGGCGGTGCTCCAGGGCATCCCGGGCCTCAACCAGCACAAGGGCAAGTTCGCCGGCACCCCGGTGGACACCCTGAAGCTCAACCTCGGGATTCCGCCGAGCGGGAGCCCTGACCGTTTCGGTGTCATCGGCGGCGACAACGCCGGTTACCCGAACGGCCGCAGGCTCGGTGACGACGTCGTCGACATCGACCTGCAGGTGGTCGCCGGGATCCTGAAGGGGAACGCGGTGCCACTGGGCGACGGAGTCGACCAGAACGTCGAGGGGTTCCTGAACCAGTTCCCCTACGTCGCCGGACCGCAATCGGGATTCGACTCGAACCCCGGCCAGTACGTCGAGCCCACCCACCCGCCGGTCCCGCCGGGCGGCTGAGCACGATCGATCGGCAGGGGAGCGCCAAGACGGGCGCTCCCCTCGCCGGTCATGAAGGAGCAAAGAGATGCCGAGACACCCGATATCCCTTCCCCGGCTGAGCTCGCTTGCGGGTCCGCTGGTCGCGTTCTGCGCCCTGTTCGCAGTGCTGACGCTCGTCAACGGCTCGTCGATGCCGATCTCGTCCGGCGCCGCCGACGACGGCTCCGGCGATCTCCCCGCACGCGGCGACACCGCGAC
Source organism: Solirubrobacterales bacterium (assembly GCA_021155855.1). GTDB lineage: Bacteria > Actinomycetota > Thermoleophilia > Solirubrobacterales > 70-9 > WHSW01. The sequence goes on from JAJNAZ010000009.1 coordinate 19,152, forward strand.
CCTGATCGACGATCTCCGGGAGGCGGCCGGCGCTGCCCCCGGCGACGCCGAGATCCAGACAAGCCTCGGCGACGCCTACTACCAGCGCTCGCGCGAGACCGGCGACCCCGGCTTCTATACGCGCGCGACCCGCGCCTACGACGCCGCGCTCGTCAACGACCCCGACAGCTTCACCGCGCTCGCCGGCAAGGCCGCCGTGGCGCTCGCGCGGCATCGGTTTGCCGACGGGCTGGTCCTGGCGCGGCGCGCCCACCGGCTGGCGCCCGCCGTCGTCGCTCCGTACGCGTCGTTCGTCGACGGCTTGATCGAGAACGGTCGCTATGCGGCCGCGGGGCGCGCGCTCGACCGCATGGTCGGCCTGAAGCCGAACCTGGCCGCCTACTCGCGAATCTCCTACTACCGCGAGCTGCACGGTGATCTCCGCGGAGCGGCTCAAGCGCTGCGGCTGGCGATCTCGGCGGGATCGGGGACGGTCGAGGGCTCCGCCTACATCCGCTCGCTGCTCGGTGACTTCGAGGCGACGCGTGGCCACTACGGCGCCGCGGAGCTCGCCTACCGCGAGGCCCTGGCGATCGACCCCGCCTACGGCGGCGCGCTCGGCGGACTGGCGCAGTTGCGGGCGGGCCACGGCGAGCTCGCGCCCGCGATCGAGGCGCTGCGAGGGCAGGTCGGCGACCCGCCATCACCGGATGCGCTGATCGAGCTGGGCGAGGTCGAGCAGGCCGCCGGGCGGCAGCATTCGGCGCGGCGCCACTATGCCCAGGGGCTGGCGATCGATCAGCGCCTGCTCGCCCAAGGGGCCGGCACGGATGCCGGCATCACCCTCAACGAGGCCGAGCACGGCGATCCCGAGCGCGCGGTGAGGCTCGGCCGGCAGGCATGGACCAGCGCTCCGAGCGTCTCCTCGGCCGACGCGTACTCGTGGGCACTGCACCGCGCCGATCGGACCGCGGCGGCGTCGCGACTCTCTGCCGAGGCGATGCGTCTCGGCTCCCGCGACCCCGAGTTCCTCTACCACGCGGGGATGATCGCCCGCGCGAGCGGCGACGAGGCGAGCGCGGCGAGGCTGCTGGGACGGCTGCTGAAGCAGAGCCCCCGCTTCAGCGCCCTGTACGCCCCGCGAGCGCGGGCGGCGCTCGCGGGGCTGCGGCCCTAGGACCAACTACCGCTCAGGCCGCGCTCGGCTCGCCGCCGGTCTCGGGCGGCTCGGGGCTCTTGGGCTCGATCTCGGTGTCGAGCTGGATCGCGCGGATCGCGTGCTCGTCGGGGAGCTTTGCGAGCACCTCGTGGATGATCGCGTGAATCGGGCGCTCGTCGTGGCCGAAGTCGTCGAGCAGGCTGCGCAGCGCGGTGTGCGTGATCTTCAGTTGCGCCGGCGTCAGCTCGAGGTGGTAGTTGATCGACTCCACGGGCCGAATCTTAGTTTCTGGGGAGGCGCCCACCCGTGTGAATACGGGGGATATCCGCACCAACGGCGAGCCCCGGGCGCGCTAGCTTGAGCGGGTCATGGCTGGTGCGGATCAGGCTGCGATCGAGACCGAGGGGCTGCGCAAGTCATACAAGGACGTGCTGGCGCTGTGCGGCGTCGACCTGCGGGTAGAGCAGGGGACCGTCTTCGGCCTGCTCGGTCCCAACGGCGCTGGCAAGACGACCGCGGTCCGGATCCTGACCACCCTGCTCCCGCCGAGCGGCGGCAGCGCCCGGGTGAGCGGCCTCGACGTTGTCAGCGACGCGGCCGAGTTGCGCTCTCGGATCGGCCTCGCCGGCCAGTACGCGGCCGTCGACGAGAACCTGACCGGGTTCGAGAACCTGGAGATGGTCGGGCGCCTGTATCACATGGGTCGCCAGCCCTCGCGTCGCCGCGCGACGGAGCTGCTCGAGCGCTTCGACCTCACCGACGCCGGCGGGCGCGTCGTGAAGACCTACTCCGGTGGCATGCGCCGCCGCCTCGACCTCGCGGCGGCGTTGGTCGCGAGCCCGCCGGTGCTGTTCCTCGACGAGCCGACCACCGGGCTCGACCCACGCAGCCGGATTGGGCTCTGGGAGACGATCGAGGACCACGTCGCCGGTGGCAAGACCGTGCTCTTGACGACCCAGTATCTGGACGAGGCCGACCGGCTCGCCGATCGGATCGCGGTGATCGACCACGGCCGGCTGATCGCCGAGGGCACGTCCGACGAGCTCAAGGACCAGATCGGCGGCGAGCGGATCGAGGTCACGCTCTGCAACCGCGACCGGGTCGAGGACGCGATCGCGGCGCTGGCCGAGATCGCCGATGGCCCGCCGGGCGCCGACGACGGCGTCATCAGCGTCCCGATCCGGGCCCGTGACGGGGTGATCGTCGATGCCGTTCGTCGGCTCGACAACGCCGGGGTCCGCGTCGACGATCTCGCGATTCGCCGCCCGACCCTCGACGACGTGTTCATCACCCTCACCGGCCACCTAGCTGAGCACGAGAACGGCGACCGGGGCGAGGCCGAGCCGCGTGAGCCCGAGTTGGAGGAGGCGCGCCGGTGAGCTCGCTCAGCTACGCGGTCTCGGACACGCTGGTGATCGCGGTGCGCAACCTGAAGCGGATTCCCCGCCAGCCCGATCTGCTGACCGCGTTCACGATCCAGCCGATCATGTTCGTGCTCCTGTTCGTCTACGTCTTTGGCGGCGCGATCCAGGTGCCGGCGATCTACGACGACTACACCGACTTCCTGATCCCGGGCATCGTCGTCCAGTCGATGGCTTTCGGGGGCTTCGTCACCGCGATCAGCATCACCGACGACCTCAACCGGGGCCTGATCGACCGCTTCCGGTCGCTGCCGATGACCCAGTGGGCGGTGGTCGCCGGGCGCACCGTCGCCGACATCCTCACCAACCTGCTCTCGCTCGTCGTGATGGTGGTCGTCGGCCTGATCGTCGGCTTCAGCTTCACCCAGCCGCTGCCGGACGTCCTGCTCGGGATCCTGCTCATGGTCGTCTTCGGGTACGCCTTCTCCTGGGTATTCGCCTGGGTTGGGCTCGTCTCGTCGTCGCCTGAGACGGCGAACGCGTTCGGCTTCATCGCGATCTTCCCGCTCACCTTCGTCTCCTCGGCCTTCGTGCCGCCGGAGTCGATGCCGGCGGCGATCCAATGGTTCGCCGAGATCAACCCGTTCTCGACCGTGGTCGACGCGCTGCGCTCGCTGTGGATCGGCGGCCCCGCGGGCAACGACGTCTGGGCGTCGTTCGCCTGGGCGATCGGGATTACGATCGTCTTCGCACTGATCACCGCACACCGCTACCGCAACGCGGTGCTTTCGCGCTAGGCGCCTGGTCGGGTCGCGGCCGGCTCCTCGCGGTCGGCCGCAGCCTCGGCCGCTGCCGCCTCAGCCGCCTCGAGCAGCTCCGCGATCGAGGCCTCGATCCCGGCGGCGATCACGTCGAGGTCGTCGATCGCGTCGTAGTCGGCCAAGAGGCCGAAGTTGATCGCGCCGTTGTAGGACATGATCGCCACGAACAGCGCCTGGTTGGGCGGCAGAAAGCCGACCGGAAAGATGTCCTCGAGCTCGCGTCCGAGCACGTAAAGGGGGATCTGCGGCCCGGGCACGTTGGTGACCACGAGGTTGAACAGCCGGGTGGAGAAGTTGATCCGTGCCGCCTGCGCGAGCAGCGTCGGCGGGGCGAAGTCGTTGAACCGCGTGATTACCTCGGCGCCCAGCGCCTGCTTGGACTGCTTGATCCCCTCCATGCCCCGGCGGCAGAGCTCGAGCCGCTTGACCGGGTCCTCGGCATAGACGGGGATCGGCCCGCGCACGACGGCGAGCTTGTTGCCGAGCTGGCCGCGCTCGTCGGCGGCGCGGATCGAGACCGGCACCTGGGCGCGGAGCTCGACCCCCTCGGTGCGCACGCCGCGCGCCCGCAGCCAGCTCCGCAGCGCCCCGCTGACGACGGCCAGCACGACGTCGTTGACGGTGCCCCCGAGCGTCGCCTTGATCCGCTTGAACTGGGCCAGGTCGGCGCGCACCCATTCGAACCGCCGGTGGGAGCCGATCTCGACGTTGAGCGGCACCTTCGGGGCCGGGTTGGCGAAGTTCCAGCCCACCTGACCGAGCGCCTCGGCCGCCTCGGAAACCTGGCCGACCGCGGTCCGCGGATGCTCGACCATCTGCTCGATCCGCCGCAACAGCCGCACCGGCGTCTTGACCAGGCCCTCGGCGTCCTTCGCCAGCAGCTCGGCGCCCGACGGCGACGGCCCGGGGATCCAGTCGTGCTCGGGCTCGGCCGGCTCGGGCACCGGCTTGAGGTCGAACAGCACCGTGGCGATGTCGACGCCCGAGACGCCGTCGACGAGCGCGTGGTGGGTCTTGGTGACGAAGGCGAACCGCTTGCGCGTCAGCCCCTGCACCATCCACAGCTCCCAAAGCGGCTTCGTGCGGTCGAGCTGCTGCGAGAAGACGCGCGCCGCCATGTTTCGCAGCTGCTCCTCGGACCCAGGGGAGGGCAGAGCGGAGTGGCGGACGTGGTACTCGAGGTTGAAGGCGGGGTCGTCGATCCAGAACGGCCGCCCCGTCGGCGCTGGCGGATAGGCGAGCTTCTGGCGAAACCGGGGCACCAGGTGCAGGCGCGAGCGCACGTGGTCGAGCAGGTCGTCGTAGCTCATCGGCGGGCCCTCGAAAATGCAGACGCCGCCGACGTGCATGTGGGCGGCGGAGCTCTCGTTGGCGAGGAAGGAGACGTCGAGGGCGCTGAGCCGGTCCATGTGTCCCTGTGCCATGGCACCTAACTTACCCGCCGATGCGCCGCGCCGCCACAGTCCTGCTCGCCGGCCTGGCCCTGTTCACCGGGTGCGATGACGAGGGCGGACAGCCCGCCGCGGACCCCGGCGCCGCCGGAAGCGAAACGGAGGAGGTGGCGGGATTTGATTCAGGGCGCGCCTTCGCGGATCTTGAGGCGCAGGTGAAGCTCGGCCCCCGGCCCTCGGGCTCGGCCGCCGCCCGCGAGACCGCCTCGTTGATCGCCGAGCGGCTCCGCGCCGCCGGGGTGCGTCGGGTCGGGAAGCAGCGTCCGCACCGCAATGTGATCGGCCGCCTCCGGGGCTCGGGGGCCGGAACCGTCGTCGTCGGCGCCCACTACGACACCAAGAACGCGATCCCCGGGTTCGTCGGCGCCAACGACGGCGCCTCCGGGGTCGCGGTGCTGCTGGAGCTAGCGCGCAGCCTGCCGCGGCCGCTCCCGGGGCCCTCGGTCGAGCTCGTCTTCTTCGACGCCGAGGAGGCGCGAGGGAACCGCCCGTTCGGGCTCGACGGCATCCGAGGCAGCCGCCAGTACGTGGCCGATGCTCGCCGCGGCGGCAGACAGGGCTCGCCGCCGCTGGACGAGATCCGCGCGATGGTCCTGTTCGACCTCGTCGGCGACTGTGAGCTCCAGATCCCGCTCGAGACGAACTCCGACCCGGGCCTGTACGAGCTCTTCGCGCAGGCGGCCGAAGAGCGAACCGGCAGCGCGGCGCCGTTCGAGGGCGAGCGCGCCCCGGTCGTCGACGACCACGCCCCCTTCCTCGAAGCGGGCGTCCCCGCCCTCGATCTGATCGACTTCAGCTACGGACCGGGCCCCAGCCCGGGCGCCTACTGGCACACGCCGGAGGACACGCTCGACAAGGTCTGCGCCGAGAGCCTCGAGGCGGTCGGCGAGGCGGCGGTGCGCGCGATCCCGGAGATTCGCTGAGCGGAACCGGGCGAGACGCGGTGAGTACCCTGTATCCGATGGCTACGGCCACCAGAACGCATGCTCCCAAGCGGGTCCTGCTCGCGGCGCCCCGCGGCTACTGCGCCGGGGTCGACCGCGCCGTGCAGACCGTGGAGAAGGCGCTCGACATGTACGGGCCGCCGGTCTACGTGCGCAAGGAGATCGTCCACAACAAGCACGTGGTCGAGGAGCTCGCCAAGCGGGGCGCGATCTTCGTCGAGCAGGAAACCGAGGTCCCCGAGGGCGAGCTTGTCGTCTTCTCCGCCCACGGCGTGGCGCCCGGCGTGCACGCGAATGCCGCCGAGCGCCGGCTGCGGACGATCGACGCCACCTGCCCGCTGGTGACCAAGGTCCACGTCGAGGCGCGCAAGTTCGCCGAGCAGGGCTACACGATCATCCTCATCGGCCACCAGGGCCACGAGGAGGTAGAGGGCACGACCGGCGAGGCGCCCGACGACATCGTGCTCGTCGAGACGGTCGACGATGTCGATGCGCTCGAGCTCGCCGACCCCGATCACGTCGCCTTCATCACCCAGACCACGCTCTCGGTCGACGAGACCGCGGCGATCATCGACCGGCTGCGGGAGAAGTTCCCCGCCATCGTCAGCCCCAAGTCGGACGACATCTGTTACGCGACCACGAACCGTCAGATCGCGGTCAAGCAGCTCGCCCGCGAGTGCGAGCTCGTGCTGGTGATCGGCTCGACCAATTCCTCGAACTCCAACCGGCTGGTCGAGGTCGCCCGTGAGCACGGCTCGGCCTCGCATCTGATCGACAACGCGAACCAGGTGCGCGAGGAGTGGCTCGCAGACGTTGAGACGGTCGGGATCACCTCCGGCGCCAGCGCCCCCGAGGAGCTGGTCGCCGAGCTGGTCGAGTTCTTTCGCGAGCGCGGCGCCGCCGACGTCTCCGAGCTCCGCGCCGTCGACGAGGACGTGCGCTTCATGCTCCCGAAGGAGATCCGGGCCGAGCTCGCCGCGCGCGCCTGAGTGCCGACCGCGGAGAGCTCCCGCCAGCCGCATGCACGACCACGCCCCCGCGCCCGACCGCGCAGCCGGCGTCAGGGCGCTTCGGCTGACGCTCGCGCTGACGGCCACGTTCACGGTCGTCGAGGTGGTCGGCGGGATCGTCACCGGCAGTCTCGCGTTGCTCGCCGACGCCGCGCACATGCTCTCCGACAACGCCTCGCTCGGGATCGCCCTGTTCGCCGCCTGGCTCGCCGGCCGGCCGGCCGGCCCGAGCCGCACGTTCGGCTACCGGCGCGCGGAGATCCTGGCGGCGCTGTTCAACGGCGTCACCCTGGTCGCGATCTCGATCTGGATCTTCATCGAGGCCGCCGACCGGTTCGGCGATCCGCCCGAGATCGAGGCCGGCCTGATGCTGGGCATCGCCGTCGCCGGCCTGGTCGTCAATCTGCTCGCCGCCCGCATCCTCTGGCGCCACGCGAGGCAGAGCCTCAACGTCTCCGCGGCGCTGCGCCACGTGCTCGCCGACCTGCTGGGTTCGGCCGCGGTGATCGTCGCCGCGTTGCTGATCCTGACAACCGGCTGGGAGTACGCGGACCCGGCGGTCGGGGCGCTGATCGGCCTGCTGGTGCTCGCCAGCTCGTGGGGAATCCTGCGCGACTCGACCCAGATCCTGCTCGAGGGCTCGCCGCCGGGGACCGACGTCGAGGAGGTGGGCCGGGCGATGGCCGCGGTGCCGGGGGTGACGCAGGTGCACGACCTGCACGTCTGGACGATCACCTCGGGGTTCCCGGCCCTGGCCGCCCACGTGCTCGTCGGGCGCGACACGGACTGCCACGCGAAGCGCCGCGAGCTGGAGGAGCTGCTGCATCGGCGCTTCGATCTCGACCACACCACCCTGCAGGTCGACCACGAGGGCGGCGAGCTGCTGCAGATCGAGAACACCGGGTAATCGCCCGCCGCGACGGCTACGAGCTCTCCGACAGAGGGGCCGCATCGACCTCGAGGCGCCCTGGCGCTTCTTGCGCACCGCCTACTGGTCGCCGAACGTGCCGCGAGAGGTGGTCGAGCGGGCGATCGCCGGCTCCCTCTGCCTCGGCCTGTACGACGCAGGTGGCGAGCAGGCCGGCTTCGCCCGTGCGGTGACCGACGACGTCGGCCACAATAGGGGCGGCGATGGCCAAGGCCTACTGGGTGAACACCTTCCGCTCCGTTTCCGATCCGCAGAAGCTCGCCAGCTACGTCGAGCTCGCCGGACCGGTGATGCGCGAGGCGGGTGGCCGCTTCTTGGCTCGCGGCCAGCCCGCCGCGGTGTTCGAAGCCGGGCTCGATGAGCGCACAGTGATCATCGAGTTCGAGAGCGTCGAACAGGCCGTCGCCGCATACCAGAGCGAGGGCTACCAGGAAGCCCTGCGAGCGCTTGGCGACGGAGCGAAGCGGGACCTGCGCATCGTCGAGGCGATCGGCTGACCGGCGACGCTAGGGCACCCCGGCGGAGAAGCTGATCGAGTAGACGGCGAGGCCGGGACCGGCGCGCAGCGCCAGCTCGTGGCGCTCGTGATGGGGGTGCTCCGCGAGGTCGTAGAGCCCCGGGGCCTCGACCTCGACCAGGCGCTCGACGTCTCCGTCCACGGTCACCCGCAGCTCGCCCGCGCCGTCGACCGATGCGTGCGCGCCGCCCGCCTCGTAGCGCAGCTCGAGCAGGTCGGCCGCGGCGACCGGACGCCAGGGCTCGGATGCGCCGCCGCCCGGAAACACCTCCTCGGTCGGCGGAGCGACCATCGCCCCGGGGGCGTCGCTCGGGCGAAGCGGCTCCAGCGCCGCGGGCGGCTCGAATCCCGGGTCGAGCGCGGCGAGCTCCTCGACGATCGCCAGCTCGGTTGCCGCGTACTCGCCCTCGCCGAAGTGAAACCAGCGCAGGGCCCCGCCCTGGCCCCAGAGAAACAGCGACGGCCAGCCCCTGCAGCCGTAGTCGTGCCAGACGGCGTAGCGAGAGTCGTCGGCGACCGGGTGGCGGATGCCGAGGCGCTCGAGGGCGGGCGCGAGCGCGGCGCGCTCGGCGGTGAACCGAAACCGTGGCGAGTGAATGCCGAGAGTGGTCAGGCCCGCTTCGCGGTAGCGCTCATGCCAGGCGTTCGCATAGGGCATCGCCCTGATGCTGTTCAGCTGCGCGAAGTCGAAGAAATGCACCAGCACCGGCCCGGCGGCACACAGCTCCGCCATCCGCGGCGACCGCTCGGCGCCGAGCCAGCGCAGGCGGCCGGGCAGCTCGGGGGCGGCGATGTTCGCTCTTTCGGGGCGCACCGGCCGGGATCGTAGATCTCGCCGGACCCCCGGAGGCCGGCCGCTGCGGGCGATATGCTGGCCGTCCGATCGAGCGAGCTGGCGAAAGGGGCGACCGAGTGAACGAGCGGACCTGGGAGCGAATCGAGCGCGGCCGCGAGCGGTGGGACGTCCTTCGCCATCCCTTCTATCGGCGCTGGTCGGCGGGCGAGCTGAGCGCCGAGGAGCTGGCTCGCTACTCCGGTCAGTATCGGCACGCGGTCGAGGCGATCGCGACGATGAGCGTCACCGCCGCCGAAGCGCTCGGTGACCGTCCCGAGCTCCGCCACCACGCGGCGGAGGAGCTCGGTCACCTGCGGCTTTGGGACGGCTTCGTCGAGGTCTCGGGCGGCGAGGTCAGCAGCGCTCCGACCGCCGAGACGCGGGAGTGCGTGCGGGCGTGGACCGCCGACGACGGCGCCGTCAGCACCCTGGCTCGCCTGTATGCGATCGAGAGCGGCCAGCCGCAGCTCTCGCGCACCAAGCGTCAGGGACTGCTCGATCGCTACGGGTTCGCCGACGGCGAGGGCACGGCCTACTTCCGCGTTCACGAGACCCGCGACGTCGAGCACGCCGAGGAGGTGCGCGAGCTGATCGCCGAGCTTGCCACCGAGGCCGACGAGGACGAGCTCGTTGCCGCCGCCGAGTCGGCGTTCCGCGCCAACTGGCGCCTGCTCGACGGAGTTTAGGGCTGGGCGCGTTCCTGAGCGGGTCGCGGCAGGGGGCCGCGATGCGCCGGTTCAATTGGCGCTTGACCCGGGCTCGAACCCGCCTTCGTAGTATCCCGCGCCGATGGGATCCCCGCACGCCAGAGTCCTGGTCGCCGTGCTCGCGCTCGTCGTCGCCGTCGCCCTCTTCTTCGTCCTCCGCGGCAACGATGACGACTCGAGCTCCGACACGACCACGCCCGCGGCAGCGACGACCACCACCACCACCGCGTCCGAGGAGCCCGAGCAGAAGCCGGACAAGCCGAAGCCGCCTCCGGAGTCGAGGATCCCGCTGATCGAGGTGGTCAACGGCGAGCCCAAGGGCGGGGTCGCCGAGCTCAGCTTCACCAAGGGCGAGGAGATCCGCTTCGTCGTCACCTCGGACGTCGCCGACCATGTCCACCTGCACGGCTATGACGTGTTCCAGGACCTCGCCGCGGGCGGCAAGGCCGAGTTCAGCGTGCCGGCCACGATCGAGGGCGTGTTCGAGGTCGAGCTCGAGGACCGCGTCGTCCCGCTCGCCGAGATCACCGTAGAGCCCGGGTAGTGCCGGAGCACTAGTGGACCTCGCCCGGCTCGCGGACGGGCTCGTGCTCGTCGGCCACGCGCTGGTCGGCCGCCAGGACCTACCGATTCCCGAGTGGCTGTTCGCCTGGGGGGCGTCGCTGGTCCTGATCGTCTCCTTCCTCGCGCTCTCGCTGGCCTGGCGTCGCAGCCGCCTCGAGGACGACAGCTGGCGCCCGGTCTCGGCGCGCCTCGGCCGCCTGGTAGTCAACCCGGTGACCGAATTGCTGGCCGGCGCGGTCGGCGTCTTCTTGCTCGGGGTGGTCGTCTGGTCGGGGCTCGCCGGCACCGAGGCGCCCGACCGCAACTTCTCGATCACCTTCGTTTTCGTCACCTTCTGGCTCGGGATGGTCGTGCTCAGCGTCGCGTTCGGCGACCTGTTTCGCGCGTTCAACCCCTGGCGCGCGATCGCGCGCGTTGCGGGCGCGGGGTTCAGGCTGATCGCCGGGCAGTCGGCGCCCCCGCCGCTGAGTTACCCCGAGCGCCTCGGGCGCTGGCCCGCGGTCGCCGGCATCCTCGCCTTCGTCTGGCTCGAGCTGATCTACGGCGCCGCCGGTTTCCAGACGGTCGGCCTCACCCCGCACACGGTCGCCGTCGCCACCCTCGCCTATTCCGCCTACACCTTCGTCGGCATGGCGCTGTTCGGCGGCGAGCGTTGGCTTCGGGGCGGCGAGGCCTTCTCGATCTACTTCGGCATGTTCGCCAGGCTCGCGCCGTTCGAGGTCCGTGAGGGCGTGCTCGGGCGCCGGCGCCCGCTCTCGGCCGCGACCTCGTGGGTCTCGACACCGGGCTCGGTGGCGCTCGTGCTGCTGACGATCGGGGCGACGACCTTCGACGGTGCCTCCGAGGGAGTGCTCGGCGACCCGATCGCGAGCCTGCTCGACTGGCTCGTCGAAACGGGTCTCGGCCCGGTGGCAGCCCTGCGGGTCGCCAACACGCTCTTTCTCGCGTTCACCCTCGCCTTCGTCGCCGGCCTCTTCTGGGCCGGGATCTACGGCATGCACACCGTGCGTACGAGTCTCTCCACCGGCAGGCTGGGGGCGCTGTTCGCGCATGCCTTCATCCCGATCGCGCTCGCCTACCTGGTCGCGCACTACTTCAGCCTTGTCGTCTTCCAGGAGCAGGCGCAGTTCACCTTCCTGCTCTCCGACCCGCTCGGCGATGGCTCCGACTACTTCGGCACCGCCGGCACCGGGATCGACTACGGGGCGATCAGCGCCAACGCGATCTGGTACGTGCAGGTCGGCGCCTTGATCGCCGGCCACGTGACCGCGCTCGTTCTCGGCCACGACCGCGCCCTGAAGGTGTACGGCGACGCGCGCGTCGCCGCCCGCTCGCAGTACTGGATGCTGGCGCTGATGGTCGGCTTCACCTCGCTCGGCCTCTACCTGCTCTCACAGGCGAACCAGTAGTCCGAGACCGGCGTTTGGCTGCGCCATACTGAGCGCATGCCGCCGATCGCACACGTCGGTCACTGGGCGCTGTGGGTGCTCTACGCGATCCCGGTCGTGATCGTCCTCGGCTCGATCGTGGTCACGATCGCCCGCGACCGGCGAGACCGCCGCGACCGGCCCCCCACTCCGGATCCGAATCTCTAGACCTCTCGCTCCAGACCTCGGCCACCGCGCGTCCCCGAGTACCCCTATGGCGACGGGTCCGGGATGTTCGGCGATGGGATGCCGGAGGGGGGCGGCGCTAGATCCCGGCGATCGCGGTGCCCGCGTAGACGGCGGCGAACCCGGCCACGGTCAGCGCCACCCGCTGCCAGGACGCGTGCTCGGAGTGGGCCTCGGGAAGCAGGTCGGTGCCGCCCATGTAGAGGAAGAAGCCCGCGTAGACGGCGAGGATCCCCCCCAAGGTCTCCTCGGAGACGGCGATCGCGCTGCCGACGAGGGCGCCGACGAGCGGCGCGACGGCGTCGATCGCCAGCCAGCGCTTGGCCTGCCGGCGATTCTCGGACTGGCTGAGAACGAAGCTGACGGTGTTGAGGCCATCGGCGAAGTCGTGGCTGATCACGGCGATGAAGACGAGCACGCCCGTGGTCGTGTCGAGGCCGAAGGCGAGGCCGATGCCGAGACCGTCAATGAAGCTGTGCGCGGACAGTCCGAGGGCCCCGAGCGCTCCCACTTGGTGATGGGCGCGAGCCTGCTCGGGATCGTCGCGGTGGTGGAGAACGAGCACGCGCTCGGCGAGGAAGAAGGCGAGGAATCCGACCCCGGCGAGCAGGCCGACCTCTCCAGGGTCGCCGAGGTTCTCGAACGCCTCCGGGAGCACGTCGAAGAGCGCGACGGCGACGACGACGCCGCCCGTGAGCGCCATCAGCGTGGGGAGTGAGTGTGCAAGCCGCAGGCCGAGGGCCCCGCCGGCGACGGTCGCGGCGACGGTCGCCGCCGCAAAGGGGATCGCGATCCATTCCACGTCGGCGAGAATGATAATCATTCTCATCGGTTAGTTATGATCAGCGATCATGGCGAGCGCTCGCAAGCGGGAGGAGTGGTCGGAGCTGGCGCTAGGGGTGCTCGGCGAGGCGGGGCACCGCGCCGGCGGGGCGCGGCAGGCCGTGGTCCAGCTCCTCGCCGGCGAGGATTGCTGTCTCAGCGCGCAGGAGATCGCCGAGGGGATCCGCTCGGGCGGCGACCGGGTCGGGACCGCGAGCGTCTATCGGGCGCTCGACCTCCTCCACCGCACGGGGCTCGTGCAGCGGGTCGAGCTGGGCGACGGCGGCGCGCGCTACGAGGCTCTGGTCCCGGGCGGCGATCATCACCACCACGTCATCTGCGACCGCTGCGGGCGGATCACGCCGTTCGAGGACCCCGCCCTCGAGCGAGCGATCGAGCGCCTCGCGGGCCGGCTCCGCCATCGTGTCAGCGGTCACGACGTGGTCGTTCGCGGGCTTTGTCCTGGCTGCGCGCGAACCCCGCGCTCGCGCAGCTAGCTCGAGGCGGCCCTCAGGACGCGGCCAGCAGACGCTCGAGGCGCGCCTCGAGCTCGTCGCGCAGGGCGTCGCGGATCGGGCCCGCCTGGGCACGCACGACCAGCTCCTGGAGGAAGCCCTCGATCACCAACCGCTTCGCCTCGGACTCGGGAAGTCCGTGTGCGCGCAGGTAGTAGAGCTGCTCAGCGTCGACCTGAGCGATGGCGGCGGCGTGGGTGCAGCGGACGTCGTCGGCCTCGATCTCGAGGCCCGGGATCGCGTCGGCGTGAGCGTCCGTGGAGAGGAGCAGGTTGCGGCTCTCCTGAAAGGCATCGGTGCGCTGAGCGCCGGGATCGACCCGGATCATCCCGCGCCAGACCGCGGTCGCCCGCTCGGCCAGCACCCCGCGGAACGCGAGATCGGAGACCGTGTCCTCGGCGGCGTGCTCCTGGGTGGTGTCGTAGTCGAGATGCTGGGTGGCGGCGCCCGCATAGGCGCCGGTGACCTTTGCGCTCGAGCCGCGACCGGCGAGCTTGGTCTCCATCCGCACCTTGCCGCGGGCGGAGCCGAACCCGAGCGCGACCCACTCGAGATTCGCCTCGCGCCCGATCTCGGCGCGCTGGGTGGCGAAGATCCAGCTCTCCTCGGAGAGCTGCTGCTCGCAGACGTAGCGCAGGTTTGCCCCGTCGCCGACGATCAGCTCGACGACGCCGTTGAACAGTGCCTCGCCGCCGGCCTCGGAGGAATAGCGCTCCCAGACCTCGGCTTCAGCACCCTCCTCGAGCACGATCAGCAGCCGCCACTCGACCTCCTCGCCGGGCTCCGCGGAGACGGTCAGGCGAAGCGGCTGCTCGAGCCGCGCTCCGCGCGGAACCCAGACCAGGACGCCGTCGCGCCAGCGGGCCTGGTTGCGGGCCGTGAAGGAGTCGTCCGCGGCGACGATCTGCCCGAGGCGCTCGCGGACGAGCTCGGGGTGCGCGGTCGCCGCCTCGGCGAGCGGAAGCACGATCGGGCCGTCGGCGCCCCCGTCGCTGGTGCCATCGTCCGCGGCCAGGCCGTCGATCCGAGCGACCGCCTCCGTGTATCCGTCGAGCTCGAGGGCGGAGAGGTCCGTGAACTCCCAGCCCTTCTGCTTCTGCGTCGGCAGCTCGAGCTCGAGCGCCAGCTTCTTCGCCCGGTCGCGACCCTCTTGCAGCCAGTCGGGTTCCTGGAGCTGGGGAGCCGCCGCTACCCCATCAGCCAATCGAGCCCTCCATCTGCAGCTCGATCAGTCGGTTCATCTCGACCGAGTACTCCATCGGCAGCTCCTTGGCGATCGGCTCGATGAATCCGTTGACGATCATCTTCGACGCCTCCTCCTCGTCGAGCCCGTGGGCCTGGAGGTAGAAGAGCTGGTCCTCGCCCACCTTCGACACCGAGGCCTCGTGGCCGACGTTGGCGTCGGACTCGTCGATGCGAATCGTCGGGTAGGTGTCCGAGCGCGAGTCCTCGTCGAGCAGCAGCGCGTCGCAGACCACCTTCGACTTGGTCTCGGTCGCCCCCTGGGCGACCTCGAGCAGGCCGCGGTAGGTGGCCCGGCCACCGTCCTTGGAGATCGACTTGGAGAAGATCGACGAGGTCGTCTTCGGCGCCGCGTGGATGATCTTGCCGCCGGCGTCCTGGTGCTGGTCCTTGCCGGCGAACGCGATCGAGAGGATCTCGCCGTGCGCCCGCTCGCCGAGCAGGTAGATCGATGGGTACTTCATCGTCAGCTTCGAGCCGAGATTGCAGTCGACCCATTCCATCGTCGCGTTCTCCTGCGCGATCGCCCGCTTGGTGACCAGGTTGTAGACGTTCTGCGACCAGTTCTGCACAGTCGTGTAGCGGACACGAGAGGACGGCTTGGCGATGATCTCGACCACCGCCGAGTGCAGCGAGTCGGTCGAGTACACCGGCGCTGTGCAGCCCTCGATGTAGTGCACGTCCGAACCTTCCTCGGCGATGATCAGGGTGCGCTCGAACTGGCCCATGTTCTCGGTGTTGATCCGGAAGTAGGCCTGGAGCGGCATCTCGACCTTGACCCCGGCGGGCACGTAGACGAACGAGCCGCCCGACCAGACCGCGGAGTTCAGCGCCGCGAGCTTGTTGTCGTTCGGGGGGATCACCGTGGCCCAGTACTCGCGGACGATCTCCTCGTGCTCGCGCAGCGCGGTGTCCATGTCGAGGAAATGCACGCCCTGCTGCTCGAGGTCCTCGCGGACCTGGTGGTAGACGCTCTCCGACTCATACTGGGCGCCGACGCCGGAGAGGAACTTGCGCTCGGCCTCGGGGATGCCGAGCTTGTCGAAGGTCTTCTTGATGTCCTCCGGCACCTCTTCCCAGGAGCGCTCGCTCTTCTCGGAAGCGCGGACGAAGTAGTGGATGTCGTCGAAGTCGATCTGGCCCAGGTTGCCGCCCCAGGTCGGGGTGGGGCGCGCCATGAAGTGCTCGTAGGCCTTGATCCGGAAGTCGCGCATCCACTCGGGCTCGTCCTTGTACTCGGAGATCGACTCGACGAGCTCGCGCGAGAGCCCCTTCGGGGCCTTGTAGGCGTAGCCGGTCTCGGGGTCGGAGAATCCGAAGCGTTCCTTGTAGTCGGAGCCGATCTCCTTCAGCGCCGTCTCGGCGTCGGTGAGCTGCTTCCCGGAGGGGGTGAGGGTCTCGGGGGGCTTCGTCATCTCGGCATCAGAGCTCCAGCTTCACTTCGTCGTTGTCCACGCGAACCTCGAACGTTTCGACCGGCCGATAGGCCGGGAGGGTGCGCGGCTTGCCGGTCCGCAGGTCGAACAGCGAACCGTGACGCGGACACTCCACCGTACAGGAGCCGAGGTCGAACTCCCCCTCGGCGAGCGGGCCGTCGTCATGCGAGCAGCGATCCTCGATCGCGAACAGCTCGCCCTCGGCGCAATGAAAGACGCCGATCTTGCGCCCGTCGGCCTCGACCAGGCGCGACTCGCCCTCCGGGAGCTCGGAGAGCGTGCATACGGTGATCGTCTCGGTTTCGGTGGCGATCGGGTCAGCTCCTGTCATTTCGGTCGTTACGTCCTCACTATTCCTACCCTTGCAGTCGGATTTTAGCGCGGACGCCCGGCTGGACCGCAGCCGCGGCCGGATGATCTAGCGTCCGCCGGGTGGAGCCCGGCGCACCCCCCGCGCGCGGCAGGATCGCGATCGCGGTCGGGGGCGCCGTGCTGCTCATGGCGATCGTGGCGATCGTCGTGCTCGCGGGCGGCGGCGGGGGGGAGGCGAGCGCCGAGGCGCCGCCGGAGTGCGTGCGCGCCTGGAACTCCGACCCGGCCGCGGTCGCCTTCGGGCGCCACAACTACAGCGGGCACGGCTACGAGGGCGCGCTGGTCAACTACCTGAGCGAGGAGGCCGAGGAGGTCGATGGCGCCGAGCTCGGCTCTTGTGCGGTGATCTTTCCCGCCGAGGCGCTCGATCCGGAGCCGATCGCGGCCGGCGAGGTCCTCGAGGGCCGAAGCTGGACCCCGATCAGCCGGCTCGAGGGCGTCGAGCTGACCCGAGTCGCGGAGCTGCAGGTGCTGGCCGCCGGAGCTCCCAACACGCGACTCGCCGACACCGGCCATCTCGCGGAGCCCTGAGCGCCCGGCCGAGCCGATAGGTTGCCGCAGATGAGGCTGCTGTTGACGATCGGGGTGCTGACGGTGGGGCTGGTCCCCACCGCCGACGCCGCACTGCGGCTCAAGGTCGACGGTCTCGAGCCGCGCTTCAAGCCCGCGACGCGTGACTACACCGTCGGCTGTGCCGAGCCGCTGGGGTTTCGAGTCCGCACCCCGGGCCGCACCGAGGCGAAGATCGGCGCTCGGCGCTGGATCGGCGGCAGCGGTCGGCGCACCGTGAAGCTCCGCGAGGGGCAGGCAATCCGGGTCGTCGCGCGCAGCGGAGGCCGTAAGCGAGTCTTCCGGATCAGGTGCCTGCCGGAGGATTTTCCCGAGTACGAGTTCCGGCGCGCCGGGAAGCCCGCTTCGCCTTTCTATCTCGTCACACCCGCGATCCTGGCCGGGAGTCGCTATGTCGCGTTCATCGATCGGCGGGGCGTCCCGATCTGGTGGTACGAGGACGATGTCGAGCCCTTCGACGCCAAGCTGCTCGAGGACGGCACAGTCGTCTGGACCCAGTGGGCCAACTCCTTCTTCTCGGTCGATCCCGCCAGCTCCTACGAGTTCCACGGGCTCGACGGTCGCCTGCTCAAGGAGCTGCGGACGGTCGGCGCGGTCACCGACCAGCACGACCTCCAGCCCACGGGCGACGGAAACTATCTGCTCATCGCCTACGTGCAGAGGCCGGGGACGGTGGACCTGAGCGAGTTCATCGGGGACGCAGACGGTCACGTCTACGACGGCGTGATCCAGGAGCTCACCCCCGAGGGCGAGGTTGTCTGGGAGTGGTCGACGCGAGGCCGGATCGAGCCGGCGGAGACCGGGCGCTGGTGGCCGGCGCTGAGCGAGCCGTACGACTTCGTCCACATCAACGCCGTCGAGCCGCTGCCGAGCGGCGACCTGCTGGTCAGCCTCAGGCACACCGACGCGATCTACCGGATCGACCGCGCCACCGGCGATGTCGAATGGAAGCTCGGCGGGGAGCCGACATCGAAGTCGCTGCGGGTGGAGGGCGATCCCCTGGGTGACTACCCGCTCGCGGGCCAGCACGATGTGCGCTACCTCGGGGCGGGCAGGATCACGGTCTTCGACAACGGTACCGACCTCGACCGGCCACCGCGGGCGGTGCGCTACCGGATCGAGGGCGGCACCGCGACCCTGCTCGACAGTGTCACCGAAGCGGCGACGCCGGTCTCCGTCTGCTGCGGCTCGGCGCGCTTTGCCAACGGATCCTGGCTCATCTCCTGGGGCGGGACGGAGCTGATCAGCGAGGTCGGCCGGTCCGGCGCGAAGGCCTTCGACCTCGAGTTCGAGGATGCGCTCAGCTATCGGGCGGTGGCGGTCGACGACGAGCTCACCCGGCGCGAGCTGCGGGCCGGCATGAACGCGCAGGTCTCGCTCAAGCGCTGAGTGGCTAAACCTGCTCGCGCTCGGCGACCGGATCCCCGGGGGCGCCCTCGTCCTCCCAGTCCGCGGCATCTCCGAGCGCCGCCGACTTGATCACCTTGAGTCCGAGCAGCGCGCACTTCATCCGCGTGGCCGAGATCTCGATCCCGAGCAGGTCGAGGACGAATGCCTTGTCCAGTCGCAGCAGCTCCTCGCGGCTCTTGCCCGCGAGCTCCTCGGTCAGCATCGACGTCGCCGCGGTCGAGATCGCGCAGCCCTTGCCCTCGAACTGGAGTTCGGCGACCCGGCCGTCGGCGTCGAGGGTGATGAACACCTGCTGCTCGTCGCCGCAGAACGGGTTGGTGTCCTCGAACTCGAGGTCGAACTCCTCCGGGCGGCCGAAATGCCGCGGGCGCTTGTAGTGGTCGAGGATGTTCTCGCGGTAGAGGTCGTCCACGGACTCGAAGTTAGCGCAGCGCCCTGTGCGATCATGTTCGCCGTGACCGCCTCTGCCGACCCGGAGGGGGGCGTGGGCGCCCTCAGCGGCTCACTGAAGCGGGACGGATACGTGATCTTCGATCCCGAGGTCCCCGACGCAACGATCGATGCCGCGATCGCCGAGATCGAGCCGCTGTTTCGCCCCGAGGGTCGCGCGAGCCGAACCCTGCGGCGCGCCAAGCGCGCCCTGCGCGGGCGTCACACGGCGATCTCGCACCGTGACGAGCATCGGGTCCAGGATGCCTGGGTGGTCTCCGACAACGTCAAGGCGATCGCGACCGCACCTGCGGTGCTCTCAGTGCTGCGGGAGGCCTACGGGCGCCACCCGCTCCCGTTCCAGACGATCAACTTTCGCGCCGGCAGTCAGCAGCGGCCGCATTCCGACGCGATGCACTTCAACTCCGAGCCGTCCGGGTTCATGTGCGGGGTCTGGCTCGCGCTCGAGGACATCCGCGAGGATTCGGGGCCGCTCGTCTACTACCCGGGAAGCCACCGCATCGCCGAGTTCACGATCGGCGACGTGGAGTCGGCCGCCGATTCGCCCGAGCACGCCGACTATGAGGATTTCATCGAGGACCTGATCGAGCGCGAGGGGCTCGAGCCGCGCTACGCGACGATTCGTAAGGGCGAGGCGCTGATCTGGTCGGGGAATCTGATCCACGGCGGCGCGCCTCAGACCGATCCCGCACGCAGCCGCTGGAGCCAGGTCACCCACTACTTCTTCGAGGGCTGCAGGTACTGGAAGCCGCTGGCCAGCCGCAACGGAGAACGCCACTATTTCGAGCCCGGCTGGGTGCGCTGATGAGGAAGGGCGCCGGTGGTCAGTCGAGCCCGAAGACGCGGCGGGCGTCGAGCAGGCCCTCGACCAGGCGATCGATCTCAGCCGGCGTCGTATAGACGCCGAAGCTCGCTCGCGCAGTGGCCGGGACGCCGAGGCGCTCCATCAGCGGATGGGCGCAGTGGTGGCCGGAGCGCACCGCGACACCGTGGCGGTCGAGGATCTCGGCGACGTCGTGGCCGTGGATGCCCTCGAGCGCGAACGAGACCGGCCCCAGGCGGGCGGCCGAGGGAGGCGGGCCGAAGACTCGCAGGCCGGGGACCTCCCCGACCTGCACCATCGCGTAGCCGGCGACCTCCCGTTCGTGCGCCTCGACCGCGTCCATCCCGAGACCGTCGAGCCAGCGCAGCGCCGCGGCCATCCCGATCGCCTGCGCGATCGCGGGCGTTCCGGCCTCGAAGCGTGCCGGCGGATCGGCCCAGGTCGTGCCCTGCTTGGTCACCTTGCGGATCATCGAGCCGCCGCCCATGAACGGCGGCATCTCATTCAGCAGCTCGAAGCGTGCCCAGAGCGCCCCGATCCCGGTCGGCCCGTATGCCTTGTGGCCGGTGAGGGCGTAGAAGTCCACCCCGAGGCCCGCCATGTCGAGCGCCAGCTTCGGCGCCGCCTGGGCGCCGTCGGCGATCACCAGGGCGCCGGCCTCGTGAGCCGTGCGCGCGATCTCGGTCAGCGGGTTCTCGGTCCCGAGCACGTTCGAGACGTGGGCCACCGCGACCAGCTTCGGCCCGCGGCGGAGCAGCTCTCGGTAGGCGTCCATGTCGAGCAGGCCGTCGTCGGTGACCGGCACCCAGTCGATTCGCGCACCGGTGCGCTCGGAGAGCTGCTGCCAGGGGACGATGTTCGAGTGGTGCTCCATCTCGGTGAGCAGGATGCGGTCGCCGGCGCCGATGTTGGCGTCGCCCCAGGAACGGGCGACGAGGTTGATCGCCTCGGTCGCGTTGCGGACGAAGACGACCTCGCGCCGGTCCTGCGCGCCGATGTGGTCGGCGACGGTCGCCCTGGCACCCTCGTAGGCCGCGGTCGCCTCGGCCGAGAGTGTGTGCGAGCCGCGATGGACGTTGGAGTGATGGCGGCGCTCGTAGCGGTCGACCGCCTGGATCGAGGCGAGCACCCGCTGCGAGCTCGCCCCGGAGTCGAGATAGGCGACCGGCTGGCCGCCGACCTCGCGCTCGAGCGCCGGGAACGCCGCTCGGACGCGCCCGATCGGGAATGCCTTGCCCTCGAACGACGGAGAACGGACGGCCGGCGTGGCGCTCATGCTGCGGCCTCGACCTCCTCCTTGATCCAGCCGTAGCCCTTGGCCTCGAGCTCGCCCACGAGCTCGGGCCCGCCCTCCTTGACGATCCGCCCGTCGTGCATGACGTGGACGAAGTCCGGCTCGACCAGATGCAGGATGCGCTGGTAGTGGGTGATGATCAGGATCCCGAGGTCCGGCCCGGCGAACTGGTTGACGCCCTCGGCGACGACCCGCAGCGCGTCGATGTCGAGTCCGGAGTCGGTCTCGTCGAGGACCGCGATCTTCGGGCGCAGCATCGCCAGCTGGAGTACCTCCATGCGCTTCTTCTCGCCACCGGAGAAGCCGTCGTTGACGTAGCGGCTGGAGAACTCGCGCGGGATCTTGACCAGCTCCATCGCCGCCTCGGTCTCGCGGCGGAAGTCCTTGAGGCTGATCTGCTTCTCGCCGCGCACCTCGCGCTGGGCGTTGAGCGCCATCCGCAGGTACTTGGCCACGGTCACGCCCGGGATCGCGACCGGGTACTGGAAGGCCATGAAGAGGCCGGCGCGGGCGCGCTCCTCCGGATCGGCGTCGGTGATCTCGGAGCCCTCGAAGATGATCTCGCCGTCGGTGATCTCGAGCGCGGGGTGACCCATGATCGCGTTGGCGAGGGTCGACTTGCCGGACCCGTTCGGACCCATCAGCGCATGGATCTCGCCCTTCGAGACCTCGAGGTCGAGCCCCTTGAGGATCTCCTTGTCCTCGGCGCTCACGTGCAGGTTGCGGATCTGAAGGTCAGGCATTTGTCTCCGGTTGATTGTCTGTCTCCGGCCGCTGGTCAGGCAACCGGTTCTGGAAGTGCCGCGGTGGCCGCGGCGGCGTCGGCGAACTCGACCAGCTCCGCGAGGCTGGTTCCGGCGAGCGCCTTGGTGACGCCACCGTGGACACGGGTCCAGAGCAGCTTCGTCGCGCAGGCGCGGTCGCCATCGACCTCGTGCGAGCACAGCACTCGGCCCTCGCGCTCGGTATGAAAGCACTCCATCGGGGCGACCGGCCCCTCGAGGGCCTCGACCACGTCGAGCATCGCGATTTCGCGCGCCGGCTTCGCCAGCCGGTAGCCGCCGTGGGCGCCGCGCACGGAGCTCACCAGGTCCGCCTGGCGCAGCTTGGCGACCAAGTGCTCGAGGTAGGAGAGCGGCAGCAGCTCGGCCTCGGCGACGGTCGCGAGCGCAACCGGCTCGGCTTCCTCCGGTGCGGTCGTGCCCGCCCGGCGGCCGAGCTCGACCATCAAGCGCACGCCATATTCAGCCTTGGTCGAAAACAGCATCGGGACAAATCCTAGCTGTCCAGTCGGAAAACCGGGAGAACGACGAAGACCGACGAAGAAGGCCCTACGGCTCGATCAACCCGCGCCGAATCGCATAGCGCACCAGTTCCACTCGATCCCGCATGCCGAGCTTGCGCATCGCGTTCGAGCGGTGGTTCTCGACCGTCTTCTCGGACAGGTGGAGGATCTTCGCGATCTCCTTGTTCGTGTGCGCCTCGGCGACCAGCTTCACCACCTCTTCCTCGCGCGGCGTCAGCTCGTCGGAGCGACCAGTGCCCTGGCCGAGCACGTCCTTGATCAGCGCGCGCTGGGCCTCGGGGGTGAGAAAGGGCTCTCCGCGCTGCACCGCGCGCACCGCCTCCAGCAAATCGACGTCGGCCTGCGCCTTGAGCACGTAGCCCGACGCTCCCGCCTTCAGCGCCTCGAACAGATAGCGCTCGTCGTCGTACATCGAGAGGATGAGCACCGCGACGTCGGGGGCCTGCTCGCGGATCTCCCGGGTCGCCTGGAGCCCGGTCAGCTTCGGCATCTTGACGTCGAGGATCGCCAGGTCGGGCCGCTCACGGATCGCAAGGTCGCGGGCCGCGGCGCCGTCAGAAGCCTCGGCCACGACCTCGATGTCCTGCTGCTGTTCGAGCAGCATCCGCAACCCCGAACGAACGATGCCGTGGTCGTCGGCGATCAGCACCCGCACGTCTTCATCCTCGCTCACGCACATCGTTCGTGACCCCGATCGGCACGCGGAGACGAACATTGGTGCCGACCTCGGGCCGCGATTCGACCCGTAGGTCTCCGTTGACGAGTAGCGCGCGCTCGCGCATGCCGGCGAGGCCGAGTCCGCGCGAGGCCTGGTCGAAGGTGAAGCCCCGCCCGTCGTCGGCGACGCTGAGCTCGACCGCCCCGTCGGTGTGCTCGAGGCGCACACGCACCTGTGCGGCCCCCGAGTGGCGCGCCGCGTTCGAGAGCGCCTCCTGGGCGACTCTGTAGGCGACGATCTGCACGTCGCGTGGCACCGAGGCGATGTCCCCCTCGGCCTCGAAGGTCGTTCGGATACCGCTCTGGCGGCCGAGCTCGGTGACGTGACTGGCAAGCGCGGCCTTCAGCCCGAGGTCGTCGAGCGCGGTCGGGCGGAGCTGGCGGGCGAGCGCCAGCAGCTCCTGAAGCGCCTGGTTGCCGAGCGCGCGGATCTCGGCGAGCTCGCCGGCAAGCGCCGGCGGCGACTTCTCGCGTGCGGCCTCGAGCCGCAGCAGCAGACCGGTGAGCGATTGGTTGACCTCGTCGTGCAGGTCGCGTGCGACTCGGGCCCGCTCCTCCTCCTGGGCCTCCAGGGCGGCGCTCGAGGCGCGGCGACGCTCGGCTTCGAGCCGCTCGAGCATGCGGATGAACGCGTGGTGCAGGCGCTCGACCTCCTCCGGGCTGCCCGGGCTGTGTGCGAGCCGGAGGTTGGCGCCGGGGCGCGAGAGGTCCGCGCGCTCCATCTGGTCGATCAGGTCCTCGAGCGGCTTGAAGCGGCGCTGAAGCAGGAACAGGTTGGAGACGATCGTGAGCGCGATCGCCAGCCCGAGCACGAGCGCCGCCTCCGGCGTCTCGCTCAGGCTGAGGTCGGCGATCATCGTCGCGACGACCGCCGCCACGACCACCAGCAGGTTCACGACCAGAACCTGAGTCATGAGATCGCGGCGCCTCATCTTCCCAAAGTATCCGCGTCGCGGCGGCGCGATCGCCCCCCACCTAAAGCGGGGCGATCCCCTAGGTCAAACAGGGGCCAGCCCCTATGAACCGAGCGGCCGCGATCGTCAGAATGTCCAGTACAGGTTTCAGTCCGGCCGCCTGTCCCCGAGAGTCGGACAGCATCAAGGAGCCCCCAGCGATGACAACGACCCGCAAGTCCAACTTCGCCGCCACCCTGCGGACGACGATCCTGATGGCGACCCTCGGCGGTCTGCTGGTCGCGATCGGTTACGCGATCGGCGGCATCCAGATCGCCGGCGTATTCCTCGTGATCGCACTGGTGATCAACGGCATCGCCTACTGGTTCAGCGACAAGATCGCGATTGCGAGCGCGCGGGCGAAGCCGCTCTCCGAGCAGGAGGCGCCCGGCCTCTACCAGATGGTCCGCGAACTGACCACGCGGGCCGAGATCCCGATGCCCCGTCTGTACATGATCCCGAGCGAGCAGCCGAACGCGTTCGCAAGCGGGCGCGGCCCCAAGCACTCCATCGTTGCCGTGACCGAGGGGATCACCAAGATGCTCTCCGAGGACGAGCTCCGCGGCGTGATCGCCCACGAGCTCGCGCACATCAAGAACCGCGACATCCTGACCCAGTCGGTGGCCTCGGCGATCGGGGCGATGATCACCTACCTGGCGTACATGTTCTTGTGGTTCGGAGGCGACGACGAGTCGCCGCTGAGTCTCGTCGCGAGCCTCGCGATGGTCCTCCTGGCACCGATTGCGGCGACCCTGATCCAGCTGGCGGTCTCGCGCCAGCGCGAGTTCGCCGCCGACGCCACCGGGGCCGAGGTCAGCGGCAACCCCGAGTCGCTCGCCTCGGCGCTGCTGCGACTGGAGGAGGGCGCCAAGGCGATGCCGATGCAGGTCAACCAGGCGACCGAGCCGCTCTACATCGTGAAGCCCTTCCGAGGCGGCGGGATCGCGAGCCTGTTTTCGACCCACCCGCCGATCGAAGAGCGCGTCCGCCGGCTGCGGCAGATGCGCCCGGCGCTCGGCTAGCCCGGACCGCACGCGGACATCGGCTACTCGATAGTCGTCGTGACTTGGGAGTGTGCAGGGCACCTGCGCACTCTCGTCACGTCGATGAACGAGCACCTCGACGGCAGCCAGGAGCTGCTGGTGGTCGACAACGGCTCGCGCGACTCCTTCGCCGAGGCCGCGGCGGGCTGGAAGGGGCGCCATCGCTTGCTCGCCCTGGGCGACAACCTCGGCTTCGGCCGGGCATCGAACGAGGGGGTACGGGAGGCCGCCGAACCCACCACGGTCCTGCTCAACCCGGACACGGAGCTGCTCGATCCCGGACTCGACCGGCTGGCGGCGGTCGCGACCATGCTCGGCGGCCTGGTCGGGCCGCGGGTGCTCAACCCCGACCGGACGATCCAGCCCTCGGCCAGCGGCCCCGAGGTCGGGCTCTGGCCCTGGGTTCGGGCGCTCATCCCGGGGTCGCTGCAGCCCGACGCCCTGCGGGTGCGCACCGAGCCCTACCGCCTTGAGCGCCGGGTCCCGGTCGCGTGGCTCACCGGGGCCTGCATCGCTGCACCGACCGCGACCTTGCGCCGGCTCGGACCCTTCGACCCGGCGCTGCACATGTACGGCGAGGACGTCGACCTTGGTCTTCGCGCCGCCGTCGACGGGGTCCGCTCATGGTTCGACCCCACGATCTGTCGCCTCATCCATCACGGACAGGGGTCGTCGACGGTCGTCTACGGCTCGCGTGAGGCCTGGCGGCCGGCGGGGACACTCAACTGGCGGGCGGCGGTGCGGCGCGCGTACGGTTCGCGCCGGGAGTGGCTCGCCTGGCGGGCGCTGCGGCTGAACCTGCGCCTGCGCCTGATCGGCAAGACGCTGCTCGGCCGCGCCACCGACCGCGACCGCACCGCCCTCGCCGGCGCGATCGCGGCCGATCCGCCGCCGACGCTGCCGCCGCC
This sequence comes from Solirubrobacterales bacterium, assembly GCA_021155855.1. GTDB lineage: Bacteria > Actinomycetota > Thermoleophilia > Solirubrobacterales > 70-9 > WHSW01. The sequence goes on from JAJNAZ010000009.1 coordinate 44,902, forward strand.
GTAGCTTCCGTCCAGTTGCGATTATCGACCAAGCCCGGTCTCTGAGCCCGGGGAGGGGACCCCATTGCTATCCTTCGTGAAGTAAACCTTGAATCCGGATAGGGATTTGGAGATTTAGCGATGGCGACCGCAGCGAACCCGATCAAGCAGCGCGTGGAGATGGTCTCGGTCGATCGCGCGCGGGGAGAGATCGACTCGGGCACGCGGGTGATCGACGTCCGCGAGCAGAACGAGTGGGACGAGTCCCACCTCGAGGCGGCGACGCACGTCCCCCAGGGCGAGCTGGTCGAGCGGATCGACGAGCTGGCTCCGGACCGCTCGGAGCGCCTGCTGCTCCACTGCCGCACCGACAACCGCTCCGCCCGCATGGCGGAGGAGCTCGCCGGACTCGGGTACGAGAACCTCGGCGTGATCGAGGGCGGGATCGTCGCCTGGGAGGACGCGGGACTGCCGACGATGAGCGACTCGGACCTCACTCCGGCCCAGCGCATGCGCTACTCGCGCCACATCCTGCTCCCCGAGATAGGGGTCGAGGGCCAGCTCAAGCTGCTGAATTCGAAGGTGCTACTGCTCGGCGCCGGCGGCCTCGGGGCTCCGACCGCCCTGTATCTCGCCGCGGCGGGCGTCGGCAGGCTCGGGATCGTCGACGACGACGTGGTCGACGAGTCGAACCTGCAGCGACAGGTGATTCACAACACCGAGCGCGTCGGGATCCCTAAGACCGCCTCCGCGCGGATCACGATCGAGGCGCTGAACCCCGACGTCGAGGTTGTCGAGTACAACCTCCGTCTCGACGCTTCGAACATCCTCGAACTGCTCGAGCCCTACGACGTGATCGTCGACGGCGCCGACAACTTCCCCACCCGCTACCTGCTCAACGACGCCTCGGTGCGTCTCGGCAAGCCGGTGATCTCGGCCTCGATCCTCGGGTTCGACGGCCAGATCTCCACCTTCGTGCCCCACCAGGGACCCTGCTACCGCTGCCTGTATCCGGTCCCGCCGCCCCCGGAGTTGGCGCCGAGCTGCGGCGCCAACGGGGTCCTCGGCGTGATGGCGGGCGTGATGGGCATGCTGCAGGCCAACGAGGTGGTCAAGCTGGTCGCCGGGATCGGGGAGCCCCTTGTCGGTCGCCTGCTGCTCTACGAGTCGCTGGGCACCCGCTTCACCGAGCTCAAGGTCAAGCGCGACCCGAAGTGCCCGATCTGCGGCGACGATGCCGCAGAGATCGCCCCGGAAGAGATGGGCCGCTTCCCCGACTACGAGCTCTTCTGCGGCGCTCCGGCCCGCGAGCCGTCGCCGGCCGCCGCCTGAGGGTTACCGTTCAAGGCATGCCGACGGTGAAGATCCCGCCCGTGCTGCGTCCTCGCACAGGGGGCGACAGCGAGGTCGCCACCGACGGCGACACCGTCGGTGCGGTGCTCTCCGCGCTCGCCGATGCCCACCCGGACACCCGCGGCCAGCTCTTCTCCGAGGACGGCGAGCTCAACCGCTACGTCAACGTCTATCTCAACGACGAGGACGTTCGGGTCCTCGACGGGCTCGAGACCGCGGTCGCCGCAACCGACACCGTGGTCATCCTCCCCGCCATGGCCGGCGGAACAACTCCGCCGAGATGCTCCGCCGCTATCGCCCGCCGGTGTAGTCGACGAGCGTCCTCCACGACGGCTTCGGCGTCAGCTCCTCGGCCTCGAACAGCCCCGCCTCGGCACACCAGTCGCAGATCGGCTCGCCGCCGAGGTCGCGCCAGGCGAACCAGGTGACGTTCGCGATCCGGTAGGTGTCGCGCACCGAGAGGAAGTAGTCCATCGCCTCCCGCAAGCGTGTTGCCTGACCCGACCTGCCGCGCTCGAGCGGGTTCCCGTCGGTCCCCGAGGACCAGCCCACCTCGGTGATCCAGAGCTCCGCATCCGCGTCACCGGCATCGACCACCTCCTCGCGCATCAGTCGCAGCTGCTCCTCCACCTTTGGCAGCCGGGCCGAATACGGGTGGGCGCCGATGCCGTCGAACGAGGCCGTGATCTCCGGGACCTCGTAGAGCCGGTCGAGGAACTCCCACGCGGTCAGCGAGGGCGTCTCGCCGCCGAACGGCGTTCCGAACATCCCTCCGAGGAGGATCTTGGCCTCGGGGTCCTGCGCCCTGATCGAGTCGGCGGCGGTCACGAGCAGCTTCGCGTACGCGTTCGCGTCCGGGTCCGGTAGGTAGAAGGTCTTCGAGTTCTGCTCGTTCCAGATCTGCCAAGTGGTGATCGGAACCGCGGGCAGGTCGGGGTTATCGGCCCAGAACCTGCCCCCGGGTCCGTAGCGAGCGGCCGCCGCGCCGAGGAACCGCCGCCACGCGCCGAGCGCCGCCGACGAGCGGGGGGCATGCAAGAGGCAGTCGCCGCTGCACCGATTGCGATCGAGGTCCTTTGCCACCCAGGCCGGGGTGCCGAACGCGAACGGCAGCGGCTGGATCCCGTTGCGCGCAGCGCCGGCGATCATCGGATCGATCGCCGACCAGTCGTAGTCGTCCTCGGCGGCGGTCGGGTCGATCGACTGCCAGTTCATCGACAGCCGCAGCGTGCCGACCCCCCGCGGCCCATGCGGTCGAGGTCCTCATCGGTCAGCGGTGACTGCGAGACGACGCCGTAGAAGCTCCGCGGCACGCCTGGCCCGGGTCCCTCCGCGAGCGCGATCGCGGCGACGGTGACGCCGATCGTGAGTGCCAGGACCGCGGAGACGACCGCAGGCCGCGACGACATGGTCTCGGAACCCTCCTGCATCAGATGCCAATTTCCGCGGGCGAGCGCATTAAAGCGCGCGTGCGGGTCGTCTCGGGGCGCTCGCGGGGGGCGGCTGTCAGCTGCCGCCGGTGAACTCGGTGAGCGCGGCCCAGGCCGGCTTCTCGGCAAGCTCGGCCGTCAGCAGGCCCGATGTAGGGCACCATTCGCAGACCGGGGCCTCGGTCGTGTCGCGCCAGGAGTACCAGATCGCCCCCTCGATGTTCCAGCGGACCCGCCGCTCGAGCAGGTACTCGAGGGCGGCGCTCAGCTGCTCGGCCTGGCCCCCCGGTCCCTTGCGCAGGGGGTGCTCCGCACCCCCCGACGCCCAGCCGAACTCGGTGACCCAGAGGGTCGCCTCGGCGTCGCCGGCGCGGACGGTCTCCTCGTGCAGCAGCTCGAGCTGCGATTCGACCTCCTCGACGTTGGACGCATAGGGGTGCGAGGCGACCCCGTCGAACAGCTCTGCGGCCCCGTCGATCTCGTAGAGTTCCCGTAGGAAGGCCCAGGCGGTATCGGCGTCCGGGCCGGCGTCGGGAGGGGCGCCCGCCATCCCGCCCAGGACGATCGTCGCCTCGGGGTCGCGCTCATGGATCGCTCGCTCCGCTTCCGCGAGCAGGTCGACGTAGCCCCCGATCGACGGCTCGGGCATGTAGAAGGTGGCCGAGTTCTGCTCGTTCCAGATCTGCCAGGCGCGGATCGGCCGGGCGGCCAGGTCGGGGTTCTCCGCCCACAGCTCCCCGCCGGGCCCGTAGTGGTCGACCGCGGCACCGACGAACTCGCCCCAGGCGTCCAGCGCGGGCTCCGAGCGCGGGGCGAACGGGCTGCAGTCACCGTTCCCGCAGCCGCGGCCGTCGAGCCCGCTCGCCGCCCACTCCGGGGTGCCGTAGAGGAACGGCAGGATCCTGATCCCGTGCCCGGCCGCACCGAGGACGATCGGGTCGATCGATGACCAGTCATAGCCGCCGGTGCCGGGAACGGGTTCGGCGGCCGACCACGTCATCGGGATCCGAAGCGTGCCGATCCCACCGCTGCTCATGCGTTCGAAGTCGGCCGGCTCGAGCGCCGTCTGTGTGACGACGCCGTAGAACGTCGGCGGGGCGTCGTCGGCCGCCGAGTCGGAGTCGGAATCGCCGGACAGCACCACCAGCGCGAGCGCCGCGAGCGCGGCAACGGCCGCGAGCGCTGCGACGGTCGGGATTCGATTGGTCAGCTGCCGAAGAGTGGCGGCGGAGGCCCTAGCTCCCGCCGGTGAGCTTGACGAACGCCCGCCAGGCGGGCTTCTCGACCAGCCCCTGCCGGAACAGGCCCGAGGTCGCGCACCACTTGCAGATGCTGGTCGGCGAATCCATCCAGCTGAACCAGGTCACCGTCTGCACGTTGAGCTTCTTGCGCTTCTTCTTGAAGTACTTGAACGCTTCCTTGAGCCGCTGGGCCTGGCCCTTCTTGCCGCGATGCAGCGGGTGGCCGCCCTTCGCGGAGCCCCAACCGAGCTCGGTGATCCACATGTCCGCACGCTTGTCGCGAGCCTTCTTCATCGCCTTGCGGTAGAGATCGACCTGCGCGCTCACCTTCTTCAGCTTGGCGCCGTAGGGGTGTGGCGCGACGCCGTCGAAGTCCTTCTTCGCGCCCTTGACCCGGTACAGCTTGGTCAGATACTTCGAGCCCTTGATCGCCGTCTTGACACCGGCGAGCTCCGCCATCCCGCCGAGCACGACATCGGCCGCCGCGTCCTGGGCGCGGATCGCGCCGGCGGCGCGGTCGAGCAGCTTCGCGTAGGCCTTCGGCTTCGGCTTCGGCCCGTAGAACTCGGGCGAGTTCTGCTCGTTCCACACCTGCCAGGCCTCGATCGGCTGCCTCGGCAGGCCCGGGTTCTGCGTCCAGAAGGTCCCGTTGGACCCGTAGCGGGCGACTGCCCGGGCTACGAACGCGCTCCAGGCGTCGAGCCCGGCCGGCGTCTGAGGCGCCGAGATGACGCAGTCATGGCCGGAGCAGTCGCGCCCGTCGAGGTCCCTCGCGACCCAGGTCGGCGTCCCGTAGAGGAAGGGCAGGACCTCGATCCCGTTGCGGGCCGAGTCCGCGACGATGGCGTCGAAGCCCCCCCAGGCCTCGTCACCCGCCGCAGGGCTCGGGTCGACCGCCGACCAGAACAGAGGTACGCGCAGCGTTCCCACCCGCCCCTGTCCCATCCGATCGAAGTCGGCCGCCGTCAAGTCCGTCTGCGGGACGACGCCGTAAAAGCTCTTCGGCACCGCCGCTTGGGCGCTGGATGGCGTCAGCGCGATCGCGGCCGCGGCGATCGCGGCCGCCGCGAGTAGCAGGATGGTCCAGGAACGCGAGATGTGGGTGGTGGTCAAGTCGATAACTCCTCGTTTGGCCGCCGGCGAATACTCCTCAGTTACCGCCGGTGAACTTCGTAAACGCCGCCAGGGACGGCTTCTCTGTCAGGTCCTCGTCGACGAGGCCCGAATGCGGGCACCAGGCACACAGGTTCGCGTCTCCGATCAAGTTGTCCCGCCACGAATACCAGTCGACATTACGGACGTTGAGCTTCTTGCGCTTCTTCTTGAAGTACTTGAACGCCTGCTTGAGGCGGTTCGCCTGCCCGGCACGCCCGCGGTTGAGGGGGTTCGGCGGGCCGCCGGACGCCCAGCCGAGCTCGGTGATCCAGAGGTCGGCATTGCCGTCGCCGGCGTCCTTCATCTCGTCGCGGATGAGGTCGACTTGGGCGCGGACGTTCTTCATCTTCGGGGCGTACGGGTGCGGCGCGACGCCGTCGAATGCCTTCTTCACTCCCTTGACCCGGTAGAGCTTGCGGAGGAATTTCCAGGCCGACAGCGCCGGCTTGCGGCCTTGCAGCGGTGTGCCGAACATGCCGCCCATGACGATCTCGGCGCCGCGGTCGGCCTTGGTGATCGCCTTGTCGCCGGCTTTGAGCAGCTTCGCGAACCGCTTCACGTCCGGCTTCGGCTTGTAGAAGCTGGGCGAGTTCTGCTCGTTCCAGAGCTGCCAGGCGCGGATCGGGCGCCGGGGAACGGTCGGATTCTCGATCCAGAAGCTGCCGTCGGGCCCATAGCGCTGGACGGCCGCCGCGAGGAAATCCGCCCAGGCGTCGCGCGCCGCCTTGGACTTCGGGCCGAACGGGTAACAGGCGTCCTCGCTGCACTGGTGGCTGTCGAGGTCCCGCGCCACCCAGCTCGGCGTGCTGTACACGAACGGCAGCGTCCGCACGCCGTTACGCGCCGCTTCTGCGACCACGTGGTCGGGCCCGGTCCAGTCGTAGGCTCCGGGACTCGGATTGGCGTGTGCCCAAAGGAGCTCGAAGCGAAGCGTCCCCACCTTGGCTTCGCCCATCCTCTCGTAGTCCTCGAGGGTCAACGGCCGCTGCGGCACGACGCCGAAGAAGCCCTTCGGCATCGCGGCCTGGGCGCTCGAGGCAGCCACGAGCGCGCCGATTGCGAGCACGGCAACTACGAGCCCCGATGTTCCCCGCCTGGGCGTCACGAGCCGGCCACCCTAGCGAACCTCGAGGCCGGCGTCGCCGCGCCCTGCTCCATGCGCACGCCGCCGTGGCCGCATCGATCGCAGATCGCACCGCCTCTGGCCCTGTCGCGCCATGAGTACCAGAACACCCCACGCAACTCAAAGCTGCGGGACCGCTGCTCGAAGTTCTTCAACCTCCGCTCGATCGTCGCCGCGAGGAGAGCCCGCGCGCGAGCATCAGAGGGACTGTGTCTCGGCTGCCTTGCCGGCGCCGCGCCCGACGCCCGTGTTGGAGTCGTCCGTGTTGCGGCGCAGCCGCCAGATAGCGACGCCGGTGCAGATCGCCGCGACGACCGCGAGCACGATCAGAAGCACGGGCGCGCCACCGCCGTCGGAGGGCTCGGCGTCGACCGCGCGGACCGGGTCCGTGGCGGTCGGCGTGTCGGCGAGGTTCACGCCATCGGACTCGTCGCCCGAGCCGCTCGCGGCGGCACTCTCCCCGCCGTTGTCGCCGCCGCCGGCATTGGCGCTGCCGCTGGCGCTACCGCTTCCGCTACCGCTTCCGCTACCGCTTCCGCTGCCGCTCCCGCTGCCGCTCCCGCTGGAACCGTCTCCGCCGGCTGCGCCCGTCTGACCCGCGGTCTCGCCCGCCGGGCCCGAGGGAGTCCCGGAGCCGGACGACGGAGTCGGTGCGACGCCGCCCTGATCGTCGCCGCCCTGGCTCTCGCCGCCGTCGTTGTCGGGGTTCGGAAGGTCTCCGAGCTCGTACTCGTCCACGGCGGCCTGGGCACCGGCGAATGCCGGCACGATCGCGGCGACGCCGGCGAGCATTGCCAGCGCGCAGCCGATTGCGAGAACGGTCCTAGACTTCCTGCCTTGCGTCATCGGTCGTCGTCCTTCTCTTAACCCCCGCGGCAGGGTACACACTGGGGCCGATCCATTCGCTGGCTGCATTGCAACTACTGACGATCGAACACTTGATCACGGGCGCAGTTGCGGCCAGCTGCGTGGGCCTGGCCCTCGCCGAGGGGGCGTTCGAGCCGACGGCGTTCGCGGCCGCCGGCCTGGTCGCCTGGACCGCCACGGTGATCGGACTGGCTGCGGGCGTCGTGCCGCGCTCGCGGCCGCCGGGCCCGGCGATCGCCGCCGGTCTCTGCCTCGGTTGCTTCGCGGCCTTGGTCGCGGTCTCGATGATCTGGGCGAGCGACGACGGCCGCGCCTTCGAGGACGTGGTCCGTGCGCTCGCCTACCTCGGGGTCTTCGTGCTCGTGGTCGTCGCCTCTCGCCGGGGCGGAGCGCGCGCCTGGCTGGCCGGCCTCGCGCTTGGACTGGTGATCGTCGGCGCGATCGCGCTTGTGGCGCGCTTCGTACCCGGTCCGTTCGGCGATCCGGACGCCGACATCGGCGCGACTCTGCCCGCCGCGCTCGGCCGGCTCACATATCCGATCGGTTACTGGAACGGCCTCGCGGCGGCGATGGCCACGGCGACCGTGCTGCTGGCCTGGTTCGGAGCCCACGGCGCCGGCCCACGGGCCCGGGCGCTCGCGGTCGGCTCGCTGCCGCTGGCGATCCTCGCGCTGTGGGCGACCGACTCGCGCGGCGGGATCATCGCGGCGCTGCTCGCCTTCGTGGTGCTCGTCTGGGTCGGACCCGGCCGCGCTCGGCTGGTCGGCTGCCTCGGCCTCGGGCTCGCCGGGGGCATCGCCCTCGTCGCGATCGCCGAGGGGCGCGAAGAGCTCTTCGACCAGCCGGGGACCCCTCTGGCGACCGACCAGGGAGAGGTGATGCTGTTACTCACCGTCGGCGTGCTGCTCGCCACCGGCCTCGCCCGCTTCGCGCTCGACCGGCCGCTGGCGCGCCTAGCGGTCCCGCGGGCGGCCTGGCGCGGGGTGATCGCGCTCGCCGCCGTCGCCACGATCGTGGTCCTGGCGGCCTCCGACCCGGTGCAGCGCTGGGAGGAGTTCAAGCAGCCGCCGCAGGGCACCGAGCTCACCGAGGGCGGCTCCGACCTGCTGCGGGGGGGTGGCAGTGGGCGCTACCAGTTCTGGTCTGCGGCCGCCGACGCGTTCGCGGAAGCGCCCGCCGCGGGCATTGGATCGAGCGACTACGGCCCCTACTGGCTCGAGCACCGCGAGGTCCCGCTGGTCGCCACCCGCGCCCACTCGCTGCTCTTCGAGACCCTGGCCGAGCTCGGGATCGCCGGGGTGGCGCTGATCCTCGGCTTCTTCGGCGTTGCCGCCGTCACCGGCGTCCGGCGTTGTCTGACCAGCGATCACATCGCCGAGCTCGGGGCCGCGCTCGCGGTGCTGCTGGTCGGCTTCGCCGTCACGGCCGTCGATTGGACCTGGGACCTGCCGGCCGTCCTCGTCCCCACGGTGGTCGCCGCGGCGCTGCTCACCGGGCCGGCGACGCGGGCGGCCTCCGGGACAGAGACCAGCGGCGTCTTCGGAACCGCGTCGAGCCGTCGCCGGTTCGCCGGCGGCGTCGCGGTCCTGCTCGTCGCCTGGGCCTCCATCTGCGCCTCCGGGCTGCTGCTGTTCGCCGACCACACGCTCGAGGCGAGTCGCGACAAGGCGGCTGCCGGTGACCTCGACGGTGCGATCGAGGCGGCCAACGACGCGATCGACCTGCAGCCCTGGGCAGCGGAGCCGCGCACCCAGCTCGCCCTGCTCTACGAGCGCGGCCGCGACTATCCGGCGGCACGGGAGGCGATCGCCGAGGCGATCGCGCGCGACTCGCGTGACTTCGAGCTCTACCTGCTCGCCGCGCGGTTCGCGTTCGAGGACGGCGACGGCGCCGAGGCGGAGGCCAACTCGGCGCGCGCCGCGGAGCTCAACCCGCTCGACGCGGAGCTAAGGCGGTCGGAGCAGTAGCCGCGCGGGCGCGGAGTCGGTGAGGGCTCGCTGCCGGTCGGGCAGGTGGGGAAGATGCAGCGCCGTCGGCGCCGCGCCTACCCCGCTCCGTCTGGCGCCGGCGACGGCGCCAGCGGCAGGCGCTCGGCGAGCCAGCGGTAGCGATCGCCGGCGGGGTCGAAGGGCGGGTTCACCTGCTCGAGCGCGTCCGGGAGCTGGAACCAGAGCCGGTAGTGGAGATGGACGATCGTCGCGAGGTCGAGGTCGCGAGCCTCGGGGGCGAGCGCCTGGCGGTGGGGGACGGGGTAGTTGTAGGCGTCGGAGAGGATCCGGACCCGATCGTGGACGGTGGCGGCGACGCCGGCCCAGCTGAGCTGGTCCATGAACTGCGGCCAGCGCTTCTGCACGATCTCCGCATCGAAGAGGCGGTTGAGCGCCCGCTCCCAGGCATCGAACAGGCCGGCGCTGCGGCGGACCGCAATCAGGCCGCTGTTCCAGTACGCCCGGATCTTCACCTGGCCGACCGTGGTCTCGGTGAACGGTCGCTCCCTGACCCCGAGCTCGGCATACATCTTGCGCCAGAAGGGCTCGGTCTTGCCCTTGCCCTTCGACCCCGCGATCCGCCGGTCGACTGGCCGCACGGCCGCCAACCAGTCACCGGTCTCGAACTCGGCGGGCTCGTTGAGGAAGACGCTGTCCGTGTCGGTGAACACGAGCGTCTCGTGGTCGAGCTCGCGCTCCGCCCAGGCCGAGACGCTGACCTTGTTGAAGGTGGGAATGTCCGCGAAGCGGTCGACGAGCGGGTCTGTGATCAGCGTCGTCCCGAGCTCGACGAGGCGCTCGGCGGTGGCCGGCTCAGGCTCGTGGCCGGGCCGCGGCGCGAACGCGTACACCGGCGCCTCGGCCAGGGAGCCTCCCCAGGTGCGCAGGCTCTCGAGCAGCAGCAGCGCCTCGCCCTCGAGCCTGCCGCGCTCGACGCAGATCAAGAATGCGACATCGGCGCTCAAGCTCCGGGAGCGTAGGAGAATCCGCTCAGCGACGCGATCTTCGCATCGTTTGGCCGTTCGCCGGGTTAGGCTGTTCGAATGGCCATCGACGGTCCCGCTCCTGCCGAGGACCAGGGCGGCCGGGGAGCCGCCCCTCGGTCGCGGTTCTGGCGCGACGCCCTGCGTCGCCGCCTGCTCGCGCTGGCCGACCTCGCCGCCGCCTCGGTCGCTAGCGTCGTCGTCGCCTCGTCGTCGGCGGACGCATTCTGGGCGCTGGCGTTGCTGCCCGCCTGGATCGTGATCGCGAAGCTGATCGGTCTCTATGACCGCGACCACGCCGCGATCCGTCATCTGACCTTCGACGAGCTGCCGGCCCTGATCGCCTGGGCGGGCGCCGGGGTCGCGCTGCTCGCCCTGGTCCTGCCCCAGACCCCCGCGGGCGAGGTCGCCCCACCGTCGGCGCTGGAGGCCTTCCTGGTCGCCGCGGTCGGCGCCCTGCTGCTGCGCGCCGTCGCGCGCTGGACCTGGCGGCGCACCACTCCGCCCGAGGTGACCGCGGTCGTCGGCGACGGCGACCTCGCCGAGATGATCCGGCGCAAGCTCCAGCTCTTCCCGGACATGCACCTGAGCCTGGTCGACGGCGCCGAGCGGCCTTTCGGCGAGCTGATCGAGGAGACCGACCGGGTGATCTTCGCCTCCGACCGGATGGAGCCGGGCGAGGTCGGAGACCTGGTCGAGGTCTGCCGCGAGCGCCAAGTGAAGCTGAGCGTGATCTCGCCACTGCGCGGACGCGCCGGGCCCGTGCGGCTGTCGCGGGTCGCCGACCTGCCGGTGCTCGAGTACGAGACCTGGGACCCGTCGCGCTCGACGGCAATGATCAAGCGCGGCTTCGATCTCGTCGTCTCCTCGTTCGGGCTCCTGCTCACGGCGCCGCTCTTCCCCCTGATCGCGCTTGCGATCCGGCTCGACTCCCGGGGGCCGATTCTCTTCTCTCAGGTCCGCGCCGGGCTCGACGGGAGGCCGTTCGGGATGCACAAGTTCCGCACCATGGTCGCCGACGCCGAGGACCGTCTCGGTGACGTGGTCCAGTTCGACGACCTGCGCGAGCCGATGTTCAAGCTCTCCTCCGATCCCCGGGTGACCCGCGTCGGCCGGGTACTGCGCCGCCTCAGCCTCGACGAGCTGCCCCAGCTGTGGAACGTCCTCCGGGGCGAGATGAGCATCGTCGGGCCCCGGCCCGAGCAGGTCGAGCTGGTCGAGCGCTACCGGCCCGAGCACCGCTTCCGGCTCAGCGTCAAGCCCGGGATCACCGGGCCGATGCAGGTCTTCGGCCGCGGCGACCTCACCTTCCACGAGCGGCTCGCGGTCGAGCTCGACTACATCGAGAACGTCTCGCTCGCCCGCGATCTGCGGATTCTCGCCGAGACGGTGCCGGTGGCGCTCAAGGGCTCTGGCGCCTACTGAGATCTGAGACCGTGACCGCCTCCTGCCCGGCCTGCGGCGCCGCTGCTATGCGCCGCTGGCGCCTCGCGACGGCCTCCGACCCGCAGCTCGCCGGCCGCCGCAGCTACGAGCTCGACCGCTGCCAAGCCTGCGGCAGCGCTACCACCGTGGACGCCGGCGATCCCGCGGCGGTGCTGTACGAGGGCGGCACCTATTCTGCTGAGCGCCGCGCGTTCGCGCCCCTGCTCGAGCCTCTGCGGCGGCTCGCCGAGCGCGATCGCCTGCGCTTCCTCGCCGCGGTGCCCGAGGGAGCTCGCGTGCTCGAGGTCGGCGCAGGCGACGGCCGGTTCGTCGCCCTGCTCGCCGCGTCCGGCTACGACGCCCGCGGAATCGAGCCCTCGGCGGGCGCCTGCGAGGCGGCCGCGAGCATCGGCGCCGAGGTCGTCAACGCGAGCGCCGAGAACGCGATGATCGAGTCCGGAGGCGAGGACGCGGTCGTGCTCTGGCATGCGCTCGAGCACGTCACCGAACCGCGGGCGACGGTGCTCAGGGCCCGCGACTGGCTCGCCCCCGGGGGCAGGCTGATCGCCGCCGTCCCCGACCTCGCCAGCATCCAGGCGCGGATCGGCGGTGATCGCTGGTTTCATCAAGACGTCCCGCGGCATCGCACCCACTTCACCCGCAAGGGACTGGTGCAACTGCTCGAGCGAAGCGGGCTGCGGGTCGTCCGGGTCAGCCACCTGCTGGTCGAGCAGAATCCGTTGGGCATGTGGCAGACGATGCTCAATCGCCTCACCGGCGAGCGCGACTTCGCCTTTCGCCTGATCAAGCGCGACCTCGGCGGCGTCGCCTCGCCGGCGCTGGGGCGCGACCTGCTGATCACCGCGGTCGCCGGGCCGTTGCTCGTCCCGGTCGCGCTCGCGCTCGAGCTCGGCGCCGGCCTCGCCGGCCGCGGCGGATCGATGGTCGTCGAGGCGGTCCGTTGAGCGACCCCAGCGTGTCCGTCGTCGTGCCCACCGTGGGCGCCGCTCGGTTGGGGCCGCTGCTCGACTCGCTCGCCGCCCAGACCGCAGCGCATCAGGCGATCGTCGTCGACAACGGGTCCCGGGACGGCTCCGTCGCGGCCCTCTGTGAGCGCCACGACACGGTCGAGGTGCTGCGCCTGGAGGCCAATGCCGGCTACTCGCGGGCCTGCAACCTGGGCGCCCAGCGTGGCGACGGCGATGTCCTCGTGCTTCTGAACGACGACTGCGTCTGCGATCCGGGCTTCATCGCCGCGATCGCCGCCCCGATCGACGTTGCCGGGGGGGTCGCGATGGCCGCCGGGGTGATGCGCGATTGGACCGATCCCGCGCTGATCGACAGCGCCGGCATGGAGCTCGACCGCACCCTGCTGGTCAATGACTATCTCAACGGCGAGCCGGTCTCGCGGCTCGACGGCGGGGTGGCCGATCCGATCGGCCCGTCGGGCGCCGCGGCCGCCTTCGACCGCGCGACGTTCCTCGAAGCCGGCGGCTTCGACGAGCGGCTGTTCGCCTACTGGGAGGACGTCGATCTGGTGCTCCGGCTGCGGCGCCGGGGCTACCGCTGCACGCTCGCAGCCGGTGCCCGCGGCGTCCACCAGCACTCCGCCACGCTCGGCTCCGGGTCGGCTCGCAAGAACTACCTGATGGGCTTCGGGCGTGGTTACGTGCTCCGCAAGTGGCGCGTGCTGAGCGCCGGCCGGATCGCCGGCGTGCTCCTGCGCGACGGCGTCCTCTGCGCGGGACAGGCAGTCGTCGACCGCAACATCGCAGGGTTGCGCGGTCGCCTCGACGGATATCGGGCTGCGACCCCGGTCGAGTCTTACCCGGTCGAGCTCGAGAGTGCCCCGCAGGCAGGCGCCGCCGCGAATTTGATCAGACGGGTTCGCCGCCGCTCCCGTCTGAGCCGGCGCTCCGCCGGCCGCCCGCTGCGAACGCTGGCCGTCTTCCACCTCGCCCACACCAGCGGCCCCTCGCGCTCGCTCGAGGCCGAGCTCACCTGGCTCGCGAGCGAGGGCTCGCTCGACGTCGTCGTTCCGGGGCCCGGCAGTGTCGAGGAGGCACTGGGCGGGGTCGCCGAGGTGCTCCACCGCGACTTCGAGGCGCTCACGGCGCCGTCGCGCGGACGGGGTGGACTGAGCGGCACCACGGTACGGCTCTGGCGAGAGCTGCGGGCGTTTCGGCGCCTGATCCGCGACCGGCGCCCGGACCTGGTGGTGGTCGTCACCTCGATGCTGCCCGCGGCCTCGATCGCGGCCGCGTTCGAGCGGGTGCCGACGCTCATCTACTGCGGCGAGCTCTTCGATCGCGGCTACGGGACCGGCCCGATCCGCGCCATCGCCGGCCGGGGGTTGGCGGCGCTCACGGGACGGCTCGCCGACGGGATCGTCGCCTGCTCGGAGGCGGTGGCCCTGCAGTTCGCCGGCACCGCACCTTCGGTGCTCGAGGTCGTCTATCCGCCGATCTCCGACAGCTATGGCGCCGGTGACGGCCCGGCGTTTCGGGCCCGGCATGGGATCGCGGCCGACGCGCCGCTGCTCGCCACCGCCGGCTATCTGACCGAGGGCCGCGGCCAGGACACCCTCATCCGCGCGATGCCGGCCGTCCTCGCCGCCGCACCGCGGAGCCGGCTGGTGATCGCCGGCGAGCCCTTCCCGCGCCCCCAGGACCACGCCTATCGCCGATATCTGGTCGATCTGATCGCCCAGCTCGAGCTGCAGGACGCCGTCGTCCTCTGCGGCTTCGTCGATCGGATCGTCGACGTCTATGCCGCTGCCGCGGTGGTTGTCAATCCCGCCCGGGTCAACGAGGCCTTCGGCCGGGTGCCGTTCGAGGCGGCGATCGCCGGCTGCCCCGCCGTGGCCACCCGGGTCGGCGCCGTGCCCGAGGTGCTGCGCGACGGCGACTCGGCGCTGCTCGTGGCCCCCGACCAGCCGGCCGAGCTGGCGGCGGCGGTGCTGCGGCTGCTCGGCGACGAGCGGCTCGCGGCGGACCTCGTCGCCGGCGCCCGGCGGGTGGTCGCCGACCGCCTGACGCCGGCCCGCAGCCTGGCCGGCTTTCGCCGCGCGGTCGAGGCGACTCTCGGCAGCGCGGTCCCGAAGCGGGCGGCTACAGCTCCTCAGCCACCCGCGGCGCCATCCGGTTGAAGATCAGCGGCCCCGCGACGCAGACCGACGCCGCGATCAACAACGGGATGATCAAGAGCCACGGGTGAGCCGAGGTCGCCTCGATCGCCCCCTCCGCGTTCGGGTCGATGATCCACTCGCGCGTCTGCAGGAACAGGGGCGTCAGCGGGTTGAGCAGGATCAGGTCGCGGAAGACACCGTGCACGATCTCGATCGGATAGAGGATCGGCGCTGCGTAGAAGAGCATCGTCGAGAGCACCGCCCAGAGGATCCCGATGTCGCGGACGCGCACGTAGATCGCCGAGAGCAGCATCGCGCATGCGGTCGTCAGCACCCCGAGCGCGGTCAGGATCACCGGCAGCAGCAGCCAGGTCCACACCGGGTCGACCCCGTAGGCGATCAAGAAGACGAAGACGACGATCAGGCTGAGCCCGGTGTGCATCGCGTTCGTGAGCACGACCGAGAGCGGGATCACCAGCCGCGGGAACTGCATCTTGCGCACCATGCTCTCGTTGACCACCACCGAGGTGGAGGCCTGCTGGGTGGCCTGGGCGAAGAACTCGAACAACAGGATGTTGAGCAGCAGCATCGCCGGGTAGTTCTCGACCTCGCTGCCGAGCCGGAAGACCTGCGTGAAGACGACCAGCAGGATCCCGAAGATCAGCAGCGGTCGCACGAACGACCACACGAAGCCGAGCGCCGTGCCGTGATAGCCGAGCTTGAACTCGGTCACCGCGCTGAGCCAGAGCAGGTCGAAGAAGCGCCGCACGCCGCCGCCGAGTGCCGACGGGCCGCGGATTTCCTGCAACTCGGCGCGCTGCGCGGGGGCGGTCACTACTCGCTCCCCTCCGCCGGCTCGACGGTCGTCTCGGCCGAGCACTCGAGCGCGACCACGCCACCGAAGCCGCGGGTTCCGTAGACGACGAAGTCGGCGGCGTTCTTGCGGAACGCGAGCGGGTCCTGCCCCTCGCTTCCACGGCCGACCGCGCAATGGACGTAGTAGTGGCCCTCGGCGAGCGGATTGCCGATCCGCGCACGGATCCGCGCGCGCTCACCCGGCGCAAGCGCCTGGCGACCGTCGAGCCGGATCGGTTCCGGGGCGAAGATCAGCAGCCCGTCGGCGTTGACGATCTGGAAGCCGAACACGGGCTCGGACAGCCGCCGCAAGGCCTCGACCACGATCTCGAGCGTGATCTCCTCGCCCTGGGCAAAGCCGCTCGCCGGCTCGCCGTTGGAGTCCGCCACCCCGGCGTCGACCACCCTGGCGTCGTGGGAGACGCTGTCGGCGCCCGGAGCGGCGGCCGGCGCGCGGCCGAAGTTGAGCTCCAGGTAGCGCCTCGCGACCCCGTCCGGCTCGCCGATGGTCTCGATCCGACCGCCCTCGAGCAGCAGGGCGCGATCGCAGTGGCGCTCGACCGCCGACATGTCATGGGTGACGAGGACGATCGTGCGACCCTCGGCATGCAGGCGCGCGAAGGCGTCGAAGCACTTCCGCTGGAACGAGGCGTCGCCGACCGCGAGCACCTCGTCGATCAGCAGCACCTCGGCGTCGACGTGCGTCATCAGCGAGAAGCCGAGCCGGACCAGCATTCCCGAGGAGTAGTTCTTCAGCTTCATCTCGGTGAACTCGCCGAGCTCGGCGAACTCGATCACCTCGTCGAAGCGCGATCGGGCCTCCCGCGGCGTAAGTCCCATCATCACCCCGTTGAGGGCGACGTTCTCGCGCGCCGAGAGCTCGACGTTGAAGCCGACCCCGAGCTCGATGCAGGGCGCGACTCGGCCCGCGATCCTGATCGACCCGGCGTCGGCGCGATAGATGCTCGCGAGCAGCTTCAACAGGGTGCTCTTGCCCGATCCGTTGCGGCCGACGATGCCGAAGAACTCGCCGCTGGCGACCTCGAAATCGATTCCACGCAGGGCGCGCAGCTGGCGATACTCCGCCCGCGAGAAGAGCTGTGTTGCGCGCTCCTTCAGCGTTTCCACGCGCTGGGTCGGGATGCGGAACGTCTTCTCGACCCCGCGGACGTCGATCGCGAGCTCGCGCGTCTCGGTCGCCGGGACAGTGAGCATCGATGGGCTGCTCTGCGGGGCGCTGCTCCGGATGCTCATCTCGAAGCGGAGGCTAGCCGCTCTCAACCGGTGCGCAGCCGGCGGCGAAAGGGCGCCGCAAGAGCCGATCCGGCGAACTTGACCGCGATCCCGGCGTAAACGGCGGCGTTGACGAGCGGATTGCGCTCCGGTGCGTAGTGCTTGCGATAGAAGCGGTACATCCCGTAGTGAAACGCGCGGTTCAGGCGCAGGTTGCGGACCTCGCCGCTGGTCCCCGCCTTGACGTGGATCACGGTCGCGGCGGGTTCATAGAAGGTGATCCAGCCGGCGCGGGCGAGTCGGTAGTTGAGGTCGAGGTCCTCCATGTACATCCAGTAGCCCTCGTCGAAGAGCCCGACCTCGTCGAGTGCGCTGCGGCGGATCAGCATGAAGGCGCCGTTGATCGCCTCGACCGCCCCGGCCTGGCGCTCGTCGAGCTCGGGGGCTCGGTACTGGGCGAGCCGCGATCCGGCGCCCGCGGTGCGGCCGAGCCCGGTGAAGTGGGCGAGCGCTCCGACCGCGGTGGGAAAGGAACGCTTGGCGGCGTGGTCGAAGCTGCCGTCGTCGCGCTCGAGGCGCGGCCCGGCCATGCCCAGCTCCGGTCGCGCGTCGAGCAGCTCGCAGAGCGACTCGAGCGCCCCCTCGGTCACCCGCGTGTCGGGGTTGAGGACGAGCACCTGAGGGGCGTCGCCGGCCCGGATGCCGAGGTTGCTCGCTGCCCCGAACCCGATGTTGGTCGGGTTTCGCGTCAGCCGCACCTCTCCGAATTCGCGCTCGACCATCTCGGCGGTCCCGTCGCCGGACGCGTTGTCGACCACATGCACGGCCATCGGGCGGTCGGGGGGGTGATCGCGCAACGAGAGCAGGCAATCGCGAAGCAGCTCCTCGCAGCGAAAGGAGACGATCACGACGTCGAGCAGCGTGCGCGAGGACACGGAGGTGGATGCTAGTTTCAACGCGTTCATGGGCGACCCGCGAATCGTGTTCGTCTCCCGCGAGGTCTATCCCTTCGGCTCGGCGGGACTCGGCAACTACGTGCTGTTCACGGCGGCGGCTCTGGCCTCGGTCGCCGAGGTCACGATCCTGACCACGAGCATGCATGAACGCCGCTATCACAAGCTCGCCGCCGCGGGTGATCCGCGGCTGCCGCAGGGTGTGCGGTTCGAGTTCATCGCCGAGCCGTCCGAGGAGGAGGCGGCCGGCTGGTACGGCCGGCTGCACCTGTGGAGCGCCCGCGCCTATGAACGCCTCGTGCGACTGTATCCCGACGGTGGCCCCGAGCTGGTCGAGTTCCCCGACTACCTCGGTGAGGCCTGCGTCACCGCCCAGGCGGCCCAGACCCGCGATTCGCGGCTGCGCAACACCCTCGTCTGCGTCCGCGCCTACACGACGTCGGAGATGTGCGCTGTGCTCGACGGGCACCTGCCGGACGACCGCGATGCCCGCCACCTGTACGAGGTCGAGCGCTTCGCCCTTCGCCATGCCGACCGTTTCCTGTGGCCGGGAGGCGACGTGCTCGGCGCCTATCAAGCCTTCTTCGGCGAGCATCGGCTCGCCCCCCCGACCCGCATCCCGCACACGGTCACGCCGAGGGCCGACCCGGACCTCTCGCCGGACCCGCGGGGAGAGCTTCGCTTCCTCTACGTCGGGCGGCTCGAGCGCCGAAAGGGCGTCCAGAACCTGGTCCGCGCCGCCACCTCGCTGCCGGAGGCGGGCTGGTCGCTGACGCTCGTCGGCGGCGATACACCGACGGCGCCGCTGGGGCTCTCGATGCGAGAGCAGCTCGAGCTGATGATCGCGGGCGATCCCCGGATCCGGCTGCTCGACCGGGTCCCGCGCGATCGGCTGCGCGACCTCTACGCCGGCGCCGACGTCTGCATCTCGCCGTCGCTGTGGGAGTGCTGGCCGAACACCGTGCTCGAGTCCTTCGAGCAGAACCGGCCCGTGCTCGCGACGCCGGTCGGCGGGCATCTCGGCATGGTCGAGCCGGGCCGCAACGGATGGTTGACGGACGGCACCGGTGCCGACCCGCTGGCCGACCGGATGGAGCGGCTGATCGCCTCCGCGGAGGAGCCCGCGGCGCTCAGCGAGGCGCTGGCGCCGCGCCGAAGCTTCGAGCGCCACACCGACCCCGAGCCCGTCCGAGAGGCCTACCTCGCGCTCAGCCGCGAGCGACCCCGGGGCCGGCCGGCGAAGGCGCGCCCGGCGCCGCTGGTCTCGATCGTCGTCCCCTACCACCGGATGGAGCGCTACGTCGAGCAGACGCTCGCCTCGATCGCCGCGCAGACCCACGCGCCGATCGAGACCATCGTCGTCAACGACGGCTCGCTGCGCCACGCCGACCAGATCCTCGACGAGCTCGCTCAGCGGTATGAGTTCTCGCTGGTCACCCAGGTCAACTCGGGGCTCGGTCAGGCGCGGAACCTGGGGATCGAGCTCAGCCGGGGCCGCTATGTGCTCCCGCTGGACCCCGATGACCTGATCCTGCCGCGCTTCGTCGAGCGTTGCGTCGACGTGCTCGAGCAGCGGCCCGAGGTCGCCTACGTGACCGCATGGAGCGAGTACATGGACGACCTCGGGCGACCGCTCGGGTCCGGGGGCTACCGTCCGCTCGGCAACGCGGTCGCCTGGCTCGAGCGCGAGAACCTCGCCGGCTCCGCGATGGCCCTGTTTCGGCGCCGCCTCTTCGATCGCGGGCTGCGCTACAGCCCCGACCTGACCAGCTATGAGGACTGGCTCATGTTCCGCGAGTTGCACGCCGCCGGCCGGCACGGGCACGTGATCCCCGAGACGCTGCTGCGCTATCGCGTGCGCAGGGGCTCGATGCTGCGGGCGGTGGCGATCCCGGGGCGCAAGCGGCTGATGGGAGAGTTGCGGGCGCATGCGCGAGAGGCGGAGGTGGCGTGGACGCCGTCGAACGCCTGAGCCTGGAGCAGGCGGGCGACTCCTCGCTGATCGCCCTCACCCATGTCCACCGTTACGAGCTTGCCGCCGAGCTCTGCGCCGGGATGCGGGTCCTCGACCTCTGTTGCGGCAGCGGCTACGGAGCCCGGATCCTCGCCGGCTCGGCGGCCGCGGTCACCGGCGTCGACCGCCATCAGCCCTCGATCGGCCGGGCGAGCGAGGAGCTCGGCGACGGCGAGCGGCTCGCGTTCGAGGTCGGCGACGCGCATGAATGGCTCGAGCGCCCGCTTGCCGAGCGCTTCGACGCGATCGTCCTGCTCGACGGGCTGGAGCATCTAGCGGATCTCGGGCGGGCGCTCGACCGACTGCGCGCTCATGCCGAGGCCGGACTGACGCTGATCGTCTCCGTGCCGAACAGTCGGCGGTTCGGGGAGCAGAACCCTGATCACGTCTTGGAGTTCGACCTCGAAACCGCGTTGGCGGCGTTCAAAGGGCTCCCCGGCGCCACGGTGCTCAATCAGTTCCACGCCGAGGGCTCGCTGATCCGCGCCGCGCCCTCCGGCGAGGGGCTGGCGGCGCACATGACCCTGGCCGAGCGCACCGATGCCGAGCACACCGATGCCGAGCACGCAGACCACTACATCGCGCTCGTCAACGCGGAGGGCGAGCCGCTCGAGCGCGCCGGCTCGAGCCGGATGCAGCTTGCGGTCACCGCCTCCTTCAACCGCTACATGGTCGACCTGGAGCAACAGAACCGAGCCCTGCGGCGCGCCAACCAGCGCCTCGCCCGCGAGCGTCTCGGCGTCGCCGACTCGGCGGCCGCCTCGGTCCTGCGACGGGAGCGCGGGCGCGAGCTGCGGCCAGGCCTCGAGCGGGTCGCCGGCGGCGGCACGAAGGTGGCGCGGGGCCTGGCCACCGTCGTCCTCAACATCCTGCCGCACGCGATCACCCTGGTGCTGTTGCGCATCCGCTCCCGCCTGAGGCAGGACCGGTCGGGTGAGTGAACAAGCGCCCGCCTCGCCGGCCCGGCGCGGGGCGAGCGCGCGTGCGCGCGAGCGCGTCGCGGCGCTGCCGATCCTCGTCGTCGTTTTGGTGCTGTTCGCGGTCGCACTCCGCCTCGCGATCTGGCTCGCCTACAGCCCTGCGGTCATCAACCTCGCCGACTCCGGCACCTACGCCGGCCTCGCCGCCGGCGAGCTCTTCGGTGACGTAACCCGGACCGTCGGCTATCCGATCTTCCTCCGCGCCGCCCACGCGGTCTCCGATCAGATCGAGTTCACGATCGCGCTTCAGCACCTGATCGGGATCGTCACGGCGCTGGTGCTGTATGCGGCCGTGCGCCGGCTGGGGGCCCCGGTCTGGGTCGGCGCGATCGCGGCCGCGGCGATCCTGCTCTCGCTCGATCAGATCTTCCTCGAACACGCGTTGATGGGCGAGCCGCTGTTCACGCTCCTGCTCGTGGTCGCGCTCTATGCCGCCGTCCGCGCGCTCGACGAGCCGCGGCCCGTCGCCGGGCCGTTCGACACCCGCCACGCCTGGATTGCCGGCGCCGCCGTCACGATCGCGGTCGCGGGCTGGGTGCGCGCGATCGGCGTGCCGCTGATCGCGCTGTTCGTGCTCTGGTTCGCGTTCGCCTGCCCCGGCTCCTGGCGGTCGAGGCTCGCCAACGCCGGCATCGCCGCGCTCGCGGCGGCGGCGGTGATGCTGTCGTACTTCGGCCTCCACGCCTCGGCGACCGGGTATTTCGGGCTCTCAGAGGCGAGCGGCTGGGCGCTGTACTCCCGCGTCGCCCCGTTTGCCGACTGCAGCAGCTTCGATCCGCCCGAGGGCACCCGGGCGCTGTGCGAGAGCACTCCGGTGGCCGCGCGTCCGGGCCCCGACTTCTACGGCCAACAGCCCGACTCGCCGGCGAGGCGACTGTTCGGTGAGCCGCCGGCCGGCAACGAGCAGTTGGGCGAATTCGCGCGGCGGGCGCTGCTCGCGCAGCCGTTCTCGTATCTCTCCGACCTCGGCCGCGATCTGATCCGCTACTTCCATCCGACCTTCGAGCCCCAGGACTTCTCCGGCGTCGGCCTCGAGCTGCTCGACGTCAACCGACGCGCGCCCGGCACCGAGCTGCCGCTGGCCAGGATCCTGAACGGCTATTACGACGACGACACCTACGAGATCGATGGCGGCGTCGAGACCCTCGCCGACCTTCAGGACGTGTTGCGGGTGCATCCGAAGCTGCTGCTGATCTGCCTGCTGCTCGGCGGCGGCGGCCTGCTGTTGGCACGGGGGCGCCTGCGCTGGGGACTGGTCCTGCTCCTTGCCAGCGCGTTGGCGATGATGGTCATCGCACCCGCGACGGCGATCTGGAGCGCCCGCTACGCGGTGCCCGCGAGCGGACCGATCGTGGCGGCCGCGGCGATCGGGGCGTGGTTGCTCGCCGGCCGGGCCCGCGAACGGCTCGGGGAGTACACCCGCTGTTAAATTCACGGGCCGTCCTTGATCGTGCCGCGGCTCGCCACCGCGTCGCCGATTTATGCGCATCCTCTTCGTGAACCACTACGCCCTGCCACACGTGGGCGGGATCGAGGTCGTCGTCGACGCCCTCGCGCGGGAGTTGGCTCGGGCGCGAGGTGCGAAAAGCGGATCTCGTCCACACGCACGGCTTCCTCTACCAGGGGACCCTGGCGGCGTGAGCTGATGGCCGAAGTGTCGATCATCATCCCGGTCAAAGATGGCGGAGATGATCTGATCCGCTGCCTGGCGGCGATCGCAGAGCAGACGCTCGACCGCGAAATCGAGGTGGTGGTTGTCGACTCCGGCAGCACCGACTGCAGCGTCGCAGCCGCTAGCCGGCGTGGTGCGCGGGTGATCGAGATTCCGCCCGAGGAGTTTCACCACGGCGCGACGCGCAACATCGGTGCCGAGTCGGCGAGCGGCGAGCTCCTCGTCTTCTTGAGCCAGGACGCCGAGCCGGTTGGTCGGGATTGGCTCGCGACCCTGATTGCCCCGCTGGATGACGACGGCGTTGCGGGGGTCTACGGTCGCCAGGTGGCGCGCCCGGACGCGCTGCCGCCGGAATCCTTCTTCCTCGATTTCGTCTACGGCTCCGAACCCCGCCGCCATCGGTTGGGCCCGGGCAGCGAGCCTTCGATGGAGACGACGATGTTCTCGAACGTCAACTCGGCGATCCAGCGTCGCGTATGGGAGGAGCATCCGTTCGCCGCCGATCTGATCATGAGCGAGGACCAGGACTGGTCGCGACGAGCGCTCGAGGCGGGATGGAGCACCGTGTACGAGCCGCGAGCGGTTGTTCGCCATTCACATCCCTACCGCGTACGTGACGCGTTCAAGCGGTTCTTCGACTCCGGCGTGTCCTCCGAGCGCGCGTACCTGGCGGGCGACCGCCCCGCGTCGCGCGCCCTTCGCCGCACCGCCGTCCGCTACTTGGTGGAGGAGCTCGTCTGGCTCGTGCGCGCCGGCAAGCCGCACTGGATTCCCTATGCGCTGGTCTATGAGGGAGCAAAGCTCGCGGGACTGGTCCTCGGTGCCCATCACCGCCGCCTTCCGGATGCGGTCAAGCGCCGATTGAGCGCGATGCCGTCGTACTGGGAGCCCCCGGTGGGCGGCCGGAGGGAGAAGGCGTGACCGCCACCGAGATCAGCTCGCGGTGACCGCCGTCCAGCGTGTCTGGAGGGTCGCGACCTCGCTGCCCGCCCGGATTCTGATCACGGTCGGGCTGATGGCCATCGTCGCCTCGTCGATCGACTGGGGCGCGGTCGGCGACGCGATCTCGGACGCGTCCTGGGGCTGGTTCGTGGTCGCGGTCGGCCTGATTCTGGCTTCATTCGTGATCGCCAGCGAGCGCTGGCGGATCCTGCTCGGCGTTGCCCGGCTCGCCACGCCGCTCGCTCGCGCGCTGCGCGCCTACCTGGCGGGCGCGTTCGCGAACAATCTTCTCCCGACCGGGTTCGGCGGCGACGCGTTGCGCGCCTGGATGGTCGCCCGGTCGAGCCTGCCCTTCGCCAGGTCGCTGACCTCGGTCGCGGTCGACCGCGCGACCGCCCTCGGCTGCGGGCTCGCTCTCGGCTGGGTCGGGGTGGTGATCGATCCGGGGGAGCTCGACGCCTCACAGCTGGTCCCCCTGGCGGCGATCTCGACGGCCGGTCTGGCGGCCGGGATCGTGGCGCTCTCCGTGCTCCGCCGCGGAGGCCTCGGCCGGCACCTGCCGCAGCGCGCGCAGCCCTGGGTCGCCGAGGTCGCCAAGACGCTGAGGACCTACGCCGCCGACCCTCGGCTGGTTGTCGTCGTGCTCGTGCTCGGGCTCGCGTTCCAGCTGCTGACCGTGGGCGCGACCTGGGCTCTGAGCGAGATGCTGGGGCTCGGCCTTGCGCCTGCCCTGATCGCGGTGGTCGTCCCCCTGGTGCTGATCGCGACCGCGCTGCCGATCTCTATCGGGGGCTTCGGCGTTCGCGAGGGCTCCTACGTCGTACTGCTCGCCGACGCAGGCGTCTCGTCGGGCGACGCCACCCTGCTCTCGCTGCTCGCGGCGGCGGCGATGGCGCTTGCCTCGTTACCGGGTGGGCTTTTCCTGCTGGTCGGCCAAGAACCGCCACCGCTCGCCTCGCAGCCCGACTGATCGATCGTGATCGCGCGCTAGGCTTGCGAGCCGACGCGGGGGTGGGCGTGTTGTATTTGCGATGCATCTGACGAGGACGCCAACAGGTGAAGCCGCGACGACCTCGGTGGCCGGATCGACCCGGGAGCCGGAGCTCTCGGTCGTGATCCCGTGCCTGAACGAGGCCGAGGGCATCGCGGTGGTCGTCGAGAAGGCGATTCGGACGATGGAACGCGAGGGGATCTCGGGCGAGGTCGTCGTCGCCGACAACGGATCCACCGACGGCTCACCGGCGATCGCCGAGGCCGCCGGGGCCCGCGTCGTGCACGAGCCGCGGCGCGGCTACGGCTCCGCCTACCAGGCCGGGTTCACCGCCGCGCGCGGCGAATACATCCTCATGGGCGACGGCGACGACACCTACGACTTCACCCAGATCGACCGTTTCGTCGGCCCTCTGCGCGAGGGGGCGGATCTGGTGATCGGCAACCGGATGGCCGGGATTCAGCCGGGGGCGATGTCGTGGCTTCACCGGCGGGTCGGCAATCCGCTGCTCACGGGGGTGCTCAATCTCTTCTTCCGCACCGGAGTCAGCGATGCCCACTGCGGGATGCGAGCCTTTCGGCGCGATCTGCTGCCGGCGCTCGACCTGCGCGCCACCGGGATGGAGTTCGCCTCCGAGCACGTGATTCGGTCCGCGAAGCTGGGCCTCGAGATCCGCGAGATCGAGATCGACTACCACCCACGCAAGGGCGAGTCGAAGCTCTCCTCGTTCACCGACGGCTGGCGGCACCTGCGCTTCCTCCTCGTCCACAGCCCGACCTGGCTCTTCGTCCTCCCGGGCGCCGTGCTTGCCGTCCTCGGAGCCCTCGGGACCCTGATCGCCGCCAGCGGCATCGAGCTGTTCGGCCGCGAGTGGCAGCTGCACGCGCTGATCGCGTCCGTCGCGGCGGTGATCGTCGGCGCACAGCTGCTGCAGATCGGCGTCTTCTCGCGCGCCTTCGCCTATTACTACCTGGGCGAGAGCGACTCGCTGATCGAGGCTGCGCGCCGGCGATTCCGGCTCGAGCATGGCCTCGCCGCCGGGACCGCGTTGCTGCTGATCGGCTTGGTGATCGCCGGCATCGTCGTCGCGCTCTGGCTCGGGCGCGGCCTCGGCGCGCTGCGCGAGGAGCGGCTCGCCCTAGTCGGCCTGATGCTCGTCGTCCTCGGGCTGCAGACGATCTTCGGGGCGTTCTTCATCTCGGTCTTGGGTCTGCGCCGCCGCCCGCACGTCGGCGACCGCGACGCCACATAGACGACAGCCAGCCGGCTCCATCCGCGAGCGCGAACGGGGCCAGCGTCGTCGCCGCGGCGAGCACCGGCAGCGCCGGGATCCGGTCCGCGCGCACTCTCACGCCGGCGCCGGGCTCCCGGAGAGCTCGAAGCCGACGAAGCTGAAGTTCGCCCACTCGCTCACCTCGAGCGTGAACGTGCTCACCGGTCGCTCGAGTGGGAACTCGGCGACGAGCGGGTGGCGCCGCGGCCCGGCGATCCCCTGCGTTACCCGGGAGCGCCCGGCGCGCAAGGTCAGCCGCGCCCGTCGCGAGCGGATGCTCAGCGTGCAGACCACCCGCTGGGTCGGCGCCGGCGCCTCGACCCGCAGCAGGCGGCGCCGCGGGAGCTCGATCGTCTCCGAGCGCGTCCAGCCCGCCCGTCGGCTGAGCCGCGTCTCCATCGGCCACGGCCGAATCAGGCGCGTCGTCGAGGGCTCGATCGGCGTCGGGCTGATCAGCACATCGATCCAGTAGGGGGAGAAGGGAGGGGGGAGGTCGGGTCGCACACCCTCGAGGTAACGTGCGAGCGCGGTCTCGTCCGCGTGGACGGTGCGTTCGGCGAGCAGCATCGGGTCGTAGCCCCCTCCAATCACGTGCCGG
This sequence comes from Solirubrobacterales bacterium, assembly GCA_021155855.1. GTDB lineage: Bacteria > Actinomycetota > Thermoleophilia > Solirubrobacterales > 70-9 > WHSW01. Next base: position 71,084 of record JAJNAZ010000009.1, read on the forward strand.
GAGAGGTCGCCGAAGACAAGCTCGAACTCGTGAAAGCTGGCGCCCGTACCCCAGCGGGCGAGGGCGAGCACGCCGCCGTCGGAGTCCGCCGCACGCGCCTCGAGCATCTGCTGTCTGAAGTCGGCGCGCGGCGAGCGCTCGAGATAGGCGAGCGCCAGCTCCGGCGGAAGCTGGTCGAAGAAGGGCAGCAGGCTGGTGTGATAGTCGGTGTCGACGAGCCGGTTGGGGAGCTCGATCACCGCGATCAGGCCGTCGGAGCGCACCACCTCGCGGGCCAGCCGCAGCGCCTCGAGCCGTTCCTGGAGCGTCAGGTGCTCGAGCACCGCGTAGAAGAGGAATACGTCGACCTCGCCGGTGTGGGCACGAACCCGGTCGAAGATCGCCTCCGCCCCGACCACCTCGAGCTCGAGGTTTTCGAGCCCGCGCTCGCGGGCGCGGACGCGGGCCTCGTCGATCGCCGATTGCTCGATGTCGAGACCGATGTGGCGGGCGGCGCGGGCGGCGACGGCGCAGCTGACAGCGCCGTTGCCGGAGCCATACTCGAGCACGGTCTTGTCCGCGAGCGGGACGTTCGCCTCGAGCCATGGGACGAAGACGTCGCGGGCGACCGAGTGCCGGGCGTCCCAGTGCTGCGGCGTATAGCCGAGCTCGTCCTCGCTTTCCGCGGGCGCCAAGCTAGTGCTCGAGCACCAGGCCCAGGAACCGCTTCGTGCGCTCCTGCTGCGGGTTGCCGAGCACCTCGGCCGGGGGGCCCTCCTCGACCACGAGCCCCTCGTCCATGAACACCACTCGCCTCGCGACCTCGCGGGCGAAGCCCATCTCGTGGGTGACGACGATCATCGTCATCCCCTCGTCAACGAGCTCGCGCATCACGTCGAGCACCTCCTTGACCAGCTCCGGGTCGAGCGCCGAGGTGACCTCGTCGAAGAGCATCACGCGCGGGTCCATGGCCAGCGCGCGGGCGATCGCCACCCGCTGCTGCTGTCCGCCCGAGAGCCGGTCGGGGTACTCGCCGATCTTGTCGGCCATCCCAACGCGAGCGAGCAGCGCCTCGGCCTTTTGCCGCGCCTCGGCGCCGCTGCGGTCGAGGACCTTCTCCTGGGCGATGCAGACGTTCTCGAGCGCGCTCTTGTGCGGGAACAGGTTGAACTGCTGGAACACCATCCCGACCCGGCGGCGGACGAAGTTGATGCCCTCGACCGCCTCCTTGCCGGTGATCTCCTTGCCCTCGAGCAGGATCCGCCCCTCCTCGGGGGGCTCGAGCAGGTTGACGCAGCGCAGCAGCGTCGACTTGCCCGAGCCGCTCGGGCCGATCACGCAGACGACCTCGCCGCGGTTGACGTCGACGCTGACGCCGCGCAGCACCTCGAGGTCGCCGAACCGCTTGCAGACGTTCTCCAGCTGCAACATCGGCCCGGCGGCGGGCTCAGCCGGTGCGGCCGTGGCGCCGGTCTCCTCCATGGCCGCCATCCTACGCGCCCGCCATTCCGGTCGCCGGCGGACCGGCGGGTTTCGCCTCGCCCGCCGGCGGCTTGGGGCCGCCGCGCTGAGTCTTCGCCTGCTCGCGCGAGATCAGCCAGTCGACCACCCGCGCCAGTGGGATCGTCACCGCGAGGAAGAAGAGTGCCCCGAGGACGAGGCCGGAGCCGTTGAACTCGGCCGTCTGGATGTCGAAGCCGGCCTGGACGACCTCGAGGGCGCCGATCACGCTGACCAGCGAGGTGTCCTTCATCAGCGCGATGAAGTCGTTGAGCAACGGCGGGACCACCTTGCGCACCGCCTGGGGGACGATGATGTAGCGCATCGCCTGGCCGTGGCTCATCCCGAGCGAGCGCGCCGCCTCGGTCTGACCGCCGGGGACCGCCTCGATCCCGGCCCGGTAGACCTCGGCCATGTAGGCGCCGTAGGTGAGCGTCAGCGAGATCACCCCGTACCAGAACGGTGACGTCTCCCCGAACCAGGTCGGCAGCCCGATCGTCTCCGGGATCACGTCCTCGGCCTGCGCGGCGGAAAGAAATCCGGAGACGAGGAAGAGGACGAGCAACAGGGGGATCCCCCGGAACACGTCGATGTAGCCGATCGTCAGCCAGCGAACCGGCGCCAGCGGCTTACCGGGCAGCTGTCGCAGGACGGCGAGCACCAGACCCCACGACAGCGCCAGGACCCCGGAGATGACCGAGAGCTTGATCGTGACCCAGAAGCCGTCGAGCACGGCCCCGAAGTTGTCGCCCATGAGGCTGAAGTCGAAGTAGTACTCACGGATGAAATCCATCTCTCTCCCTCGCTCGTTGTCGTGCGCAGGCTATCCCGAAACGAAGAGGGCGCCAATTGGCGCCCTCTCGTCACGATCTCTTGTCGTTCGTGGTTCGCGCTAGTCGTTCGTGAGCAGCGGGTTCTCGCCCTGCACCGACTCCGGCGGCGTGGTCTGGAAGTACTGCTCATAGAGGTCGTCCAAAGTGCCGTCTTCCTTGATCGTCGCCAGTGCTTCGTTCATTGCCTCCCGCAGGGCGTCGTTGTCGGGGGCGACCGCGAAGCCGTAGAGCTCGTTGGTCTGGATCTCCTCGATGATCTCGACCCCGCCCTGCTTTTCGACCGCGTCGACGGCGACGGGCTGATCGATGATTATCGCGTCCACCTGCCCCGTAACCAGGGCCGAGACTGCGTTCGGGCCCTCGGGGAATCCGCGCACCTCCGACGCGTCGGTCTCCTCGTTGGCATACGTCTCGCCGGTGGTCCCGTCCTGGGCCCCGACGATCGTGCCCGAGAGGTCGTCGACCGAGGCGATGTCCGAGTCCTCGGGGACGAGTAGCGCCTGCTGCGCCTCGTAGTAGGGGTCGGTGAAGTCGACCGCGTTCTCGCGCCCCTTGGTGATCGTCGATGCCGCCGCCGCGGTGTCGAACTGCCCATTGGCGGTGTCGCGGAAGATCGTCCCGAAGCCGGTGTCGGTGTACTCCGCGGTCAGCCCAAGGTTCTCGGCGACCGCGTTCATGATCTCAATGTCGTAGCCCGAGATGTTGGGTGGCTGGCCGATCTCGAACGGCGGGAACGGTGTGTCGGTGCCCACCGTCAGCGTGCCCTCGGTGATCAGCCCGAGATCCTCGGTGCTTGCTTCCGTGGTGGCTTCGCCGCCGTCGCCTTCGTCATCGTCGTCACCGCACCCCGCGACCACGAATCCGCTGACCAGCAGCGCGATTACGCCGATCAGCAGCCAGAGCCGAGTTCCTCTCATTCCTTCCTCTCCGTGTCAAGCCGCCCGGACCCTCCCCGGGCTGTGGGCGGGAACATACACCCGATCGCGACCGGATCAGAGGCTCGGCAATCGAAGCCGATGCCCGCTCGCCGCCAGCGGTCGAGCACCCAGGCCTCGCCCGCCCGCCCGGCGTCGTCGAGGATCACGGTCGCGCCACGGCGCAGACGGGCGGCCAGTACCGGCAGCGCCGGGTAGCGGGCTCGCTCGAGCGCCGGCTCGCCGGCGGGCGGGCCGTCGACCAGCAGCAGGTCGATCCGCCGCGGCAGCTCGGCGAGGGCGCGGCGGTCGTACCACTCGTATCCGGGCTCGGCCAGCGGATGGGGCCGCAGCGGGGCCTCGAGGACGCGCGCGCTGCCCGCGATGCCCTCGGCTGCGAGCCGGTGCCGGGTCTCGCGCGCCCAGCCGCGATCGTGCTCGAGCGAGTGCAGGCGGCCGTGCCCGCGGGCCGCGAGCAGCCGCGCGATCGCGATCGTGCTCGCCCCGGAGCCGCATTCGACGATCTCCGCGACGTCGGGGCCGATCCGCGCCAGCACCAGCTCCAGCGCCGCCGGCGCCAGTGACCAGTCGGTGAGCTCGAGCGGCGGGCCCGTGGCCAGCAACCGGTCGAGGATCGGGGTCGAGCCCCGCGGCAGTCTGCTGCCGATCCCCGCATCCAGGTGATGGAGGCGGTCGGTACCCATCGGATTCGGCAATCTAGTCGCAGATCCCCTCCGAATGCCGCCGGCGCCGACCGGCGCTGCCTACACTTGTCGAGCGATGCTCGAACCGACCCTCAACCGTCCCTGCGGCGGCCGCTACGGAAACCTCGTCGAGGCCGTCGGCAACACGCCGCTGGTCGAGCTGCCGCGGCTGTCGCCGCAGCCGGGCGTGCGGATCTTCGCCAAGCTCGAGGGGCGGAACCCGACCGGCTCGGTCAAGGACCGGGTGGCGAAGGCGATGATCGAGGCCGCCGAGCAGGAGGGCTCGATCGAGCCCGGGCAGACGATCCTCGAGCCGACCTCGGGCAACACCGGGATCTCGCTGGCGATGATCTGCCGGCGCAAGGGCTACCCGGTGAAGGTGGTGATGCCCGACAACGTCACCGAGGAGCGCACCCAGCTGCTGGGCATGTTCGGGGCCGAGGTCGTCTACTCCGAGGGCGCCAAGGGGTCCAACGGCGCGGTCGAGCTGGCGCTGGAGATGGCCGCCGGGGATGCCTCCTACCACATGCCCTACCAGTACGGAAACCAGGCGAACCCCGGCGCGCACTACAACGGCACCGCGGTCGAGATCCTCGACGAGCTCGACGAGGTGGCGGCCTTCGTCGCCGGGCTCGGGACCGGGGGCACGCTGATGGGGGTGGGGCGAAGGCTGAAGGAGCACGACCCTGAGACGAAGATCGTCGCCGCTGAGCCGATGCAGGGCGAGCTCGTGCAGGGCCTGCGCTCGCTCGACGACGGCTTCATCCCGCCGATCATCGACCTCTCGGTGCTCGATCGAAAGATCATGGTCTCGAACCGCGACGCGATCGTCTGGACCCGGAAGCTGCTGCACGAGGAGGGCCTGTTCGCGGGCGTTTCGGCCGGGGCGATCGCCGCGATCTGTGTCCGCATCGCCGCCGAGCTCGACGGGGGCAACATCGTCTTCCTCGTCCCCGACGACGGATGGAAGTACCTCTCCTCGGGCGTCTACACGAAGCCGATCGAGGAGCTCGAGGACATCGACTCGACGGTCTGGTGGTAGGCGAGTCCGGGCTCGCCGCGCAGTTCGACGGCCCGGCGGCTTGGCGCCGTTCGGGTCCATACGACCGATAGGGCGCCAACCCCGCGCTCAGGTGCCGGGCTAGGCTGCCGGGCAATGGCCCCCACCCGCCGACCGGAGCAGCCCCATCAGCGCTGATCGCCCCCGGATCGCGCTCGTCTCGCGCGAGCTGCCGCCGTTCGACGGCGGGGGCCTCGGGCCCTGTGTGGCAGCCACGGCGCGGACGCTGGCGCCGGTCGCCGAGGTGACCGTGTTCACGAGCGCGCGCCACCGGCGCCGCCACGACGAGCTCGCGGCTACGGCGGATCCGAACGTCACCGACCTGCGGATACGCTTCGTCTCCGAGCCGCGGCCTTGGGAGCTCGAGGACTTCCACGACAGCAGGCCTTTCCGCTGGAGCGCGAACGTGTTCGAGGCCGTCACCGCCGAGTATCCCGACGGCGGCCCCGACCTGGTCGAGTTCGCCGACCGTTTCGGCGAGGGGTTCGTCACCACGCAGGCGGCCCGTGCGCGCGACACGCGGCTGCGCCGGACGAAGGTCTGCGTTCGCCTGCACACGACGGCCCGGATCACCGACATCCTCAACGGGCACTTGCCGTCCGCGCTCGAGTCGCGACTCAGCTACGAGCTCGAGCGCTACACGCTCACCCGCTGCGACCACGTGCTCTGGCCCGGCGGCGACGTGCTCGGCACCTATGAGCGCAGCCTGGGCGAGCTGCCGGGGCCGGTGCGGGTCCGCAACCCGATCGTGCTCGAGCCACCGAACGCGGCAGCCGAGGTGGCCCGAGCGGGCGAGCTTCGGCTGCTCTACGTCGGCCCGCTCGAGCGACGAAAGGGGGTGCTCGACCTGGCCCGGGCGATCAGCGGGATTCCGGGGGAGGGTCCGCGGCTGACCCTGATCGGCGCCGACACCGAGACCGCCCCGCTCGGCCAGTCGATGCAGGCGATGCTCGAGCTGATGCTCGGCGGCGACCCGCGGGTGGAGCTCCGCGGCCCGGTGCCCCGGGCGGAGCTGGCGGGCATGATCGCGAGTCACGACGTCTGCGTCCTACCTTCGCTCTGGGAGTGCTGGCCGAGGGCCGGCCTCGAGGCGCTGGCGTGCAACCGGCCGCTGCTCGCCACCCCGACCGGGGGCCTCACCGAGCTCGTCGAGCCCGGCCGCTCGGGTTGGCTCACGGAGGCCGTCGGCGCCGACGCGCTGGCGCGCTCGATCGAGGAGCTCGCGGCCGAGCCCGAGCGCGCCCGGGCGCTCTCGATCCAGGGGTCGCCGCGAGCCGCGTTCGAGGCGCTCACCGACCCGGACCCGATCCGCGAGACCTACGCCGAGCTCGCAGCGGCACCCCCATCCCGAGCGCCGAGCGCGCGGGCCGCGCACGCGCGGGCGCCGCTGGTCTCGATCGTGATCCCCTACTTTCGCCTCGCGCGCGTGGTCGCGGCGACGATCCGCTCCGCGGCCGAGCAGGCGCACCCGCGCACCGAGTTGATCGTCGTCAACGACGGCTCCTTCGAGCCCGACGACGGAATCCTGCTCGAGCTCGCCGACCGCTATCCGATCGAGATCGTCAGCCAACCCAACTCGGGGCTCGGGGCGGCGCGCAACGCCGGCGCGGCGCAGGCCCGGGGCCGCTACGTCTTCTTCCTCGACGCCGACGACGTCGCCGCCCCCTCCTTCGTCGAGCGCTGCGTCGCGATCCTGGAGGCGGACCCGGGGCTCGCCTACGCGACCTCGTGGGCGCGCTACGTCGACGAGTCGGGCGCTCAGTGGGGGGCGCCCGGGCGCGGCCTGCGACCGCTGGGCAACTGGAGCCCGCTGGTCGAGGAGCGCAACCTCGCCGGCGGCGCCGCCGCGGTGTTCCGGCGAGCGGTGTTCGACCGCGGGCTGCGCTTCAGCCAGGAGCTGACCAGCTTCGAGGACTGGGCCTTCTACCGGCGGCTTCGCCGTGCCGGCCTCCTCGGCCACGTGATCCCCGAGCCGCTGCTCGATTACCGGATCCGCGGCGACTCGATGATGCGCGAGGTCGGAGCGCTGAACGCGGAGCGGATCCAGGGCGAGGTTCGCGCCGGGCTGGCCGAGAAGGAGATCGCGTGGACGGCGAGCCGATGAGCGACGAGGCCGAGCGGCTGCGGGAGCGGATCGCGGAGCTCGAGCACGAGCTCGAGCATCTCGACACCGCCAACCGCGAGCTGGGGCGAACGAACGCGCGGCTCGCGAGCGAGCGGCTGATGCGGCTCGACTCGGCGGCGGCGACCGAGCTCAAGCGCAGCCGCCCCCCGGCGGCGGGCGTGGCCAAGCGCCTGCGGGGCGGGCTGCGGGCGCGGTTGCGCGCTCTGGCGCTGCGGGTGTTGCGTTAAGCGCCGATGCCGGTCTCAGTCGTCGTCCCCACCCGAGATCGGCCCGCGAGCCTCGCCCGCTGTCTCGCCGCCCTCTCCGATCAGCGGGCCGACGGCCTCGACGTCGTCGTCGTCGATGACGGCTCGGGCGATCGAGCCGCGCTCGAGGCCGCCCTGTGCGCTCTGCCCGCGGCGCGCTGCCTGCGCGGCGCCGGCGGGGGCCCGGCCGCGGCGCGCAACCTCGGGGCCGAGGCCGCGGAGGGCGAGATCATCTGCTTCACCGATGACGACTGCGAGCCGGCTCCGGGTTGGGCCGCGAGTCTCGCCGCCGCAGCGGGCGCTAGCGGAATCGCCGCCGGGCGGACGGTGGCGCCGGCCGACGCCGGCCCCGCGGTGCTGGCCTCGCAGCTGATCATCGACCAACTGCTGAACGCGTCGCTGGACGCCGCCTCGCGCACCCGCTTCGCGCCCACCTGCAACCTCGCCGTCACGCGCGAGGTGCTGTCACGGCTGCGGTTCGACGAGCGCTTTCCGGACGCGGCCGGCGAGGATCGCGAGTGGAGCGCGCGCGCGGTAGCGCTCGGGATTCGGCCGCGCTACGAGGCCGCGGCGGTCGCGGTGCATCGCCAGCGCCTCGGAGCGGTCGGCTTTCTGCGCCAGCAGTTCCGCTACGGGCGCGGCGCGGCGCGCTTTCGCCGCTTCGGCCCGGCGGGCAGCCGGGGGCTCGCCCCGCCCGGGTTCTACGCCGGTCTGATCCGCGCCGGGTTCGCGCGCGGGGCGATCGTCGGCGCTCTCGTGATCGCCGCCCAGGTGGCGACCGCGGTCGGGATCGCGGCGGAGACCGGAGCGGCGCTCACGCGACCGCCGCGGGCCGGGGCGGCCGACTGATGCCGCGGGTGCTGATCACCGGCGGCGCCGGGTTCGTCGGCGGGAACCTCGGGGTCGGCCTCGCGGCCAGGCATCCCGACTGGGAGCTGATCGCCTTCGACAACCTCCATCGCAGTGGATCCGAGCTCAACCTGTCACGCCTTGAGGCCGCGGGGGTGAGCTTCGTCCGCGGCGACGTGCGCAGTCGATCGGAGCTGTTCGAGCTCGGCCCGGTCGACGTGCTGATCGAGTGCTCGGCCGAGCCCTCGGCGGTGCTGGAGGTCGACGCGGAGACCGAGTATCCGTTCCAGACGAACCTGGTCGGTGCCTACAACTGCCTCGAGCTGGCGCGTCGCGACGGCGCCCTGTTCGTCTTCCTGTCCACCAGCCGCGTCTATCCGTTCCCCTCGCTGAGCGGGATCGCCTACACCGAGGGGCCGACGCGATTCGAGCTCGAGGCCGAGCAGCAGCTCGCCGGCGTCTCGCCGGCCGGGGTCTCCGAGGCGTTCCCGCTCGACGGCCCGCGAACGCTCTACGGGGCGACCAAGCTCGCCGCCGAGCTGCTGATCGCCGAGTATGGAGCGAGGTTCGGCCTGCGTACGGTCGTCAACCGTTGCGGCGTGATCGCGGGCCCGTGGCAGATGGGGCGGGTCGACCAGGGCGTGTTCGCCTTCTGGGTGCTGCACCATCACTTCGGCGTGCCGCTGAGCTACATCGGGTTCGGCGGCGCCGGCAAGCAGGTTCGGGACCTGCTGCACGTCGACGACCTGATCGAGCTGATCGACGCTCAGGTTCTCGACCCTGAGCACTGGGCCGGCGTCACCGCCAACGTCGGCGGCGGCCCCGAATGCAGCCTCTCGCTGGCCGAGGCGACTGCGCTCTGCCGCGAGCTGACCGGCAACGCCGTGGCGATCGAGCCGGTCGCGCAAACGCGCTACGGCGATGTCCCGATCTACGTCTCCGACTGCCGGCGGCTGTACGGCCACACCACCTGGCGCCCGACCCGCAGCGCCGAGCGTGCGCTTGGCGATATCGTCGCGTGGGTCGCCGCCAACTCGGCGCTGGTGGGAGGCGCGCTCGGGATCGGGGCGGGCCGCTAGGCGGAGGTGAGGCAGATGCCGGTCGCGATCGTCACAGGCTCAGGAGGACTGGTCGGATCCGCGACCTCGCGGCGGCTGATCGAGGCCGGCTACGACGTGATCGGGCTCGAGAACGACATGCGGGCGCGCTTCTTCGGCGAGGAGGCCTCAACCGCGCATGTGACCGCCGCCCTCGTCTCCGAGTACCCGGATTTCGAATCGCGCGAGATCGACGTCCGCGACGAGGCCGCCGTCGACGGCGTATTCGCCGCACACGGCTCACAAATCGAGCTCGTCGTCCACGCCGCCGCGCAGCCCTCACACGATTGGGCGGCGCGCGAGCCGCGGACCGACTTCGCCGTCAACGCATGGGCCACCCTGAACCTGCTCGAGGCCGTCCGCGCCCATGCCCCCGGAGCCAGGTTCGTCTTCGTATCCACGAACAAGGTCTACGGCGACACGGCCAACCGGCTGCCGCTGATCGAACGCGAGACGCGGTTCGAGCTGCCCGCGGACCACCCCTGCTACGGAGGCATCGGCACGACCATGTCCCTGGATCGCTCGACCCATTCGCTGATGGGGATCTCCAAGGGCGCCGCCGACCTGCTCGTGCAGGAGTACGGGCGCTACTTCGACATCCCGACGGTCTGCTTTCGCTGCGGCTGCATCACCGGCCCCTCGCACGCCGGCGCCGCCCTGCACGGCTTCCTCGCCTACCTGATGAAGTGCACCGTCACCGGCGCTCCCTACACCGTGCACGGCTACCGCGGCAAGCAGGTGCGCGACAACCTGCACAGCGCCGACCTCGCCGAGGCCTTCCTCGCCTTCGACCGCGAGCCCCGGCAGGCCGCGGTCTACAACCTGGGCGGGGGCCGCGTCGCCAACTGCTCGATGCTCGAGGCGATCACGATCTGCGAGCGGATCGCCGGGCGAGAGCTGCGCTGGGAGCTCGGCGAGCGCGCCCGCGTCGGCGACCACCGCTGGTGGATCAGCGACCTGGCCGAGTTCCGCGCCGACTATCCGCGGTGGCAGGTGCAACGCGGGATCGAGGCGACGCTTCGCGAGATCCACGACGCCAACGTCGATCGCTGGGCGGCGCTGCGGGCCTGACGGGATCGGGGCTCGCGGACCGCTCACGCCCGGGAGCCGTTGCCGGCAACGATGACGATGCCGAGGCGGCGCAGGGTGAGGTCGAGCTCGACTCCGGGCCGGCTCTGGATCGTCCGCCACGCCCGCCTCATCTCGGCCGTCATGAAGATGTCGTCGACGACCACCACGGCTTCGCCGGCCAGGTAGGGACGCAGACGGTCGAAGTTCTGGACCGTCGCCCGCTCGGTGTGCTCTGCGTCGATCAGCGCGTAGTCGATCGGCGCCTCGCGCGCCGCCACGACGCCGAGCGTCTCGCCGATCGGTCCGCGCGTGAGCTCGATCCGCCGGTCGAGCCCGAGCTCGGAGAACCCCCGCTCGGCGATCGGGATCAACGATGGCTCTCGGTCGAGGGTATTGAACCTGCCCGAACCCAGCAGCTCGAGGGCCGCCGCCTGGTACAGGGCCGAGATGCCGAAGCCGGTCCCGAGCTCGATGCACGACCGCGGGGCCAGCTCTGCCACCAGCCGCATCAAGAACCGTGCCCAGATCCGCGGCATGCTCCAGAGAAACGGTGGCGACCAGAGCTCGGGGATGGCGTCGCGTGCCGGTGATCCCGCCTCGTCGCCAAGCGCCCGATCGGAGCCCGGGAGCGTGTACTCGGCCCCGATCCCGTGTCGGCGCGCCTCGATCCGGTCGATCCAGGCACGCTCGCGGGGGGCAAAGCGGCCCAGCGCGGTAGTCCGCAGCGCGCGGGCGAGCGCACGTGAGCTGCGATCCCGTCGTCCCCTGAGGCGCGGCGCACTCACCGCCAGCAGAGCCCGGTGCGCGGTATTGGTGATCGCCCCGTCCGGAGGGATGCGAGCTATGAGCTGACCGACCAGGCTCATGACCCTGCGAGCCCGGTGTGCGCGGCGCCGATCAACGCACGGCCGACCGGCGCGACTCCGCCGACGGGCGCCGGGCCGGCCCGGAGATGCCCAAGACCCCGATCCTGCGAAGCCCGAGTGCCAGCGACACGCCGTCGCGTCCGGCGATCGTCCGCCATGCTCGCTTCATCTCGCTCGTCTGGGTGATGTCGTCGAGCACGACCACTGCTCCGTCGGAAAGGTACGGAAGCACGGCGTCGAAGTGCCGGACCGTCTCTGACTCGGAATGCGCGGCGTCGAGCAACGCGTAGTCGATCGGCGCGATCTGCTCGAGCAGCGGCGCCAGCGTTTCGTCGATGTCTCCGAAACGAAGCGCGATCCGGTGCTCGAGCCCGAGCTCGGAGAACCCGCGCTCCGCGATCTTCGAGGCCTCGTGGTTGTCCATGGTCGTCATGTGGCCACGGCCGAGCAGCTCGAGCGCCGCCGCTTGGTGGGCGCCCGAAACCCCGAGGCCGGTACCGAGCTCGATGCAGCAGCCGGGGGAGAGCTCGCCGACCAGTCGAGTCAGGAAGCGACCCCAGACCGGGGGGATGCTGACCCAGCGGCACACCTCCCACGCTCGACCGAGGTGCTCGGCGGCATCGATGCCGCGGTCGGATCGGGCGTTGGCGTCGGCGGCCACGAACTCGAACGGGATCTCCGCCCGGCGGGCCTCGATGCGGGCGAGCCATTCCCGCTCCCCGGCCGCAAGCCGCCCGGCGGCGACGTCCCCCAGCGCGCGGGCGATCGCGCCGGAGCGCGGGTGGTGGTGACCGTAGAGCCTCCGGATCCGAGTCGCGATCAGCGCTCGGTGAGCGACCGTCACCGCGGGGGAAGTCGGCGGGATGTGGGCGTTCAGCTTCATCGGGAGTCGTTGCGAGCGGAAACGATGACGATCCCGAGCCGGCGGAGGCCGACCGTCGTCGACACCCGCTCGCGGTGCTGGATCCTTTGCCACGCTCGTCGCATCCCGGCGGTCCAGTTGATGTCGTCGACGACCACCACCGCCCCGCCCGAAAGCCGAGGTAAAACGGCGTCGAAGGCCGTCAGCGTGCCGGCCTCGGTGTGGTCGGCGTCGAGCAGCGCGTAGTCGATCGGCGCGGCTCGCTCGAGCGCCGTCGAGAGCGTGTCCTCGATCATCCCCGGGACCAGCTCCGCCCGGCGCTCGAGCCCGAGCCGGTCCAGTCCCGGCTGCGCGAGCGTGGTCATCCCCTCGATGTCGAGGCTGAGCAGCGTCCCGGACCCGTTCAGTTCCAATGCCGCCGCCTGGAAGGCGGTGGAGATGCCGAACCCGGTGCCGAGCTCGAGCGATGAGCGGGGCGCGAGCTCGCGTACGAGCCGGGCCAAGAAGATGGCCCATATCGGGGGCAGGCTCATCCATTGGCAGGCTCTGGAAGCCTCCGCCAGGCGCTCGGACGGCGGCCTCCGCGGCGAGGCGAGGCCTTCCTCGGCCGAGGCCACAAACGCCGGAAGCCGCCGACGGTGGGCATCGATGCGGTCGATCCAGGCGCGCTCCTCCGCCGGTATCCGACCGAGCGCGGTGGTCCTGAGGGCCGCGGCGACGGCTCGCGGGCTGGGGTCGCGACGGCGCATGAGGCGGGCCGCCGAGCTCGCCATCAGCAGCCGGTAACCGGCGCCCGCCATCAACGACCCGGGCGGAATCGTGGGCGGCTTCAAGGTGACCCGGAGCGCCGACGGCCGAGCACCGAGAGGCCGAGCCGGCCGATAGTCAGCGAGGTCGAGACCTCCGGTTGGCCGCCGATCGCGTCGTGGACCTGCCTCATCTGCGGCCAGGTGACATCGTCGAGGACAACCAGCGCTCCCCGGGAAAAGCGAGACGCCATGATCCGGAACTGCCCCAGGGCGGCGTCGGCCTGGTGCTCGGCGTCGATGAACGCGAAGTCGACGGCGCCGTCTCCGCTGAGCGCTGCCGGCAAGGTCTCGGAGATCGGGCCGACGCGGATCTCGACCGCGCCCAGGCCGAGGGCCGACAGGTTTCGCTCGGCGAGCTCACCCCACGCCGCCGAGCCCTCGAACGTGGTCAGCTTTCCCGAGCCGTTCAACTCGAGCGCGGCGGCCTGGTAGGCGGTCGAGATGCCGAACGCGGTGCCCAGTTCGACGCAGAAGCGGGGCGCGAGCTCCCTGACCAGCTGCATCAGCAGCAGGCACCATGGCGGGGGCAGGCTCATCAGCTCGGCGGCCAAGGCGACGGTCGTCCCGTCGTCATCGCCGCTCGATCGTCCCCCCGGCGCCGCAGGATCGAACGGCGATCCGGCCGATGCGCCGTCGGCCATCAGCTCGGCGCGCTTTGCCTCGATCCGGTCGATCCACTCCCGCTCCTCGCGCGGGACGCGGCCGAGCAGTGTGGTTCGTAGCGCGCGGCCGAGCGGATCCGCGGCCGGGTCGCTAGAGGCCGCGAGCCTCACCAGCGAAGCTGTCATCCGGCTGCGGACGGCGAGGCGCTGTGCGCCCTGGCGAACGGCTCCGCTCACAGCTTCAGCTTTCCAAAGTCGGCTGTCCAGGGGTCTGGACGGACGTCTAGACTGCGCGGCCTTGGGCGCGGGACAGGCGAACCATCCGGAGAACTTGGGAACGGCCGTCCTTGGCGCCGGCCCGGCTGGGCTCACCTCCGCCTGGGTGCTCGCCCGCGGAGACCACCGCGCGACCGTGCTCGAAGCGGATGGCACCGTCGGCGGGATCGCAAAGACGGTCGAGTTCGACGGATACCGATTCGACCTCGGGGGCCACCGCTTCTACACCAAGCTCGAGCCGGTTCTGCAGCTCTGGAAGGAGATGCTCGGTCCGCACCTGCTCACCCGGCCGCGCCTCTCGCGGATCTTCTATCGCGGGCGATTCTTCAACTATCCGCTCCGCGCGCAGGACGTGTTCCAGGGGCTCGGCCTGGTCGAGTCCGCCCTCTGCGGGCTGTCGTACTTCTACTGGCGGCGACGGTTGCGGCGCATGCAGCCGCGGACCTTCGAGGACTGGGTCGTGCGCCGCTTCGGCCGGCGCCTCTACGACGCGTTCTTTCGCTCTTACACCGAGAAGGTCTGGGGAATCCCCGGCTCGGAGATCCAGGCCGAGTGGGCGGCCCAGCGAATCCAGGAGTTCAGCCTCCTGCATGCGCTTCTCGGAATCCTCGGTGTCCGCCGCAGCAGCGCCCCGACGTTGATCGAGGAATTTCTCTATCCCCGCCTGGGGCCGGGCCAGATGTGGGAGGCGTTCGCCGAGCGGGTCGAGGATCGCGGGATCCCGGTGTTGCTCAACCACCGCTGCGTGCAGATCAACCACCACGCCGGCCGGGTCGAGAGCGTTGTCGTGCAGACGAATGGCCATCAGCGCCGGCACTCCGTCGACTCGGTGCTCTCCAGCATCCCGCTCGGGGAGCTGGTGCATAGCCTCGACCCGCCGGCTCCGGAGCACGTCCGCGCGGCGGCTTCCCGGCTGCGTTACCGCAACCTCTGCCTGGTCGCCCTGATGACCGGGGAGGAGGAGCCGTTTCCCGACAACTGGATCTATCTTCACGACCCTCGGACCAAGGCGGGCCGGGTGCAGAACTTCGGCGCGTGGAGCCGCGACATGGTCCGCGACGGGACCACCTGCCTCGGCGTCGAGTACTTCTGCTTCGACGACGATGAGATCTGGGCGATGTCGGACTCCGACGCGGTTGCGCTGGCCACCGCGGACCTCGCGAGGATCGGCGTGCTCGATCCGGAAAAGGTGATCAACGGGGTCAAGGTGCGGGTGCCCAAGGCCTACCCGATGTACGACTCCAGCTACCGGGAGGCGGTCGCCGAGATCCGCGGCTACCTCGATCACTTCGAGAATCTGAAGACCTTCGGGCGCAACGGGCTCCATCGCTACAACAACCAGGACCACTCGATGTGGACCGCGCTGCTGGCGACGCTCAACCAGACCCAGGGGGCGTCGTACGACGTCTGGTCGGTGAACACGAAGGCGGAGTACCTCGAGGAGGGCCCCCTGGCGGAGGGGCTCGCGGATCTCGACCTCGTTGCGTAGCAGGGGGATCCGGTGGGCGCGATGATTGCGGGCGCCAGAGCCCGCGGCCGGCGAACCATGGATGTGCTCGCCGAGCTGGCGAAGTCGGACATCAAGATGCGTTACGGACGGGGGCGGGTGAGGGCGGTGAAATGGCTCTTGGACCCGATCGCCGCCCTCGGCGTCTATCTGGCGCTGATCGTGTTCGTGCTCGACCGCGGCGAAACCGCCACCGGCCTCAGCCTGCTCTGCGCGATCATCCCCTTCCAGCTCGTGATGATGACCGTCATCAACGCGCTTCAGGCGGTTGGGCTGCGCAGTTCGATCATCGTCAACATGGCCTTTCCCCGGACGCTGATCCCGCTCTCCTCGGTGCTCACCGAGTCGGTCGCGCTGACCGCGAGCCTCACCCTGCTGCCGATCATGATGGCGATCTACGGGGTCGCGCCGACCGCGGCGCTGCTCTGGCTCCCGGTGGCGATAGCGGTGACGATCGCGTTCGCGGCCGCGCTCGCCTACCCGGCGGCGCTGGCCGGGATCTGGTGGCCGGAGCTGATGCCGTTCGGAGTCTCGCTGGTGCGGGCGATGTTCTTCCTCGCGCCCGGCTTGGTGGCGCTCGACCAGATCACGGGCACCGCCCGCGAGCTTTTGCCCGTCAACCCGCTCACCGGGCTGTTCGAATCGTTTCGCGATGCCGTGCTCTTCGGCCACGCGCCCGCGGCCTGGAAGCTGCTGGTGCCATTGGCGGTAGGGGCGCTGGTGCTCGCCGTGAGCCTGCCGGTCTACCGGCGCGAGCAATCCGAGTTCGCGAAGCTGGTCGGATGACGACCGCTCTCGAGCCCGAGCGGACGGTGTCGGTACCGGGCGAGGTGCGCCTGGAGGGCGTCGGGGTGCGGTTCGACTTCGACCATCTCGGACGGGTGCTGACGCCCGCGCTCGCGCGCCTGCGACGCATCCGGGCCACCGCCTGGGGTCTGCGGGATCTCGACCTGCAGATCGAGCCGGGGGCGGGAGTGGCCGTGATCGGCCCGACCGGCTCGGGCAAGACGACGCTGCTTCGAGTGCTGGGCGGGGTCATTTGCCCCGACGCGGGCACCGCCGATGTGCGCGGCCGGGTCGGCTCGCTGCTCGCCACCGACGCCGGGCTGCAGGCGCCGCTCACCGGTCGCGAGAACGCCGAGCTGCTCGGGGTGCTGGCCGGGCTCAGCAAGGCCGACGCGGGGGCTCGGATCGAGGCGATGCAGGCGGGAGCCCGGCTCGGGGCGGCCTTCGATCGGCCGGTCCACACCTACTCGGAGGGGATGCGAGCCCGGCTCGGGTTCGCGGTGATCCAGGTGATCTCCCCGTCGGTGCTGCTGCTGGACGAGGTCTTCGAGGCCCTCGATCACGAGTTCCGAGCGATCGTCGAGGACTACGTACACGAACTGCGGCGCCGCGGCGGGGTCGTGGTCGCCGCCGGTCACGACCACGTCGCCCTCGAGCGGATCTGCCCGGGCGCGCTGTTGCTCGACAGGGGACACGTGCGTGCGGCGGGCTCGTTCGCGGAGGTGCTCGAGACCTACCGGGGGGCGGGATCGGTCGCCCCGGAGGCGTAGCGCTCGACCAACTCGGCGCCTCGCGCGGCGCCGTCTTCACGTTCACCGCGAGCCCCGATCTCGCCCGCTTGCCGGGCGAACCGCGGGTCGGCAAGCAGTCGCCTCACCGCCCGGCGCAGGGTGCTCGCACCGAGCAGGCGTGGCGGGAGCATCAACCCGGCGCCGGCCCAGGTGACCCGAGCGCCGTTCTCCGCCGTGTCGGCGCCCACGGGGCAGACCAGCACCGGCACGCCGTCGGCGAGCGCCCGGGCGACCGTGCCGTGCCCGCCGGTGGTGATCACGAGCGCCGCCTTCGGCATCAGCTGGCGATAGGAGAACCAGTCCACCACGATCGCATTCGGCGGAACCCTGCCCGACCACACCTCCCCCCGGCGATTGAGGGTCGCCGCAACCCGGACCGGCTCACCCTCGAGCGCTCCGATCGCGTCTCGAACCAGATCGTGCGCGAGGTCCTGACCGGTGCTCGAGGCGATCAGGATCAGGGGGTCCTCCCCCGCTGGAAGCTCGATCCCGGGGTAGGGGAGCTCGAACCTCATCGGCCCGGTGACATGAACTCCCGCGGGCCACGTCCGCGGGTACTCGAGTTCGGGGAAGGTCGCGACCAGCGCCAGGCCTTCGCTGATCGCCCCGTAGGTGGTGATCGGAGTGTCGCTTCGCAGTGGCGCCAGGCCCAGCTCAGCCCGCGACGCATTCAGCAAGTCCGGCACTCGGCGCAGCCACTGCGTGGTCGGGCGCAGTCCCCTGAGCGCCGGCTCGACCGCGCGCCACATCCACGAGCCCAGCGGCGTCCGCGGCGCCACGAACCCGATCGGGAACAGCGGCAGCCCCGCGCCCTGGATCGGATACACGGTCGGTATCAGGGTCGCGCTTCGGACCCCGGCGAGCTCGCCGGCGAGCGCCGGCGCCGGCGTGCCCAGGTCGCCGACGACCACGTGGGGGCGGAACTCCTCGATCACGCGGACGAGCGACCGCGCGGCGTCGATCAGCGTCGGCCCGGACGCGGTTGGGGGCGCGACGCCCGGGAAGGCGATGTACTCGCTCGCCGGCGTGAACCTGGCACCGAGCGCGCCGACCGGCTCGCGCCAGCGCTCCGCGAGCTCGAGCAGCGGCTCATGGCCGCGCTGGGCGAGGGCTCGCGAGAGCGCCAGGGCGGGGAAGGCGTGCCCCTCCGCGGCCCCGGCAGAGACCAGCACTCTGAGCCGAGCGCCCATCACCCGTTCGCGTGCCCCTCGACCAGGTCCGCAGCGACGCGGGGCCCGTCGTTCTCGCGCGCCCAGCCCTCGATCGCGCGGGCGCGCTGGACGAACCGGACGTCGGTGAGCAGCCTTCGGGTAACCGATCGCAACGAGGCGGGAGCGAGCAGCGGTCGAGGGATCATCAGCCCGGCGCCCGCCCACGCCACCCTGGCGCCATGCTCGGCGTCGTCGGCCATCGCCGGGCTGACGGCGAGCGGCACGCCCTCCGACAGGGCCCTGGCGACGGTGCCGTGGTTGCCGTGGCAGATCACCAGGGATGCCTGGCGCATCACGCGCGAGTAGTCGATCCAGTCGGCGATCAGAACGTTCGCCGGAATCCGGTCGATGTCCGCCGTGGCCCCGCCCGTCGTCACCACGATCCGCAGCGGCTCGGGCGCGAGCGCCTCGAGCGCGGTCCGCACGAGGCGACCCTCGGGATCCTTGACCGTACTCGGGGCGACCACGACCAGGGGCCATTCGCCGTCAGGCAGATCAACTGCGGGGTGGCGTGGATCGAAGAACATCGGCCCGGTGACGTGCACGTCCGCGGGCCAGCGCCGCGGATATTCGAGCTGGGGCAACGTCGCGACCAGGATCAGGCGGTCGCCGGAGGGCCGGTCGAAGTCCGGCTGGGGACCGAGCCCGAGCTCGGCCCGTTGAAGGTCGAGCGAGCGGCGCGATTGCCGCAGCCAACGGGTGCTCGGCAAGCGGGTCCGAAGCGGCGCGGCGGCGCGCCAGGCCGCGGCGCCCCACGCGGTGCGCGGTGGGTACAGGCCGAGCGAGAAGAACGGGAGCCCGGGAGCCGCGAACGGGTAGACCTCGGGCAGCAGCGTCGCGCGCGGGATGCCGCGGATCTCGGCGGCCAGCGCCGGCGACAGGGTGAGCCCGTCGCTCACCACCACGTCGGGGTGGAAGCGCTCGATGCTGGGCATCATTCCGCGCACGGAATCGGCCAGGCTCGCCTCGGACTCGTCGATCGAGGCGAAGATCCGGTCGCGCCCGCCCTCGAACCCGATCTCGAGCTGCTCGACCGTCGCACGCCAGCGCTCGAAGCCGTGGAAGAGAACCCCGTGGCCCCGCGCGCGCAGCTCGCGGGCGAGGGCGAGCGCGGGCAGGGTGTGTCCGGCGAGCCCCACCGCCCCGATCAGCACCCTCATCCGCCCGCTCACCGCGCCAGCCGCCCGCTCACCGCGCCAGCCGCTCAACCAGCTCGGCGGCGACCGCGGGGCCGTCATTGCCCCGGCCCCAGGTGGCGATCGCCCCGGCGCGCGCGGCGAACCGACGGTCCGACAGCAGCCTCCTCACCGCGGGCCGCAGCGAGGCGGCGCGCAGCAGTCGATCGGGAAGCATCAGGCCCGCGCCCGACCAGGCGACCCGAGCGCCGTTCTCGGCCATGTCGCCGGCCGGCGGCGAGACCAGCAGCGGGACCCCTTCGGCCAACGCCCTGGTGATCGTTCCGTGGCCGCCATGGCAGACGACGACCGCCGCCGGCGGGATCACGCGCGCGTAGGAGAGCCAGTCGACCACCCTGGCGTTCGCGGGCACCGGGCCCGTGAACGCCTCCCGGCGGCGGTTGGTGGTCGCGATCACCCTCACCGGTTCGTGCTCGAGCGCCTCGAGCGTTACCCGGATCAGCCTCTGCTCCGGGTCGCGCTCGGTGCTCGAGGCGACGAGCACGAGCGGCCCCGAGCCGCGCGGAAGCTCGACCTCGGGGTGGGGAAGCTCGAACGGCAGCGGACCGGTGACCCGCGCGGATCGAGGCCAGCGCCGTGGATACTCGAGCTGCGGGAAGGTCGCCACCAGCGCCAGCTCGTCGCTGATCTGCCCGTCGTAGCGGCCCAGCGGCCCGAGTCCGAGCTCGGCGCGGTTGCGGTCGAGCTCCGCCCTCACCCGAGCCAGCCGCGTGTTCGGCAGCCGCGATCCGACCAGCGGCCAAGCCGCCCGCCAGGCCAGCCCGCCGGCCCGGGTGCGCGGCGGCAGCAGGCCGAGCGGATACAGCGGCAGGCCCGGCTCGTGCGCCGGAAACGGGTGCGGGATCAAGCTCGCGCGGCGGATCTGAGCCCGCTCGGCCGCCAACGCCGGCGCGAGCGCGAACAGGTCGCTGACGACCACCTGAGGGCGCAGTCCCTCGAGCGTCGGAGCCAGCTTGCGCGCGGCCTCGGCGAGCGTCGGCCCGGCCTGCGGCCCGGTCTCGCCGAAGCGGATCTGCTCGGGAGCGGCGAGGAAGCGCGGGCCGAGCTCCTCGACCACCGCCCGCCAGCGCTCGAAGGTCTCGACGGTGACCGCGTGGCCCCGGCGGTGAAGCTCGCGGGCGAGGGCGATCGCGGGAAAGGCGTGACCGGTCCAGCCGATCGCCGCGACGATCACCCTCAGGCGCTCGCTCATGGCGAGGCGGAGCCCGACCGAGCCGGGATTCGGGAGCGACGTTCGCGCAGCCGCCGCGCGACGCCGGACGGCCCGAGCAGCAGGTCAGTCGCCAGTCGCTCGGCGGCGGCCGCCGGACCGTTGCGCAGCCGGGGCGGAAGCTCGGCCGGATCGAGGCGCAGCGGCGAGTCCGGATCCAGCAGCAGCCGGGTCAGCAGTCGCGAGTAGACGTTGCTGCGCACGCGCTCGAGCCACGGCTTGCGGTCGAAGTGATGGAGCGCATAGGGCTCGGTCCCGTCGGCATGCGCGCAGCGGGGCGGGAGCTCGTCGACGATCCGCACGCCGTCGAACGGCAGGTTCGCGGCGAGCCGATTCTCCACGGTGACGATCCGCGCCGGGTCGATGCGGGTGCAGAGGATCGCGTTGAGCACATCCTGCTCGAGGTACTTGAACGGGTAACCGGGATCGTCGCGCGCGAACCAGGAGCGCTCGTAGTCGACCCGGCGCTGGCGGTCGTCCCAAAGCCCGAGCACCTCCTCGCCGGCCGGGCCCCCGAGCAGCACCAGCCCCGAGGAGACGTACGGTCGGCGGCGGACGGGCCCCAGGTCGAGCGCCTCCCCCCATTGCGGCACGAACCGGTCGATGTCGTTGGCGAACGCCACCACCCGTCCCCCCGATGCCCGCTCGATCAGCGGCGTCAGCGGCCTGGTGACGATCATGTCGGCGTCGATCAGCACCATCACCTCGGCGGGATGGCGCAGCGGCGCGATCGTCTTCAGCAGGTAGGGCGGGGTCTCGGGCGCGCCGGAGACGATCGGCGCAGCGAGTTGACTAGCCCGACCGCGCCCGGGAAGTAGAGCTCGCTCGAGGCGCAGTAAAACGCGACCGGGGCCCCGCTCACGGTGCTGTCGTGGGTCGCTTGAGCACGTAACGGCGAAAGACGTCGATCGCGTCGACGCGGGTACGCTCGGCGCGCGCGAGCACGCCGCTGCGCATCCGCAGCGGGACCAGGTCCTCGGGCAGCCTCAGGGCGACGTCGGGGCCGAGCCACAGCCGGCTCAGCAGCCGCGAGTAGAGCCCGTGACGGATCGGCACCAGCCACGGCTTGCGCTCGAAGTGGTGGACCACGTAGGGGTTCACGCCGTCGGCGTAAGCGCAGCGCAGCGTGCGCTCGTCGATCATCCGTAGGCCGTCGAAGGGCGGGGTTGCCGCCAGCCGGTGCTCGAGGCTGGTGATCCGGTCCGGGGCAACGCGCGTGCACAGGATCGCGTTGAGCACGTCCTGATCGGCGTACAGGAATGGGTATCCGGGCTCGTCTCGGCGCCAGAAGGTGCGCTCGAAGTCGACCCTGGCCTGGCGATCGTCGAGCAGGCGCAGCACCTCGCGGCCGGTCGCTCCGCCGAGGCCGACGAGTCCCGAGGAGATGTAGGGACGGGGCCGC
Source organism: Solirubrobacterales bacterium (assembly GCA_021155855.1). Taxonomy (GTDB): domain Bacteria; phylum Actinomycetota; class Thermoleophilia; order Solirubrobacterales; family 70-9; genus WHSW01. The sequence continues at coordinate 92,979 of JAJNAZ010000009.1, forward strand.
GCCGGCCCCAGGTCGAGAAGCTCTCCCCAGCCGGCCACGAACCGCTGACGGTCGTTTTGGAACGCCACCACGCGGTCGACCGACGCTTCCTCGATCAACGGGCCGAGCGGCCTGGTGACCACCATGTCGGCGTCGATCAACATCATCACCTCGGCGGGATGGCGAAGCGGTGCCGCGGTCTTCTGCAGCCACCCGGGCGCCTCGCTGGTGGGCTCGACCACGGTCGCGTGGGGGTCGAGCAGCTCGCGCTGCCGGCTCGTCAGCCCGCAGTCGCCGACGAATACGGGCTCGGTGTGGCCGTGCAGGCGTAGCGAGTTGACCACCGCCACCGCGCCGAGGAAGTAGCGCTCGTCCGCGACGCAGTAGAACGCCGCGTCGATCACGTTTGCGGTCCCGTCCGCTCGCGGGTGACGCCGCGCCGGGCCGCGACCCACTCCGGGATCACGTCGCGCACGTACCAGCGCGCGAGGTCCTGAAAGTCGACCCGCTTGCGGTGCAGTCGCGCTCGGAGCCCGTTTCTCATCCGCAACGGGACCTCGTGCTCGGGGAACGGAACCGCGACGTCGGGGCCCAGCCATAGCCGGCTCAGCAGCCGCGAGTAGGGCCCGTGGTAGATCGGCTCGATCCACGGCTTCTCCAGGTACTGGTGCAGGACGAAGGGCTCGATCCCGTCGCGGTAGGCGCAGCGAAGCGTCGCCTCGTCGACGATCCGAAGCCCGCGGTAGGGCTGATGGGGCGCCAGGCGGGTGTCGAGCACGGCGACCTCGCCCGGCTCGGCGACGGTGCAGAGGATCGCGTTGAGCACGTCCTGGTCGATGAACCTGAACGGGTAGTCGGGATCGTTGCGCGCGAACCAGGAGCGGTCGAAGTCGACCCGGCTCTGGCGATCGTCCCAGAGGGCGAGCAGCTCGGCGCCACGGTCCCCGGCGAACACCACGAGGCCGGAGGAGACGTAGGGCCGCGGCCGCGCGGGCCCGAGGTCGAGCTGCGGCCCCCATTCACCGAAGAACCGGTCGACGTTCTCCTTGAACGCGACCACGCTGCGGTCGGCGGTCGCCTGGATCACCGGCGCGAGCGGTCTGGTGACGACGATGTCGGCGTCGATCAGCACCATCACCTCGGCGGGATGGCGCAGCGGCGCGATCGTCTTCAGCAGGTAGGGCGGGGTCTCGGGCGCGCCGGAGACGATC
>JAJNAZ010000074.1 GCA_021155855.1 Solirubrobacterales bacterium
CAGCTCGGTGCGCTTCGTCCGCTACTACTGGCACGCCCGCGGCAAGCCGCAGAAGGACCAGTTCATCTCGCTCGAGCAGGGCTACCACGGCTCGACGACGGTCGGCGCCGGCCTGACCGCGCTTCCGGTCTTCCACGCGGGCTTCGGCGTCCCCTACGACTGGCAGCACAAGATCCCGTCGCACTATGCCTACCGCAACCCGGCGGGGTCCGACCCGGAGGCGATCATCGCCGCCTCGACGGCCGCGCTCCGCGCCAAGGTCGAGGCGCTCGGCGGGCCGGAGCGCGTCGCCGCCTTCTACGCCGAGCCGATCCAGGGTTCGGGCGGCGTGCTGGTGCCGCCGACGGGCTGGATGCGCGCGATGCGCGCGCTCTGCGCCGAGCTCGACATCCTCTTCGTCGCCGACGAGGTGATCACCGGCTTCGGCCGCACCGGCCCACTCTTCGCCTGCGAGGAGGACGGGATCGTTCCCGACCTGATGACGGTCGCCAAGGGCCTCACCTCGGGCTACGCGCCGATGGGCGCGTTGCTCCTCGCCGACCACGTCTACCAGACGATCGCCGACGGGGCGGGAGCCGCCGCGGTCGGACACGGCTTCACCTACTCGGGGCACCCGGTCTCGGCCGCGGTGGCGCTCGCGGTGCTCGACCTCTACGAGGGCGGCCTGCTCGAGAACGGCCGGGCAATGGGCGCGCGGCTGCAGGCCGGGCTCGCGAGCCTCGCCGACCACCCGCTCGTCGGTGACGTCCGCGGCCGCGGAATGCTCGCGGCGGTGGAACTCGTGATCGACAAGGCGGCGAAGACGCCGCTGCCCGCGTCCGCCGACCCGAGCCGCCGCATCTTCGACCGCGCCTGGGAGAACGGCCTCGTCATCCGCGCCTTCGCCAACGGCGTGCTCGGCTATGCGCCGCCGCTCTGCTGCACCGCGGACGAGATCGACGCGATCGTCGAGCGCACCCGGGCCACGCTCGACCAGACGCTCGCCGACCCCGACGTGCGCGCGGCGCTCGCCTGATGGCCGTCCTCTACCTCTCGACCCCGGAGCGGGGCACGGTCTTCGCCCGCGCCTTCGCCGAGCAGCTGCCCGATGTCCCCTTCTGGCAGGGCCGCGCGGAAGACCCGGAGGCGGTGCGCTACCTCGTCACCTGGACCGCGCCCGAGCGCCTCGCCGAGACCTACCCGAACCTGCGGCTGATCTTTTCGGTCGGGGCGGGCGTCGATCAGTTCGACCTCACGAACCTGCCGCCCGACGTCGGGGTGGTGCGGATGCTGGAGCCGGGGCTTGCGGAGCAGATGCGGGAATACGTGACCCTCGGCGTCCTCGCCCTGCACCGCGATCTCCCCCTCTACCTCGACAACCAGTGTTCCCGCCGCTGGCAGACCGCCGCCAACCGGCCCGCGGCCGAGCGTCGGGTCGGGGTCATGGGCCTCGGCACGCTCGGGCAGGCGGCGCTCGCCGCGCTCACGCCGTTCGGCTTCCCCCTCGCGGGCTGGAGCCGCAGCCCCAAGACGATCCCGGGCGTCGACTGCTTCACCGACCTCGACGCCTTCCTCGCCCGGACCGACATCCTCGTCTGCTTGCTGCCGCTGACGCCCGAGACCACCGGCCTCCTCGACGCCCGCCTCTTTGCCCGGCTGCGCGGCCGGCAGCTCGATCAGGCAGCGCTCCTCGCCGCCCTCGACGGTGGCCGGCTGGCGGCGGCGATGCTCGACGTGACCGACCCCGAGCCGCTCCCGCCCGAGCATCCGCTCTGGCGCCACCCGCGGGTGATCCTCACCCCGCACGTCGCCTGCCAGACTCGCGCCGAGGAAGGGGCCGCCCATGTGATCGCGGGCGTCCGCGCGGACCGGACCGGGGCGCCGGTGGCCGGCCTCGTCGACCGGGAGCGCGGCTATTGACCGCGCCGGCCCGGGCAAGCTGGAAGTGGACACGGTCCGAATGCCACTAATTGGAGGTCCGATGACGGTTGGCGGCAGGAAGCGCATTCTCGTGCTCGGCGGCGGCTTCGCCGGCATGTTCGCGGCCCGGGAACTGCGGCGTCACGTCGGGCGCATCGCCGACATCGAGCTGATCAACGAGGTGAACTACTTCACCTTCCAGCCGCTCTTGCCCGAGGTGGCGGCGGGCGGCATCTCGGTGCGCGACGCGGTGGCGCCGCTTCGGCGCCTCCTGCCGGGCGTGCGGGTACGCCAGGCGCAGATCTACGCCGTCGACCCCGAGCGGAAGGTCGTCACGATCTTCCAGGGGCTGCAGCGGCGATACACCGAGGTCGGCTACGACCACCTCGTGCTCGCGCTCGGGCAGACCGTCGACCTCTCGCGCATCCCCGGCCTCGCCGCGCATGCGCTGACCCTGAAGACGCTGAGCGACGCGCTCGCCCTGCGCAACGCCGTCATCGACAAGCTCGAGCACGCCGACATCACCGCACTGCCGGAGGTCAAGAAGGAACTCCTGACCTTCACTGTGATCGGCGGCGGCTTCTCGGGCGTCGAGACCGCCGGCGAGATGATGGGGCTGATCGAGCGGTCGCTCACCTTCTACCCGAACATCGACCGGAGCGAGGTCCGGGTGCTTGTCGTCGAGTTCGCCGACCGGCTGCTCGGCGAGCTGCCCCCGTCACTCGGCGAGTATGCCAAAGCGTTCTTCGAGCGGCGCGGCATCGAGGTTCTGCTGAAGACGGGCATCCGCGAGGCGACCGGCACCGCGATCGTCACCACGACCGGCGAGGTGATCGGCACCCGCACGCTGGTCGCCACCATCGGCAACGCGCCGTCGCCGCTCGTCGCCAAGCTCGCGCTGACGAACGAGCGCGGCCGTCTCCGGGCCGACCGCACCCTTCGGGTCGAGGGCCGCGACGACGTCTGGGCGCTCGGCGACGCCGCGCTGATCCCGCTGGTCGACGCCCCGAGCGAGCGCGGCGACTACGCGCCGCCGACCGCGCAGTTCGCCGTGCGCGAGGCCCGGACGCTGGCGAAGAACGTCGCCGCGGCGCTGGAAGGTCGCCCCGGCGAGCCGTTCGCCTACAGGTCCAAGGGTGCGCTCGCCTCGCTCGGAGCCCACCGCGGCGTGGCGGAGGTCTCGGCGTCCGGCTCTCCGGCCTGCCGGCATGGCTGCTCTGGCGCGGCTACTACCTGTCG